>JAXHUO010000120.1:0-4255 GCA_034189605.1 Chloroflexota bacterium
ACGGCGATCAGGCACGGGCCGCCCAGGAAGAGCGGGGCGACGGTGCCGATGCTCAGCGCCCCGATCAGCACTGCCAGACCGGCCACCGCCAGCGTGTAGCCGGGGGCCGCCAGCGCGGTGAACAGCCCGTTGCGCAGCGCCTGCCACAGGGACTTTTTTTCCTGCTCCATCAGATAGGGCCGCGCGTAGAACTGGACCACCAGCCAGGCCAGGCCCAGGAGGAGGAAAAACATTTGTAGGATTCCGGCCCAGACAGCGTCGAAGCGAGCATAGAACCAGACATTGACTCCAACCACCGCCGTCACGGCCAGATTCAGCAGCGTCCACAACCAGGCTCTCAGGAAATAGCGCCGCCCGCCCTCCAGTAACCCGCTCAGGCCCAGGCTCTCGCCATGCACCAGGCGGTTGGCGACGTGGTAGATGCCAAAGGTGGCCGGCGGACCGAGCACGACCGTCAGCCAGCAAAGGATCCAGACCAGGTTGATCAACACCATCTGCACCCAGTCGTCCCACCAGTCGAATAGCGCCTGGACGATCACCTGAAGGGGGACAGGCCATTGCTCCACTACGGTTCCTCCCACGTCGTGGTGGCGGTCTGCATATCATGACACAGGGTGAACGAACCGCCGTCGCCGTCCTCCAACCGTTTGCACGCGATGGCTGGGACGAGCATAAAGGCGTCCACCACTGCCTCGCGGTCGGGTTGCCGGCCAGCATAACGCACCAGCAACGTGTGGGGACCGCGGCTCAACTGGACCGGCCCCTCAAAGATGGAATCGAGCCACAGGTAATCCCGGTCGGGTGAGAGGGCCTGGGGCAGGACGACCGGATCGCCGCCGTCGAGGGCGACGGCGAAGGCCACGTCCTCCGGCGATTGCTCCGGTATCTCGCCGACCTGGGCAGCCGGCGAGAGCGCCGTCACAAAGGTCAAGGGGGCCAGGTTCTCCGCTGTGTCCGGGTCCAACCCGGTCCAATCCATAAAACCGCCGCCCAGCCCCATTCCGGCCTCAAAGTAGATGTGCCGCCCATTCTGTGGACTCAAATAGTTCAGGCTCTCCAGCGGCAGGGCGGCCTCGTAGACGTATCCGCCTTCGGCCGGCTGCCAGACCAGTTCCGCGCCCGGTAGAAATGCCTGTGCCACCCAGTTCCACACCTGGGGCCCATCGGAAGTTTGGGCCAGCGTCAGCTTGACGTCCACGCGACGGCGGTCGCCGCGCGTGTTCAGGTAGAGCCACAAGGTATCGCCGCGCCAGACGGAGGGACCGGTCCAGTTCTGGACGTGCTGTGTATCGCGTACGCGGGCTGCAACGTAGAGGTGGGTATCGTCCCACATCCAGTAGAGGGTGAAACTAGCCTGCTCGGGGCCAGGCCAGGTAGCACCACCGCGTAGAAATTGCTCGCGACTATCCACGGGTAGCGGATGGGCGGCGACCCACTCGCCCAGTTGGCCATCAATGGTGACCGACTCTGGGGCGCGGATCACCTCGGCGATGCGCTCCGGTTTAGGCGCGGCGCGGCGCAGGTGAGAGACGTTTACCACGTAGTCGCCGTTGGCGGGCGCATTGATCGTCACCGAGACGGCGTCGCCTAGCTTGAGGCCATAGTAACGCCCGTTGGAGAAGCGGGCCTCGCCGGTCCACTCGCGCCACCCGTAGGTGGCGTCCCCTGCGACCTTGACGCCGTCCTCCATTTCCACGATCAGTGTGGGCGGGGTTTCGACGGCGCTGACGTTCAGGTAACGGTTGGCGATGGGGTCCCGGTCCACCTGCATCAGCGCGTATAGCGCCTCGATGGTGGACTCGGCTCCGGCGTTCCGGTTGACGCGGAAGGGAGTGGGGCCATCAATGCCGTCGAAGCAGCGCCCGGTCTCCGGGTCGTACATTGGCAGACCGGCCATGTTGTTGCCAAAGAACCAGGAAGCGGTCAGGCCAGCATAGCGGGCGTACTGCTCCTCGCCGGTGGCCTGGTAGAGCGCCCAGAAGCCGGAGGTCATCACTTCGGCGCCGTATGCGATCTGTCCCCGGCGATTGGGCAACGGCAGCATCTCATTGATCAGATCAGTGGTCAGCAAGCGCACAAAGAAGGTGTCCGCCTCTCGGCGGGCCGATTCGATCCAGTCCTGGCGCCCGAGCAGGTCACCGGCCAATGCCAGCGCGTGCACCTGGTGGCTGCCCCAGGCGTGCCACAGGGCGGTCGAAGTGGTGTTCGAGGGATGAGCAGCGTAGGGATACTCACCCGGCCCGCCCAGTTGGTAGACGGCGACGCCGTTGGCCAGGTTGGTGATGATCTGGCGCGTGCGACTGTTCGGCTCGGCGCGATAGTATTCCGTCAAGCCCAGCACCGCCAGCGCGGAGAGGTCGGAGCCGTTGCCGACCAGCCAGGCTGGGAGACGCACGCCGTGTAATTCGTCGTAAGCGCCTACCGGCCCGACGGCCCGCCCCAGCGCATCCTCGCCGCGCAAGTAGGCTTCACGCAGCGCCGCCGCGTAGGATGGGTCTACGTCGCGGAAGACACGGTAGCCGGCGGCCAGCGCCCACTGCCCCCGCGCAGCCCACCAACCCCAGCCCTTGTAACTGGTGCGCCCCTCGGTGTTGACCGTGCCCTGGCGATCCAGGACAAAGTTGTAGTACTCGCCGTCCTCCGCCTGCAAGTGCCGTACAAAGTTGAGGGCGTAGCGGGCCTGTTCCAGGGCCTCTGGGTCGCCGGTGCGCTCGTAGTATGCCAGGTAGACCAGGGCGGCGCGGGCCAAGTCGTCCACACAGGCGATACCCTCGCCGGAGGCGTCCACCCAGCCATAGTCTGGGGCCTCGGAGTAGATGTGGACCAGCGCCACCGGCTCCTCGTCCCACTCTACCATCTCCGTCAGACGCTGCAAGTGGGTCAGGTTGACCAGGCCATCCTGCAGTGGGTGCTCGACCGGCGGTGGCGTTGGCCTGGGGGTAGCCACCGAGGTTGGCGTGACTATTGACCTTTCGGTCGCTGGCGCGGGAAGGGTCACGGTCGGCGTGGGTGGTCGTGCAGTTAGGGTCCCAGCGCAACCGGTCAGCACCAGCATCGCGACCAAAAGCCAGAAGGCCCACCTGTGGTACATTCCGCCTCTAGCCTTTAACCGCGCCGACGGTCAATCCCTCAATAAAGTATTTCTGGGCCATAAAGTAGAGCGTCAGGATAGGGGCTGCCATCACGGTGGACATGGCCATCATGTAGTGCCACTTGGGGGCCTCTTTGGAAATGGACTCTTGGAAAAATTTGAGCGCCACGACCAGGGGGAACTTGAGGGTGGTGTTCAGGTAAATGAGAGGCCCCATAAAGTTGTTCCAGTTGCCCTGAAAGATCAGCACACCCAGCGCCAGCAGGGCCGGTTTGACGAGCGGCAGCATGATCTTGTAGTAAATCTGGAACGTGTTGGCGCCATCAATGATAGCAGCCTCCTCCATCTCTTTCGGGATAGACAGGAAAAACTGGCGCAGCATAAAGACTGCCCAGGCTCCTCCGCCAAACCAGGCCCCGATTGTCAGCGGGTCGTAGGTGTCAATCAGTTCAAACGTCCGCCAGATCAGGAAGGTGGGGATGAGGGTGATGATACTGGGAAGCATCATCGTGGAGAGCAGGATGAGGAAGAGCGCGTCGCGGCCGGGAAAGCGGAAGCGGGCAAACCCGTAGGCCACCAGGGACACGGCGATCAGTTCGGCGGTCATGGCCAGGATGGTGATGAACAACGTGTTGCTCAGGATGCGCCAAAAGGTCAGCCCGGGTGCGATACTGCCCAACTCGACGAATGCCTGGCTATAGTTTTCCCAGGCGATGGGATCAGGAACCCACTGGATGGGCCAGACGAATAGTTGCTCCTCGGTCTTGAGGGAAGTGGAGAGCATGAACGCAAAGGGGACGAACACGAACAACGAGCACAGGACCAGCAGCAGGTACGTGAGGAAGCTACCGGTGGCACGACGGACGCGGAGACCTGGACTCAACTTCGCGTGAACCAATGTTGATGTCATGATAACCTCCTATTTTGTCTCGCCCTCGTAGTATACCCAGGCAGCCGATGAACGGAAGACCAGCAGCGTGATGAGCAGGATGATCACCAGGTTGATCCATGCCATCGCCGAAGCATATCCCATGTGACGGAACTGGAAAGCCTCCTGGTAGATCAGGACGTTGAAAAAGGTCCCCGCCCGGCGCGGTATGGGGATGAAGAACGCCTGGGTAAAAATCTGCAACGCGCCAATGATGCCGGTGATCAGGTTGTAAA
>JAXHUO010000121.1:0-4247 GCA_034189605.1 Chloroflexota bacterium
AAACTTGGGATAGTCGTTCATTTTGTTGACTGGGATGACGAATTCGTACCGGTACCAATCGCCGGTGGGGTCGCCAGTCCGAGAGATGGCAATACACTGATAGAACGGACCATTGGGGTGGTAGGGTAATGCCATCTGGCTCATAAACCAGCGGTCGGCCAGGTGGTCGTAGAGGGTGATGGGGTCGCCGTCGTTGGTCGTTTCACACGGTCCGCCAAAGCCACTCCATAGGGTGTTGCCGTTGGCTGGGCCGTACAACAGGTTGCCCTCCTTGTCCCAGATGGCAAAGGACAGGTTGACCCACTGGACGTAATGATTGGGGCCTACATCTCCCTGGGTATCGGGCGGCTGGACGATATCCACGTTGCTGACACCCTCAAAACTCTGAATGGCCGCTGGCATGTTGGGCGGAGATGGCTGGCTCTGGAGGATCGGTGCTCCCAATATGCTCTGCTGTTCTTGCTCGTCATCTCCCTGTCGAGGCAGAGGCAACAAGCGCATCTCCCGTTCCCCAGCCCTGGTCCCAGGCGGGATAGGTCTTATTGATCGCAGGATGGGCGAGGTGTCGTTTCGGGTGGAGTAACTCACTATGGGCTGGGGGGGGCTGGGTCTGGGCCCTGCTATCGCCGTGTCCGGCGAACCGGTGACCTCAGGCCCGCTGGTGACCGGCACAGAGGCAGTGCCGGTCATTATCGGCACGGATAATATCCCCACAACCAGGATCAGAATTAACAACATATTAGAGAATCGGCCTGATTTCATGTCCCATCCTTTCACATCCCGCCCAACGGAGTACACCTATTCTGGGTTACGAGTACTATACGCAAGTATGACCAAAGATATCCTTTGTACGTTACTCTTATAGCGTATCATAGCCATTCATACTTTGCCCAGTGTTTCAAGAACGTATATGAAACGGTTCTCCAACGCCGGGTGTTGCTTGGGCAGATAAAAGGAGGGTCGCCTGCCAGCCCGCTCCACTAGATGTCTGGGTGACCTCATGCAATCAGGCCCCGGATATATACCGGGGCCTGAGAGGTTTTTGCGTGGATTTTGCAAACTGGAGGGTTTGTTCTATCTATCCTTCTAGTGCCTCCAGCAACACCGGCAACACCTCGGCCGGGTCTGCCTCCAGGCACAGGTCGGCCACGTGGAAGATGGGTGCGTCGGAATCGGGGTGGATAGCGGCGATGAACTTTGCTCCTTCGATGGCCCCGTTGTGGAACGTGTCGCCCCGGATGCCCACTGCCACGTACACCTGGGGCGTCACTGTCACGCCCCGCACGTCCACGATTTGGTCGGGCGTGATCCAGCCCGCGTCCCGCGCCCCCCGATCGCCGGCTACCTGACCGCCCAATGCCACCGCCAGCCGCTTGACCATCTCAAAGTCGCCCGCCTGCCTGCCAGCGGCCACGATCACCAGTGCTTGAGCAAGCGGAACCGGGGGCGGCTCGAACCCTTCGGCAGGGCCCACCACACGCACGGCTGGTTCCACCGGCTCGACATTGAGCAGGGTGGGCTCTCCCCTGCGATAGGAATCAATAAAGGGAGCGGGGAAAGCCCCCGGCTCCACAGTGATAAACTGAGGCCGGGCTTTGAGACAGGCGACAATCTCAAAGTATTCTCCGCCATAGATTGGGAATGTGGCCACTACTGTCCGGGTGGCCTCGTCCAGGCTGGTCGCGACCGCGTGCTCGATCAGCCCGCCATCTAGACGCTGCGCCAGCCGTGGCGCTAGTTCTTGCCCCTGCGCGGTGGCCCCGAAGATGACCACCTCCGGCTGCTCGGCCTGGAAGAGATCGGCCAGCACCTTCAGGTAGGGCTCCAACGCAAACTGGGCTAACGAGGGATGGTCGGCCACGCGCACTCCGTCGGCCCCTGCCTGGTAGAGGGTCTGGGCTAAGCTTGTGGTGAGCGTAGCCGAACCATCTGCCACTCCCTCGCCCAGCAGGGCGCTGTAGACGTAGGCTCCCAATGCGTCGGCAAGAGTGCGGGCCGCGCCCAGCGCTTCCAGCGTCACCGGCGCTACCGCGCCATCCACCACGTCGGCCACGACCCAGATACCGCCGCCTCCGCCATCGGCCTCGGAGATCTCCTCCTGCTGTGCCATCAGCAAGTCGAGATATGAAACGTCCATAGTGCTCTCCTTATCTTCCCATCCGCTGCCGGAACGCGTCTGCCAGCGCCTGGGCCAGATCATTCGGGGTGCCACTCACGCGTACCCCTCGCTCCCGTTCCGGCGGAAAGTCCTGCCCCCGCCGCTCCAGGAACGGCTCGAGTGCATCTGCTTCTACCAGGTCGGCCACGTTCCACTGCTCCAGAGCCTCTGCGATCTTTCCCACGTTTTTGTAGACGTTGATCAAGCGCACCCCGTCGGGATAACGGGGCTTGAGCGATCCGGGCAGCATCGTGACGACTGCTGGCATGGCTACCTCTATTACTATGTGACCGGTGTCTTCCTGGCGGACTGCCTGGACCTTACCGCCGGCCGCTTCTACCTGCCAGGCATTGAGAATCTGGGGACAAATCAGAGCCTCAGCCAGCCGAGGACCCAGTTGACCCTGTCCAGTGTCCATAGTGGCCGCACCGGTCAGAATTAGATCGGCGCCTCCTAGCAGAGCCACCGCCGCTGACAGCACACGGGCCATAACCGCGTCGCCGGCTGCCTTGAGGCCATCGCCGGTCAGGTAGATCGCCTTGTCGGCGCCGATCGCCAGCGCCTGGCGGAGCACGTCGTCATCGGGCAGCGGGCTTCGTGGCAGGGCCACTACCTCAGCGCCGGTGGCATCCTTGATGCGCAACGCCGCCTCCAGCGCGCAACGGTCGGCTGGCTGGATCACGTATTCTTCTCGGTTGACAAAGATGCGGCCTGCCCGCCGTTTGACCACGATGCCGCTGGGGTCGAGAACTTGTCCAAGAATCACTACAATTCGCATAGTATCCCTCCGCTATGGCCTGATCTGCACTCCATGCTCGCGAAAGATGTTACTGGCGATGACGATGCGCTGGATCTCGTTGGTGCCTTCGAATATCTCTGAGATGCGGGCGTCACGGAAGGCTCGCTCAATGGCAAAGTCTCGTGTGAAGCCCAACCCACCGTGGATCTGCATCGCCATATCAATGGCCCGAGAGGCTACCTCGGAGCCGTACATCTTGCACATCGCTGCCAGTTGGGCAAAGGACTGGCCTGTATCCACAAGCCAGGCCACCCGGTAAACCAGGCTGCGCAGAGCCTCCACTTCGGTGGCCATGTCCGCGATCTTCCATTGCACCGACTGCTTGTGGGCCAGTTCCAGGCCAAACTGCTTGCGGGTCTTGGCCCAATGGATAGCGGCCTCCAGCGCCGCCTGGGCTCCACCCAGGCAAGCCGCGCCCAGTGTCAGCCGGCCCATGTCTAGCGACTGCATGAAAACGATAAAACCCTCGCCAACCTTGCCCAGCACGTTTTCGTGCGGCACTCGTAGTTCCTCAAAGACCAGTTCCGCGGTGCTCGTGCCTCGGATGCCCATCTTATCCTCTTCTCGGGCTACCGAGAAGCCCTCCCAATCGGTCTCGACGATGAAGGCGGTGATGCCGCCCCTGGCCCCTAGCGTTGGGTCGGTCACTGCCATCACGGTGATGATGTCCGCGTAGCCACCGTTGGTGATAAAGACCTTGCCCCCATCCAGAATCCAGGAATCCCCCTCACGGACGGCACGGGTGCGAATAGCGGCGGCATCAGAGCCAGCGTTGGGCTCGGTCAGGCCGAAGGCAGCGATTTTCTCCCCTCGCGCCAGCGGCGTCAGGTACTTGCGTTTCTGCTCGTCGGTCCCGCCCAGGTGGATTGCCATCGCGCCGATGCCGATGTGGGCACCGACGTTGGTCGCCGTGGAGGTGCAGATCCGGCCCAATTCCTCCATCAGGATGCAATAGCCAGCCTCGCCAGCCCCCATCCCACCGTACTCCTGCGGGAAACAGACGCCCAGGAGGCCGATTTCGCCGAGTAAACGCATCTCCTCAAGAGGAACCCTGTGCTCCCGGTCAAGTGCTGCCGCTACAGGGGCGATCTCGGTCTCGGCAACCTCCCGGATCATCCGGCGCAGGGCAGTGTGTTCTGGAGAAAACGTAAAGTCCATATTTCCACCTCAAAGATCAGATTGACTTCTTACCGCATATCTACGGCGTGATCTCAAAATCCAGGTCGGCAAAGATCCGCTGTGCGACTCGGATATTATGCAGTTCTGTTGGCCCGCCGATGATGCCCAGCG
>JAXHUO010000122.1:0-4144 GCA_034189605.1 Chloroflexota bacterium
TGTTCTAGGGTCAGGAGCGAGATAGGAGACTGGCAGGGGATCGCCGATACTGACAACAATCTGTGAGAGGTCCAGCACAGTCTATGGCTCCTACCGAAATCGGCACCATCCTGCTGGCTGGCTTGATCGTCTTCAGCGGGCATTTCGTCAAAGGTATCTCTGGCTTTGGCAGTGCATTGTTTGCCGTCCCGCTGCTGATGTTTATCCTGGACGTCAAGTTCATCACGCCCGTCTTTTTGCTCTTTGATCTCACGTCCGGTGTTATTCTGGTTGCGTCCAATTATCGCTTTATTCATCGTCGGCTGTTTCTCCTGCTCTTGAGCGGGCTACTGGTGGGGACTGCCATCGGCACGTGGGTACTGCTCTCCTTCGGTCACGACCTTCTCAAGCGTGTCCTGGGGCTGCTGGTGACCGGGTGGGCGTTGCTGATGTTATTCCGTAAGGAGCGTCCGACCAGCAAGGCGGGGCACAAGCGGACGATGCCCTACCTGGCCCCTCTCAGCGGGTTCCTGGGCGGGGCGCTGGGCGCAATGTTCAGCGTCAACGGGCCGCCCATCATCATATATCTTTCCCACGTCCTCAAGGAGAAACAGGTCTTCCGCGCCACGCTTTATGGCATCTTTTTCGCCGATGCCTGTTACAAGTTGGTGCTTTTCACGGCCAACGGGCTTCTCACCGGCCAAGTATTACGTTTCGCGCTGCTGATGGCGCCGTTCCTGGTATCTGGTGTTTTCGCCGGATCACGGTTGCAGATGCGCATAAACGAGGTGCTGTTTAGAAAAATAGTAGCCGCCATTTTGGCGGTGATGGGAGTGATATTGGTAGTCTAACGCAACCTTTGCCAGATCTGCCGCACACTTGCCCGTCACAGGAGCACCAGCAGCCCCGCCAGCCCGACCAGCGCCACCGCCGCGCAGGTCTGCGGGATGCCGAGCACCGGCACGAAGAGCACGGCGGCCAACAGCGCCCCCACGCAGCCACCCACCAGATCGGCCCCGTAGAGCATGCCAGCCACGCGATCGGCGCTTCCTTGCGTCAGGGCCACCGCCAATGGGAAGGCCATCCCCGTGAGCGTGCCCGCCAGCAGCGCCAGTAGCGGGAATACCAGCGGTGGGGCAGGAATGGGCAACGACAGGATGAGTGGGAAAAGGCCGCTATAGACGGCGACGGCTACCTGTACAGCAATCAGCGTCTGCTTGGCTCTCCCTTCTTCGGCCAGCAACCGGTTGCTCGCCGCGCCCCCTAGCGCCAACCCGGCCATAAAGGCCGTCACGATCAGGCTGACCTCGGCGTAGACGTAACCGTGTAATACCTGGAAGGCAAAGAGAATCACCACCTCCAGCGTCATCTCCGCCAGGCCGATGCCGGCGATGGCGACCGGGACGGCCCACCCGCGCCGCCAGCGCACGAACAGCACGATCAGCGCCAGCGGCACAGCCACCCACCACAGATTGACCAGGCTGGCGCTCTCAAAGGCCCTCCGCAGGATTGAGGCCGGCCCTGCCACCGCGAGTACTCGTGGCGGTGAGTCTGTCGAGGGGTAGAAGCGCGAGAGCCACAGTGCCAGGTCGTAGTAATAGCATACTGGTCTCAAGTCCTCGTTCAGCCGTACCCCCGTAGTCGCAAGTTCCGCCTGCACCTGAGCAAAGCGGTCGGTGGTGAAGATGTACTCGATGTACTCCGCCGTCACCCAGCGGGTTTCAATGCCACGGTCGGCCAGCCGGCCCGCCAGTACGATGGAGTCGGCTTCCAGGGGCACGCCGGAGGCGAGGAAGAAATTGTGCTCGCCGGGGAGCACGAGCACTTCCGGGAATACCGCCCTCAGCGTATGGTAGACGCTGCCGTTGCGCCGCGCCAGTTCTGGGCTCCAGTAGTTCTCCGCCGAGGGCAGCCCCAGCGCAAAGATGCCGCCAGGGTTGAGTACCGCTTGCACTTGTTCAAAGAACTCGCGGGTGTAAAAGCGATTGATCGCGCCAGTGGAGGGTTCAGGCAGGTCAAGAATGACGACGTCGAAGGTGCAACGGGCCGTTCCTTTTACAGATTCAGCACATTTGTTGATGTGCAGCCGCCCATCGGTGAGGATCAGCGTGACGCGGGAATCGCTCAGGACGGCAGCGTCCTCTGGGGGCAGATGCGTCTGTGCCGCCTCGATCAGCGATGGGTCAAGTTCGACATAGGTCACGCGGGCAGTTGGGTGCTTGAGTATCTCACGCACATCCCCGGCGACGCCCCCGCCGACGAGGAGGACGCTTTGCGGGCCAGGATGTGCCAGCAAGGGAAAGTGGGCCACCTCCTCGGGAAACGTCCCCTGCGTCTCGAAAGCCAAAAGGCCGTTTTCGAAGAAGACACGCTGCCCGTCGCGGGCCTGGATGGTGAGGCGACCATAGGGGGAGTCGGCAGCAAAAGCCAGGTCGGACCACTGCCAGCGGAGAGTAGCAGCGTGGAGGGTATGGCCTGCGGGAAGGGCCGCGAGTGCCAGGAGGAGAAAGCAGGCCAGGGCCAGTTTCCGGTTCCAGGTCTCGGGTTTCACGAGTTGGAGGGCGATGGCCAGGTTGACTACCCCGACGAGCAGGGCGGTCTGGAAGGGGTCCAGGTAGCGAATGAAGATGAAACTAAAGAGAGTGCCACCGGCGACGGCACCGGCGCTTTCCCAGACGTAGGCCTGGCCTGCAGCGCCGCCCTGCTCGACGGTCAGCCGCGCTCCCAGCGTGAACAGAAAGCCCGCCAGGAGGCATAGCGGGGCCAGGATGAGCACGATTGCCGCGACCATCGGCCCGAACTCGATGAAGGCCCCTGGCGTGACCCCCAGCAGCGCCCGCACGTCGCGCACGAGACAGATCTGCGCCGGGAGCAGCGGCGCGACGAGCACCAGCCCCGCTGCGAAGGTCCTTGCCCCCAGTTGTCGCCGCTCTGCCAGCCGGGCCAGTCCCCACGAACCGGCCGCCACCCATGCCAGCCAGGCGGCCAGCACGAGCCCGAAGAGCAACTCATTGCCATAGAAGGTGGCGACCATTTCGCGCATCAGCACAATCTGCGCGATGGTTGAGGTGAAACCGACGGCGGCGAGGGCAATTTTCATGCCGTCACACCTTTCCTACCGGCATGATGTAGAGTGTTGTTTCCTCCTTGCCATCCAACCCCAGCAGGTCGTTGAGATCGTCGTCGAGGAACGCGCCGACTGCGCAGGCCCCCAGCCCCATCGAAGTAGCCGCCAGGTAGATGTTCTGCCCAATGTGCCCCGCCTCCAGCAGCACGTAGCGGTAGGCCCGCTCGCGGTATCTCCAGCGCGTGCGCTGGAAGACGGCCGAGAGGACGAAGCAGACGCCCGCCTGTCCCAGGAATGCCTGCCCTATTCCTGCCCGTACCACCTCGGCGCGAAAGTCTCCCTGCTGGAGCAGTTCCAACCCGTGTTCCTGTACAGCGTAATGATAGATCCCCGGCTTTAGCCCCACGACGTCCTGCACCACCGCGTACAGTTCGATGGGGTAGAGCGCCCCGGCCGAGGGGGCGGCGCGGAAACCCCAGCGGTGTTCGGTGATGCCCTGAGCGGCGTGCAACAGGCGCGAGAGTTCCTCCGACGATAGCGGTGTGGCCGAGTAGTCGCGGGTGGAGCGGCGTATCTCGACCGTTTCCTCCAGACTCAGTCCCCGGTGGCCATGGGGGTCGGGGAGCGTTATCTGTTCTGCGCCAGCGTAGGTCTTGTAACGCTCCGGCTGGCTGCCCCAGTCGAGCACTGGTCCCAGTGTCCACGAGTAGCCGGGCTTGCCACCGCGAGTACTCGTGGCGGTGCTCCACTGATGATACAACTCACCGACGTCGGTGGTCCCCTCGGGAAGGGGGAGTGCCACCGGCCGCCGGCCAGGGATTAGCCGCCCCAGGATAAAGCCTCCCGCAGCCGCCAGAGCGGAGGCGAGGAAGCCGCGCCGATCCAGCAGCAGGGCACGCTCACGTGGCGCTGGCGGTTCCCGGCGCTCCGGCCGTCCCAACCGCCGCTTGAGGTAGGCCGTGACCCGCCCCCAGTTGAGGGCCAGGTGCAGCACGGCCAGAGCGGCGCAGGCATAGCCCGCGTAGCGGTGAAAGAAGAACTGGTGCAGGCCAAATAGGTCGGTCACGAGGCCGGTGATCGTCACGTAGAGGCCGCTCA
>JAXHUO010000123.1:0-3930 GCA_034189605.1 Chloroflexota bacterium
TCAGGTTGACCAGCCGCCGTTCCTCTGTTATACTGGTTCTGCGCCACTATGAGACAGCGCAACTGAGAGGGCGCAACGGTGTTCTCACAATTGAGATGCCGTTCGCTCACCCCCACCTCCCTAAGCAGAAAAAGAGGGGGGAACAGAGATGGACGGGATGCACAAAGAGAGCGATGCGACACTCATCGCCCGGGCGAAGGAGGATCCAGAGGCATTCGGCCTCCTGTACGAGCGGTACGTCGCCAACATCTACAACTATATCTATTACCGCACGAGCAATCACCACGATGCGGAAGACCTGACAGCACGCACGTTCTACCGGGCGCTGAAGCACATCCCGCGCTACGTGGATCGGGGAGCACCTTTCTCAGCATACCTGTATCGCATTGCGCACAACCTGGTAGCGAACTGGCACCGGGATCATAGCCGGCGGCAGATCATCTCACTAGACGAACTGGTGATGAGGGCATTGAAGCGAGAAGGCCCTGTCGCTCTGACAGAGGAGCACGAGGCACAGGAATTTTTACTCCAGGCAGTACGCCGGTTGCCGCCAGAGCGACAACAATTGCTCATCCTCAAGTTCGTCGAGCAGATGAGCAACGCCGAGATTGCACAGGTGATGGGACGGACAGAAGGGGCAATCAAGTCACTCTACCACCGGACGTTGGTAGCGCTGCGCAAAGAATTGGCCAGCGAAGGGAAAGGGCGGGAGAAGATCACGGAGAGAACAAATAATGAACAAGAAACGAATGACTGAGGTACTGGCAGCCCATGCCGATGGACTGGTCGGCCGTCCGGAGGCTATACGGCGGCTCAACCCGACGATCGGTGAACGTAATCGGCTGACCCCACTGTTCCAACTGGCCGAGCAGTTACAGCAGAGCATGCGGCCAGTGCAGCCGTCGGCGGTTTTTGTGCGCAGTCTGGGAAAGGAACTGGTGGACAACGCCAGACACCGGATTGTGTTTACAAAGCGGCTGCGACGGACGGTGATGATCGGCGCGGCCGCGCTGGGGTCCCTCATATCTGTCGCGTCAGCGGTCGGGGCAATCCTGTTCGTGGTAGCACGGTTGCGCGCCCGGGCACAGGCCCGGGCTCTCCACGCACCGGCAGGTTAGACGTAGAACGTACCAGTACGACGGACAAAGGAACCCTCTGGAGCCCCGGTCGAGGCCGGGGCTCTTTCATTATCACGGACGACGCGCGCGCTCAACGTATCGTTCCAGGCGGCGCTCCAGGCTGCGCAGCCGCTCATCCAGTTCTTGCAGCAGCAGTAGAACCTGGCCGATAGCCTGCTCGGTCGTCAAATGCTCCTGCTTCCATGCCCGGATCACACCATCCAAACCGTATGTACCCATACATTCGCTCCTATTACACGCCAGCGTGTGAAATAATCTTAAAATCAAGGGAGCACAGGCTCCCCAGATGACAAACTCGATTATACACTAAAACGTGTAATCTGTCAAGATGCAGAAACAGATTTTAAGGTTCGGTCTCCTCTTCCTCCTCGGGCACAGGCGCTGCCGTCACTGTCCAGTACTCGAAATCCGCCTGCTCAGCGACGAGCGTAAGCAGGCGGTTCATCCCTCCACGAGGGCGGTACATCCCGGTCTCCCACTCACTGATAGTCTGCTGGCGCGTGCCCAGTTCCTCAGACATCTGTTGCTGGGTCATGTCCATATGGTCTCGCAGCGCGCGAATGGATTTGGCATCCCACTGATACTTGGCCTTGCGTCTGCCCATTCACACCACCTCCAGGCTGATTTTACCCGTCTCTGCGATCTACGTCAAGTTCCACATCACCCACCGCGCAGGACAAGCGGCAGGTAACGCCGCCTCACCGGCCATAGGCCCAACTCCAGATATGTGTTCACGTACACCTCCCCACCCCGAGGCCAGGTGAGCGATAGAATACGCTCGTGATCAGCACTGGTGGCCCGCAGTTGATAGGTCTGTCCAGCATAGATGGTGGTGGTAAAGGCCCACGAACTGCTGTCCACGGTGGGACTGACCACGTCCTGTCCAGCCTCGTCCAGAAAACGTAATGCTACCTGGGTCAGGGTGATCTCGGTGGTCAATGTACCAGAGATATCCCTGATATCGTCGCGGTTCTCGTCAGCAAAAAAGGTTCCAATGCTCAGGTGGAGCGTGCTGGACAGATCGAGCGTGGCATAGGCCTGGGCATCCTCGGGCCAGACTTCCCGGTTGCCGACCTTGTCGGTGGCCCGCGAGCGGAAGTAGTAGGTGTGGTCGTGCTGACCGGTGAACTGACCAGAGGTGGCGGGGGAGGAATGCTGCCAGTAGTCCCACTCGCCGCCATCACCGTCGCGCACCTGCACGTCGTAGACCCAGACGCCCGACTGGTTGTCCTGCCCCTCCCAGGTGACGGTAAAGGCGGGGGAATAGGTGACCTCCGGCAGCGAGTGGACGGTGGAGGTAGGCGGCTCGCTGGGTGTCTCAGTCTCAATCACAATGAGCGGGTCACCACCGATAATATAGTCATTCTGATTAGGGAAAGGCCGATTCGCGGTAGCGCCCGGCAGGGTGAAGGTGTAGACATCACCAGTTGCAGCGGTGGTCTCGGTAACACCCCAACGGTCCACCAGCGTGGCCGTAGGCATCGCCGCCGGAAGCGTGTAAACGCCGGTGGTGGGACTCTCATTCCACAACACGCTGACCTTCCCGCGGGGCGTGCCCCACAGTGTGACATTCAGATCAGAATCACTAATGACTCGCGTGGTGAAGCTTGGGGAAACCAAGTACGTAGTGGCGACCTGGTAGGCAACGTAGGCTGGGCGGAGCGAGTGGTCATTGCGAATCAAGCCAAAGTACTCCCCCATGTCGGCGTCGTGGGTGCGGAAGAAGAAGTACCGTTCGACGTCGGAGGCCCAACTGTTGGCATAAGACTGGATCACATAAGCGGCGGCCTCATCCTGGGTAGCGGCATAGTCATACTTGGGCTTGGGACCCACCAGGCCATCGCCCCACACCGGCACACCCGTCTCGGTGAGCCAGATGGGATGGTCACCTACGCCATAGGCACTCATCCCAGCGCGGATATTGTTCACCTCGTCATAAGTGTTGGAGGAGCGACTGTAGAGGTGAACCGACATTACGTCAAAAAAGTAGTTGTTCTGGGGTGCAGCCGGGTCGTCGTCGAGGACGTTCAACACCCATTTGTAGTAGTCGGTGTTCAACCAGTAGTGCAGCCCGCCGAAAAGGACGGTGCAGTCTGGGCAGGCAGCCTTGGTCGCCTGATAGCCCACCTTGAGAAGTTGAGCATAATCGGTGGACGTGCCGGTCCAGAAATAAGACCACTCTGGCTCGTTCCACATCTCCCAGTGTTTCACCCGATCCTTATAACGGGAGACGACCGTGTATACATAATTGCCCCAGTGATTATTGGGGTCATTCCACGAGAGATAAAGGCCCTGAGGTGGGGAGGAGGCAGCGCTGGGAACCAGGGGAGCCAGAGGATCAGCGTGGGCAGGCGCGTGCCAACCTGGAGAACGCTGATCGGAGCGGGGCGTGGAGATGCCTCCCAATCCACTGGTAGCGGCCCAGTCGGGGGTCCAGAGCAAGATGCCGACCATGTTCATTCCCGCCGCATCCAAGTCGTTCACCACAGCATCGTAGGCACCAAAGTTCCAACCATCGTTAGTGGGCTCAATGTTGGGCCAGATAAAGTCAAAACGATCCCAGCGGGAACCGGCGTTGTATACCATTGAGATAAAGGGACGGTCAGGCCCCTCGGGCGGATCGTAATAGAAGGAATAACATGCACCCGCCCGCCCATCCACCTCCTGGACCGGCGGCAGCGGGGTAATGCTGATTGGCTCTGCCACAGCAGGCCGGGCCGTGGCTACTAGGGACACCAACCCCAGCGGTAAGATCAGAATCAGCAAAAGAATAATGGTGTGCCTCATCGTC
>JAXHUO010000124.1:0-1444 GCA_034189605.1 Chloroflexota bacterium
TATATTACAGTCGGGAGCCGACGGTCCTATGCCAATGTACCAAACAGGTAAAGCAACCCTGCCACAAGCGAACCGGTCGAAAAGACGACGAAGCGGAAAGGGTGACCACTCATCAAGACTTTGACCAGCTCGGATGGGAGCAACAGGCCGCGCAGGATGTAGATGGCGCCAATGGCGATGAGCACAGTTCGCATCAAAGGAAGCTGCCCGATCATGCCTGCGCCGGAGAGGGCGTACGCTCCCCAGGCGGCAAACATCAGGGTCAGACCACTCGTGACGAGTACGGTAAACGGGGAGCCTTGCTCGTGAAGCTGCGCGAGTTCAGCCGCGCCAAAGTGGCGGTACCATTGTGGTTTGAAAACGAGAGCAAGGTGCAACGCTGCGATGAGAAAACTGGCGCCGCCGCCGAGCAAAAGACAGGTCATTGATAGGTTCATCGCCTGCCCTCTCCTTCCGGAGTGACCTGCAAGTTGCGATGCGACGTTGCCCCACGCACAAAGAGCACCAGGAGGACCGAGCAGATCAAGCCCGCAGCGAGCATCGTGACAACGCCGCCCACGTCGACCGGCGAAGCGTTGTAGACTGCCGGGAAGGCCAGGACGACAGCAAGCCCGATCAACAACAGGCTGTATTGAAGCAGCAACCCCGCACCGGCTACGTACCCGAGCGCCTCGCGCCGCCATAGCAGAAACCCGCCGACGAGGCACGTCGGGACCACCGTCACAAAGTCGGCGATCCACACGGGCACCAGGTCCAGGGCGCCGGCTGGCTGATTGGCGGTCGCGGTGACGATGTTGACCACATTGATCACGACGAACAGGCCGGTGAGACTGACGAGCACACCCCCGGCGGTTTTCGCCGGCACGACGTCACTGAGCCGCTGGCGCACTGTCTCACCGTTGATGCTGACGACGAGACCGATCGTCGTGTACGCGCTCAGCCCAACCAGGAGCAGGTACGGCAGAAACAGCACGCCGAACGGCACGCCGACGAGGTTGGTGATATAGCTGTACAACACGTAGAGGAGCGCGCCTGGCCAGCAGAGCAAGCCGACGAGCCTGCCACGTCGCGCGAGCCACATCGAGCCAAGCAGGATGGGCAATCCCACGGCGAGGTGAAACGCGTCTACGGGAAGGTAGGCCAGAATCAGCTCGTCCGTTGGATAGATGGTGGTTCGGAACAGGAGGCCGGCGAAGGCTGCGACAGCCACCAGAAGAGCGATCACGAACGAGACCGCATACGCGAGTGTGAGGTCGCGCGTGACCGGCAGGCCAGCAGACCGAGAACCGACGGTCCTGGCGTTCTTGAGATTGCTTGAGATGGTTTTGACAGACATGGTTCCTCCTAAAAACCGTGGGTTATTGTTCACGGTATAGGGACAAGAGCACGAATCCGTGCCCGTGCAGGTGCCGTATCAGCCCGATCAGACCCGACTGATCGGCGC
>JAXHUO010000124.1:1544-3889 GCA_034189605.1 Chloroflexota bacterium
TTTTGACAGACATGGTTCCTCCTAAAAACCGTGGGTTATTGTTCACGGTATAGGGACAAGAGCACGAATCCGTGCCCGTGCAGGTGCCGTATCAGCCCGATCAGACCCGACTGATCGGCGCGGATTGTAAACAGCGTGGCAGCCGTATCCATCCGTACCACTGTCATCTGAAGCGGACTGCTGGCGTTGAAGGTGTTCTCATCCACCTGGCCCCGCACTTCGATTTGGTAGGTACAGATATCTTGCATTCTCTCCCTCCTTTCCGGCTATGATCTTTCAAAAGCCACCCTATCTTACCAAAATATAAAGCGGCGCAGACCACACAAAGATGTAGTCTGCGCCGGATAAAGATGTGGGTTTTCGCCGGACAGCCCTGCCCGGACGTTCACGTCCAGGCTGAGAGAGCAAAGCCATACGGGCTGAAATCCAGCCCCCGAAGGGGGCTTTGCTCTCTCAGCCGGGCGGTTTAGCGCCCGGCAAGGCGGCTGGAAGAACACCAGCACCCAAGCGGGGGTACCGCCAAAGCTCACAATATCCGCAGTTGGCGTGCCATCTCAATGGCTTGCGTGCGGTTGTTCACGCTGAGCTTGCCATAGATGGCCTTGACGTGGAAGCGCACCGTGTTCAAGGAGATAAATAGCCTGGCGGCGATTTCTGCGTATTTCAGCCCCTCGGCCATCAGGCGCAACACATCCAGCTCCCGGTCGGTCAACGGCTCGATCAGACCACTCGCGGGCTGCTCGCCGCGCGCCGCGCCTGGCGGCTGCAATCGGGAGAAGGCGGCCAGGATGCGCTCAACGTAGCCCGGTTGAACGGCGCTAAGACGGTCCTGCTCGACCAGGTTCGCCAGGGCCTCGGCCACGGGCGGGCCTCGTTCGACGAAAACGCCGATGAACCCTTCCGGCTCGGCCAGTTCCAAAGCGCGGGCATAATCTGCCTGGCTGGCTCGATGATCCCCCAGCACGGCGTGCATCTGGGCGCGAAGCAAGAGCGCTTCCAACGCGACGGGGATGTACTGGCTCTGGAGCGCTCCGGTGACCAGGCGATCCGCCAACTCGATCCCGGGCCTCAAGCCGGCCGAATCACGGCCCGCCCGAGCCTGGTACAGAAGAACGCACAGACCGCTGTTGTACAAAAGCCCATTCGCATGGGAGAGGCTCTGGTCGGGAGGGAGATCGGGAAAAGAGAATTGGTCTCGGAAGGAGAACCCCTGTCCTTGAAGTGCCATCTCGGCCGCGGCGGGACGATTCCGGGCCAGATAGACGCGCACCTGTTGTGAAACGGCTTCTTGCCGGACATAACCCGGGGTATCCACCTGCAACTGGTCTATGGCTTCCTGGATTTCACGGGCGGCGGCCTCCAGGTCCCCTTCCAATTGGGACAGACGCGAGAGGAGCACCCGGCAATTGATCATACCTGATTTGTAGCCGCCCAGCGTGCTCAACTGAAGGGCGCGTAGAATATGGCGCCGCGCTTGTTCGGTTTGAACCCATTGGTAATAGACTTCTCCGAGTATGCCATACACGACCGTGCTAATTGGGGGCAGCGAACCGGATTCTTCCAACCGGACGCCCACTGGTGCAGCAATCTCGAAGGCGAGATGCAACTGGCCGTGCTCAAAAGCCATCACGGCCAGGCCGGACGTACTCATCATTTCGATGACGAGGTTATCTGCTGCCCTGGCATGCTGAATGGCCATTTGATAAGCATCCACCACGAGTTCATAATTTTCCATCGCCTGGTAGGCGCATGCCAGCCCAAAATAAGCCAGGCTCCGCACGCGGCTGTCCTCCTCCGGAACGATTTCCAGAGCATCGTCAGCCATAGCAAGACTTGCCGTCGTTTTCCCTTCCATATTCAGGAGTAACGACTGCATGACAAGCCGTTCAGCCTCGAGAGATTGCCTATCCTCTTTGCTCACCTGAGGAGATGAAAAGCTTCCCTCCAGCCGCTCCAGGTATGGGGAGGCCTGGGCGTAAGCTCCGCGCAGCAAATGCATCCAGGCGAAGGCCAGGTGGGTCCTGGGGCTTGACGAAGCCCATTCCGCCGGTACAGCCTGCACCCAACCATTCACTGTCTTGACGTACCCTTGCATGATCATTCCCATAGCGTGACTTTCGAGCAAGTCCACAGCCATCGCATAGTCTGCCGCGGCCAGAGCGTGCCGGATGGCCTCGCTAACGAACGCTCTGCGTTCGCCCATGCCCGCCTGGGCATACCAACGGCTGGCGCGCCGGTGGAGCTCGGCTGTTTCGTCTTTCTGGCGGGTGTTTTGAAGGTCCCGTATCAAGTCGGCAAACAGATGATGATAGCGATACCACCGCTGCTCGTCGTCCAAGGGGATC
>JAXHUO010000125.1:0-3222 GCA_034189605.1 Chloroflexota bacterium
TAGAGATTGACATAGGCGCATAGTTATTGGTCGTGCCGACGATGAGGTTACACTTTTGGACGATGCCCTTCTCGTCAGTGATATAGTGATGGGTCAGCGTACCGCGCGGCGCTTCGACGATGCCCACTCCCTCGTCCGGTATCTCGGTGGGTACGTTGCGCACGTGCGGATTGGTGATCTCGGGGTCGGTCGCCAGTTCAACGATACGCTCGGCAGCGTAGAGCAACTCGATCAGGCGTGCCCAGTGCGTGGCCAGCGTGTTGTGCACCGGCTTGCCGCCCAGCGTCTCGTAGAAATGCTCGTAGGCCTCCTGTGCCAGCGGGGTGGCCATGCCGTCGGCCGCGTTGAGCCGTGAAAGAGGTGTAGCATGATAGACGCCGCTGTCCATGCCGGTCACAAATCCCTTCCAGCCCACTTCCTTGAGGTAGGGGAATTTGAGATAGGTCCAGGGCTCGACACGCTCGGCGATCACGTCCAGGTATTCCTCTGGGGCGTACTTGACGAACTCGTTCCCTTCGGGGTCCACGACGCGCACCTTGCCATCGTAGAAGTTGACCAAGTTGCGCTCGTCTACCAACCCCATGCTGTACATAGGCGTGGTGAAAGGATCGGAGAGGATCATATCCACGTAGCCCTTGTTCCCCAGCACAACGTCGTGGAAGAGTTGGAGGCCGAACTGCCCAAACTCGACCAGTTCGTGTCCCCACTCCTCGATTTGCGCCCGCTCTTCCTCGTTGATCGCCTTGCTCACCCCGCCCGGGAGAGCGCCGACCGGGTGCACCGTCTTGCCGCCCAACATGCCCACGATGTCCATCCCCATCCCACGGCAACTGATGACCCGCCCGCCGATCTCCAGGCCTACCTTGTGGATCAGTCCCAGGACGTTGCGTTCGGCGGGTGGCGCATCCGGCCCCAGAACAAAGTCGGGCGCTCCAAGAATGTAAAAGTGGACAGTGTGGTCGGCGACGTAAAAGGCAGAGTAGAGCAGTTCGCGCAGTTTCTTGCCCGTTGGGGGCACCTCGACATGGTAGACCGCGTCGCAGGCCTTGGCCGAGGCCATATGGTGCGCCTCCGGGCAGACACCGCAGATGCGCGGTGTTATGCGAGGCATCTCTTCCACCGGCCGGCCTTCGGCGAACTTTTCGAACCCCCGCAATTCGGGGACCACCAGGTAAGCGTTGGAGACGTCTCCCTCATCGTTGAGGAAGATTTCGATCTTGCCGTGTCCCTCGAGTCTCGTGATCGGGTCAATGCTGATCTTTTTCATAATTCACTCCATCCTCTTTCGGTGCAGCAGCGAGGCGGGCAGGCCGAAACGATAGAATGTGCCCACTGGGTCCACAATCTCACCCACGATGCAGGCTGCCTCCTCCTCGGTGTCGGCATCCACCACCGAAGCGACGGCTGAGAGTAACGCCGCCCCTTGATCAATCACGTTTGGCGCCGGGCCATAGCAGCCTCGACAGGGCATACCCACGCTGGGGCAAAGCGCTCCGCAGCCACCCCGTGTCGCAGGCCCCGCGCAGATGATTCCCTGGTCAAAGAGACAAAGCCCCGGCTCAGGAATAATCTGGTGGGGGCGGTAGAACTTTTCGACGCGCTTCTCCTCTCGCTTGTGCTCGCACTCGTCACAGACAGTCTTCTCGTCGGCCCCCACCACGCTCCCTTTGGGTGGAAGGGCTCCGCCCAGGATAGCCTCGATCACAGCCCATATCTGGTGGGCCTGCGGCGGGCAGCCGGGCACAAAGTAGTCCACGTCCTCCACCTGTGCCAGCGTCTTGACCGTGTTGTAGAACTTTGGGATGGTCACCTCTCCCTCGGGCATCTGGTAAGAGGTCTGTGGGAAGAGACCATCCGGGTTGTCCACAGAGGGCGACGTTAGATAAACGCGCTCAAAGATGGACTGTCGGTCAAAGAGATTGCCCAAGCCCGGGATACAGCCCTCGTGAGCACACGACCCAAAGGCAACCAACACCTTTGATTTCTGGCGTAGTAGATGGGCCAGATGCTCGTTCTCTCCGGTGCGGATGGCACCGTTGAAGAGGCAAACGTCAATGTGGCCATCGGGCATGGCCTCGACGTCTTTGTATTTAAAGTCCACTGCCACCGGCCAGAAGAGGATGTCGGCCGCGGCGTCCACATCCAGAATCTTTTCTCGCAATTCCAGGATGGCGATATCGCAGCCGCCGCAGGAAGCGGCCCAGTAAAGGCCTAGTTTTAGTTTTCCGTTGTCTGCCATCGCCCTAATCCTCCTTGCTCTCGAGTTCGCGCTTCCAGTTGAGCGGCCCCAGTGCTTGCACCTGCTCAGTAAAGTCGCGCACGAGTTGCGCCCACTTGGGGGCCTCCGCGCCAGAAATCCAACCCCAGTGGAAGCGTTCCTCCTCGATGCCATACTGTTGCAGCAAAGCCTCTACCAACGGCATACGCCGGAAGGTCTTGTAGTTGCCGCTGTCGTAATGGCAGTCTCCAGGTGGATGGCACCCAGAGATGATGACCCCATCGGCTCCCTCGACAAAGGCCTTGAGGATAAAGACCGGATCTATCCGTCCCGAGCACATCACGCGGATGATGTCCACATTGGGTGGTTGCTCCATGCGGGAGATGCCCGCAGCGTCAGCCGCCGCGTAGGTACACCAATTGCACAGAAAGCCGACGATTCTTGGTTCAAAGTCCGTATCGTTCATGAGCGTACTCCTTCAACTTCAGGCTGTTCGACAGGTTCACGGAAGAGCCCCTCAATCTGAGCCATAATCTGCTCGGTGGTAAAGTGCCGTCCCGTGATAGCCCCGGCGGGGCAAGCGGCGACGCACGTGCCACAGCCCTTGCACAACGCTTCATTCACGCGAGCGACGTTTTCCTCCTCAATGAAACTGATGGCAGTATAGGGACAAAGCACAATGCAGGTCTTGCAGGCCGAGCAGAGATCCTCGTCCACCACAGCAACCTGCGGTGAAATAGTCACCTCACCCTTGTCCAGCAGCGCCAGGGCCATAGATGCCGCCGCCCCAGCGTGGGCCACCGTATCCGGCACATCTTTGGGCCCCTGGGCTGTGCCAGCCAGGAACACCCCGTCGGTGTTCGTCTCCACCGGCCGCATCTTGGGGTGCGCCTCGGCGAAGAAACCATCCTCCGAGCGACCCAACCCAAAGAGGGAGCCCACCCGGTCGGCGTCACGCGGAGCCTCTATGGCCGTGCTGAGCACCACCATGTCCACGTCCGCCT
>JAXHUO010000126.1:0-3102 GCA_034189605.1 Chloroflexota bacterium
GAGTCGAGGCGCTGCAGTGCGGCGAATCCATCGGCGCCGTACTCGAAATGATCGTTGACCAAGAGGTGGTGTGGCGAGAGGGAGATCACGCCCTCCGCTCCATACCCCAGCGCCAGGAATGCATACAGGAGTCGCCGGTGGTGTCGGGCGACCAGGTCCCGCCACTTATCAAAGGTCAGATATTCACCGAAGTAGTAGGGTAGCCCGGCATCTTCTTCGACAAATCGTAAGCGGTGGATTGGCCGAGGCCGCAGATCCAGCTCGGGCAACGGCTCAGGAGAGAACAGCGTCAGGTCCTGCACCTGGCCGGCGGCGCAGACGGCCGGCAGGCCATCCCAGAAGGCACACCAGGCAGTGGCCTTGTCGGGGGCAGTGTAACGGTAGGCCACCATGCTGTGATCCGTGGCGAAGCCAACGCGAACGCTCAGGATGCGCATCCCGCTTCCCCCCGGCAGTGTAGGCACTCGCCGTCTCCGGCGAGCGGGTCGCCGCGTTCGTAGCGGGCCACGCAGCGCGCGCCGCCGCACTGCACGGCGGCTGGGCGGTGGTATCACGCAACGCTTCCCACCCCTTCCCCCGCCTCCACAGTTCCGCAAACGGCGTCTGGTGTACGCTCCCGTCGCTCATGTCGGCCAGGAACGAGCAAGGTGTCACGCGCCCGTCGGGCCAGACGGTGCAGATGCGCTGCCCGGCGGTGCAGCCGTAAATACCTCGCCAGCGCAAAGCGGCTGCATCGGTGTCGCCCATCAGGCCGACCAGCGCACTGTCCACCTCCAGGTGCAGTATGCCCTGCCAGGCGTTTAGAACATCGCGCAGGCGGAGCAGGTCGGCGCGGCACAGCCGGTTGGCAGCGTACCAGGCTGCGCCCACCTGTGAGGGGATCGCAGGCGGCTTGGGCCGCAAGATCGTCACCTGCCGCACGCCCAGCGCCTGCAGGCGGGCCAACTTCTGAGGCAGGCGCGGAAGCAGCGCCCACGTGACCAGCAGGTTGACACCCACGCGCAACGTCGAACCGAGCAGCAGCCGCAAGGCCCGCACGACGGCATGGCTTTGCTCCCTGGCGCCCGGCCCACACCAACTGAGATTGACGCGGGCTACGCCGGTTCGTTCCAGGCGGCGCACCGCGTCGGAGGTGAGGAGCGTCCCGTTGGTGGTCAGGTTGGGCACGATGCCTTGCTCCCGGGCATAGGCCAGCACGTCGAACAGGTCTTGACGCAAGAGCGTCTCGCCACCCCCCACCGCCAGTTGGAAGACCCTCATCTGCGTCCATTGGTCGATCAGATTGCGCAGCTCGGCGGTGGTCAGTTCGGCTCCGATGAAAGGGGGAACGTAGCAGCCGGGGCAGGCCAGATTGCAGCGGGCGGTGATTGCCAGGTGGACCGTCTCCGGCGCGGAGAGGGTGAGACCATCGCCGAGCCAGGGGATGCTTACAACTGCTGGCGCTCGCGTCGTAGGCTGCACTGTAGTCCAGTTGCATGCCGAAGTAGAGGATCATCCGCTCGCCTGCCACCTTCAGGCTGAATCCATTACCGTCCGACTCACACTCGTACTGCTGCAGGCGCTCCGCCAGGGCGGGGTCGTGGGGCAGCGAGAGTTGGACACCCCACTAATCGTAGCTCTCGCTGACCAGGATGTCGTAGCCCAGGGTGAGCAGCTTTTCCTCCCACTCGTAGGGGATGCTTCGTTCGCCCCAGTAGTGGAAGCGCAGGTGGCGGCGGGGCGACTCGCCAGTCATCTTCTGCACGGCCTCGCGCTGCTCAGGCGTCAGTTTGCCCAGCGCGAAGAACTCGTAACTCGAAGAACTGTGGTCGGCATCGAAGACGCGTCGGACGCTGAGAATGCGCATGATGAACCCCCTGATTGCAGAATCTCTACGAATCGTTGCCCTTGCCTGATTATACCAGAATTACCCTTCGAGCGCACGGCGGGTTGACATATCGCTATTCCCCAACGACGAGGTAGTCGAGCACTGTCTGCACCCACACACCGTCGGCGATCAGTTGATCGTGGAACTGGGGCAGGTACTCCAGTGTGAGCGGCCCGCTGAAGCCGCTTCCGGCGATAGCGGCAACGATTTCCTCGAAATCGAGGACGCTTTGCGGATATCGCAGGGGCAGGTGCTGCTGTCCTTTTTGCGGCCCGCGATTCGACAGGTGGAAGCAGCGGATACAGCCGAGGTAACTGGCGATGTCGGCCAACACCTCTGCCTGGGGCTTGTGCAGGTGAGAGGTGTCGTAACAGGCCGCGTGGTGTGGCCTGCCCCGGCAGAAGGCGGCGACGCCCTCGATGCCGGAGAGGAAGCGCCGCCGGCTGGCGAAGGTTTCCCAGCACAAGGTGATGTCGACCTGTGCCAGGAGTGGATCGACCGCGCCGACGATCTTTTGCTCCACGTCGGCCAAACGAGCGTTCGTGGGGTGGGCTACGATGAGGCGGCAGTTTAGCGCCTGGGCAATCGGGATCGTCTTGTGCAGCACGGCCAGGAATTCGTCGAACTGGCCGATACACGCCTGAGCCATGTGGATGGAGGTAGCTCGCAGCGATAGGGTCGAGAATGGGGCTACCAAGTACTTGACCGCCACGCGTTCCAGGAATAGCTGCGGGCGATAGAAGGCCACCTCCACCGCTCCCACTCGTTCGTAGGATGCTAGGGCGTCGTGCCAGTTGTAGCCGCCACCCTCAGGAAAGGATGCACGGACAGAAATATGGATGCCAGATCTGCGTTCGGTCAGCCCGCTTGAGCCCTTGTTTTCCGTGTCTATATCTGGCATTGTAGTGCGGCCGCCGGATGTGTCAATCTCGCCTGAGGCAGCGAAGAACCTGCCGACTCGCAAGTTCAAGAGCCTGACACGTGAAAAACGAGTGAATTACATGACGAGTCAGTCACTCGCTTCGAAAAGCCTTTGCACAAAAGCCAGCCCGATTTCAACCCATCAATAGGCCAAAACAGCGAAAAACCCGCCTTATGAGCGGGTTTTGTAGTGCCGAGAGACAGATTTGAACTGTCGACTCCCTGATTTTCAGTCAGGTGCTCTACCAGGCTGAGCTATCTCGGCGCGTCTGGTATTCTATCCCAACTGGCGATGATTGTCAAGTGAATTTAGA
>JAXHUO010000127.1:0-2999 GCA_034189605.1 Chloroflexota bacterium
TGCCAATCTGCTTCCACAGGTAAGCGATGGCATCCAACCGGATGATCTCGGCCCCTTTCTCAACGTAAAGCAAGAGAACCTCGATAATCTTGAGCAGCACGTCGGGGTTGGCATAGTTTGGGTCAATCTGATCTGCGCTGAAGGTGGTCCAGACCAATCGCTCGCCGTGGGCTGTCCGCATCCGGGTCAGGAGTGGCAGCGCCCTGGGGCGGACGACTTGTGAGAGGTCGGTCCCTTCCTCGACGATGATAAAGTAGTCGGCGAACTCGGGGTTACCTCTCAGAAACTCCTGGACCCAGCGGCTACGAGCCGAGATGTGATTGATGACAGCGTCGAACATAAGGCGGAAGTAACGGCCCAGCCGCTCAATGTCCGCCCAGTCACCAAAGTCGGGATTGACGACCGTGTAGTCAATGATGGAGAAACCGTCGTCGGAGGAATAAGGGAAAAAGGGCAGGACGTGAACGCCAGTTACGATACCCTGGATATACTTCTCCAGTACCTCAGCCAGGGTTCGGAGTGGGGGTTTGCCCGGCTCTGCCACCTGGTCGCCGTAGGTGATGAGGATAGCATCCTGCTCCGTCAACCGCTCCTGTGGAGCCTTGGACTCTCGCGCAACGAGTTGCGGGTTTCGCTGTCGAAACTGTGTCAGAATGGCTTGCAGCCGCTCTAGCAAGACCGGTACTCGCTCTGCACCGTACAGGAGGGTCAGGTGGTCGAGGATGCGACGTTCGATGGATTTGGACATTGTGATATTTGCCAAGTGTTGATGTTGGTACGTATTTTACGTCTATCGTTCGAATCGTGCAAGTAGCCGCTGGTGCAACTTTGCATCCCGCCCAACGGCCTCCATCAAGCGCGGCCACCGAGTGGCAAACTCAAAGTAACGAGGGGCAGCCTCGCGTGCGTCCCGCTCAGCGGCAGCGACAATCTCCCGAGGAGAACCAAAGCACGCCGTGACTTCAGGCGTCGCCTGGGCCTGCAACGCCGCCATCGCCTGGACCACCACATCGTCGCGCAGGAAGCGGCCAGGGTACGGGTCGAACTGCACCGGATCAACACCTGCCCGTCGTAACTTCTCTCGCTCGTAGACGAAGCGATAGACATCCTGCACCAGTTTAGCGTAGGGGAGAGCGCCGTATGCCTCCGGCGGCATGTGGGTGATAACCAGTCTTTTGTCCAGCCAGAACCGATGGCCGACCAGGTGGGCATTGATCAAGTAGTCAATGTCCTCGCCCCGGGTGATACCAGGGTCGAACCCCACACGGGTGAACAGGTCACGGTGGAAGACCATGTTCCCGCCGAACGCTACCGGCGTCGGGACCAACCGATCTGCTGTTGCCCGCAACACCCGGGTGCCCTCGTTCATGATAGCGCTCTTGTCCAGGAAGATGTTGCCCGTGCGCGGGCGCTCTGGCAAAGTCACGTCGCCATCGGTATCAAGGTAGAAGCCGGCCAGAGCCAGCACCTGCTCGCCTCCGTGCTCGCATCCCACAAAGTGGAGCGCGGTCTGCAAGTAATCGTGCTCGACAACTTCATCGTCGTCCAGGGCGACAATAACATCGGCGTCAAGAACGTAGGGGAGCAGCAATTGCAGGTTGCGCACGTCCGCGTAGCCGCGCATCTGGACCTGGTCGGCCAGACCAGGGTGGCGTTGGCGGATGAAGGCAGCATCGGCCTCGGTCGCCTGGGCAATAGGATAGCGGGCGCGGAAAGGAGCAATGAGACTGGCAACCCGATCAGCGGCGGACTTTTCGAGTCCGGGATACGTCGCAGCGGTGAGGACAAGCACGCTGAACTCTGGGCCTTCGAGCATCGTGGCCAGGCTCTCCAGCAAGCGCGGCAGCGTGCTCTCGTTATCCAGTGGAGTGGGATGATCATAGGTGACCTGGACAGGTCCATTTGATTGCTCGCTGCCCCAGGTCCAGTAAGTCGGGATAACGACGATCACATCCAAGAGTATACTTGCTCCTCCAATGGCAGGCGCAGAGGGTCACGATGGCTCATACTGCTGGGCCGTCTCCACCAACGCCCGCACATTATATTCTGGCATCGTGATGCGCTGATCCGGTTCCAGAATCAACCCACCCTCGTAGCCCAGATGGCACGTGGCCCAAAGAGCCACCCGACGCACATCTTCGGGCCGGCCTCAAATCATAGCATGTTGAGTGTCAACACCACCGTGAAAAACAATGCAGCGGCTATATCGCTCTTTGAGGGCCACCAGGGCATTTGCCCTCGTCTGGATATTGGTGCAGTTGGTCGTGCCGGAGCGATCGAAGCAGGTTCTTCTTCGAACTGACTGTTATTGCTCCCCCTACCTGCTCTCTCCCTGCGATCATCCGAATGTCTCAAGAGATGCCCAGCAGATAATCAACGAGTGCATCCAGATGCACGCTGGCAGCACAGCAGACCAGGTCAGCCCCACCGTAGAAGACGATGAGTTCGTCGCCGATGACGACGGCTCCCTCCGGGAAGACGACGTTCGGCATGTCACCGATCCTCTCGTATTCCTCCTCCGGCTCCAGGATCGGCTCCGGCGTGCGGGCGATGACTTTCCAGGGTTCCTCCAGATCTAGCAACGCGGCGCCAGCCCTATATGCCATGTTCTCGTCACGTCCATGGTAGATCAGGAGCCAGCCTTTGTCCGTCTTCAGCGGTGGCGGTCCGGCCCCCATCTTTGTGCACTCCCAACGCTGTTCCGGCTTCATCACCAGTTTGTGGGCGAACATTGTGCCGGGCAAGTCGTCGAGATAGGTGAACCAGATGCCGGGGATGTCGGTGGGGTAGTCGGCCCCGATCCAGTTGCTCGGCCTGTGGAGTGCCGCGTACAGGCCGTGGATCTCCTCTGGAAAGAGAACCGTGTCCCGCTCGTTGGCTGTGTAAGGCGTGATGACACCCAACCGTTGGAAACTCAAACGGTCGGACTCGCAGGTAACCTCGGCGAGGGCGATGCGCGTGCGCGCCTGGGGCACCGGCGGTTTGCCGATGCGCCTGCG
>JAXHUO010000128.1:0-2812 GCA_034189605.1 Chloroflexota bacterium
GACCGGATTGCCCCCGGCGTCCAGTTTCTGGATGCGATGGTTCCAGGTGTCCGCGACGTAGATGTGACCGTCGGGTGCGACGGCCACGTCCCAGGGATCGTTGAAACCCTGGGGCAATCCCGCTTCCGTCTCAATGGTAGAGGGCCCGCCCCAGACGGCGACAAATTCCCCGGTGGCGCTGAACTTTTGGATGCGCTGATTGCCGCCATCGGTGACGTAGACAAAACCATCGGGGCCAACGTTGATGCCACGTGGATTCTGGAGTTGGCCAGGTTCCGAGCCATCGCCGCCGAACACCAACCGGGCGGTCAACTCCCGCCAGCCCTCGGCGTAGGGGTCGGTTGGCCCGATCTCCAGCGGGCCGCTTGTGCCCAGGTTCCACGTCTGCGCCGCCACGTCATGGCGGACGTAGAGGCGGTAGTCGTTGTGCAGCGGCCACTGGTCGAGCGTGTGCGTCTTGCCGGTCAGTTCATCGTAACGCCGGTAGTCGCGGTCGTACCAGATGTCCCACAACGCGGCGCGGGTCTGGGTGTCGGTGATGGCGTGGGTCAGGCGCGCCCAGGTCATGTCCTTATAGTCCTCCATCGGCCACCACAGGAAGGTGTAGGTGTTGACGGCATAATCACTGCCCATATAGGGGGCCACGGCCTCCCACTGCTGCCGCCCGGCGATGACGACCGGCGCATCCATCTGTTCTCGCGAGGGCTGCTCGCCGTAAAAGACGGCGTTGGGATAGTTGCGCAGGTACCAGTTGAACGGCCAGGAGCCGTCGGAACCATAGGCCACCTTGATCAGGTTGGGCCCACCGGCGATGTGGCGCGACAGTTCCTCGATCTGGCGCATGCTCTCCCCAACCGCCGGCCCGGCGTGGGCATAGACCAGGAACTCGGTCGGATAATCATAGTTAACGTAACAGAAGCGGTGAGTGGTGCGGATGGTGAGCAGCACCAACAGGAGGACCGCGACGAGCGACAGGATACGCGCGCTCACGCGCCACCCGCTGTGCCGGATCAGGTAGACCAGCCCAGCGCCAAAGGCAAATGTGCCGATCAGCCCGCCCAGGAACTGGCCGGTGAGGTTCAACTGTGCCAGTTCCTGCCCCTGGAATGGGCCCGCGATAGACGTTTTGATGAGCATCACCAGTGCCACAACGAACGGGGGGACGATAAAAGCCAGCAGCCAGGCCCGGCGCTGCAAGACCTGGCGCCAGTCTGTTCCTTCGATCAGCCGTCCCACCAGCCAGCCCCCCAGCAGGATCATCGGCAAAGCCAGGTGGACGGTGAGCCAGGGCATCTTTTCGCCCGCATAAGAATACGCGATCCAGGCGAGCGCGGTCCACCAGAGGAGGAAGGGGAGGAAGCGAGAATTGAGAATTGAGAATTGAGAGTCGCGGGTGGCGGATGGCTGGTTTTGGGAGCGCGGACGGATGGCCAGGTAAATGGGGCTGATGAGGGTTAGTAGCAGTGGCAGGTACTCGTATAGCGGCACCATCACCAGCAAATAGTAATACCAGGGTTGCCCGCCCCGTTCTACCTCCTGCTGCACCAGCCAATAACCCAGTGAGCCAACCATACCGCTGGCGATGCCGGTGCCGTTCGTAAAGACGGTGGTAAAGAGCACGATAAAGATGGCATAGTAGACAGCCGCCACCACACTCCAGCGCCGCCGGTCCCACGCCAGGCCGATGCCGGCCGAGATCAACAGCAGCGCCCCGGTGATGGCCGCCGAGTAGTAGAACGTCGGGGCAGTATAGTCGAGGGGCTTCAGGCCCGCGATCCTGATCGGCACCGGCGCAAAGAGTGGCAAGCACAGGGTTCCCAGGACGATGATGAGGTCGAAACACCGATAGGTGTACAAGTCGCGCCCCACCTGAGTGATCAGGATAAAGGCAGCGGTGGCGAGGGCGAGCACGGCCAGCATCCCCCCGGTAAAGGTCCACCAGGGGGGCAAACCCTCCTCACCCGCTTGCAGCACTCCCACCAGCAAAAGAGCCAGCCCCAATCCGGCCGCAGCCAGGGCGATCATAAAGTACCAATAGACATTTCGGCGCGACCAGCGGTACTCTGCCAGTTGGAACGCAAACAGGCCGACCAAAAAGAGGCCGATGATAGCGTTGTATATAAAGGCCACCTCCTTGGTGGCGAACATGAGCGCTATGCCAGCCGCCATCAGGTAGAGCCAACGTTTGCGCCCATCGTGGAGGTAAGAGAAAACAGCATAGATGACGATGAGAGACCAGAGGATGATCGGGATGTCGTGGCGGATGTAACGGGAGTAATAGGCGATGGAGGGGGAGATGAGAAGCAGGAAGGAGGTGATGAGCGCACCGGTGCGGCCCAGCCAGCGGCGCAGCAGATAGGGAAAGGCGACCAATGCCACCCCTATCAGCGCGACCGGCAGCCGGGCGGTGAAATCGTTGTCACCGAGGAGAAAGTAGGATAGAGCCGTAGCGTGAAAGAGAAACGGCCCGTGCATCATCGGTGTATGCTGGAATCCCCGGCCGGCGTACAGATACCAGGAGTACTGGGTATGCAGGCTCTCGTCGTGGCTCTGCACCCGGTCACCCAGGCCCCACAAGCGCGTGGTGAGGGCCAGGATGATGAGGATGATATAGAGGGCCTTTTCCCAATCCAGCCGGATGAGACTGCCCAAGGGTCTGTTCAGTAGCGTTTGTTTCATTTTCATGTCCTATGTCCTATGTCTTGCATCCTATGCCCCAGGGCAATCGCATCTAAATTCAACAGCGGCCCGTGCCGGTGACTTGAGGTTGTTACTGCGTCCAGACGCACAACCTCGACCAAACTTGCTCAGA
>JAXHUO010000129.1:0-2784 GCA_034189605.1 Chloroflexota bacterium
CCTTCCTGATGAACGTCAAGCCAATCGTCAATGCTGCCTCGGTAACACCAGCGCTCCGTGCGGAAAGTGCGCTGCTCTGCGTCCGCCAGGATAAAACGCAGCACCGGCGTGAATTGGGCACGGCGATCCATATCGGCGCGCAATCGGTCGAACCGCCGGGACATTCGGGACATTCCGAAGCCCATCTCAGCCAGGCCCGCAAGCAACTCATCCGCGTCTGGCCCGACCCGCTCGTAGACCTCAATCCGGTTGTGCTTCACGGCGACGCGGTAGTTACGCGACTTGGGATGGTGCGCCACCGCCGCCTCGACCGCCGCGACCTCCTGCGGCAGAATCTGTGCCGGACGGTCCTTGACCAGCGAGACGATACCATTGACGCTTTCGCTGATCCTCCACCCTTCTGGGATCTGCTCCACCAGTTCGCCCTTGGGCTCGCGGGCAAAGACGTAGCGCGGTTTGCCGGTCTTGGTGATGGTCCGGCGCAGGTAGTATGTGACTCCTTTGCGGTTTGTGTACGTCACAGGCACGCGTTCACTCCTATTCTGTTCCCTCCACCACCGCCACCTCCTCCTCCGTCAACCCATACAGCCGGTAGACGATCAGGTCAATCAGCCGGTCGGTACCGGCCAGGCGGGCCTTGAGGGGCAGGAGTTTGCCCAGGCTACGCTCGTACTCCCCCGCCAGTTGTTCCTGGAAGGCCCGTTCTGATGGGTCCACCTTCAGCCGACCGTTTCTTTCATCTTGTCGTCAACTGCAAGAAAATCTATTCAGCATACGGACGGGCGAATCGCCGTTCGTATGCATCATTCTCCTTGAGTTGGTTGTCCCAGATGGAGGTCGCCATCTTGGTTTTGAGAAACAATCGAAATAAAGGGCCAAGAATTTTGGCGTATCTCTCTGGCCGTGCTAGTTTACGTACCACAGCCTCATCAAATTGGCCTGTCTTCCCAAAGGTCTCCCCGAGATGGTAAAAAGCCTCAAATATCTCGCGAGTTGCCTCTTCGGGCATCCTCCGTATGCCCTCGCTGCCACCCTTGACGATGGTGCCAACGTACCTGCATCCCAAGCGTGCGGCGAGCTTTCCCAGATATCGTTCCACATACCTCGAGTGTGCGGCCTCCGGAAATCCCGAGTGAACGATGAACCCGATGTCCGGATTGCCATCCCGCCCGCAGAGCGGTCCCAACGTCTCGATGAATGCCTTGACCAGTCCAGGCATCGCGTCGGTATACAGGGGAAAGGCTAACAACACGTACTCGGCCTCGGCAAAAGCCTGCCGAAAGCAATCTACTCTTTCTACGCGCTTCAAATAGAACAACTCGTAGACGTTCCCCGCGTTGGCCTGGAAACCGGCGAGGAACTTTTCTATCAGGATCTTTGTGTTCCCGCCCTTGCCACGCGGGGAACCGTTAAAGACCACTAACCGCATCGGTGATTTCACGCGCTACCTCCTCGACAGAATCAAGGGTCAGTTTTGTAAAAGACATTTTGCTCTTCATGTTCAGCGCCGTCCGCCCGTGAATGTCCGAGATGATCTCGATGTCTTTGTTGTCGGCATCATCGCCCTTCTCCAACAACAGGCCCACCAGCGGGTACTTGTCGTACCGGGCCAGATGGTGCGCTTCGTATTGGTCCACCACGATGTACGGGTGCACCAACGGGATGAACTTGTCTGTCACCTTCTTGAGCAAGGCGCTATAAAATCCCATGATCACAGGGGACGCCCACAGCGCAAAATCGGCGTTGATGACTGCCCGGCACACGTCGTGTGAGTCATCCGCCACAACACACTCGCCAGGCGTCTTGACCCAACAACCAAAACAACCTGTGCAATACTTGATGTCCATCTCTCTCAACTGGATCACAGCGACCTCGTGCTGATCTGACATCAGCACGCCAGAAAGACGTTCCAGGTAATCATCAAATGCAGTATTGCTCGCATCCGGGTTACCGTTCAAAATGGTAATCCTCATCACCTTTCTCCTATTCAATCCCCACGATCAACATCGTCCTATCGTCGAACTGCCCCACGCCCCCCCTGAAAGGCGGCCAAGTCGGTAAAGGAGGCGACGCACACCCTGGGCAGCGATAGGGGTGCTCTATCTCCATCGTTTACACTTCCAGAGTTACCCTGGATAATAGGCCTCCCTCCTGATCGCGCATAGTATAAGACGGAAATCACTGTGACGCAAATTCGTTTTCAGGGCAGTGAAACACCGTTCCAAACGTCTCCTGGATCGCGTTCGCGACGCCATACGTCTCAAGGGCTATTCCGTCCGCATCGAAGAAGCATACGTTGCCTGGCTCAAACGCTTTATTCTTTTCCACAACAAACGCGATCCGCGAGAAAGAAGGGCGCTAGCAAATTCCGCCTGGCCGACCGCACACGAGCGGCGGTTAATGCCTGGCGATAGGGTACCTTCCGGCGCGACTGATTCGGGCCTGGCTAGAACTCGAATGGATCAAAGACAAGGACGCGGCCGGAGTGGGCATCGGTCACATAGATGGAGCCGTCATCAGATACAGCGATACCCGTGGGAAACGCGAAGGAAGACTCGTCAAAACCGTATTGGCCGAAGGAGAGCACATAGTTGCCTGAACTGTCGAACACCAGCACCCGGTAATAGCCCGGGTCGGTGACGTACACGTACCCCTGGGCGTCTACCGCCAGGTAGGGTTTCTCGTCGGGCAACCCCGTGTCCCACCCGGCGATGGACCACTGCCGCAGGAACACACCGTCGCTGGTAAAGACCTGCACGCGCCGGTTCCAGGTGTCGGCGACGT
>JAXHUO010000013.1:0-31570 GCA_034189605.1 Chloroflexota bacterium
GGTTTGATCTCCTCAGGCTCCACACGCGGCAGTATCAGGTGCAGTCGCATCTCTCGTTCGCCTCCCGGTTTAGTCTGGCCCTAATCTTACACCAATTTTACCGGTTGTCGAACAGTCACCAGAAAATAAATCTCTTGACAGGGATTTTAATGTATGGTATAATATGTTTGTTAGTTAGATAAACTACCAAAGTAGGTAAGCGGTGTTGCACGCTGGATATACGCTGAGGTCATCTTGCAAAAAGCGACGGCGCAGCAACTCAAAGAGCATAATCAACAACTGGTGCTCAAGGCCATCTACACCGGCCAGGCCAATAGCCGGGCGGCGATCGCGGAACAAACCAGCCTGACCCGCCCCACTGTCTCACAGATCGTCGGCGAGTTGCTGGCAGCCGGGCTCGTACAAGAGGAGGGGCAGGGAGAGAGTAGCGGCGGAAAGCCACCCACCATCTTGGGCTTTGTTGACGACGCTTACCAGGTCATCGGCCTGCACCTGGGAGGGCACAGGACATTCGGGGCCGTGACCGACCTGCGAGGGCAAATCCTGGCCCGCGCGGCCCGCCCCACTGATCGTACAGATGTGGAAAGTGTGCTGACAGGTCTTGCCCTTACGTTGGACAACCTGCGTGCTCAAGCCACGCGACCGCTGCTGGGCATTGGCGTCAGTGTGCCTGGGTTGGTAGATCCCCGCAATGGCGTAGTGCGCTACACGGCCTATCTGAACTGGCAGGATGTGCCACTGGGCCAGCGATTGGCCGCACACTGCGACGACATCCCCGTCTACCTGGACAACGACACTAACCTGGCCGCCCTGGGCGAACGGGTCTTTGGCGCTGGGGGTGGGATAGACAACATGGTCATCGTGATGGTGGGCGTCGCTGGCATTGGCGCTGGGATCGTCGTGAATGGCGAGATTTATCACGGCGCGGGTGGCGGGGCCGGCGAGATTGGACACATGCCGATAGCCAACAACGACGTGCCCTGTGTATGCGGCCGCCGAGGTTGCCTGGAAGCAGTGTCCAGCGGATGGGCATTGGTTCGACAGGCACGAGAGATAGCGGCGGCGCACCCCGACTCGGCACTGAACACACTGGCTCCCGATGACATAACCTTCGACGATGTGCAGCAGGCAGTAAAGGCCGGCGACAAGGCAGCGGTAACCCTGGCCCTGGACGCAGGTCACTACCTGGGGTTGATGGTGGCCATTCTCTCCAGCACAGTGAACCCACAACGTATCATCATCGGAGGCAGTGTATCAGAGTTGGGAGAACCGTTGTTTGACAGCCTCCGGCGCACCGCCGTCGAACACACGTTGGCAATTTTGGCAGATGAGACAGAGATTCTTCCAGCCAGCCTTGGCACAGACGTGAATATTCTGGGCGCAGCGGCTCAGGTGCTAAAAGGCGAATTGGGGGTCGTCTGAGCCTACGGTTCACTTGTGCACAATTCTCTCAAGAGGGCGTAGCAAGGCAATAAAAGCGGCCCAATACTCTGATGTGAAAGGGGGATGAAGATTGAGCAGTACAACAACAGGCACCAAGATTGCCCCCAAACAATCACCCCTTGCATATTGGATCAAACGTTTTACCTCATACTTCCTGGTTAGAAGGCTAGCCAAGTCATTCTTTACCATCTGGTTCGTCACCAGCCTGGTCTTTTTCCTTATCCGGCTGATGCCTTCTAACCCCGTCGAGGTTTACATCAATGAATTGATCACCCAGTACAGCCTGACATACGAACAGGCCGCAAGCCAGGCCGCCTCGCTCTTCGCTTTGGATCTGGACGCACCGTTACATGAGCAATACTTTGACTATATGATCGGCTTACTCCAGGGTGATATGGGCACATCACTTCGCTCCCCTGGAACACCTGTCACCTCTATTGTTGCCAAGTTTCTCCCCTGGACCATCTTCAGTGTGGGAATGGGTCTGTTGATCAGTTTCACCCTAGGTATGGCGCTGGGGATGCTGACGGCCTATCGCCGGGATGCTTTCTGGGAACCAATACTTTCTGGACTAGGGTCCTTATTGAGCTCGATACCAGATTATATCATCGGCATCCTCTTGCTGGTCTATCTGGGCGTGCGCTGGGAATTGGTGCCCATTCACCAGATGCGTGGTTCTTCCACTCCGGGCATTGATCCAGGTTTCACCTGGGCCTTTATCAAAGATATCTTTTTCCACGCATCGTTGCCTATCACCACCTACGTGTTGGCCACCGTAGGTGGTTGGATGCTTACTATGAAGAGTAACACCATCAGCACGCTGGGGGAAGATTACGTCACAGTGGCCCGGGCACGTGGCCTGTCGGAGGGGCGCATCACTACTGCTTACGTGGGTCGCAACGCCTCGTTGCCTCTCATTGCCCAACTGGCCATCAGCATTGGCTTTGTCGTCGGCGGTTCGATACTCATCGAATTCGTCTTTGTCTACCAGGGCATTGGCTACCACCTGCGGGAGGCCATAAACAACCGCGACTACACAGTGATGCAAGGTATCTTTCTGATTATCACCATCTCGGTGATCCTGTCCAACCTGCTGGCGGATTACGTCTATGGCTGGCTAGATCCACGCATCCGCATCGGTAGGAATGAATAACATGACGGAAACAACCAGCCCAACACTTCCTCCAGACACCTCACCTCAGCAGGGAACAGATTTCCTCTATTCGCTGCGTATCTTTATGCGCAACCTGACGCGCAACAAAATCGGCTTCATCGGCACATTGATGATCATCGCCTTTATCATCCTGGCCTTCGTCATGCCCCAGTTTGTGCCCAAGGAGATTAAGGCCGACGTGACCAAAATCTATGAGCCACCTTCCAAGGAACACCCACTGGGCACCGACAGCCAGGGCAAAGACATTTGGGCTCAGATCGTCCACGGTGGAGCAGATATTTTGACCATGGCCTTCCTGACTGGGATAATCGCGACCTTTATTGGTGTGACGCTGGGATCGTTGAGCGCTGTTGTCGGCGGCGCACTCGACTCGCTTCTGACGACCCTGGCTGACATCTGGTTAACCATTCCCCGCTTTCCGCTCCTGGCCGTGTTGGCCGGTATGATGCAGTTGGACAGTACCGTGACGCTGGCCCTGATCCTGGCCATTCTGTCGTGGGCAGGGCTGTACCGGGCCATTCGTGCCCAGGTATTCTCCATCAAGGAACGAGACTACATTGAGGCGGCAGTGGCCCTGGACCTGGGATTGCGGCACATCATTTTTTCCGAAATTCTGCCCAACATGATGGCCTACATCGCCATCAATTTTACCCTGGCTATGACAGGCGCCATCTATGCCCAAGTGGGACTGGTCTTCCTGGGCCTGGTGCCGCTCAGGCGCAACTGGGGAGTGATGATCAACCTGGCCTGGACCCAGGGGGCTATCTTTTTCAAGGACAGTATCTATTTTATTATGGCACCAGTCACTGCCATCGCCTTGTTTCAGTTGTCCATCGTCTGGATGAGCCGTTCGCTAGAAGAGATATTTAACCCCAGGCTGCGGGCCGGAAGGTAGACGGCGATGAGTGAAATGCAAGGCTTGATCGAGATAATGAACGCAGCACCGGATGTGCCCCTCTCTGTGCGAGACCTATGGGTTGATTACCTGGGAGAGCGAGGCATGGTCAAGGCCGTGCGTGGAGTGAGCTTTGACCTACAGTCAAGAGAGAGCCTGGCTCTAATCGGCGAAAGCGGCTGCGGCAAGACGACGCTCGGGCTGGCGTTGATCCGGCTGCTGGTCAAAACAGCCACCATTCGCCAGGGTCAGATCATGTACTGTCGTGGCAATCATGGGTTCGACGTGCTCACTCTCGACGAACGAGAAATGCGCCGCTTCCGCTGGCGCGAGTGTGCAATGGTATTCCAGTCCGCGCTCAATGCTTTCAACCCGGTGCTGCGCATCTGGGATCAGATGTACGACACGGTGCATGCTCACAACCGGACACCCCGGGCCGAGGTGCGCCAGAGAGCGTTGGAACTGCTCCGCCACGTCCAACTCGACCCGGAGCGAGTCATTGATGCCTACCCCCACGAATTAAGCGGTGGCATGCGACAGCGAGTATTGTTGGCCATGAGCCTGTTGCTGGACCCACAGATTATCATCCTGGACGAGCCGACAACGGCGTTGGACATCCTGACTCAGCGCACCATCCTGGACCTGCTCAAACGTCTGAAGGAGGAATTGGGCTTCTCCATGATCTTTATCTCCCACGATCTGTCCATCGCCGCCGAGTTAGCCGACCGGGTGGCTACAATGTACGCCGGTGCCATTGTAGAACTCGGCCCGGTCAACGATATTTTCTACCGCCCTGCGCATCCCTACACCCTGGGGCTGATCAGAGCTGTACCCACCGTCACCGGCGAATTTGAAGACCTGGCCTCAATCCCTGGTTCACCGCCTGATCTAATTGACCTGCCCTCCGGCTGCAAGTTTCACATCCGCTGTCCTTATGCCACAGATCAGTGCAGGGTAGAGGAGCCAGCGCTCGCGCCCTGCTATGGAGAGAACCACACCGTAGCCTGTTTCCACTCAGATCAAGTTCGACGGGATGCCGACGCCATGTGGAAACATCCCAACCACCAACAAGCAGGAGAGGCGTGATGGCAGAACCTCTCATTGAAACACGAAACCTGACGCGGACATTTGGTCCCCGTCGCGAGATGGTGACGGCGGTGGACAACGTATCGCTGAGCATCCAGGAAGGCGAAATTGTCTGCCTGGTGGGCGAGAGCGGCTGCGGCAAGACGACCACCGGCAAAATGATCGCCGGTTTGCTCAAGCCCTCGGGCGGGAAGATTCTATATAGAGGGCAGGATGCCTGGGCGCAAGATAAAGACAGTTTCAAAGACTACCGGCTGGGGGTACAAATCATTCACCAGGACCCCTATGCCTCTCTGAATCCCTCGCACACCGTCTACAGCATCCTCAGCGCCCCTATGCGTCGTCACGGTTTTGCTGCCAACCGGAGACAGGCGCGAGCGCGCGTCGCTAAACTGCTTGAGATCGTAGATCTGACACCAGTAGCGGACTTCCTGACCAAGTTTCCTCATCAGTTGAGCGGCGGTCAGCGCCAGCGAGTCTCAGTAGCCCGCGCCATCACCGTAAATCCCAGTTTCATCGTCGCCGACGAGGCGGTATCAATGGTGGACGTCTCCCTACGCGTCAGCCTGTTGAATATGCTATCCCGCTTGAAGAATGACTTGGGCGTTACTTTTCTGTTCATCACCCATGACCTGGCATTGGCCAAGTTTTTTGCCTGGAGTGGACGGATTGCTGTGATGTACGTAGGGAATATCGTCGAGATCGCACCCACACCTCAGTTGATCAACAATCCGCAGCATCCCTACACTCAAGCTCTCCTGGCTGCCGTGCCAGAGGCCGACCCCGAACTGACCAGACACAAAAAATCCGTGACACTCCGCAGCCAGGACATTCCCAGTCTGCTTGACCTGCCATCCGGCTGCCGCTTCCACCCCCGCTGCCCCTTCTTTGAAGAAGGATTATGCGACGTAAAGAGGCCCGCTCTGACACCGATGGGCAACGGACGACGCGTGGCCTGCCACATTGTTATGCACAAGGCAAGGTAACGAAGATGATCAATCCCCAACTGGGCCAGGCGGCTTTCAGAATCGCATTCTATATCACACTTGTGTCGGCTGTGCTGATATTCTTCCTGAAACCAGGCAGCGCCGAGTTTGTGGTCGCAGTAATTACACTGTTCATTGGAGTGGTCTTTATCTCACTGATTACCCTGGCCGTGCGGCGATCCTCACGCTGAAGACAACGCCCCGCCGTTCAAATTTCGTGCCGCCGCAGATGAACGACGTCGGGAGACACTCTGTAGTGACTAAGGTGGCTCCCCGCACCATTATTCAACCGGTGCCGCAGGGTTATGAAAAGGAGATGCGTATGAAAATTCGCTGAGCCGTTTGGTTGTCGCAAGCCAACATAGATCTGGCGGGGATGGAAACCCGCCCTCATATCTCAAAGGAGGAGAATAAATGAACAAGCGAAATTGGATTCAGGCCGCTCTGTGTGCCGTACTAGTCATCTCATTCGCGGCCAGCTGTGCGACACCTACACCTGAGACGGTCGAGGTAGAGGTGCCGGTTGAGGTAACCGTGGAGGTGCCGGTCGAGGTGGAAGTGCCAGTCGAGGTAGAGGTACCGGTCGAGGTGACCGCTGCACCCACTGGCCCTGGCGTCTTCGCAGCAGCCTACCCATACCCGGTGCCCCCAGTCGGTCACTTTAACCCCCCAGTTACCAACGCCATCGTCATCGGCATCTATCGCAACTTGATGTGGTTGCCCCTGGGGATGTACAACTGGGCGGACGGCACCTGGACGCCATTCCTGGCCACCGAGTGGGGATTCGAGCCTCCTGACCTATTCAAGGTCAAACTGCGCGAGGGTGTCAAGTGGAGCGATGGCACTGACTTTACCTCACAGGACATCGTAACGTCATACAACATCGCCCGCCTGATGAACCACACAGTCTGGCGCTTCCTGGATCGCGTCGAGCCCGTGGACGACCACACCGTCAATTTCTATATGTCCTCGCCATCCACGGTGGTCGAGCGTTACGTGATCCGCGGTTATCCCACTCCTTTCATCCTATCCACCTCAGTATTTGGCGAGTGGTCCGACAAGGTGCAAGCGCTAGTAGACGCCGGAAAGGATAAAGACTCGGAAGAATGGGAAGCCCTGCTCCAGGAGTTCAACGAGTTCCGGCCAGAAGATACAGTCGTCACCGGACCGTACAAGCTTGACCCGAATAGCATCAACGAGGCCCGCCTGACGCTGGTAAAGAACGAGGCGTCGTACCTGGCGGACACGGTCAACTTCGACATCGTCTACTCCTACAATGGTGAGACTCCGACCATCACCCCTGTTGTCCTGGCCCAGCAGGTGGACTATGCCACTCACGGCTTCCCGCCAGCCACAGAGAAAGCCTACCAAGCCGAGGGCATTCGCATCCTGCGCCCGCCCATCTTCTCAGGGCCGGCTCTCTACTTCAACCACACCATATATCCCTTCAATGTCACGGAGGTACGCCAGGCCATCGCTTATGCCATTGACCGCAACGAGAACGGCACCGTGTCTCTGGGTGATTCTGGGGTAGCAGTGGAGCACATGGCCGGCTTCAGCGACAACACGGTACCGCTGTGGATAGATGATACCGGCGTCCTGAATACCTACGACTACGACCCCGACAAGGCAGCCAGCATTCTGGAAGGGCTGGGCTTCACCAAGGGGGATGATGGTGTATGGGTCACAGACAAGGGCGATCGGATGGAGTACGAACTAACCGCCCCGGCGGAGTATGCCGACTGGTCAGCCGCAGCCGAGAACCTGGCTGAGCAATTGACCGAGTTCGGCATCGCCACCACCTTCCGGGGCATCGAGTTCCGCCAGCACCCCATTGAGGTCAACCAGGGGAACTTTGAACTGGCCATCCGCGCTTGGGGTTCCGGCGACCCGCATCCCCACTTCTCTTTCCGCCAAGACCTGTATCTCCACAACATTGAAGCTCCCGAAGGGGACGGCATGAGCTTTGAGATGGTACAGACCACTGACTGCTGCGGTGAGTTCGACTTTGAGCCCAACATTGATGACCAGACCGTCGGCCTGGACCTGGAGGTTCAGCAGGCCCTGGTAGCCGAGACAGCCCAGGCGTTCAATGAGCTGCTGCCCATTATCCCACTGTGGGAGCGCTATGGCAACAACCCGGCTATGGACGGTCTGCACACCTGTGGCTGGCCGCCGGATGGTGATCCCATCTACAAGAACAGTCCCTACACCGACTCCTTCGTCGTGATGATGATCCTCGACGGCACCCTATATCCGTGCAACCAGTAATATGCACATGCACCGGCAGGCGGCCAAGCCGCCTGCCGGACTCTCCCGCTGTGTAGCGGGAACTACCATGGGCCGCCGCGTATTGTAGCGGCGGCCCGCGTTGGTCACGGCAACAAACGCGGGGAAATGACCAGTGACCAATGCTTGATGACAAATGACAAATAATGAAAAAGTGCATCGGCATCGTCGGGGCCGGCCTGATCGGCACCTGGCACGCCGCACGCTGGAGACAACTGCCCGTCGAACTGGTGGGCTTTTACGATGTATCATCATGGCGTAGAAGCAGTGCGCATCGCATTGGCCGCCATCGAGTCGCTGCGCACCGATCAGCAGGTGGACGTGACGACGTTCGAGGAGACATAATCTATTATGAGCCACCGCACCATCCTTGAGGCCTGTGTGGATTCCGTCGCAGCGGCCATTGCGGCGCAGAAAGGCGGCGCAGATCGCATCGAGTTATGCGCCAACCTGCTGGAGGGCGGCACCACTCCGAGTATGGGGATGATCCAACTCACCCGCAAGAACATTGATATTGATATGAACGTCATGATCAGACCACGTGGTGGCGATTTTTGCTACTCCGATTCCGAATTCGAGGTTATGAAATTCGATATTGAGCAGGCAAAGAATCTGGGCGCCAACGGCTTGGTCTTTGGCCTGCTAACCGAAGATGGTTCGGTTGACATGGAGCGGATGGGCACTTTGGTTGAGATTGCCCGTCCCCTGAGTGTCACGTTTCATCGCGCTTTCGATATGGCGCGCGATCCCTACGAGGTATTGGAGAATCTCATCAGACTGGAGGTAGACCGAATTCTCACCTCCGGCCAGGAGATTTCCGCGTTGGAAGGGTTGGACCTGATCACTAACCTGGTAAAGAAAGCAGGCGACCGGATCATCGTCATGCCCGGCGGGGGTATCAGCGAACGGAACATTAAGAAGATAGTAGAGCAAAGCGGCGCCGAGGAGGTGCACGTTGCCGCCCCAGTGAGCGTCGAAAGCAGTATGAAGTACCGCAACACGCGGTGTTTCATGGGGGGAGAGTTGAGACCACCTGAATTCACGCTCGCGGTGACCGATGCCCATCGGATCCAGGCATTTGTACGCGCTATTCAGTAGAGTAGAAATGAAAGTCTTGATCGGTGCTATTGGCCACGAATCCAATACCTTCACGCCATTTCTCACCACCCTGGATGACTTTTACGTGCGTTACGGTCCCACTATCCTCAGTGGATCAATGTATCAGGGTTCTCTTCAGGGTATCATCGCGATGCTGCGATCCCACGGCGTCGAGTTGGTTCCAACCATAGATGCCAGCGCCATGCCCGGCGGGGTGGTGGAGCAAAGTGCCTACGAAGAATTCAAACAGGCCGTGCTCCAAAAAGCCCAGGCCAACGATATTGACGGCGTTTGCCTGTACCTCCATGGCGCAATGAGAGCGGAGGGGCTGGATTACTGTGAAAACGACCTGTGCAGGGATTTGAGAGCGAAACTTGGCCCAGACGTGCCCATCAGCATCGCCCTGGACATGCATGCCAATATCGTCGCTGAAATGGTAAAAAACGTGGATGCGATGGTGGCCTATCATACCGCCCCACACATAGATGCGTACGAAACAGGTATACGAGCGGCCGAGATGCTCCTGCAAATCCTGGAGGAAGGCTACCGATCCAAGATAGGCCTGGCCAAGATACCCTTTCTCCTCCCCGGCGAGATGGCACAAACATCACTCGATCCGATGGCGACGATGATGAAAATAGTGAAAGAGATAGAACAGCACCCGGATGTTCTTTCCGCCTCTTTGGCGAACGGCCACTGCTGGGCAGATATCCCAGACATCGGTGTCGCCGCTGTCGTGGTCACCAAGGGCGACGTCGAACTGGCTCAAACTGAAGTAAGTCGTCTGGCCGCCGCGTTCTGGGAGCGACGGGCAGAGTTCGGCCTGAGCGCTGAAGCCTATCCTGTGGAGGAAGCGATAGAGAAAGCCATGGCAGCAGGAGAATCAGGAAACCACAATGGTTGCACTGTATTTCTCTCCGACTCGGGCGATAATCCAGGTGCTGGAGGCACGACAGACGTTCCCCTGCTGCTGGAAAAACTATTGGCCAAACAGGCCACCAGTGTTCTAGTTGCCGGGATATGGGATGCTGAAGCGGTAGAAACATGTGCAGCCGCCGGTGTGGGGCAGACAGTGACTCTTTCTGTCGGCGGCAAGTTGGACAAGCAGCACGGCACACCGCTGGAGGTCACAGGGAGAGTGCGCCTGTTAACCGATGGCCATTATTACCACGGAGGCATCCGCAGGCCACCAATGATGCGGGCCAAGAGTGGTCCAATCTCCGTACTGAACATTGATGGGGTGGATGTTATTCTGTCGTCAAATAGGCTCAGTTTTGTTGATCCGATCCAACTCCGTAGCCTGGGGCTCGAACCATCGGGGTATCGCATCGTCGTGCTAAAGAGAGGCTACCTCACCGCCCCCTTCCAGGCAATCAGCAAGCGTTCCATCCTCGCACTCAGCCCCGGCGCTACCAATTGCGATGTGACACAGATGGAGTTTCATCGAGTGAACCGACCTATGTATCCACTGGATGCAGATGCAACCTGGAAACCCCAACGGAGGTTGACCCCATGCCAATGAAAGTATCTGTCATCGTCCCCACCCGCATAGACCTGGCCGGCGGCACTCTCGACGTCTACCCGCTCTACCTCTTTGAAGACGGTGGGCTGACCGTAAATGCTGCAATCAGTATCTACGGCCACGTGACTGTGGAAGAGCGACCCGATGCCCAGATATATATCTGCTCCGAAGACACCGGCGCAGAGGAAACGTTCGCCAGTCTGGCAGAAATGTCAATGAGCGGCGATTTGGACCTGGTAAAGAGAGCACTGCGCTTCTACCAGCCTCATTGTGGCCTGAACATAACCCTCCGCAGCGAGGCGCCGCGCGGCTCTGGTCTGGGGGCATCGTCGGCACTGCTGATGGCCCTCTCCAGCGCGCTGAACGAGATTGAGAACCTGGGCCTGAGCAAAGATCGAATCATTGATTTGGGAGCCAACATCGAAGCACAAGCCATCGGCATCCCAACCGGCAAACAGGACTACTTCCCGCCCTTGTTCGGTGGCGTCTGCAGCATCAGGTTCGACGTTGACGGCCACCGCCTGGAGCGGCTGGACGAGGACAATGATTTGGTCGCCCGCCTCAACGAGCGCCTCATTCTCACTTTTACCAACATCAACCGCTTCTCCGGCGTCACCAACTGGGCTATGCTGAGAAAATACATTGAGAAAGAAGGAGACACTGTGGCCCATATGCGGCGCATCAAAGAGGTAGCCCGGGCCATGCACCAAAGCCTATCCGCTGGCTACCTCTCGGCCCAGCGCTCACAAAGCCTGGACGAGTTCGCCCACCTGCTGGCCGCGGAGTGGGAGACCCGCAAGGTCCTGGCTGAGGGAGTCACCACGCCAGAGGTTGACGCTATGATCGCCGCCGCTGAGGCCAGAGGCGCTCGCGCCAGCAAACTCTGCGGTGCTGGTGGCGGCGGCTGCATGATCACCTATGCCGAGCCAGAAAACATACCCGCCGTGCAAAAGGCCCTGGCGGACGCCGGAGCCACGCTGATGCCGTTCCACATCGTGCGGGAAGGGATTCAAATGACCAAAAACGCGGATTTCAGGACATCAACAGATTAGCCCACCCTGATTACCACAGGTGTAAGCGTCCAGATCTCTGAGGCTTTGACCATAATTTGGCTTGGAGAATGGGTAACATAGGGGGTAAATGACAAATGGCAGAATCTGAAACCCGAAATCCAAAATTAAAGGCTGTCATCCTGGCCGCCGGCAAAGAGGCCATCACTGCCGATGCCAGGCCAATAGTACTCCACCCCCTGGGCGACCGCAAAGTCCTAGATTACGTCATCCAGAACGGGCTGCAAATCGTATCGCCCAATGACCTATATATTATAGTGGGCCACTGGCAGGAGGAGGTACAGACACACCTGGGGCCAGACTATCACTATGTCATCCAAGAGCAGCAACTCGGCACCGGTCACGCCGTTCTGCAACTCTATCCACTTCTCGATGATTTCCATGGCGACCTGCTCATCCTCTACGGCGATACCCCGCTCTTCCGCTCAGCCTCCATCCGGGGACTGCTCAATCGCCACCACCTGCGGCAATCTCACCTGACACTGCTCACCGCTGTGGTAGACCGCCCCCTGCCCTATGGACGCATCATCCGCGACGCTGCTGGCCGGATCATAGACATTATTGAAGAAACCGAGGCTTCACCAGAGATACGCGAGATTCGCGAACTGAACGTAGGCGCTTACGTTGTCTGCGCCGAGGATATCTTCCCCGCCCTGGAGGCGCTGTCCCCTTCCCCCCTGAACGGGGAATATCGTCTCACCGACTGCGCCCATCGCCTCATCCGCTCTGGCCTGCGGGTGGAGAGTTACCAGATCTATGACCAGGACGAGATTCTGGGCATTAACACCGGCGACGACCTGGCCCAGGCCGAGTTCATCCTGCAGAAACGGCTTTATCGTCCTCGCCGTCACGAGGAACACAACCTGATCACATTTGGCACTGGCGGCTGGCGAGCAATCATCGGCGAAGGTTTCACTATGCACAACGTCCGACGGCTAACCCAAACGTTAGCCAATGAGATCACCCGCCGAGGCCAGGAGAAGCGCGGCGTCGTCATCGGCTTCGACCGCCGCTTCCTCTCCGACCGGGCCGCCGAGGCCGCAGCCGAGGTCTTTGCTGGCAACAATGTACCTACCACTCTGCTAACCGAGGATGCCCCCACGCCGCTTATCACCTATGCCACGGCTGTCCAAGACGCGGCCTACGGCCTGGCATTCACTGCCAGCCACAATCCTCCAGAGTGGAATGGCCTCAAGGTCTTTCACGGTGATGGTTCGCTCCTGCTCGACGAAGAGACGCACCGGATTGAGACGGAGACCAACGAACTGACACCGGACGACGTGGTGAAGGTTGACCTGGACCTAGCCCTGGATGCAGGTGTCGTGCGACGACGGGACTTTACCAACGAGTACGTGGACGCCGTGGAGTCGCTCATAGACCTGGAAGCCATCCGCAAGGCCAGCCTGAACATCATCGTGGACCCAATGTACGGCGTGGGGCAACTCACTATGGGCATCATTCTCACCGAAGCACGCTGCCGGGTAACGTTCATCCATGAGCGGCGCAATCCTCTCTTCGGCGGCCGTTCCCCGGCCCCCAACATGGACGCCCTGCGCCTGCTGGTCACTCGCATTAGGGACGATGGTTACGACCTGGGACTGGCCACCGACGGAGACGCCGACCGCATCGCTATCGTGGACGAGCAGGGCGAGTATATCACGGTGAACGATATCCTGATCCTGTTGTACTGGTATCTTTATGAGATACGCGGTGAACGGGGCGGCGTGGTACGTAACATTGCCACCACTCACCTGTTAGACCGGCTGACAACTCACTTTGGCGAGGATTGCTACGAGGTGCCGGTCGGTTTTAAGCACATCTCTGCCGCGATGGTCGAGCACAACGCGCTGCTGGGGGGCGAATCTAGCGGAGGCCTCACAATCAGAGGCCACATTCTGGGCAAGGATGGTATCTTTGCAGCAGCGCTGGTCGTAGAGATGCTGGCCCGCACAGGACAGAGAATCTCCCAACTGCGGAAGCAGGTCTACAGTATCACTGGCCGCCTCTACGTCGTCGAAGAGAACATCCCGGCCACGCCAGAGATGCGCGTCGTCATTCCCCGCCGGCTGCGGGAGATGAGCACAGACCATATCGGCCCCTATCAGGTAGTACGCCTTTCCCATCTCGACGGCACGAAATTCTTCCTGGAGCACGACAACTGGGTGCTCCTCCGTTTCTCCGGCACTGAACCGGTGCTGCGTCTCTTCGCTGAGGCGGACTCTCTGGAAAAGGCACACGAGTTGACCCGGTGGCTCAGGCAGCTCGTTCAAGTTGAAGGAAACTCTTGATACTTGTGAGTGCAGGAACACGATAACATAATGCTGACCTTGACGCACGAGATGCTTGACCCAGAAAGTGTGATGGATCCACAACCCCTGCAAATGCCCGCCAGCCCAAACGTGAATCACTCCACAGAAAGCCTCGAACGCACCCAGACCCGCTTCCGCTGGAACGATGGAGGTTTTTCCGACATCACCAGCCTGCGCTTCCCGCCGGATGGCTTTGCCCTCGTCTCTATTGATCAGCACGATCGGTCAGTCAAATTGAAGGAGGCTGCTCACCTGCGCTATGTAAAGGCGCTAGCGCGGGGCGAGCACACTCCACATATCGTCGCCTTCTCCCGACTGGAGGAAGATCGTCCTACGTCGGAGACATTCCCCGGCATGGACTGGCACACGGATTCCGGTGAGGAACTGTTCAGCGCCAACTCGTTCATCACCGATACGCTGCGCACGCTGCTGGCGCGGGGCCACCTGCGCTATGAACAGGGTACATGGCGATCCGCTGTCCCTCCGCAAGAGCCGGCCTGGCGCGAGCGGGCGCAGGCTGTGTTACTATTGCTCACGCAAGAGGGGCGGCTGCTCCTGGATGCTGGCCCCGGTCGCCCGTTGCCGGAACGTCTGGATTTCGCGGCCTTTTCCGTGCAGGAAAACCTGGTACCGGTGGATCGGCTTGGCTTTGCGCGCGAGTTCGTGTGGCGGGAACAACCCCGCCTGGCCTTCAATACCTCATTCTTCCTGCTGGAGCACGACGACTATCTCAGCCATCACTCGGCGTTGGGTGAGCCGTATAACCTGCTCGTGCAGGACGGCACCGTGTGCCGGCCACCTCTCTACCGCAGAGGCACGCTTTACCAGAGGGAAAATGGTCACTGGCACGCCGGCCACTTCTCGCTGGCCGACATCTCCATGACCCTCCCCGACGGCACGCGGTTCGTGCCACAGGGATGCGACGTGCCAGGGCTGCCTTTCGCCCTCAACGCACCAGGTCTGGCCGCTGTGACCGTCTATACACGTGCCTTCGGCATCGCCACCCACGGTCATCCCCTGGGGCACACACCCGAAATACCGAAGCAGATCGAGTACACTATTGTGGATAGCCGCATCGTCGGGCGAAAGGCCGGCGGCGGATTAGAGATACCCCAGAACGGTCTGGTGCTCTCCTGGAAACAAGAAACCAGGTTTTTAGGAAAAAACCTGGTTTCTTATCACTTTGTGCGGGAAGAACACCAGCGCATCGTGCAGGCAATCCAGGTCGGGCCGCTGTTGCTGCAAAATGGGCATCTGGTCCTGTCGCCCGATTCGCTAACGGCCGAGGAATTCTGGCCCACGCCGTTAGGTGAATCACGCGCCCCCGTCGGTATCGTCCCTACCGATTACCCCGACGATGTGGATCACACCCGCGCTGGGCGGGTTGGACTGGGCGTGGACCGCGAGGGCTACCTGATCGTCATCGCTGTGCCCGGCACCGAGCGGGGTATGCATATCCCTGACGTAGACAGCCACGGCGCGACACTGGCCGAGTTGGCCGATTTGCTGGCCCAAGCCGGCGCTGTGGACGCGATCAACCTGGACGGCGGTGGCTCGACGCAACTTTTCTACCTGGGCGGCTTGACCACTCCGGCCGGTGGACGCTATGGGATGCCAGGAGTGCACTTTGAGCGTATGATACCTGATATTGGCGCACTATGGTAAAACTATGGAAGCGGACGTGATCATCCGAGGAATCGATTCAAAGGCCAATCCATGACCGCGAAAGGCCAGGGCCAAACAGGATTAGCACGGACTCGAGGCTGGCCCATTGCGTTGTTGTTGATCGTACAACTGCTGAGTGGGGTCGTGATATCTCCACAGATGTCTTTTTTCCCCATCTACGTAGAAGAGCAGTTAGGGTACACGACGATCCTAGTGTCTACTCTCGTTGCGATAGGACAGTTGCTGGGAATGGTCGCCGCAGTGGTCGGAGGCACGCTATGCGACGCACTGGGGCGCAAGTGGACGCTGGTGCTGGGACTGATCTGCCTCGTCTTTGGCAACCTACTCTATCTGGTTCATGCACCCTGGCTGGTTGTTCTGCTCCGGGCCATCAGTGGTCTCGGATTAGGGTTGCATGCCCTGGGTGGACAGAGTTATCTGGTTGGCGTGGGCGGTGCAGAGCGCATGGGGGTACTCTCGGCTCTTTACAATTGGGGTTTCACCCTCGGCGGTGCACTGAGCAACCCTGGTGCAGGGGTCATTCTGGATAATCGAGGTTTCAAGACGTTTGGCACAGTCCTCCTGGCAATCTCTCTGGCAACGGCATTGGGGGCAATGGCTTTCCTACCACACCTGCGGCGAAAAGATGGAAGGGAATCTCTTTCCTGGCGCGAGTCACTGCTCGGTTACGGCGAAATACTTTGTCGTCCGGTGGTGGTGATGTTAGGACTCCTGCGCTTCCTGCCCACCTGCTATTACGGTATGGCAACTGTGCTGAACCCGTTGCTGATAAACCGCATAGCCGAAAACAAAACCCCGGTGGCTCTCTACACCACGCTCAGCCTGGTGATGGCCACGCTATCCCAAATGCTGGTTGGTCGGGCCGCCGACCGCTGGGGACGCAGAATACCGACTGTGGCAACGTTCGGGGTGCTGGTTTTCTCCGCCCTCGGCCAGGCAAGCCTCGGGTGGATTTCGGTCCGTGCTCAACTCTGGGGTTTCTATACCTTCGGTGTACTGGGAATCTGCGCGGCGTGGGGGTTGTCCACACTGATGCCTTGCCTGGTCTCCGACTCGACAAACGCTGAAGAACACGGTCGTGTATTTGGGATGCTGCACTTGCTGTGGAACGTGGGGATGATCGTCGGTTCTATGCTTGGTGGAACACTGGTAGAAGTGGCTATGGGACTGCCGTTTCTCGTCACTGCATTGTTGAACCTGGGAGCCATTGCTCTGGCGGTCTTCTTCTTTAGGAAACAAGGTGACAAAGTAACAAGGTAACGAGGAAATTTTGGTTTTCCTCACTCTCGTTTTACAATCCGCAATCCAAGGAGGTCCAATGACTGAGCATTTACTTCCCCAACCCAAAGAACTCTCACCGCTTGATGGCACGTTCTCTCTCAATAACGACACACTCATCGTCATCCCCTCCCAGGCCGACGACGACACCCTTTTCGCCGCCGGGCAACTCCAGGACGAGGTGTGCCAGGCCACCTGCTTGACATTGCCCATCGTCAAAGCCTTCTCCCCACCCCGCTCCACAAACATCATCCTGCTCATCTGTGGCGAGGAGCAGGCGGCCCCATTCGGCGTTGAGCCGGTCATAGTCGGCGGGCCGGAGGCCGTAGCCGCACAAGCCTACGCGCTGGCCATTACCCCGACCCGTGTCACCCTCTACGCCGGCGCGCCCACCGGCCTCTTCTACGCCGTTCAAACCCTACGCCAGTTGGTGCGGCTACACATCAGTAATCCATTACCATCCCATCCATCATCGTCCTGCAGTCCGAGCTCTAATCCCCAAACCCTGCCCGCGCTGGCCATCCAAGACTGGCCCACGCTGCCCTATCGCGGCCTCATGCTCGACATCTCCCGGCGCAAAGTCCCGACGCTGGCTACGCTCAAGCAATTGACCGAGGAACTTGGGCACTACAAACTCAACGTCCTGCAACTCTACACCGAGCACACCTTCCAGTTCCCCCGCCACCCCAAAATCGGTGCCGGCTGCGGCTCTCTCAGCAGCCAGGACATCCTGGAATTGGACATCTTCTGTCGCCAGCACCACGTCGAACTGATGCCTAACCTGCAGTCCTTCGGCCATGCCCGCAACACGCTGACTATCCCAGAGTACCGGCACCTGGCAGAGACAGAACCTCTCTGGACACTAAGCCCGGCCTTTGAGGAGACTTATACGTTGCTGGACGAACTGTACGCCGACATACTCCCTGCCTTCACCTCCACCACCTTTAACGTGGACTGCGACGAGACCTACGACCTGGGTAAGGGAGCCAGCAAATCCCTGGCAGAGGAGATCGGCGTAGGACGGGTCTACCTCAACCACATCCTGCGCCTGCGCGAACTGGCCGCTCGCTACGGACGGCACATCCAGGTCTGGGGTGACATCCTACTCCATCACCCGGAACTCATCAGCGAGATGCCCGACGACGTCGTCCTGCTTGATTGGCACTATAGCCCCGCCGACGAGTACCCCAGCATCGGAGCATTTGCCGAAGCCAGGCGGCGGTTCTGGGTCTGCCCTGGCGTCGGTTCTTGGAACAGCGTATTCCCGCGCCTCTACGGGGCGAACGTCAATATCCGCAATTTTGTGCGGGACGGCGTCGCCGCTGGCGCTGAGGGGATGCTCAACACCGAATGGGGCGACCACGGCCACTACCAACCCCTGGGCCTGAGTTGGTACGGCTATGTCTTTGGCGCAGCCCAGGGCTGGAGTGGAGGCACGACGACCGATGAGGATTTTGAGGCCGCCTTCGGCCCACTCTTCCTCGGCCCGGCCCACGAGCGCATCCTGGAGGCTATCCATCAATTAGCAAACACCAACAATCTGCCCAACGTTCACCGCCCCAACCGCTCCCACACTATTCTGGCTCTGTTCGACGAGCCACTGACCGGCGCTACAGTGGAAGGCGAAGATGCACTACCTGCCGAAACGTTGGCCACTATGCGTGCCCTGGCTGAGCAAGCCGCTGCCACCGTTAGGTTGAGCGCTCGCGGCAAAGCCTGCTACGGATTGGCCTCTGGTCATCCCCGCGAACTAATGCTGAGTGAGATGGGTTCCGCTGCTCGCCTCACCGGTTATGCCGCCCGCAAGGTGACATTATCGCAGGAAATCCGCCGAGGGCTGCGCGATCCGGGCCTGGATGCGAACCGGGTCTACGAGTACATCCTGGCCCTCAAAGCACTCGACGCGGAACTGGAGACACTGCGAGCCGAATTCGAGTCGCTCTGGTTAGCCCACGCCCGCCGTAGCGAGATGCACGTGGCACTGGGGTACTATGCCAACTTGCGCGCCCGCTATCGGGCCGCCATAGACTGGCTGGAGGGACAGCGCCAGGCACTGCTGAAAGGGCAGACTGTGGATGCTGACCTGACCACCTACGATGCCAGTGACTATCGCACCCTGTGGCAGAACTGGCCCGACTGAATATGCACACCTGCCCACTGGCACACCTGAAAGGAGCCCCATGTCACAACCATTGACCGCCGCCATGATCGGCGCTGGCAACCGAGGTCACGATGCCTACGGTTCATACGGGCTGGCACATCCCGACGAAATACGCTGCGTCGCCATCGCCGAGCCACACGATGTTCGCCGCGCTCGCTTCGCCCACGCTCATGCCATCCCCCCAGAGCGCCAGTTTCACACCTGGGAGGACCTCCTCACCCAGGGACAGATCGCCGACGTCGCGATCGTATGCACAACTGATCGCATGCACGTCGAGCCTGCCATCACCGCACTGGAGGCTGGCTACGATGTCCTATTGGAGAAACCCATGGCCGCCACGCTAGCCAACTGCGTGCGGCTGGTGCAAACCGCCGAACGCACCGGACGCCTCCTGCAAATCTGCCACGTTCTGCGCTATACCGTCTTCTTCTCCACCATTCACGACATCATCACCTCGGGCCGTCTGGGCGACATCATCACCGTCGAGCACCGAGAAAACGTCTCCTACTGGCACATGGCCCACTCCTTCGTGCGCGGCAACTGGCGCAATAACAAGATTGGAAGTCCGATGATCCTGGCCAAGTGCTGCCACGACCTTGACATCCTATACTGGAACCTGGGGCGGGTGAAACAGCTCAATTCTATCGGCTCGCTGATCCATTATCGCGCCGAGAACGCCCCCCCAGGAGCCCCAGAGCGCTGCACCGACGGCTGTCCAGTCGCCGACGACTGCCCCTGGTACGCGCCGCGCCTATATATGGAACTGGTTCCGCTGATGCGCATGGCACGGCATTCACCCGCCGCGCTCGAACGGCTAGGGGCGGCCCTCTACCTCGATCATCCCACGTTCACAAGCATGGCCCGCCGCCTGATACCCAGATTTGACGCAGCTATGGATCATCGGGGCTGGCCCGTATCCGTCATCTCCGAGGATACAAGCATGGCGGGCCGGCAGTGGGCATTAGAGACAGGGCCTTATGGTCGCTGTGTCTATCACTGTGATAACGACGTAGTAGATCACCAGACAGTCAACATGGAGTTCGAGAGTGGTGCCTCAGGGGTTCTGGTTATGCACGGGCACTCCCACAGAGAGGGCCGCACTATGCGCTACGACGGCACCCGCGCCACGCTGCGTGGCCACTACTACCTCAATGACCACGAGATTCAGATTCACGATCACCTCACAGGTAAGATGGAGGTCATCCACCCTTCCCTGGGGCCCGTAGGTGCCAGCGGCCACGGCGGCGGCGACGCGGGGCTGATGGCCGCTTTCGTCCGCGCTGTGCGCGATCCATCCTCCGCGCTTACCACCGCCCGCGCGTCGCTAGAGAGTCATCTGATGGCCTTTGCCGCAGAAGAGTCTCGAGTGAACGGGACCGTCGTACCAATGGATGAATTCCGCCGCCGCTCCGAGATGATGACCAGCACACAAACCTGAAGGCAGCACGCGTGCGCCGTTACGTCGTCTTCGCAGCCACACCAAAATTGCCCTCTTGTCACGCGGCCACACTCACCGCGCCGCCAGGCATCGTTCAGCCAGCGCTCGCGCCCATAGCCGACGGCCGCCTGTTGATGCTGCTTCGCACCGGCGGGCCGGGCGGGCGGATATGGCAGGCTACCTCCGCCGACCGCGGGCAAACCTGGAACCAGGCCACGCCGACCGCCTTCCAAACAACAACAGCGGCCTCGATTAGACCCGCCTGCGCGACGACCACCTACTTTTGGCCTGCAACCCGGTGGCTGACTCGAAGCGGCACACACCTCTCAGCCCGCTTCTATCCAGCGACGAAGGACACACCTGTCACCGCTGGCTGGACGTGGAAACCGGCCCTGGCGAGTTCTCCTATCCTGCACTCCTCCAGGCGGACGATGGCACGATCCACGTGGTCTACACCTACCTACGGACAGCCATCGCCCACGTGGCACTGAAGGACACAAACCGTGCAATTACGCTTGACGCATCACGTTCCCACGGGCACGCAGACGCACAACAGTTTTGGTGAGCTCAGCAGCGATGGCCGGCACAAATATGAGCGGCAGGACGATGGTCCACTCTTGTCTCCCTAGCGGCACCGTGTTAAAGATGGGCCGGAAGAAGGGAACGTAGACCACGCTGAGCAGCAAGACGATGGAAAGCAACACAGCGTACTGCATATACTTGTTGCTAAAGATACCCAGGCGGAACAAGGAAGCACGCTCCGAGCGGGCAGTGTAAGCCCGCACCAGTTCCGAGGCCGAAAGCGTGACAAAGGCCATCGTCTGCGCCAACAATGGATTAGAAGGCTCCCAGCCCAGGCCGAGGAAGTAAGCAACCAGCACGACCATGGTGATGGCAATGGTTTGCACAACGGTGCCGGCGACCATGAAACGATTGATGATCGGCTCGCGCGCGGGGCGTGGCGGCTGCTCCATGATGTCAGGGTCGCCTTTCTCCATCCCCAACGCCAACGCCGGTGCCCCGTCGGTCAGAAGGTTGAGCCACAACAACTGGATGGCAGTCAGCGGCCGCGACTGGCCAGCCAGAGTGGCCAGGAAAATGATCATAATCTCGGCCATGTTACACGAGATCAAGTAATAGACGAACTTGCGGATGTTGGAGTAGATGATGCGTCCTTGTTCGACGGCCGAGACGATAGAGGCATAGTTGTCGTCGGTGAGCACCATGTCGGCCGTCTCCTTGGAGACATCGGTGCCGGTGATACCCATAGCCACGCCGATGTCGGCCCGTTTGAGGGCCGGGGCATCGTTGACGCCATCACCGGTCATAGCCACCACGTGATCCTGCGCTTTGAGCGCTTCAACGATACGCACCTTATGCTGAGGAGAAACACGGGCGAAAACGTCCACGTCCTCTATACGCTCGGCCAGTTGCTCGTCGGAAAGGTCATTCAACCCCGCACCGGTGAGCACCTCACCATTGGGTCGCAGCAGACCGATCTCTTGTGCAATTGCACGGGCAGTATCAGGATAATCGCCAGTGACCATCATCGTGCGGATGCCAGCCCGCCGCGCTTTCTCCACCGCCAGCCCAACCCCTGGCCGAGCCGGATCAGTCATCGCCATCAGCCCAATCAGCGTCAGGTCTCTTTCAATCGTCTCTGCGCTGGCATCGGCTGGCACTTCTTCCAGGTGGCGCCGGGCCACAGCCAGAACACGCAGCCCTGCGCGCCCCATGTCACGATTGATATTCTCAATATGCTGGCGGCGGCCAGGTGTGAGCCGCACTTCCACGCCACCCTCCAGGATGGCATTACACAAGGGCAGCATCACATCAGGTGCACCTTTGACGTAAGCGACGTATTCGGAACCTCCGCTCTCCCCTCCTCCAGCCCCTCCAGAGCGGGGAGGAGAACCGTCTACGCGGTGGACGGTGCTCATACGCTTGCGCTCACTATCAAAGGGCACCTCGTCCACACGGGGCAACTTCTTTTCAACCTCGTCCCGCCATAGGCCAGCCTTGGCCGCCGCTACCACTAGCGCCCCTTCTGTCGGGTCACCCACCATGCGGTATTGCGGCCCATCTCCCTCGGAATCTGACGGCTCCAGTTGAGCGTCGGAGCAAAGCATACCTCCGGTGAGCAGGGTCAGGATTTCCGAGTTGTCTTGCGGGTCGGCTGGCTCACCGTAGTTGGTGAACTCGCCCGTGGGCTGATAGCCCTCGCCGCTCACGTCCAGCCGCCATCTCGCCACGTACAGCCGCACGACCATCATCTCGTTCTGGGTCAGTGTACCGGTCTTGTCGGAGCAAATGACAGTGGCCGAGCCTAACGTCTCCACCGCCGGCAGGCGGCGGATGAGGGCATTACGCTGCACCATCTCGCGCATCCCCAACGCCAGGCAGATGGTGACAACAGCAGGCAGCCCCTCCGGGACAGCAGCAATCGCCAGACTGACCGCGATGATAAAGAGTTCCACGATCTGCTGCCAGGTCTGCAGCAGGTAGGGCATCAATCCCTGGCTGACGAGAACGGAGAGATCGGTGTCCTGGATGAGCGCCTCGATGAAAACTATGCCACAGATAGCCAGCGAACCCCAGCCCAACCACTTGCCCAGTTGATCAAGACGACGTTGCAGCGGTGTCGGCTCTGGCTCATAGGATTGAATCATCTCGGCGATGATGCCCATCTGAGTCTGCATGCCGGTGGCAATGACGATGGCCGCACCACGCCCATAGGTGACAGTGGTGCCCGTAAAAGCACTGTTGTCCCTATCGCCCAGGGGCGCGGTTTCCGCCAGTGCCACGTCGGCGATCTTTTCTACAGCCAACGATTCACCCGTGAGCGACGCTTCGTCAATCTTGAGGTTCACGCTCTCAATGAGGCGCAGGTCAGCCGGAACGTAATTGCCGGCTTCGAGAAAGACGACGTCACCGGGCACCAATTCGCGGGCCGGAATGACGACACGATGGTCGTCACGCAACACATGAGCATCAAGAGCGGCCATCTTCTTGAGCGCCGCCAGCGCCTCCTCCGCCTTGCTCTCCTGAACCACGCCCATCACGGCGTTGAGGATAACGATGGCCATAATCGCACCAGCCTCTGGCACCTCCCCTAGCAGGAGAGAAACAACTGCGGACACCAGAAGGATGATGATGATAAAGTTGTCGAACTGCTCCAGCAATAGTCGCCAGAAGCCAGGACGGGGCTTCTCGGCCAGTTCGTTGGGGCCATACTGGGCCAGGCGCGCTTCCGCTTCGGCTGTCGTGAGTCCGACTGCCAGGTCAGTTCCAAGGGACTCGGCCACTTCCTGGATGGTACGACTGTGCCACGGACCTGTATTCGTCTCCATATACTCCTCGTTATGATTGTCGAGATGTGACTGGGAGTTGATTATAACATATTCACGTTGAGCGGCAAGAGCAGCGACACACTTGACGAATGCCCAGCCCTGGATATACTCTCTCGTGTGGAGGTGACCTATGAACGATAAGATTGTGCTCAACGGCGAAAGGTTGACCATCAAAGACGTGATCGCCATCGCCGGTGGCTGCCCTGTCGGGCTGGCCCCAAAGGTCCTGCCACGCATCCGCCGGTCCCGCGAGGGGGTCGAACAACTGCTGGCCCGTGGTGAGGTGGCCTACGGCATCACCACCGGCTTTGGGGCTTTCAAAGATCGCATTATACCTCTGGAGCAAGTAGCCGAACTGCAACATAACCTGGTGCGCAGCCACGCCGCCGGGGTAGGCAAACCGCTGGACGAGCAGGCGACGAGGGCAACGCTGGCCATTCGAGCCAACACACTGACCAGGGGTTACTCCGGTGTACGGATAGAGGTGATCGAGGCGCTGCTGGCGCTGCTCAATCGCCGGGTACACCCCATTATTCCCAGCATCGGCTCGCTGGGTGCCAGCGGCGACCTGGCACCCCTGGCCCACTTGGCGTTGGTGCTCATTGGCGAGGGTGAGGCCATCTACGAGGGACAATGGCTGGACGGGGCCGATGCACTGAGGCAAGCCGGACTGGAGCCACTGGAGTTGCAGGCCAAGGAGGGATTGGCACTGGTCAATGGGACGGCGATGACAACTGCGTTAGGTGCTCTCGCCGTGCAACAGGCCGAGAACCTGGTGCGTGCCGGGGACATCGCCGGGGCACTGAGCCTGGAGGCACTGCACGGCACACCGATGGCCTTTGACGAGCGGCTGCACGTTGTGCGACCTCACCCGCGCCAGGTAGACTGCGCCGCCTATCTGCGTCGCCTGCTGGAGAACAGCACCTTCGTCCGCCCCCACGACCCGCGCAACATCCAGGATGCCTACACACTGCGCTGCATGCCCCAGGTGCACGGAGCCGTGCACGATACGGTCGCCTACGCCCGCTGGGCGGTGGAGATCGAACTGAACTCGGTTACCGACAACCCGCTCATTTTCTTCGACGAAACCAGCGCGCCAGAGGTGATTTCGGGAGGCAACTTTCACGCCGAGCCGCTGGCGCTGGCGCTGGATTACATGGCGATCGGGATCACGGAACTGGGGAATATCAGCGAACGACGCACGGCGCGGCTGGTGGACGCGGCAGCCAACGGGGGAATGTTGCCAGCCTTCCTCACCCATCACGGCGGGCTGGAGAGCGGCTTTATGATCTCCCAGTACACGGCGGCGGCGCTGGCCTCGGAGAACAAGGTGCTCTCACACCCAGTCTCGATTGACAGCATTCCCACCTCGGCCAACACGGAGGATCACGTCAGCATGTCCGCCACAGCCGCCCGGCAGGCCACCTGGGTGCTGGGCAACACCGAGCGCATCATCGCCATCGAACTCTTTAGCGGGGCACAGGGGATAAACTTCCGGCGCGAGGTACTCGGACCGGGGGCGCGCCTGGGGCGGGGCACTCGAGCGGCCTATGACCTCATCCGCCGCCACGTGCCCTTCATCGAGCACGACGAGCCGCCCGCGCCGCACATTGAGGCAGTGACAGAACTGGTACGCAGCGGGGAGTTGGTGCAGGCGGTGGATGCGGCGCTGGAAGTGTAACCTGTGCACACACACAAACCGGGGCGACCTCAATCATTGAATTCCCCACCAGTACATATCCGCCAGTTTCTGGTGCTCATCCCGCAGCCGCACGTAACTCTCGTGCCGGTGCTGGCTCACCCGCCCCTCCTCCACCGCCTGGATGACCGCGCAGCCCGGCTCAACGGTGTGAGTGCAATCGGAGAATCGGCAATGAACTACCAGCGGAGCGATGTCTGGGAAGTAGGCATCCAACTCCTCCGGGTCCACGTCAAAGAGAGCCAGGGTGCGGATACCGGGAGTGTCGGCCACCCAGCCACCCGCGTCCAGCGGGACGAGTTGGGGCACAACGGTGGTGTGGCGGCCCTTGTGGGTAGCCTGGCTCACTTCCCGCACCCGTAACCCCAGACTGGGCTGTATCGCATTGAGCAGGCTGGTCTTGCCCGTGCCGGATGGACCCGCGAGCGCCGAGAGTTTACCTTGCAGCGCCTCGTGCAATTCGTCCACCCCTTCCTTGGTGACGGCACTGGTGTAGAGCACAGGATAGCCAATCTCGTGGTAAATGTCAAAGATCACCTGCGCTTCTCGGTGGCCCACCAGATCAATCTTGTTGGCACATACGACAGCGGGGACTTTTTGTACTTCGGTTCCGACCAGCAACCGGTCGAGCATACGCAGGCTCGGGGCAGGATCTGCGCAGGAGAAAACCAAGACCGCCTGATCGGGGTTGGCAACGATGACCTGCTCCCGCTCGGCCAGGTAGCCATCCCGATCCCCGCGACGGGAGCCACGCCCATGGGGTAGCGAGGCTAGCCGCGTCAACGCTCGTTCCCGCTCGACAACTTCCTCGATCATCCCACTGCCGTCTTTGACCAGGCCGATGCGCACCCGGTCGCCGACGGCCACCAGGTCGGTGTCGCGCCGCTCGCGCTTGAGTCGCCCCCGCACCTGGCAGGTAAAGTTGCCAGCGTCAGTGCAAACGGTAAAAAAACCGCTCTGCGCTTTGATGACCAGGCCGTCAAGCAAATCAGGCATTCCCAATGACCAATGACAAATGACCAATAATCAAGGCCCATTGTAAATGCATGTGGTTCTCCTGTCAATAAGGCCCCGGTTGACAACGCGGCGCTTGCGATTACAATGGAATGATGATGCAGACTTTCTCCCGCAACAGCCTGAGGTGGGTCACACTCGTCGCGCTGCTATCCATCGCACTCGTAGGCTGCCTCGGACGACCATACCTCACCCCTACCCCTAGCCCGCCTTCTCCGCCTTCTCCGACAAGACACGCCATCTACATGCCGGCCGTCGGCGGCTCAACCATTCCCACCCCCACATCCCCTCCGCCGCCAACCAAGCCTCCCTCGCCCACAGGTCCCACACCGCTGCCACCCCCGGTTCCCAAGCCCGGTTACGGCGTGCAGGTGCACCTCTTCGCCGGTGATATGGCGGAGACCCTACGCTGGGCACAAGGGCTGGGCGTGGGATGGGTCAAGCAGCAGGTGGAATGGCACACTATTGAGCACGGACCGAACAACTTTGATTGGGTCCTCCTGGACCGTGCGGTGGAGGCGTGCAACGGATTCGGCTTCAAGTTACTGCTCAGCGTGACCCACGCCCCTGACTGGACCCGTACCTCCGAACTAGAAAGCGGCCCCCCGGCCAACTATGCCGAGTTTGGTCGTTTTATGGAGCAACTAGCGACCCGCTACCGGGGCCGCGTGGTGGCCTACGAATTATGGAACGAGCCCAACCTGGCCCGCGAGTGGCGGGGTGACACCCTTGATCCGGCCCGTTTCGTTGCGCTGGTGGCCGAGGGGGCCAGGGGCGTGCGGGCGGCCGACCCGGACGCGCTGGTCATCAGCGGCGCACCGGCTGTCACTGGTATCAACGACGGTGTGGAGGCGATTGATGACCGCGTCTTCCTGCGCGGGATGTACGAGGCTGGCATCACTCAGTGGGTAGATGGCATCGGCGCTCACCCCTACGGATTCGCCAACCCACCCGACGAGAGTTGGCAAGACCCCACGCACATCGCCTCCAGCCACAACAACCATCCCAGTTTCTTTTTCCGCGACACACTGGAGGACTATCACACCCTTATGCTCACCTATGGCGACACAGGGCATCAGATCTGGGTCACCGAATTCGGCTGGCCGTCAACAGACAGGATGGGGCACATGGACACAACGGGCTGGGAGTATGAACGCGAGGTTAGTGAAGCCCAGCAAGCGGACTATGTCGTGCGCGCTTTTCGGATGGGGGACGAGCGGCCGTGGGTAGGGCCGATGTTCCTGTGGAACCTGAACCTGGCGGCCATCTGGGGCTCAGAGAACCCGGTCTCGGCCTACAGTCTGCTACGGCCCGATGGCGTCTACCGTCCGGCCTACATCGCCCTGCGCTTGACAGAGCCAAGTAACGAGTAGCAAGAGGAGACGGCCCCTTATTCCTCTGCCACGAATTTCACTAATTTGCCTCTTTTTCGTGCCAGTGCATGAAATCCGGGGGGGATATCACTTGACCATCCGTTTCTGTTGGAGAGAGTCGGCTCCAAAGTTGATAAGGAAGGTCAATTCGTGAGCCAGGGCGGCTTGATAGACTGCTTCCAAGAACCCTGGGCCAAGAATACGATGAACTTCCATGGCAGCACCAACAATAGCGTAGGAAAGTTCCTTGTAGAGAATCTTTGCCACAAGATGGCTCCTTGTTCTCTGCGGCGAATACGAATTTCAGTGATCTATCTTCGTGCTAATTCGTGGAATTCGTGGCTGGCTTATAATGCCAAGTTCTGTATATACCCTTTTCGCAAAACTCACGGCTGCGGAGTGGGTATGGGTGTGGGCGTGGGTGGTATGTAACCTTCCTCTGCCTGGGGCGGCAACGGAGAGAGAGGCAAACCGTAATAAGCCTCTATCACCTGGCGTACCAATGGCGCGGCCACCGTCGAGCCCTCACCTGCGTTCTCCGCCAGGGCTACGATGGCAATCTCAGGGTTATCGGCCGGGGCATAGGCAGCGAACCAGGAATGGGGCTCCGTGTCCGGATCGCCGACCTCCGCCGTGCCGGTCTTACCGGCGACAGGGATACTCAACCCGGCAAAGCGATGAGGCGCGGTGCCGATGGATCTGGTGGTCACCCCCAGCAGCGCCTCTTGAATGGCCGCCAGATGTTCCTGGCTAACCGGTAGTGTGCCAACAGCCTGTACCTGCGTCACTTGCTCGGGCTCTCCATCTCCGACTGGGCCAAAACGTTCAATGACGTAGGGGCGATAAAGCGTGCCGCCATTCGCCACCGCCGCTATCATGCGCGCCACCTGCAGTGGCGTCACCAGCAGGTAGCCTTGCCCGATGGCAATATTGACCGTGTCGCCCACCCACCAGGGTTCACCGCGTGCGTTCGTCTTCCATTCCGGGTCGGGCATCAGTCCGCCTTGTTCGAGCACTCCCTCCAGTCCAGTCGGCTCGCCGAAGCCAAAGCCCCGGCCAAACCGAGGGAGCACGTCCTGCCCCACCCCATCGAGCGTCTGTCCCACAGCATAAAACGTGACATCGCAGGAAGCGGTCAGACCATCCTTAAGACTGATTTCACCGTGTCCATCCTCTTTCCAGCATCCCTTGCGGGCAGATGGTCCCAGCCCCTCCCAATAACCGGGGCAGTAGAATAACGTATTGTCTGGATCCATGCCTGCCTCCTCCATCGCCGCCGCCATGGTGATAATCTTAAAGACGGAGGCGGAGGGATAAGTGCCCTGGGTGGCGCGGTTGAAGAGCGGGCGGCGGGGGTCAGCCAATATCTGGGAGCGATCCACAGCGCCGGCCGGACCGACAAAGACGTTGGAATCAAAGCCGGGACCGCTGGCCAGGGCCAATACTGCGCCGGTATGCACGTCAAGCACGACGATGGCCCCTTTGCGGCCACCAAGGATTTGCTGCACCTGCTTCTGGAATCCACGGTCGAAGGTGGTGCGGATAGCACTGCCGGGCACGGCAGTCCGTTCTGCAACCGTGGCGATCTTTTCACCTGCCGGAGTGACGACGGTGAGCACGCCGCCGTGCCGACCAGCCAGGATATGCTCTCCCCAGGCCTCCAGCCCCGAAACACCCACCCACTCATCGCCCCGGTAACCCTGGGCGCGGTAGGCTTCCAATTGCTCAGCGGGCACGGGGGCCACCCAGCCGATGACGTGGGGCGCAGCGGTGCTGTGGGGGTAGGTGCGCCCGTCCTTCTCATCCCGGTAAATGCCGGGTATGGAGGACAAGAGGTCATTGTGGTCCACGCTGACCTCGGCGGAAATATCAGCGATAGGCACTCTCCAGTCGGCTGGGGCGGCGGCGTACCGGCCACGTATCTCATCCGGGGAGAGACCCGTGACCAATACCAGTGCCGCCAGGAGAGCATCCTCGTCTTTAATTTGTCCGGGGATAACGCCGACAGTGACAATCGTACCCTCGGTCGCCAGGCCTAACCCGGCACGGTCGTAGATGTTGGCGCGAACGGGAATGGTGTATTCCATCCGAAAATACTGCCCGCCTGCCAGTTGTGGCCAGATCAGCCCTGGGTCCCAATCCACCCACCATTGCTCCTCGTGCAGACTGAGCGACATGACCGTATCGGTGATCAACGTGCCAACCAGCGCTGTTTCCAACGCCAAGTGGAAGGATACGTAGGCCTGGTCACCATCCCGCAGAGCAGACTGAAGGCGGGTGGTGACAGTCAGAACGGTGGCGGTGGTCAGGGCATTCTGGTAGCGCTGAGCGAAACTCTCGGCGTCAATGGCGGCATGGCTGTCCGGAGAGAGACGGGCATACATCGTCGCATAGTCACCTGTACTCAGAGCAGACAGGTACGCAACAGCAGTCGTCTCGGGAGAAAGCGGAGGCGGGGTGGGAGTGAAGGTAGGAACAGAGACAGAGGTAGGAGCGACAAAAGTAGTAGTCGGAGAACTAGTGCAGCCCACCAATACAAGCAGGGCTAGAATCGCTCGTCGCGCATTGCGAACTACTAACTGCGGATTTGGCATCTGAAATCTGTTATTTGTCATTTGTCAGTTACTACTCGCCCTCCCGCAGATTTGGGCGGGTTTTCAACGCAAAAGCACGTTCCAACGGGTATGCAGGCCTGCGGGCTCAGCATATCGCAATCTACGGGAGGATAGATTGTGCAGTTGTGGCCGGTGTGGGATTGACAGGCAGCATGAACATCACAGGGAGGTTCTACCCCCCAGGCGCGCAGGCAGCAGGTGAGATAACAAAGAGGGAGCCCCACCACGTTAGCGTAGCAACCCTGCAATGCAACAACGGGATGGAATCCAGGATGTTGAACGGCGTATGCACCGGCCTTGTCCAGGGGATCACCGCTGGCAACGTAAGCGGCAATTTCAGCATCTGTGTAGGCCCGCATCGCCACCCGGGTTCCTATCACGTTGGTCAACGCGCGTCCGGTGGCTGGCTCCAGCAGGGTAACACCGCTGTAGACGGTGTGACATCTCCCACACAAGCGACGCAGCATAGAGATCGCCTCGGTCGCGTCACGCGGCTTGCCCAGAATCTCGCCGTCCAGCGCGACGACAGTATCACAGGCAATGACAATAACATCGAAATGGGTGACAATGGCGTGAGCCTTGGCCCGGCACAGCCGGATGACCAACTCGGCCGGTGTTTCATCCGTCCGGGGAACCTCGACCACGTTCGCCACAGCCACCTCGAAGGGCAGATGCAGCAACGCCAGCAACTGACGGCGGCGGGGGGAGGCAGAAGCGAGGAGCAGATTCGTCATCCTTCAAACCTAGACAGGCAAAAGGTATTAGCCGCGCTAATTCTCGGTGCAAAACGCAAAGCGTCCATCACGGGTGTTTCCCATGCTGCGAGTAATCATCCTTGATAGTTATTACTCAGGTGCAACGCACTTTGGCTACAAATCGGCCTGTTCTACGGTGCAATCTGCTGGACAAAATCGCCGAAATGGCAAGAGACAAGTGCGTTGCACCTTATGGCTGAGTAGTAACCCTTGATATTGTAACACATACGCTGGCATTGTAAAAGGTATCGGTGACGTTCCAGAGTGTCAGGCGCAAGACCTCTGATCCCCATCACCACCGGTTCTACCAGCAGGTGATTCTGATCACC
>JAXHUO010000013.1:31670-83802 GCA_034189605.1 Chloroflexota bacterium
CCTTGATATTGTAACACATACGCTGGCATTGTAAAAGGTATCGGTGACGTTCCAGAGTGTCAGGCGCAAGACCTCTGATCCCCATCACCACCGGTTCTACCAGCAGGTGATTCTGATCACCAGCGCGGGCAACGTCCTTTTTGGCATCAACTAAAGGGGCGATAACATAACTTGCTGGCAGCAACGCGGCGTTTTCGGACGCCGCCAACTCGCTCTCGGGCATATTGTACAGCCTGCTGATGGCGGCCGGGCTGCACCCGGCGCAACAACAACGTGGACGGGGAAATGACGCTCCATCAGGACATGCCTTCGCCGACCGCGAAGTCGAGACGCTGCCAGGGGTAGACCTGGCCTGCGTGCACCTGAAACCAATCTTCCGTAGGGGCAACCCCGTGTGGTTGCCCCCGTGTGGTTGCCCCCATGTGGTTGCCCCCGTGTGGTTGCCCCCTTGTGGTTGCCCCCATCTGGCTCAGGACGAAGCCAGCCCCTCCATGCGATGCAGTTCCGCCAGCAGAGATTTCAGAGTGAGCGCGCCCTTGCGCACCAGTCCCTGGGCATGCTCATCGAGAAGTTTGCGTTGCTCCACGGTCACATCTATGGCAGTGAGCACAATAACCGGGATGTCCGCTGTTTCGGCATCGGCGAGTTTCTCAAGCACCTCAAAGCCACTCATTCCCGGCATCAACAAGTCCAGTAAGATTACATCGGGGTGCTCGCTGCGCGCCATGGCCAGTCCCTGCATACCGTTGCACGCCGAAAGCAAGGTGTAATTCTCAGCAGATAACATCGCCTGCAGCAGCGGGATCAGGTCTGGGTCATCGTCCATGACCAATACCTTGACTTCTCGTTTCGTGGGTGCGGGTGCTGCCAAGCGATTGAGCAGCCCCTGCAAGTCATCCCGCCTTACCGGTTTGACCAGGTAATCCACCGCCCCCAAACTGAGCCCCAACGCGCCATCCTCCAGCACTGAGATGACCAACACCGGGATGCCCTTAGTCTGAGGGTCTGATTTGAGAGCCCGTAATACCTCCCAGCCATCTAGATCAGGGAGCCTGACATCAAGAGTGATCAAGGCAGGTTTCAACTCGCGCGCCCGATCCAGCACGCCCACGCCGCCATAGTGTTGGATGGGTGTATAGCCCTCCTGGCGCAGATAGAAAACCAGGAGATTGCTAAACTGACGGCTATCTTCGACCACCAACACTTTGCCACTAGAAGGCAGTCTTACCTCACCAAGTGACCCAGGTTCTGCGGCGGGCGGACCAGCCAGTGGGAGCAGGAATGAAAAGGTCGCACCGTGCTCAGGCTCACTCTCAACCCAGATACGACCTCCATGCAATCCGATCAGCCACCTGCTGATTGCCAGCCCCAATCCAGTGCCGGTTATCTCTTGCCCCGGTAAGCCATCCACCTGGCGGAACTCGTCAAAGATTATCTCCTGATCCTCTGGTTTGATACCGATGCCAGTATCAGACACCGAAAAGAGTATCGTGGACGCGTCGGCCAGGTGGCAGGAGAGTCCAATATGTCCTCCGCCAGGGGTGAACTTGTAGGCGTTGTTGAGCAAATTGAGCAGTACCTGCTTGATCCGGAACCGGTCGGCGGTGAGGGGGGGCAAGCCGTCGGCCTGTTCTACCTGCAGCACCTGCGACTTTTTTTCAATCAGTGGCATGATCGTCTTCTGCACCTCCGCCAGCAACTCGGCCACGTCAAAGGTGGTCGGCTCCAACGTCATACGGCCGGCCTCAATCTTGGAGAGATCGAGAATATCGTTGATCAGAATCAACAAGTGTTCCCCGCTGGAGAGGATATCACTCACACACCCCTTTTGCTCTGGAGATATCTCGCCTACCATGCCATCAAGCAGGATTTCGGAGAAGCCGATGATGGAATTGAGCGGTGTGCGGAGTTCGTGGCTCACATTGGCCATGAACCGGTTCTTGAGGCGGTCGAGTTCCTGCAAGCGGACGTTGGCTCGCCGCAGTGCCATTCCCACCTTTTTGCGCTCGACGGCATAACGTACAGAGCGCGTCAGCAGTTGGCACGTATACTCTCCTTTGACCAGATAGTCCTGGGCACCTTCCTGCATGGCGCGAACTCCCATCTCCTCGTCATCGAATCCAGTGAGCACCACGATCGGGGTTTCTTGATTCTCGGCTTGAACCTTCGAGATGGTGTCGAGCCCCTGGCTATCCGGAAGACCAAGGTCCAGCAATATCACGTCGAAACTATCGCCCCGCAGGCATTCGATAGCCGCGGAAAGACGCTCGACAACTTTGACCTCAAAGGCAAAATGAGGGGAGGCGGACAGCACCAGTTTCACCAACTGGGCATTTCCGGGATCATCCTCAACTATTAGAACCCGTGTGCTTTCGGAATCTATATTTCTGGATTCGGGCCATCCACCCATAGCCACCACCTGTTGTATGTTGTATGTCCTATATCCTACGTCTCATATCCTGCGAACGATCATCTTTTTGATCCCCCAGTCCAGGAGATTCCGGCACTGTCAGCCGATCAAGCGCCTTGCGCAGATTACCTCGCTGTATCGGTTTGACCAGGCAGTCCACGGCTCCCAGGCTGAGTGTCAACTTGCTCTCTTTCAACACCGAGATGACCAACACCGGAATGTCCTTGGTCAGCGAGTCCGCCTTGAGGGCACGCAGCACTTCCCAACCATCTCGGCCGGGCAGCATAATATCCAAAGTGATCAACGCAGGTTTCAACTCGCAAACCCGATCCAGCACACCCAGGCCGTTATAGTGCTGGACGGGTACATAGCCCTCCTGGCGCAGGTAGAAAGCCAGGAGATCGCTTAACTGGCGGTCATCCTCGACCACCAGCACTGTCCTGCTGCCGGAGGGCCGTTCAGTTTTACCAGCCATCTTCGGTTCTACAGCCGGTGAACCGACGAGCGGGAACAGGAGCGAGAAAGTCGCTCCGTGCCCGTACTCACTCTCGACCCAGATGCGCCCCCCGTGCATCTCGACCAGCCGCTTGCTTATGGCCAGCCCCAACCCGGTGCCTGTCACCTCACGCTCCGCTGAGCCATCCGCCTGGCGGAACTCGTCAAAGATTATCTTCTGATCCTCTGGTTTGATGCCAACGCCGGTATCGGACACAGAAAAGAGCATCGCGGTCCGATCGGCCAGATAGCAGGAGAGTCTGATCTGTCCTTCGATAGGGGTGAACTTGTGAGCGTTGCTGAGCAGGTTCAGCAAGATTTGTTTGACCCGGAAACGGTCGGCCGTGAGGGACGGCAGGCCGTCGGCCTGTTCTATCTCCAGTATCTGCGACTTTTTCTCGACCAGCGGCGCGATCGTCGCCTGCACCTCCACCAGCAACTCTGCCACGTCAAAAGTCGCCGATTTCAGTTCCACCCGCCCGGCCTCAATCTTGGAGAGATCGAGGATGTCGTTGATCAACTCCAGCAGATGCTTCCCGCTGGAGCGTATATTCTCCAAACAGTCCTTTTGCCCGGACGTCACCTCGCCCGCCAGGCCATCAATCAGCACCTCAGAGAAACCGATGACAGAGTTGAGCGGAGTGCGCAGTTCGTGGCTCATGTTGGCCAGGAACTCGCTCTTGAGCCGGTCCAGTTCCTGCAGGCGCACGTTCGCCTCCTCCAGGGCCTGCGCCCGCTCCTGCAACTCGACTCGGGCAGCCTCTATGTCCTCGAACAGGCGCGCCCGCTCGACCAACACCGCCAGATTGCTGGCCAACGTGCTCAGCAGCCGCTGGTCGCCAGGTGTGAAGGCGTCAACCTGATAACTCTCGACGTTGAGCACACCGATGACCTCCTCCCCTACGACCAGAGGAACGCACAGTTCCGAGCGGGTGTTGGACGCCGCCTCGTAGTAACTAGGGGCCAGCCGCACGTCGGGCACCAGGAGGGGCTCACCCTGCTGTGCCACCCACCCGGTGACCCCCTCGCCCAATCGAAGGCGCAGGCCATTGCTCACATCGGGAGGATAGCCGACGCTGGCCGCCATGCGCAATGTGTCGCTCTCCGAATCCAGCAGCATGAGCGCCACGTTGTTGCCCTTCAACTCGGCAGCCAGGGCCTCCGCCGCGGCCTGCAAGGTCTCCTCCAGGCGCACCCCAGAGGCAGCAGCCAAACCCACCCCATGGAGCAACTGCAGTTCCCGCACCCGGCGGCTCGTCTCGGCAAACAGGCGGGCGTTCTCCAGCGCGGTGGCCGCCTGGTTAGCGATAGTCGTGAGCAGCCGAACCTCGTCGTCCGAGAACTGATGGCTCCGGTGGTAGAAAACGAACATCGCACCGATGACCCCCTCTCGACCCGGCAGGGGTAGGACGATGAAAGACTGGATCCCCTCCTCAAGCACCAGTGGCTTTACCATCTCCGGCCGCTGGGCCACGTCCGGAATCATAAGAGGCTCCCCTGTGCGGATCACCGTCATAGTGGTGCCAGCCGGACGAACGTCGGTGTGCCATTCAAAGCGCTCGCTCAGGCCCACACTGGTCACCATTTGCGCCTTTCCCGGTGCAATCAGCAGATTGATACTGGCGGCATCGGCCCCGACGGCTTCGACGGTCCCCTGGACAATGCGCTCCAGCACTTTTTGAGGATCGAGACTGGCGCTCACTCGTGCACTGACCTCGTGGAGAAGCGAGAGATCGTAGAGCCGGCGCTGCTGCTCTTCGTAGAGCCGCGCATTCTCAATAGCAATAGCCGCCTGGTTGGCGAAGAGCGTGGCCAGCCAGACGTCGTGCTCGTCAAAATCCCTGGCCTGGGTCATTTCGGCAAAACTCAGGACACCAAAGGTGTGGGGGCCACGCTTGAGGGGCACGCCGATGACGGCAGTGAGCGATTCGGCCTCCAAACAAGGCAAACACCCCTCCCAGTAGCGGTAATTATCTATAACCATCGGAGCGCCACTTTCGAGCACTTGGCCGACGAGTCCCTCGCCAGGCTGTATGTGCATGCCCGTGCTACTCCCCGGTAAACCGTGACTGACGGCCAGTTGGAGATCACCATTGGTCTCATCAAGCAGGTGAACAACCCCCACACTGACTTCCAACAGGCGACAGCCCCACTCTACGATGCTCTGCAAGAGTTCGTCGAGATCCAGTTGGGCGCTGATTGACAGGGAGATTTCCCGCAATGCCTCTAACTCCTCACTCCGGCGCTTGATCTCCTCCTCCGCCTGTTTGATCTCACTGATGTCCCTGCCTATGCCGGTAATCCCAATAGGATCACCCTGCTCATCTCTCAGCAAAGCAGCAGTCCAGTGATAAGGGACGGCCGTTCCGTCCTTCCTGGAAATGCTGATCTCCGCTTCGGCCAGGCCCTGCTCGATCCCTCTTCCAATTACCTCTGCAAAGACCGCCCTGTCTGCTGTGGGCATCAATTCCAACACCAATCTGCCCGCCAGTTCCTCGGCCGAGAAACCGGTAATGGCTTCCGCCTTCCTGTTCCAACTGACCAGGTTACCGTCAAGGTCAAGCATGTAGATAATATCCGGAACGGTCTCCATGATATTCTCTCGTTCCCTCAACGCTTTGGCAAGCGTTTCCTCCGCCCGTATCCGCTCGGCGACTTGACTTTGGAGTTGTTCATTGGCCGCCTTCAGTTCGACGGTGCGCCCCTTTAGTTTCTCCGTCGTTGTCCGCAGGCGGTTCAGCGCCTCCCTCAGGCTCCGCACATTGAGATAGGTAAGGATGCCGACGGTGGAGATCAGCATGATCATCCGAAAGGCTATGTTGGCAAACTCGCGTCCTGCCAGTCCCCCGATGGTGAGAGGTGGTGTATAGAGGCCCAACCGGGAGAGGATGAGAAGGAGAAAAAAGTATGCCACTACTCCTCCTGTCATCCCCAGGGCATAGGCGGGAGCCAACAGCGTCCCAGCGATGGTTATCGTCCAGATGTATAGCAACCAGGCGGGGGAACGAATACCATCAAAGACAAAAACAGCCAGGGCGATGCCCAACAAGTTCACCCACACGTAGAGGGGAACCATCGGCCGGACGTAACCCCGCCTGGCACAGGCGAGACAAAAGGCAGAGATAGGAACAAAGGCGAGCGGAAAAGCGGCCGCTATCCAACTCACGTTCCGGGGAATCAACTCAAACCGAGGCATCAGCAAAAAAACCAGAGCGAGGGCTATCACGATTCCTATACCAATCACCATCAAGGTATTGAAAAGGCGACCCAGGCGAGACTCTTCCTCATCGAGCACTTGCACGGCGACCAACCACTCCCATCTCTCGGCAAGCCGTGTCCGCAAGTTCATATTCCGTTCGCTCATCCTCATCCCCCATCACTGCCGGTCAGTTCAAGCCGCAGGACAGGCCCCGGTTCTTCCAGGGCCTGCTCCAGAATGACCATTTCCGTCTGAGACATCAACGCTACCCCTTCGCCCCTTCCACTCGCGCATCCAGATACTGCTTCATCCGCCCTGCGACCGGCGGGCCAGCCAGCAGCAGCAGGAATGAAAAGGTCGCTCCATGCCCATACTCACTCTCGACCCAGATGCGCCCCCCGTGCATCTCGACCAACCGCTTGCTTATGGCCAACCCCAACCCGGTGCCCGTTATCTCCCGCGTCACCGAACCATCCGCCTGGCGGAACTCTTCAAAGATGATCCCTCGATCCCCCGGTTTGATGCCTATGCCGGTATCGGCCACGGAAAAGAGCAGCGTGGCCTGGTCAACTGGCCGACAGCAAAGTGTGATGCATCCCTTGACGGGGGTGAACTTGTGAGCGTTGCTGAGCAGGTTCAGCAAGATTTGTTTGACCCGGAAACGGTCGGCCGTGAGGGGCGGTAGACCATCGGCCTGTTCTATCTCCAGCACCTGCGACTTTTTCTTGATCAGCGGCGCGATCGTCATCTCTACCTCCGCCAGCAACTGCGCCACATCGAAGGGCGTCAGCTCTAATTCCACCCGCCCGGCCTCGATCTTGGAGAGATCGAGAACGTCGTTAATCAACGCCAGCAAGTGCTTCCCGCTGGAGTGGATGTTCCCCAAACACTCTGTTTGCTCGCATGTCATCTCCCCCACCAGGCCATCAATCAGCACCTCGGAGAAACCGATGACAGAGTTGAGCGGTGTGCGCAGTTCGTGGCTCATGTTGGCCAGGAACTGATTCTTGAGCCGGTCCAGTTCCTGCAGGCGCACGTTCGCCTCCTCCAGGGCCTGCGCCCGCTCCTGCAACTCGACTCGGGCAGCCTCCACTTCTTCAAACAAACGCGCCCGTCCGATGAACACAGCCAGATTGCTGGCCAACGTACTCAACAGCCGTTGGTCATCCTCCGTAAAGGCGTTGGGCTGAGCGCTTTCGACGCTAATGACACCGATGATCAGTGAACCGGCGGCCAGAGGAACGCATAGTTCGGAGCGGATGTCGGAGACTAGTTCAATGTAGCGGGGGTCCAACCGCACGTCGGGCACCAGCAGAGACTCGCCGTGCTGTGCCACCCACCCGGTGATGCCCTCGCCTAGTCGAAGATGCAGGTTCTTGACTACACCGGGGGGATAGCCGGCGCTGACCTCCAGGCACGACACGTCGCTCTCTGGGTCCAGCAGTCCAATCCCCACACGGATACCCTCAAACTCGGCAGCCAGGGCCTCCGCCGCCACCTGCAAGGTCTCCTCCAGGCGCACCCCAGAGGCAGCAGCCAAACCCACTCTATGGAGCAACTGCAGTTCCCGCACCCGGCGGCTCGTCTCGGCAAACAGGCGGGCGTTCTCCAGCGCGGTGGCCGCCTGGTTAGCGATAGTCGTGAGCAGCCGAACCTCGTCGTCCGAGAACTGATGGCTCCGGTGGTAGAAAACGAACATCGCACCGATGACCCCCTCTCGACCCGGCAGGGGTAGGACGATGAAAGACTGGATCCCCTCCTCAAGCACCAGTGGCTTTACCATCTCCGGCCGCTGGGCCACGTCCGGAATCATAAGAGGCTCCCCTGTGCGGATCACCGTCATAGTGGTGCCAGCCGGACGAACGTCGGTGTGCCATTCAAAGCGCTCGCTCAGGCCCACACTGGTCACCATTTGCGCCTTTCCCGGTGCAATCAGCAGATTGATACTGGCGGCATCGGCCCCGACGGCTTCGACGGTCCCCTGGACAATGCGCTCCAGCACTTTTTGAGGATCGAGACTGGCGCTCACTCGTGCACTGACCTCGTGGAGAAGCGAGAGATCGTAGAGCCGGCGCTGCTGTTCTTCGTAGAACCGCGCATTCTCAATAGCGATAGCCGCCTGGTTGGCGAAGAGCGTGGCCAGCCAGACGTCGTGCTCGTCAAAATCCCTGGCCTCGGCCATCTCGTCGAAGGTAAGAACACCGATCACCTGCTCGCCGCGCTTGAGTGGCACACCGAGGACGGCGGTGAGTGGCTCGGCCTCCCAGTCTGGCGACCGTCCCTCCCAGCAGCAGTAGTCGTCCACAACCAGCGGCATGCCGCTTTGCAGCACCCTGCCGGCGACCCCCTCGCCGGGTGCCAGTTGCGTGCCGGTATAGTCCCTCGTAAAGCCGTGACTGACGACCAATTCGAGGTCTCCCATCTTCTTATCAACGAGATAGACACCCCCCGCACTGACATCCAGCAGGCGACAGCTCCGCTCCACGACGTTCAGCAGGACCTGGTCAAGTTCCAATTGAGCGGTAACCACCAGGGAGATTTCCCGCAGCGCCTCCAGTTCCTCACCCCGGCGCTTGATCTCCTCCTCCACCTGTTTGCGCTCGGTGATATCTCTGATTACCACGATGAGACGGATTGGATTGCCCCTGGAGTCCCTTATTACTGCGCCGTTGGCGCCCACGAGGATCATCCTGCCATCTCTAGTGAGGATAGTTAACTCGACAGGGCCGGAGAAGCCCTTATCTAAGGCTTCCTGGAAGAGCGGTATGTATCTCTCTAGTTCCTTCGTTTCTTGCCTCTCAATGCCGGGGATCTCCATGAAGAATTTCCCTTCGACCTCTTTGCGCTCCAGACCCATCAATCTGCAATATGATTGATTTGCCAAGACAACCTTGCCTTCAATATCAAACAACAGTACTCCATCAGGCATAGAATCAATAATCTCTGCTCTTTCCCGCAGTGCCTCCTCCGCCCGCTTGCGCTCGGTGATGTCCTTGTCCACGCCTCGATAGCCCAACAGGTAACCCTCGCTGTCCAGGATGGGCACGCCGTTGGTCAACAGCATCACCTCCTGTCCATCTTTGGTCAGGTTACGGTTCTCCAGATCCACAATCGGCTGCTTGTCCGCAGCAATCCCGGCAAAGACCTTGCCCACGCGGGCCGCCTCCTCAGGGGACATAAATTCAAAAGGTGTCTCGCCCAGGATCTCTTCAGGTGCATAGCCCAGTACGCCCACCACACTCTCGGAGCAATAGGTGTAGCGGCCTGCTGCGTCCATTTCCCAGACCCAGTCAGCCATGCTCTCGACAACGTCCCTGAACCGTTTCTCCGAGACGCTCAGGTCGCGGGTGCGGTCGGCTACGCGCTGCTCCAGGCCGCTGATGAGGTCACGAAGTTGTCCTGTCATGCTGTTAAAGGCACGGGCCAGACTGCCAACCTCGTCCTCGCTTTCCACCGGCGCGCTGCGGGTCAGGTCGCCAGCGGCGATGGCGTCCGCCGTTTCGGTCAGAGTAACGATGGGCCGAAAGGTCTGGCGGATGGTCAACCAGGCCAGAACCAGCAACAGTGCCACTCCAACGGTCAGCACTGTCCAAGAAACCCGCTGGAACTGTCGCAGACCACTCAGTAACCCGGCCTCCGGCTGTTGAACAGCGACTTGCTCAATCAACGCCTCGGCGCTGGCACTCACAAAAGCCACCACCGCCACGAGGATAGGCACCGTAATCACCAGGATGAGGGCTGTCAGACGGGTCTGTAACCGGCCCCTTTGCCAGCACCGCTCCGAGACTATCTGCCGGAAACCGGCATAAGCATAGGCGAGGACAAAGACAAAGCCGGTGATGATGACTCTCGTCGCGGGACCCAGCAGGCCACGCAGCCCCATCTGGATAGTCACACCAGCGACCTGCCCCGCCAGGAGCAGCCACGCCAGATAGCGAGCCAGTGGGGTTGCATCTTTGTCTCGCAGGACGACGTACAACAAGGGGATGATAGTCACTACCGGCGTCCCGTAAAAGTTCAGCACCCGGATAAGCAGGGACAGACTGCCGGCGGTATATTCGGGCAGAGGCACATACCCGCCAACGTAGGTCTCAGCATCGAAACCAGTATACCACAACCGCGTGCCCAGTCCAACGTCCACCATGGTCAACAGAATAGGCAGGAAAACCAGGCCATAAACCAGCCACCAGCACACTCGCCACCGACCGCGCAGCCAACGAGGTTTTAGCAGAACGACGGCGATGAGGAGTAGTCCCGCGTTAATGGCGGGGGACGTTGCAGCCAGAAGGTAGGTCGGTAAAACAGCCTGGGTCGCGTCTGTAGCGCCTACCATCAGGCCCAGAGCAAAGTGGTTGATCGCAAAGAACAAGAGCAAACCACTCACGTGGCGGTTGGAGGTATGCCAGACATTGAGCAGCAGGATGTAAAGGCCCAGGATCAATTCGGCCAGAGCGAGGAACCAGGCGATGAGTTGTAGGGTCTGGATTGCAGGGCACAGGTTCATAGGAGCACCTCTTCCCCTTCACTCCAATCGTCGCCGCTGGCAGGCAACAGCCGGGCCAGCGAGATCGTCGGCTCAACATCCACCTGATGCAACGTTGCCAGACGCGCCCGCTGCTGCATGTGAGTGCATTCTCTGATCAGTTCCGTCTCAAGCATCAGATTTTACCCACCTGTCCCTTCCCCCAGCGAATCCAGGTACTCTCTCACCTGGTCCGGGAAGACACGGGTGTCAACCGGTTTGGTGATATAGCCATCACAGCCGGCCGCCATCGCTCGCTCACGCTCGCCCGCCATAGCATGTGCAGTCAGGGCCACGATGGTAATGTGCGCGGTCTCCGGCTGCGACTTTAGCAGTTCGGTGGCATCATACCCGCTTACCTTGGGCAGTTGCAGATCCATCAGGATCAGGTCCGGCTGCTCGCGGGTGGCAATCTCAATCCCCTCTTTGCCGTCCACGGCGATCAGCAGACGATAGCCAATGGGCTCGAGGATCGTTTCTACCAGTTTGCGGTTGAGCAGATTATCTTCGACGACTAGGATGGTTTCATCGGCCATGGTTGATCCTCCTCACTATAATCAGATTGAGTTGTAGGACAAGTTGCTAACTTGCCTCCGCTGCCAGCCGATCCAGCAGCCTGTGCAGGTCCTCCCAGCGTACCGGTTTGACCAGGGAATCTATGGCTCCCAGCCTGAGTGCCAACTTTCTCTCTTCCAACGCCGAGATGACCAGCACCGGAATGTCCTTGGTCAATGGGTCCGCCTTGAGGGCACGCAGTACTTCCCACCCATCTAAATCGGGGAGCATAACGTCAAGAGTGATCGAGGCAGGTTTCAACTCGCGAGCCCGACCCAGCACACCCAGGCCGTTATAGTGCTGGACGGGTATGTATCCCTCCTGGCGCAGATAGAAAGCCAGGAGATCGCTTAACTGGCGGTCATCCTCGACCACCAGCACTGTCCTGGGCTGTTCAGTTTCCCCAACCACCTCCGGTTCTGCAGTCAGTGGATCAGCGAGCGGGAGCAGGAACGAGAAATTCGCCCCGTGCCCATACTCGCTCTCGACCCAGATGCGCCCCCCGTGCATTTCTACCAGCCGTTTACTGATGGTCAGTCCCAAGCCGGTGCCCGTCATCTCCTGCCTCGATGAGCCATCCACCTGGCGGAACTCTTCAAAGGCTATCTCCTGGTCCTCGGGCTTGATACCGATGCCGGTATCGGACACAGAAAAGAACATTGCGGTCTGGTCATCCAACCGACAGGAGAGTCTGATCCGTCCTTCGACGGGAGTGAACTTGTAAGCGTTGCTGAGCAAGTTCAGCAAGATTTGTTTGACCCGGAAGCGGTCGGCCGTGAGGAGTGGCAGGTCATCAGTATGTTCTACACTCAACACCTGCGACTTTTTCTCGATCAGCGGCGCGATCGTCGCCTGCACTTCCACCAGCAACTCTGCCACGTCAAAAGTCGCTGGCTCCAACGTCATACGCCCGGCCTCGATCTTGGAGAGGTCGAGGATGTCGTTGATCAACGCCAGCAGGTGCTTCCCGCTGGAGCGGATGTTCTCCAAACACCTCTTTTGCTCGGGTATCATCTCGCCCGCCAGACCATCAATCAACACCTCGGAGAAGCCAATGATCGAGTTGAGCGGGGTACGAAGTTCGTGGCTCATGTTGGCCAGGAACTGATCCTTGAGCCGGTCCAATTCCTGCAAGCGCACGTTCGCCTCCTCCAGAGCCTCCGCCCGCTGCTGCAACTTGATCCTGGTGGCCTCCACCTCAGCAAAGAGGCGAGCGTTCTCCAGTGCCACTGCCACCTGGTTCACCAGAGTCATCGCCATGTTAAGTTGCTCCGGTGTATAGTGGCGCTCTTCCCACGTTTCCAACTCCACAACGCCGATGGCCTGGCCTTTGACCGCCAAGGGGAAGATAGCCAGTGTCGCAGTCTTGTTCTCCCGCATATAGGCCAGTTCCGCAGGATCGGCATTGGGACCACTGGCCTGCACCACCAACGGCTGCAGCGTCTCCACCACGCGGGCGGTGGCCGGATAATCCGACAGGCTGAATGTCTCACCATCCTTCTTCCAGTGTTCGACCCCCTCCTCGACCCAGAAATCAGCCAGAATCCGTAGCATATCCCCCTGGGAGTCAAGTAAGGAGAAAGAGCACTCAGTTGCCCCTGTCACCCCCACTAACTGGTGTATGGCGACCTCGGCGATCTCCTGGACTTGCAAGGGTACACTGGCAAGACGCTGGCTGGCATTGAAGAGCATGGTCTGTTCCTGCAACCGCTGCTGGGTCTCCTTGTATAGGCGGGCGCTCTCTAGCACGATGGCTGCCTGATTGGCGAAGAGCGTGGCCAGCCAGACGTCGTGCTCGTCAAAACTCCTGGACTGGGTCATATCGGCAAAACTCAGGACGCCGATGACCCGGTCGCCGCGCTTTAGCGGCGCGCCGATGATAGCGGTGAGTGACTCGGCCTCTCTGGCAGGCAATCGTCCTTCCCAATGGCGATAGTCTTCTACGGCCAGTGGCGTGCCGCTCTGCAGCACCTTGCCAACGAGGCCCTCGCCGGATGGTACGCGCATGCCGGTGCGATCCCCGGATAAACCTCGGCTGACGACCAGTTCGAGATATCCCCTTGTCTCATCAACCAGATAGACACCTCCCACCCTCACGTCCAGCAAACTGCAGCCCCGCTCCACGATGTTCTGGAGAAGTTCGTCGAGTTCCAGTTGGGCACTGATCGCCAGGGAGATTTCCCTCAACGCCTCAAGTTCCTCACCCCGGTGTTTGATCTCCTCCGCCGCCCGCTTGCGCTCAATGGCATAGCGGATGGCACGGGCCAGCAGGTTGCCATCTATTTGCCCCTTGACCAAATAGTCCTGCGCGCCCTCCCTGACAGCCCTGACCGCGAGCGCTTCATCGTCCAGACCAGTCAGCACCACGATCGGCACGTCCGGCGCTTGCGTGTGCACCTGCGTGATAGTATCCAAGCCGCGTCCATCCGGCAGTGACAGGTCCAACAGGGTCACGTCAGTGGACCCTTCAGCAAGGTGTTTCAGCGTCTCGCTGAGCCGCTCGACGTGCGCCAGTTCGAATTGGGCGGAGGTTACTTCTGCCAATATCTCCCGCAGCAAGCGGGTGTCTCCGGGGTTATCTTCGACCAGCAGGACTTTGATGGGCCTTTCTTCCATTTCGTTCACTCCGTCGGCAATTTCACAATCGTCAGCCAAAAATCCTCGATGGACCTCACCACCCTGATGAACTCTCCCAGGTCAACCGGTTTGGTGATATAGCAGTTGGCGTGCAAGTCATACGTTTTGATGATATCCTCTTCAGCCCGCGAAGTGGTCAGGATTACCACAGGAATGCGTCTCAGGTTTTCATCGTCTTTGATATCTGTGAGCACCTCACGTCCATCTTTTTTGGGCAGATTCAGGTCAAGCAGGATGAGGTCTGGACGAGGCAAATCAACATACTGGCCTTCTCCACGCAAGAATGCCAGTGCCTCCACCCCATCCCCGACCACGTGCAGGTGATTGTGCATCTTGTTCTCCTTGAAGGCCTCCATCGTCAGCCGCACGTCGCCGGGGTTGTCCTCTACCAGCAGAATCTCAATGGGTCTGCCGGCTTTACCAACGTTCATAATAGATCATCTCCTCTGTCTGGAATCGTAAAGTAGAACGTCGAACCCTTTTCTGGTTCCGACGTCACCCAAATGCGTCCGCCATGACGTTCCACAATCTTCTTGCAGACGGCCAATCCGATGCCGGTGCCGGAATACTCTGACCTGTTGTGCAGGCGTTGAAAGATGACAAAGATACGCTCGAAATACTGCGGGGCCATGCCAATGCCGTTGTCTCGCACAGAGAACAACCATTCACCGTCGTTGCGCTCTATCTCGACGTGGATTTCTGGCGCAAGATCGCTGCGGAACTTTATAGCGTTGCCGATGAGGTTCTGAAACACTCGCACCAGTTGCGTTTCGTCAGCCATCACCGTCGGCAGGGTGCCGTGGGTCACCACCGCGCCATTTTCCTCAATAGCCACCTGCAGGTTGGCGAGCGCGCGATTCAAAACAGCAGAACAATCAGTCAGTTCAAAGGGCTTGCCGCGGGTGCCCACGCGCGAATATATCAACAGGTCGTTGATCAGTCCCTGCATGCGGGCTGCCCCATCCACAGCAAACGCGATGAACTCGTCGGCATCCGAATCGAGGCTGCCTTTGTATCGCCGCTCTATGAGCTGCAAATAACTCGTCACCATACGCAATGGCTCTTGCAGATCGTGTGAGGCGACATAGGCAAGCTGCTCCAACTCCCGATTGCTGCGTTCTAGAGCCTCCGTGCGTTCGCGCAGTACCTCCTCCGTCCGCTTGATCTCGGTGACGTCGCGGGTTATGTTCACGAGGCCCACGATCTTCCCCTGAGTATCTCGCAAGGGCACTTTGTCAGTCAAGCCCCATTCCTCGTTGCCTGCCGGGTCTATGCGAACTTCTTCTACGTTGACCACTGCTTGGCCTGACCGCATCACCTGCTGTTCCAGAACATGACACTGTTCCGCCGATCCCGGCAGGCCCAAGTCAGAGCCCGTCTTCCCGATAATCTCGTCCGGCGCTGTTAACCCCACGTTGTGCGCAGTCGCAACATTGGCAAGAGCAAACCGGCCCTCGGTGTCTTTGACGTAGATAAAATCTGGCAGGGCATCTATCAGAGTACGCAACAGATTACGTTCCTCCGCCAGTCGCTCCCTCTGCTCCTCTAGCCTGGCCGCGTAACGCCGGGCGCGCTCGAGCGCGTCGTTGATGCTGCTGGTAGCAAGTTGCAGCAGCACCGCCGCCACAATTAGGACCGTAGTCAGCACTATCCACCGGTGAACCGGCGTGATGGTTACGAGAGACGGGGGTGTGAGGCCGTTGATTTCAGCGAACAACATTCCCAACCCACCAACAATACTTAACCCAGCAAAGCCGATCCCGACACGCCCGCCCAAAAGCAAGCCGGCGATGAGAATGACTACACTGTAACCGCTTAAACCAGGGCCCTGCACCCCACCAAAGGCAAAGGAACCAAAAGTAATAACCACCCACAATACAAATGACAACACCACGCTGGCAAGTTGAACGTGGCCGCGGCGTGTCATGAGCAGCGCACTCAACGTCAGCAGGACTACCAGACCAATACTCATCAAAACGGGCATCGGGTTGGAGTATACAACCAGCGAAACGAGGCCATATATCACCACAATCGCCAGAGTGGCCAGTAAGATGGTGTTGAGCAGACTGGCGATGCGGGTCTTGTCTTTGTCCTCAAAAACCGGCGCAGCAAGAAATTGGATAGTCCTGGTAAGCATAATTGTTCTCTTCCTTAAACAAACTCGGAGATTCTTCGCTCGCTCAGAATGACAAATACTGTCTCACCTCTATCTCGCTTCTAGCAGCGTCTCCAATTCCACCTTTAACCTGTCGGCGACGGCAGCGCTGGACAGATAGGCATTGGCACCAGCGGCTCGTGCAATCTCCTCATCCTCCGAATCACCGACAACCAGCACAGAGATCGTCTCTCCTTCTGGAAGAGCGCGTAACCACCGGCACAGGGCCAGGCAATCCAGCGTCGCGCTCGTTTTATCGAGTACCACAACGTTGGGCTCCAAGCGCGCCACCTGGGCACTGGCCTCATAGTCACTGCTCGCCCGAGCGACGTCAAAGCGTCCGTCCCCTTGAAGAGTCTGTACCAGTACGGTTGCGTGCGGGCCATCGCTCACGATCAACACCCGTGGTCGAGACAATATTTTCAGCGTTGAATCCACAGGCATCTCGTAGGCCTCGAGAAAGGACAAGAAATCAGGCAGCAAGATACGGTGATGTCCTCCCGGCGTGGCGTAGGCCTTGAGTTTGCCTTTTTTGATCCAATTGAGGATGGTCGCCTGGGAAACGTGACAATACCTGGCAACCTGTCCAGTAGTCAAGGTCTCAATCTCGAACATTTCCGGTTTCCTCCTTACACTACAACGAATTGAGAAATGAACGAATTTATCGCATCACTAAAGTGCATTGTGATAAATTTCACGGTTGTCCTGTTATTTACTGAATTATAAGATTTACGAGAATTATCGTCAATGGGACAAAGGCACTAAATACAATGAACACTGAACAAATGATGAATCTCCACCCACAAGACAGGACGACATGGCCACCACATCACACAAGCACTCCAAAGCACTCGACTCAAATCTGGCGGTGATTACCCACATGTCCGAAAGACCTCCGAGGTTTCACTCCATGCAACAAAACAGTCCATATTTTGCCCTCGACACGCGGTGCTTTGACACATCACTTGCCCAAAACCTTGGAGGTCTGATGTGGCAATGAACTTGGGGATAATCAGCAGGCAGACCTGGCATTTTGCCCTAATCTGATGTATAATACAATCGAACTTACGTTCTATCAGGAGAGCGACATGCCCAGATTACAACTCGTCTCCGAATTCCAGCCCACCGGCGACCAGCCGGAGGCTATCGCCGCGCTGGTGGACGGCATCCGCAAAGGGCACAAGCACCAGACGCTGCTGGGAGCGACCGGCACAGGAAAAACCTACGTCGTGAGCCAGGTCATCCAGCAAGTGCAAAAGCCTACCCTCATCCTCGCCCACAACAAAACGCTGGCCGCACAACTCTACGCCGAGTTCCGCGAGTTCTTCCCCCGCAACGCCGTCGAGTATTTCGTCTCATATTACGATTATTACCAGCCAGAGGCCTACTTGCCCCGGCACGATCTATACATCGAAAAAGACGCCGACATTAACGAGGAGATTGACCGCCTCCGCCTGGCCGCCACCACCGCCCTGTTATCCCGCCGTGACGTCATCATCGTCGCCTCCGTCTCCTGCATCTATGCTATCGGCGACCCTCAGGAGTGGGGCCGCGTCGTCGTCAAACTGGCGCGTGGCGAGCATCACCGCCGCAACGGACTCCTCCGCCATCTGGTCAGCATCCACTACGAGCGGAACGACTTTGAGTTAAAGCGCGGGGGTTTCCGCGTGCGAGGCGACACGCTGGAGGTGGTACCAGCCTATGGCGAGACCGCCTACCGCATCGGCTTCTGGGGGGACGAGATAGAGCGTATCACCAAGGTTGACCCCCTCACCGGCGAGATGCTGGCAGAATTGGACGAGGTGCAAATTTTCCCCGCCAAACACTTTATCACCCCGGAGGAGAAGCGAGAGCAGGCTATAACCGACACAGAAGCCGAACTGGATGAGCGGCTGGCTCAACTGCAAGCCCAGGGAAAACTTTTGGAGGCCCAACGGTTGGAACAGCGCACCAGGTACGACCTGGAGATGCTCCGCGAGATCGGTTACTGCTCCGGCATCGAGAACTACTCTCGCCACCTGCAGCAGCGCCCACCCGGTTCACCTCCGTGGACGCTGATGGACTACTTCCCGGCCGACTATCTGCTCATCGTGGACGAATCCCACATGACGATACCTCAGGTGCGCGGGATGTATCGTGGCGACCGCAGCCGCAAGGAGGTACTGGTCGAGTACGGCTTCCGCCTCCCCTCCGCGATGGACAACCGCCCGCTCAACTTTGAGGAATTTGAGGCCCGCACCAGCCAGGTAATCTACACCTCCGCCACCCCCGGCCCTTACGCACTGGAGAAGAGCGAGCAGGTAGTGCAGCAGATCATCCGCCCCACCGGCATCGTAGACCCCCAGATTTTCGTCAAGCCTGTGCACGGGCAGGTGGACGACCTGGTGGGGCAAATCAACGAGCGGGTGGCGCGGGGCGAGCGCGTGCTGGTCACCACGCTCACCAAGCGCATGGCAGAGGACCTGGCCGACTACCTGCGCGAACTGGACATCAAGGTGCACTACCTCCACAGCGAGGTTCAGACCCTCGAACGGGTGGAGATTCTACGAGACCTGCGGCTGGGGACCTACGACGTGGTAGTGGGGATCAATCTGCTGCGGGAGGGGCTGGATCTGCCAGAGGTGAGTCTGGTAGCGATCATGGACGCGGACAAGGAGGGATTCCTGCGCTCCGACACAGCCCTCATCCAGACCACTGGGCGAGCGGCACGCCACGTCAACGGCACAACCATCATGTATGCGGACCACATCACCGACTCGATGAAGCGGGCCATTGAGGAAACGGAACGGCGGCGCAAGATCCAGGTAAAGCACAACAAGGAGCACGGCATCGTGCCCGCCACCATCGTCAAGGAGGTGCGCGACCTGACCGACTGGGTACGGGCCAACACGATCACAGAGACCGAACAGGAACTGAGCCTGGCCCAACTGCCCAAAGACGAACTGACCCGCCTGATCAAAGAGTTGGAGAGGCAAATGAAGGCCGCGGCTCGGGCACTAGAGTTCGAGAAGGCCGCTCTGTTGCGCGATCAGATTTTTGAACTACGAGCGGCACTGACGGATAAGGAAGAAGCGGATTCGCCAGCGTGGGAGCGGGAGCGAAGGCGGGCCCGCCTGGGGATTGAGGAATCGCTTTGAGACGCACTGCTGACTGCCAATCTGTACTCCCGCCGCACCTGCCCGGATAATTCCGCTGCCAACCGCATCACCCGCTCGGCCACAGGCACGGAAAGCGCGCCGGTGCCACAGGCCGGGGTGATGAAAGAGTGCGGTAACAACTCCCGCCGGTCGAACCCCTTGCGTTCAAAGAGCACCAGCGCCCGCTCCAGCACCTCCCACGCCCCGTCCAGCGTGATCGTCTCCGCTGCCTCGCCTGTATTGGGAATCACCCCCCAGGCCAGCATCCCGCCCCGTGCCAGAAAACCCCGTAGTGAGTCGGGATAGAGCGCCAGATACTCGGCGTACTCGTAGGCATCGAAGGAAAGGATATCCACCGAGGTCTCCAGCAACATACTCCAATCGGTGTTGGCACAGCAATGCGTGCACGTCCAGCCCCGCAGGCCTGAGAAAATCTCCTCCAACGCTGCTGTCACCCCCTCGCGAGAGAGGCTGGCATAGGCACTGCCGACCATTGAGAGAAACGGCTCGTCAACAGAGATGATGGTACGCGGGCAGAGCGTTCGCAACTGTGCCTCTTGCCACTGTGCATGCCGCAACACGTTTTTGACGATGACGTCGCGCATCATATCATCGTACAGGGCAGGGCGCAGGTCCTGGTCGGTCACCTGTAAGCCCAGACTGATTGGGCCGGTCACCTGACCTTTGATCGCCCAGACCACCTCCAGCGGGCCGCGCCCCAGCAGTTCGTACAAGCCAGCGGCGTATCCGGGGCCGGGAGCAAAGCAGGTGGCATCTTCCTCCAGAAAGGCGGCGTAAAACACCTGGGCTGCATCAAGCCAACCTGCGCCCAATTCAACCCAGACACGCTCCACTTCATCCTCGATGCGGATGCCAGGCAAGTGCTCACCGAACTGGACATACATATTCTCACGGAAAGTACGGCGTGGAAGTTGGGGCCAGAAGGGGACAGCCTGAAACGTCCTCAGCACGAAATCTGTAGCCGTGGTACTATCGGTGTGGGGCATGCTGCCAATGCCGGTGGCGCGGCAATCAGGATGCTCATGCTCCAATCTCATTCGCGCCCCTCTCTCACCCGCTCCGCTGCCTCGTACCCCGCCGCCAACGCCTTCAAGTTGACATCAGCCGTCCCGCGCGGAGCCCGATCCCGCACCGCCGCTCCCAACGCCTCCCGCGACACAATCCCGGTCAGCCCTGCCAGCACCCCCAGGCCAACCACGTTAGCGGTGATCTCCCGCCCTGTCACCTCACGCGCCAGAGTGGTCATCGGTACGCGCACAGCCAGCGTCGTCGGGGCACGTGTCACGTGGTCAGCATCCAGAATAAGTAACCCTCCCCGGCACATCTGTCCGCCGTACCGGTCGCAGGCCTCCTGGCTCATACAGAGCGTGATGTCGGCCTGGAGCACCTTGGGGTAATGAATCTCTCCGCCAGAGATCACCACCTCAGATCGGCTGGCCCCACCCCGCGCCTCGGGCCCATACGACTGGGTCTGGACGACGTTCTTGCCATCCCGAATGGCTGCTTCTGCCAGCAGGATGCCGGCCAAAATGGCCCCTTGGCCGCCAGTACCGGCCAATCGCACCTCGTAACGTTTCGCCATCAGGCTACCTCCTCTCCGCTCCTCGTAGGGGAGGAATCAGGGAAAAGGTTCCCCTGTGCTCGCTCAATAATCTGATCGTAGAGCCGCGTGTACTCTGTGATGTCCCGATCCGCGAACACACCACGTATGATGGCATCGCGCCTCTCCTCCTCGCTCATCTTCTCGGCCCGCTTGAGCGTCACGCTCTGCTCCTTGAGGCGGCGCATCATATCGGGCGCGGTGCCCCAGCGATTCATCCGGCCTAGCGTTGTGTGGCAATAACTCATCGCCTCGACCATCGCAAAGCCATCCTTGTTGATCGCCTGGGCGATGTACTTTTCCAACTCTCGCACGTGGAAGACGGTGCTGCGAGCGACGAAAGCCGCTCCGGCTGTCACCGCCAACTCGGCGACGGGGAAGGGTTGCTCAATATGGCCGTAAGGAGAGGTCGCCGCCCGCACGCCAATGGGCGTGGTGGGCGAGTACTGGCCACCGGTCATCCCGTAGGTGGAGTTGTTGACCACGATAGCGGTCAGCCCGATGTTCCGGCGAGCAGCGTGGATAAAGTGGTTTCCTCCAATGGCCAACGCGTCGCCGTCGCCCATCACCACGATGACCTTCATCTCCGGACGCACCATCTTCAGGCCGGTGGCAAAGGCCAGCGCCCGGCCATGAGTAGTATGCATCGTGTTAAAGTCCACATAGACCGGCATCCGACCCGTGCAGCCAATCCCTGAGATCATCGCCACATTGTTCTTGTCCAGTTGCAGACCGTCCACCGCTCGGACGATAGCCCCCATAACAATGCCAATGCCACAACCGGCACACCAGACGTTCGGAAACTTTTTGCTGTGGCGCAGATAGTTCTCGTGGACGTGTGACTCGTACCGTAGCCTTTTCATTTCTACCGGCTCCTCAGGTAGGATCTTGGCCATATTCCCTACTCCCTATCCTCAATCGCGGCCAGTATCTCGGCAGGCCGGATCATCTCACCGTCGGCACGGTTGACGCGATGCACCTTGTGCCGTCCCAATACACGCTCCACCTCCAGCACCAGTTGGCCCAGGTTCATCTCTGGTACCACGACACGGTGCAGCCGGGCAGCGGCGTGCTCAACGACCTCCTCGGCAAAGGGCCAGATAGTCTTGAGTCTGATGAAACCGACTTTGCCCCCCCGCTCCCGCGCCATTTCGACGGCATAGCGGGCCGAGCGTGCTGTTGTACCGTAAGCAATGACCAGCGTCTCAGCATCCTCAACGCCATCCTCATCGTAGAGCAAAATATCCGAAAGACTACGGTCAATCTTGCGGAAGACCCGCTCCAGCCAGGGTTGGACCTCGTCCAATCTGTTAGTCGGATATCCCCGCTCGTCGTGGTGCAGACCAGTAATGTGGTAGCGGTAGCCTTCGCCGAAAGGAGTCAACGGCGGTACATCGGCAGGAAAGCTCTCGAAAGGCTTGTACCACTCTGGTGGCACCGTCGTGCCTGGCCGTTCCACTCGCTCGACAGTCTCCAGATCGGGCAGGATAAAACGCTCCCGCATATGGCCAATGACCTCGTCCATCAGCAGGATCACCGGTGTGCGGTACCGTTCAGCAAAGTTGAATGCCTGCACCGTCAGGTCAAAGACCTCACGGACGGACGATGGGGCAAGGGCAATGATGGGATGGTCGCCGTGGGTGCCCCAGCGGGCCTGCATCACGTCTCCCTGAGAAGGGCTGGTAGGGCGTCCGGTGGATGGCCCCAGTCGTTGCACATCCACGATGACACAGGGGATCTCGGCCATCGCGGCGTAGCCGATATTTTCCTGCATCAGGCTGAAACCAGGGCCAGAGGTGGCAGTCATCGCCTTTGCCCCACCCACCGACGCGCCGATGACGGCGGCGATGGAGGCAATCTCGTCCTCCATCTGGATGAATTTGCCGCCCACCTGGGGCAGCCGCCGGGCCAGAACTTCGGCCACCTCGGTGGCTGGGGTGATGGGGTAACCGGCGAAAAAGCGACAACCAGCAGCAACAGCCCCCTCAGCGCAGGCTGCGTCGCCTTGCATCAGTATTGCGGTCATTCCGCTTCCTCCTCCAGTTCAGTGTCCGTCACGAAAATAGCAAAGTCAGGGCAGTGAAATTCACACCAGCGGCAGGCGGTACACTTTTCCGGATGGACCAAGACGACCTGCCCACCAGAGCCCTGCTCCAGCACCCCGGCCGGGCAGAACTCGACGCACAGCCCGCAACCCTTGCACCAATTGGGAAAGATGGTCACACGGCCACGCGGAAGACGGCGTTTGGAACGGGGCTTGTTCTCTTCCACAATCTCTACAACATCCAGTGTATTCATTCGTTTCCCGACCTCCTTCGAGGCTAGTTCTCAGTACAAGCGGCCACATTATCCCACAAAGTGTCACTTTGTACCAGCAAACCGCGCCCCTGGTGATGAGACTCTATAACAACCGAGCCTCCCGCGGGTTCGGAACCTACGGAAGGCCTGGCGGTACTGATATATCTACTTGTGTGTTAATCAGCGCTAATCTGCGCCCGTCCCATCCCTGTAGTTCAGTCAGCAGCCCCCCTCGCCCAGCATTCCCATAGTGTACCCATACCCCCGTCCGAACGCTTTCATGTTCAATTCCTCTGTCCCCTTGGGCACGCTGTCGAGAACCGCCTTGCGCATAGCCTCATCTGACACCACATCGCTGATTGCGGTCAGCGCCCCTAGCATCACAATGTTGGCCACGATTCGCCGCCCCAGTTCCTGCTCAGCGATACGGGTCGCAGGGATAGGAACGACACGCTGCCCGGCATCCTGGTCAGGCTCCACCAGGTCAGAGTCAATCAAGAGCAATCCCCCCTCAGCCAACTGGCCGTGGTAAGTGGTATAGGCTTCCTGCGACATGAGCGTCATCACTGCCGGGCGAGTGACGTGTGGGTACGGAATCGCATCGTCGGAGATGACGAGCGCAGTACTGCAAGCACCACCACGCGACTCGGGGCCGTATGACTGCGTCAGCGTCACTTCCCGTCCATCGTAGAGCGCCGCGGCCTTGCCGACGATCTTTCCGGACAAGATAATACCCTGTCCGCCAAACCCACCCAGCCGCACCTCGGCCTGACCGGCGCTGCCAACGGTGAGTGGTCTAACCCTGGTCGGCACAGCGGCAGGCTTCTTTTCCCTCAGTTCTATCTCCACTTCGAAGGAAGTAGCCGCTTCCGCAGAAGGGCGATGCAGTAGCCCCAGATCCTCACAGGGACGCAACTCGCCGTACATCTCCCGCAGACGATCCTGGAAAGTAGGCCGCTCTATGTCCACAAACTCGCCGCAGACAATTTCCCCGCCCAGTCCGATGCCTACCTCCCACGGTTTGACATCGTGGCGGATGACGCTGTGCTCACGATAATACTTTAGCGCATCCCCGTCTTCCCACATCTTCCGGTTGAAGCGCACATATAGCGTCGGACAAGGAGAGATAGCCTCGACGACGCTGAAACCCGGCTTTAAGAGTGCCTTATGTATGGATCTCTCCAACCGGCGAGCATGGAGCACCGTCCAGCGAGCCACGTAGGGCGCACCGGCAGCGGAAACCAGGTTGGGAATACTAAAAGGATGCTCCAGGTTACCCCGGGGCGAGGTGCTGGTGCGGGCCTCCGTCGGCGTCGTCGGCCCCATCTGCCCACCCGTCATCCCATAGTTAAAGTTGTTGACACAGATGACTGTCATATCCATGTTGCGGCGGGCAGCGTGAATTAAATGATTACCGCCGATAGCAAGCAGATCACCATCGCCGGAGAAGACGACGACCTTGAGTTCCGGGTTGGCCAGTTTGAGGCCCGTGGCGAAGGGAATAGCCCGGCCGTGGGTCGTGTGAAAGCCATCGAGCCGCAGATAACCGGCCACCCGCCCCGTGCAACCAATGCCGGAGACAATCGCCACCTTGTCCAGGTCAAGCCCCGAGCGCGTGAGTGCGCTGACAAAGCAACTCAATGCCGTGCCCAACCCACAGCCGGGGCACCAGATGTGCGGCAATCGCTCCGTGCGCAACATTTCATCCATCGGATGTCGCTCAATCTCCTCCACCGTCGGCACACCTGTCAGTTCATCTTCCATATTCATTGATTTATTGCCCATTGTTCATTCCTCCCCAGCCCACCCTGCTCATCTCACCGCTCCGCGGATCGCATCCAGAATATCCGCCGGATCGTGAATGTCACCACCGGGGTGGGTGACAGGGATGATACGTGCCTGTCCAGCCGCGCACCGCTCGACCTCTCGCACGATCTGCCCCATGTTGAGTTCAGGCACGACGAACGCTTCGACCTGCTGCGCCAGTTCGCGGATGCGGTCTTCGGCAAAGGGCCAGACAGTCACCATCTTGAGCATTCCCACCCGCAATCCCTCCCCCCGCGCCTGTTGCACCGGCAGGAGCGCAGTGCGGGCCGAGATGCCGTAGGAGACAACTACAACCTCCGCGTCCTCGACACCGTCCTCGACCAGTTCAATGATGTCGTGCCGGTTGTCGCGGATCTTGGCGATGAGGCGGGGGATGGACTTCGCCTGCTGTGCCGCCGTCACCACCGGGTATCCGCGCTCGTCGTGGGTCAGGCCGGTCATATGAATGCGATAGCCAAGTCCCGCTACCGGGAACGGCGGCACGCCGTCCTCCTCCGGCGCATAAGGAAGAAAGTCAGAACCGGGCGGCACCTTTGGCTTACGCCAGGGGTAAATAAAGATGTCCTCCGCCGGCGGGATGACCACCCGCTCGGTCATATGCCCTACCGCCCCGTCACTCATCACCAGCACTGGCGTACGGTACTGCTCGGCCAGGTTAAAAGCGCGGATGGTCAGGTCGAATGCCTCCTGCGGGGAGCCAGGAGCAAGGGCGATGATCTCATAGTCACCGTGGGAGCCCCACCGGGCTTGCATCATATCAGCCTGGCTGGCGAGCGTCGGCAGGCCGGTAGAGGGCCCGCCTCGCTGTATGTTCACCACCACACAAGGAGTCTCGGTCATAACCGCCAGGCCGATGTTCTCCAGCATCAGGCTGAGACCAGGACCTGAGGTGGCAGTCATCGCCCGCGCTCCGCCCCAGGCCGCGCCGACCACTGCGTTCATCGAGGCCAGTTCGTCCTCCATCTGAATGAATACGCCGCCGACCTCCGGCAGCCGAGCGGCCATACGCTCGGCGATTTCGGTGGCCGGCGTGATGGGATAGCCGCCAAAGAAGCGACAGCCAGCACAGATAGCCCCCTCGGCAATGGCTGTATCACCGTCCAGAAAAAATGCGCCCTCTAATGCCCCAGGTTTACTCACACTCACTCACCTCCACCACATAGATACAGAATTCCGGGCAGAGCAACTCACATAGCCGGCAAGCCACACACCGCTCTGCCCGGATCGCCCGAGGCGGATGATAGCCCTTTGCGTTCATCTCATCCGAAGTTTCGAGTACCTGTCGAGGACAGTACTGCACGCACAATTCGCACCCTTTACAGCGGGATGTGATGATATGCACCTCACCATGCGGAGAAGTGAATTTATCTATGTCTAACGGTGTGCGCCAGAGTTTCAAGATGGCATCCTCTCACATCAACCTTTCCAATGCCTCTCTTGATGCCGCCTCCACCTCGTCGTGAATGCTCCGCCCGTATGTGTCCATCGTCACCACCACGGGAAAGTTCTCGACGCGGATGACCCAGAAGGCCTCCGGCACGCCAAACTCATCCTTCTTGTAAACAGCCACTACTTCCTTCACTGCATCGGCAATGAGTGAGGCGGCCCCACCGATGGCGTGGAAGTAGACCGCGCCGTGCTCTTTACAGGCGCGCAGCGTCCCCGACCCCATGCCTCCCTTGCCGACGACGCCGCGTAGCCCAAAGTGGGCAATGACCTCCGGTTCATACACCTCCTCACGGATGGAGGTAGTGGGTCCGGCGGCGACAAAGTGATACCTGCCGTCCTCGTCCTGTCGCACGACCGGCCCGCAGTGATAGATGACGCTGCCTTTGAGCAGCCGCTGGAGTTTATCGTACAACGATCGTTCGCTTTCGGGCACCGTCTTGGCACGTATAAAGTTCTCGATCAGGTACTTGTGTGCCGCGTCCCGCCCGGTGACCATCACGCCGCTCAGCCGTACCGCGTCGCCGACGCGGAGGATACGGATGTCCTCTTCGGAGATAGGAATGTTCAGTTCATACGTCGCCATAGATGACTTGCTCCTTATATCTTACCTGATCGCCCGTCCTTATCGCTCCCCCACTGGAACAGTGATGGCCTAGCCATACTCCACCTGCCCGTCTAGCACGGTCATCCGCGCCCGGCGGCAGGCCCAGCACATATAGGCGATGCTGACAAAGTAGCAGGCTGGGAGACGGTGATAAGCGCCGATCCTGACACCAAAGACGGTCGTTTTTCCCCCAAATCCCATCGGCCCGATGGACAGTGCGTTGCACTCGCGCAACAGTCGTTCCTCTAACTGCGCCAGTTCCGGCACCAGGTTAGCCTCATCCAGCGGGCGAAAGAGTTGCTCCTTGGCATGGACGTAGCCGGTGCCTCGATCGGCCCCGATGGCCACCCCCAGCACCGCCGGCGCGCATCCCTTTCCCTGAGCCTGGTAAACCGCGTCCAGCACCACCTTGCGAACCCCCTCCAGGTCTCGCCCAGCCTTTAGCGGCGCATGGGGCAGTTTATACTGCACGCCCACGTTCTCGCTCCCGCCACCCTTGAGGAGTAAATCCACCTTCAGGTAACTTTCGTCCCATTCCTCAAAGTGGAAGGTAGGAAAGCTCACTCCCAGGTTGTTCCCGCTGTTACGCCCGGTGAGGGAGTCCACCGCGTTGGGTCGCAGGTAGGCCCGGCGGGTGGCCTCGGCCACCGCCGCCTCCATCTGTGACCGCAGTTGGCGGGTACTCATCCCTTGGGGATGGTGAACGTAAAAGATGGGCACGCCCGTGTCTTGGCAGATAGGTGTAGATTCGGCACGGGCCAGAACCACGTTCTCCAAGACGGTTTCCAGCGCGCCTGCGGCGGCTGAGCCCGGCTCCTCACAGGCCTGCGCCGCCCGCAGCGCCGCTTCCACGTCAGCCGGCAAGTCGGTCGCTGCCCGGCGGATCAGTTCGATGAAAGATGCAATCTGGTTGTTCAAATTAGTTCTCCTACTATGGCTTTGGGATCGCCAGGTCGGGTGTACCCAGCGCGGACAACCTGAGATCAGGATAGTTCTCCTGGATGATCTCGTGGATAATCTGAGCATACTTGACCTTGACCCGGCCCCAGTTGGCCAGCATACTTTCGTCAACCCACGGTTTGTAGAGTGCCGCGCCGGTCGCAGCACATGCCGGGCCAGGCTCGATCTTAAAGTAACAGGGAGAACAAACGCGAGCCATCTCTGGAGCATCGTAGAAGCGCATATAGCCGCCGAAGGACTCGGTGAGGATGATATGCACGTCGAGAGGAATGTCAACCGCCTGCCGGATGGCGGCGAACTGAGGTAACGTCAGGTCGGCGATCGGGTTGAACGTCCCGGCCCCCAACATCTCCAGCACCTTACCGCCAGCAGCGTTGGCATGCCCGGCGTAGATACTCACCTTAAAGATCACATCCTCGGGGATGTCCCCGTTCTTCTTCATCTCGTTTAGCAGCCATAGTTCTCCCTCATCCACCACCAGGAAGCCACGAAAGCCGATGTCTATGCACGTCATAATGTCGGCGATGGTCTGATTCAGCCCTTTGGAACCCCGGCAACGAATGCCAGACAACGCACCCTCGGGCGTGGCCACTTGCCGCCCGATGTCCCAACCAGCACGCGGGCCCGGCGTGAGGATGACCTCCATCCTGGCATCGGCGGCCATCTGGGCAAAGTCCTTCAGTTCGGCCCTGTCCAGCAGTGTCGCACCCATCACCACCGAGATGAGGCGATGGATGGGAATGTTGCGTTTGCGCGACTCGTTTATCACCGCCTCCAGCACCTTGGGGCGCTCCACGCCGGAGACCTCCATACGGTAGTGCGCTCCATCGGGAAAGGTCTTGGTGCTGCTAGGCAGATCGTAGGCATCCTGTCCGGGGATACCTGCCTTCTCCATCATCACGGCAACATCTTTCATACTGGGCATTGCTTTTTCCTCCTTTAATTGTAGAGCCTGCTCACTCAGGGCCGGCGACCCACCGGCCATCTACGACAAACTGACGCTGGTTGCCTATGATTTTCGCCTTCCAAACTCTCCCACCCGGGGCCAGCGCTGGGCCATGCACGGTGACCGCTATTTTATCTAACTGTTCCCAAGCCGGGGTGAACTGTTCGTAAGTAAAGTGCTTTGTCACCCCATCGTAGGCATCCACCAAATAAAGCCCCTCCGCATCGTAGCCGACGGCGATGAATGTGTGCTGCCACTGCACGATAGACGACGTCGCGCCGTCAAACGAGGTCCAGGCCTGCACCTCCGAGAGCCTCATATCATAAGTGGCCCAGACAATGGCAGGCCGCCCGGCAGCCAGTTCCACCTTCAGGTCATCCAGGCTCCAGCCTCGCCAGGCCCGCGCATTGAGCCCGAAACTGCGCAGCGTGGCCGCGACTGGTCCAACGTATACGCCATACCCAACAGGCGGCATGCTTCCCGGCGGCAGATCCACATCGCCTACAAAGCCCCGGTTGGGGTTATCGGACTTGGGCAGTTGCCGGAAAAAATCATCCTCAGCACACCCCACTCCCCAGAAAGCCGCAATGTCCGCCGCCGAGCGGGATTCGCAACTCAGGTTATGATCCTGCGGGTGACCTATCACGCCCTCCACGAACGCCGATGGCGGCAACTCGTCCGCGCGGGCGGTCGAAGACAGAAGCAATGCAACTGAGCAAAATACAACAACTACTACTCTTTTCAAAGTGCCTCGCCTACTCGTCTACTCATTTCCCCATCTACTCACCCTTACAATGCCTCCAGCGCGGCTGCAATCGCCCGGGCCTCCTCGACGGCTCGGGGGGCAGCGTCAAAGACCCCCATGCCCTGCAAGTCCGCCTCGGTCAGCTCAGGATTGGCGGAGAGATAGCCCAACATCGGCACGCGACTGCCAGCCTGAACGAAAGCCCAGTCGCTCCCACCACGCACCTTGTTGCCCACCGCGTAGACGTGGTTGATGCCAATATCGGCCGCCAACTCGCGGATACGCTCTGCTGTAGCCAGGCTACGTCGCCCCGGTTCCACGACGACCAGGAAGGCATCTACCGCCCGCGCCGTCGCCCGGCCCAGGTGCTCCACCCCGGCCTCCATATCAAGGATCAGCATCTCGTCGCGATAGAGCAGCAGGTGAGTGACCAACGCCTTGAGCAGCGCGCTTTCGGGACAGATGCAACCACTACCGCCAGACTCGATGGTGCCCAGCCGGAGAAAGCGAATCCCGCGATGGGAAACGCTGAAACGATCGGGGATGTCGTCCACGCGGGGGTTGAGGCTGAAAAAGCCACCAGAAGTACCAGGCCTTGCGCCGGTGCGCTCGTAGATCAGTTCCTCCATCCCGGCCACCGGTGTGACCTGAGCGGCCAGGTCGGGAGGGAACCCCAGCGCCTCAGCCAGCCCACCGGCTGGGTCAGCATCAATAGCGATGACACCACGGTCCTGCTGCGCATAAATGTGAGCCAGCAGTGCAACGAGGGTGGTCTTGCCCACCCCACCCTTACCGCTGATAGCGATTTTATTCAACTGAGTCATTCAGTCGCCTCCCCACGCAGACAGGCCAGTTCAGCACGCAGCCGCTCGACCTCAGCCTCCGCCTGGCGGCGGGCTTCCTGCGCCTCCAGCGGCGTCAGCAACTTTTCTCCCGTCGCTGGATCAACCAGCCGCAGCATATCTCCCTCCACCCGCAACTCCAAATCCAGGCGACTGCTCACCAGTGGCCTCTCCTCAATGGGCTGGTATCCCCACTCCGCCAGCCGGAAGCCCATCAGATGGGGTTCCAGATGCTCCCCCAGCGGGTCGAAGATAAAGTACTCCTCCACTCCCAGCATCTCGTAGGTACCCTTCTTCGGCCCTAGGTCCTCCCGCCAAGTGCTCCGCGAGGTCAACTCGAAGACCACGTCCGGCCCCTTGTTCTCTTTCCACACCTGGTAGATACGGCGGTCGCGCTTCGGCACCCCCTTGACGACAAAGACATCCGGCGCGACAACCTGGCTAGGATCGCCCTCCTCGTAGTAGACAAAGAGATTGCCGGCGACGTAGACATTGGGATCATCGCGCAAGTAGTCGCTCAGAGCCTCGCGCAGGTAAATCAACTGGTTGATGTGTGTGTCAGTCTCGGCCATGGGCTCTCCATCCGATTCAGGGTAGTAGACAGACGGACGGAATATGACGCGCGGGCGCACGTCGTACTCAACCGTGGCAATTTCCTTCGCTTTAGCCATTGACTACTCCTTCAGGGTTTCGTGATCAACTGGCGACCGGTAAATTACAGTGTACCACCGAATTTACCAATTTACTAGTTTCCCTATCTACCACCCCTCACGCCAACGCCTTCTCGACGAACTGGGTCAGGTCCATCACCCGGATGCGCACCCGCTCGGCGCGGGCCGCCTTGGATAGAGTGCGCACGCACTGGGGGCAGGCCGAGACCAGGACCGTGGCATTCACCTCCGCCGCTTGAGCGATACGCTGTGCAGATACCTCCTGCACCAGCACTGGGTCGAATGTCTCCAGGTCACCGCCACCACCACAACAGAGTGCATGCTCTCGCGACTGCTGCATCTCGACGAAGGTGTAACCCGGCACCCGGCTCAGGACCTCACGCGGCTCGTCAAAGATACCGCTCTTGCGCCCCAGGTCACACGGGTCGTGATACGTCACCACACCCGGTCGTCTAGGCTCGGCAAACTCCAACTGCCGGGCACCGTCATAAACAGACGATGCTGGGCCGACCACCAGGTCACGCAGTACCTCCACAGCGTGCACCACCTCAAAGCCCAGCGGTTCGCCGAGCACCTCGGGATAGGTGTGATGCCACATGTGGTAGCAGGAGGGACAGGTAACGACTAGTCTAGGCACCCCCAGCGCGCGCATCCGCTCCACGTTATGCCGGATCAGCACCTCCGCCTGCTTCAATTGGCCTGCCATCAGCAGCGGGAAGCCACAACATCGCTCATCGCCGCCTAGAGTCGTGAAATTGACACCGGCACGACTCAACAGAGTGGCGAAACTCTGAGGGATGCCGTAACTCATAGGGAACATGGCCGAAACACAGCCCACAAAGTAAACCAGATCCGCATCGGCATCGCGCACCAATCCCTCTGGCTTATCCGCAGGGGCCAGGTTATCGGTCCAGGCCAGGCGAGCAGCATTATCCTCGCCGGAAACGTTATAGTGCGTACCGATGCGCTCGCCCAACATACCAAGGGCCCGTATTCCCTTGCGCAGCGCCTCATCTCCGTCCAACATGTCCGGCCCCTGAGTCAAATAGTCCTGCATCACCTTCTGACGCATGACCTCCACCAGGCGACGTACACTGAGATTGTGAGGGCAATGAGCGGTGCACGTGTCACAACCCAGGCAACGCCAGATGCTGGCATCGGTCGCCAGCATATCCGCCAGCCCAAACTGCGCTATGCGCATCATCTGAGCAGGGCGATACTGCATCGCCGGAACAGTAGGGCAGCCCGAGGAACAACGCTCGCACTGATAGCAAAGGTATACGTTCTCGCCGCACTCCTCGCGGATGAACTTTGCCAGGTCGGTACTTAACGTGATCGCCATGTCCTCACTTCATCCCTTCGTCTTCGCTCAAGATCTCCACCGTCGGGCGTGGCAGCAAACCTGCACCCTCAACAATGGGCCGCACCGCCTCCTCCCATTCGATGGCCATAATGTGCACCCCAGCCACTCCCTCAATCTCTCGCAGTTCCTGAATCTGTTCAATACAAATCTGGATGCCGGTAGACCTCAGCGCCTCCCTGCGTCTGGCCTTCTCTTCCTTGGGGATACCTGTGAGGGCAGCCCGCATCCGGTCTACGTACTCATCCCGCACGATCATCCCCGGCACTTGATCACGCATATAACGGGCCATGCCGGAGGATTTGAGGGGGCCAACGCCGGCCAGGATGTAGACCTTCTCGTGCAACCCCATATCCACCACGATCTTCATAAACTCCCGGAAGCGCGGGATGTCGTAAATCAACTGGGTCTGGATAAAGTCAACCCCAGCGGCGATTTTCTTGGCCAGCCGGTAGGGACGAAACTCAAAAGGATCACCAAAAGGATTGGCCGCCGCGCCGATGAAAAACCGGGGCACCAGCCCCTTGATGGCATCACCACACTGGAAAACGGCATCGTCCCGCATATCCCTGACCAAACGGATCAACTGGATCGAGTCCAGGTCATGCACGTTCTTGGCCGTAGGATGGTTGCCGAAACTTTGATGATCGCCGGTCAGGCATAGCAGGTTACGAGCCCCTAGAGCATAAGCCCCAAGAAGATCGGACTGAATCGCCAGCCTGTTCCGGTCTCGACACGTCATCTGCACCACCGGCTCCAGCCCTTCGCTCATCGCCAGCACTCCCGAAGCGATGCTGGACATGCGGACGATAGCGGTTTGGTTATCGGTGATGTTGACCGCATCCGTCGCTCCCTTGAGCAGGCCCGCTTTATGTATAATTTCCTCCGGGTCTGCTCCCTGCGGTGGCCCCAACTCCCCCGTCACTGCAAAGTTGCCCGCCCGCAGGACCCTTTCCAGGTTACTGCCCGACTTGTAGCCATTCGTTCGTTCTTCTGCCATGGTTCACCTCACTCCACTTCCACCAGTTGCAGGTCCTCGCGCACAATTTTGCGCGGGCCTCCATCACGACTCTTCGACCAGTCCTTGGGGGGCTGAATCTCCAACAACTGCTCCTCTCTCCCCAGTGCAACTGCCCGCTCCCAGATCAGTTGCCAGGCACAGGGAACATCGGGGTCTACCTCACATACACCGTTCTGGGAACCACCGCAAGGCCCGTTGAGCAATTGCTTGGAGCAGCGGGCGATGGGGCAGATGCCAGCGGTTAAACCCAGGACACAGTCACCACAGGCCTGGCAACGCTCCTCCCACACCCCTTGCTCCTCCGGCAACCCCAGGAAGGTGGTGTTGAGCCCAGGCAGCGTAATGGCGTTGGGAAAGCGCTCATTCATCGCCTGCACGCCGATGCCGCAAGCCAGGCTAAGAATGACATCAGGTTCCTTCAACTGCTCCTCCAGTGGGTCAATGTACTCCCACTCGCACTGGCGCTGCACCGTGGCCTCTTCCACCTCCATCGGGTGTCCATCCAGTTTGCTCTTCATCCGTAGCGCCGATGCCAGGATACCAACCTCCTTCTCACCGCCAGCGAAGCAGACAGTCACGCAGGTGCCACAGCCCACGACCAGCACCTTTCGGGCATCACCTAGCAGTTCCATGATTTCAGCAAGCGGTTTCTGTTCGCCAACAATCATTGCGACCTCCTTTGGCAATTAACAATGAACAATTAGACAATGAACAATGGACAGCCAAGACCCGTCACCGCGCCACTGTTCATTGTCACCGGCCTGTCTTGCTGCGGGGACTCTGACGTGCGTTTTCGACAATGGTGTACAGAATGCGCAAAGTTCGTCACTCTCCTGAATCAGCGCCCGGAATTCATCATCGTCGAGCAGGGCTGCCCGAATGATACGCAGCCAGTAGCGGGTCCCCCGCGTCTCCTTATGAGCAGTACTCATCTTATGAATAAAATCTTGCTTGGACTCAGCTGCATCAGCCTATTCCACGTTAGACCCAATGGACGTTGCTGATCGCACAACCTGTTTGCCGATTTCGAACCCAGCAGTGGTACGAGGCAACCGGTTGAGCAGTTTCACCACCCGCACCGCGAATTTGAACGTCCGTTCCTGAACATCAAACTTCTGTCCTTCTTTCACTACTTATTCCTCCATTTGTTCATTGCTCAGTGGGTTGGGTCCCAACTCCCGCACCTTCTCTGTTATCTCTGTCACTATCTCCGCGAACTGCGCCCCCATCGCTGAGGACAAGTTCACCATCGTAACGCGATCTCCTCCCAGTCCGATTTGGTCGAGCAGGTCAGCGACGTACTTGACCCTCCGTTTTGCGTTGGTATTACCCTCCAGGTAATGGCAGTCGCCCTCCAGTCAGCCGGCCACCATCACACCATCCACACCGCGCTCAAAGGCGTGGAGCACCTCCGTCACCTCCACCCGGCCTGAGCATGGCACCTGGACAATGTGCACGTTAGGCGGGTACTGGATACGCATACCTCCCGCCAGATCGGCCGCAGCGTAGGCGCAATGACGGCAGCAAAAGGCCAGGATCTTGGGTTCGAAGCACATCTCACTCATCACATTCACACCTCTATCACCATTGGTTCCAACAGCGCCGCAATTTCCGCCTCCATCTGCACATCCCGGTAGTGGAGCAACTGAATTGCCCGGGCCGGGCACTCGGCGACGCAACTGCCGCAGCCATGGCACTGGGCCGGCTCAATATAGGCCGCGCCGATGATCCCCCCCACCCCGTTAAATTCGGCCTGGATTTGGGGTACATTATAAGGACAGATGCGCACGCAGGTCAGGCAGGCGACGCACTTGTCCGCGTCCACCTGCGCCACGATGCCGCCGACCTCGAGTACATCCTTACTCACAATTGTCATCGCCCGAGCCGCAGCAGCCTGCGCCTGTACAATCGTCTCGTCCAGAAACTTGGGATAGTGGGCCATCCCGGCCATAAACACGCCGTCGTTGGAAAAGTCCACGGGCCGCAGTTTGACGTGCGCTTCCAGGAAAAAGCCATCCAGGTCTACCGGAACCTTGAGTCGCGTCGCCAGTTCGTCCGTCCCCTCTGGCGGCACCACCGGCATGCTCAACACCAGCAAGTCAGGATGAAGCACCAATTCCTCCCTCAGCCCCGACTCCCACACCGCAACCTCTAATCCCGAATCTCTAATCTCTACCTTCGGCTTGCGGCCAAAGTCATACTGTATAAACACCACTCCCTGACGACGTGCCTCCTGGTACAATCGCTCCTTGAAGCCATACGTGCGGATGTCCCGGTATAACACGGTCACCTGTGCATCGGGGTTGAGCCGCTTGAGCGCCAGCACGTTCTTCATTGCCGTGGTACAACAGATGCGGGAGCAGTATCGCTCCGCTGGACCGACGCAGAGGATCATCACTATAGATTGGAGATTGGAGATTGGAGATTGGAGATTCTCTCTTCCCGCCAACAGTACCTCAAACTCTTGCTGTGTGACGATACGCGGGTCTGTCCCGTAGCCGTACTCCGGCCCCCGGTACTCTACGCCGCCGGTCGCCACAATAGTTGCCCCGTGGCGTATCTCGTGCTCTCCGTCCCCACCCCCGGCCCCTCCTTCAATTTCAGGGGAGGTGAGAGCACGCAGATGTGAAGTGAAATTACCAGCAAAGCCACTGCTCTCTAAATACTCGGTTTGCAGATGGGTGGTGATTTGGGGATGGCTTTCCACCCGGCTGGTCAATTGGTGAGCCAGTTCTTGAGGATCACGCCATACCAATTTGCCCGTGCCGTTTCCCTCTACGTCCTCACTCTCCCAATCCACGACTTGCCGGATGTTCCACAGATTACCCCCCAACCGCTCCGTCCGCTCGACTAGGTGTACCGGGAAGCCCTGATCTGCCAGCGTCAGTGCCGCCGTCATCCCGGCCACTCCCCCGCCGACGACCAGCACCGCCTTCTGCACCTCCACCTCGGTCTTGTGGAGTGGCTCCAATCGTTGCGCCTTTGCCACTGCCATGCGCACCAGATCCTTGGCCTTCTCCGTCGCCGATTCCCATTGATCGGGATGCACCCACGAGCACTGATTGCGGATATTGGCCATCTGGAACATGCCAGGGTTCAGCCCCGCCTGGCGAATGCTGTCCTGAAACAGGGGTTCGTGCGTCAGCGGCGTGCAGGAAGCAACGACAACGCGGTTGAGTCCCAGTTCCTGCGTCTTCTCCGTGATATGCTGGATCGAATCCTGCGAGCAAGTGTACAGGTTGTCCTCGGCGTGAACCACCCCCGGCAAACTCGTCGCGTATTCCGCCACCCCCGGTACGTCCAGGAAACCGCCAATGTTCGACCCACAATGGCAGACAAAAACACCGACGCGGGGATCCTCCTCTGCAACATCCCGCTCCGGTGGATACACCACCTCCTCCGTGCAGGTCCAACGGGCCGGGGCGACCACCGCACCGGCAACGGCCGCCGCCCCGCTGGCTTCGACCACCGATTCAGGGATGTCCTTTGGCTCGCGGAACGGTCCCACGGCAAAGATACCCGGCTTGGTCGTTTGTAGCGGCTGGAAGGGAAGAGTGTGGCAGAATCCATGCTCATCCAGGCTGACACCCAGCCGCCGCCCCAACTCGCGCACGTCCTCCGAGATCTCCATCCCCACGGAGAGGACTACTAAATCGAACTCCTCTTCGCAGATTGGGGATTGGGGATTGAAGATTGGAGATTCCCTCTGCTCCTCTGCCCCTTTGCTCCCCTGCTCCGCGACGTACCTCAAGACGAGACCGTGCGTTTGGAGATTCTCCCTCACGAACGAAATACGAGAGCGGATGTACCGGATGCCATACCGTTCCTGCGCCCGGCGGTAGTACTCCTCGTACCCTTTGCTGAAGGCCCGCATGTCCATCATAAAAACGGTGACCTGGGTGCCCGGCTCGTGCTCGATGGCCATGATGGCCTCTTTGGTGGCATACATACAGCAGATCGCCGAACAGTAGTCGTGAGTCTGATCACGGGAACCGACACACTGGAGGAACGCGATCTTCTTCGGCGTCTGCCCGTCCGACGGGCGCTGCACGTGGCCGTGGGTAGGGCCGGAGGCATTCAATAGCCGTTCGAACTGAAGAGCAGTAACCACGTTGGGAAAACGACCCCAACCGTACTCTGCCGATTGCTCGGCTTGATAGGCCTCGTAGCCGGGAGATAGAATGACAGCGCCAACATGAACGTCCTGCACCTGCTCCACAGAGTCATGATTGATAGCATCGGCCTGGCAGGTGTAAACGCAACTCAGACACTCGGAGCAAATGCCACAGGCCAAACAGCGGGCCGCCTCCGCCTGCGCTTGCCCGTCGGTGTAGCCTGCCACCACTTCCTCGAAAGTAGATAGTCTATCCTCGACCACAAGCTCATCCATCGGCACACGAGACTGAACCTCCACCTCTCCCAGCGCCACCCGCTCATCAATCTCCGCCCGCGTCAGTTCCACCACAGGCAATTCGGGCTTGGGCGGTGGCTCCAGTTCCTCCCCTCGCAGATAGCGGTGGATCGACTCGGCGGCCTGATGGCCAGCAGCAACTGCCTCAATGACAAACGACGTGCCGGTGGTCGCATCACCCGCCGCAAAGACCCCCGGGCGCGTCGCGGCCAGCGTGTTGGGGTTGATCGCAATAGTCTGTTGACGGGTAACTCCGACACCCGCGCTCTCCGGAATGAAAGCCAGACCAGCCCGCTGCCCCACGGAGAAGATCACGTTGTCACAGGCAACAAAGTGCTCCGACCCAGAAATCGAAACCGGCCTCCGCCGCCCAGTCTCGTCGGGCAACCCCTGCTCGGTGCGCACACACTTTATACCCCCCATGCGCCCGTCACCGTTCCCCACCACCTCCACCGGCGTGACCTGCCAGTGGAAGACGACCCCCTCCTCCTCCGCGTGCCGCATCTCCTCCTCGCCCGCCGTCGCCTCCTCGCGAGTGCGGCGATAGTAGAGATGCACCTCCGCCCCCAGTCGCACCGCTGTCCGTGCCACGTCCATCGCCACGTCACCCGCCCCGACGACCGCCACCCGCTCCCCCAACTTTGGCTTTTTGTCCAGCCGAACGTCCCGCAGGAACGTGGTGTTAATCAACACCCCCTCCATGTCCGCTCCAGGAATCGGCAGCCGAATCCCCTCGTGCGCACCCACTGCGATGAGCACCGCCCCGAACCCCTCGGCGAAGACATCGTCCAGGTTGTCCACTGTCGTGTTCAACCGCAGTTCCACCCCCTGATCAATGATATCCTGCACCTCCCGATCCACTATCTCGGAGGGCAATCGGTACTCGGGCACTCCCACCCGCAACATCCCCCCAGCCACCGGCAATGCCTCAAACACGGTGACCCCGTACCCCAGTCCACACAGATCCTGGGCGGCGGTCAGCCCACAGGGTCCCGCTCCGATGACCGCCACCCGCTCCTCATACCTACGCTCGACTATCTGCGGCACTACCCGAGGTTGGGCGTAAACCTTGTCGGTGACAAACCGTTTCAGCGCCCGGATGTTGATCGGCTCGTCCAACTTGCCCCGGTTGCAGGCATCCTCGCAGCGATGGTTGCAGATGCGCCCGCAGATGCCGGGAAAAGGATTATCCTCCTTGATAACCCGCAGCGCATCCTCGTACCGCCCCTCGCGGATGAGAGCAATGTAGCCCTGGGCACGCTGGCCGGCGGGGCAGGCATCCCGGCAAGGAGCGATGCCCCGCTTCTCAATGGCGTAAGCATTTGGCACCGCCTGGGGGTACAACTTGTAAGCCGCTCGTTGGACTGCCAGGCCCTCGTCAAAGTGACTGGGAATAATCACGGGGCAGACACCAGCGCAGTCACCACAGCCGGTGCACTTGGCCAGGTCAATGTAGCGCGGGCGGGTTCGCACCCGAACGGCAAAGTTCCCGACTTGACCGCGCACCCCCATCACATCACTATTCACCAGCAGTTCGATGTTGCGATGACGGCCACAATCAACCAACTTGGGGCTGACGATACACATCGCGCAATCGTTGGTGGGGAACGTCTTGTCCAGTTGCGCCATGTGCCCGCCAATGGCCGACTTGTTCTCGACCAGGTAGACTTTGTAACCAGCCTCGGCCAGATCCAGCGATGCCTGTATGCCAGCGATCCCACCGCCGACGACCATCACCGCGCCGGTCACACCATCTTTGCTCGAAAATCCGCTGGTCATCACCACACACTCCTTCTTAGCGGGTTCGGCCCCAACGCCCGCACCCGTTCCGTCATCTCCCGCACTGCGTTGGCGAACGTCATTCCCATACCGCCGGAGACAAAGTACATCTCCAGCCGCTCACCGCCTAACCCGATCTCATCCAGCAATTCTTTGACGTACTTTACCCGCGCCTGCCCACGCACGTTCCCATGCACGTGGTGGCAATTCCCGATCGGGCATCCTACTACACAAACCCCGTCGGCCCCCTGCTCAAATGCCTCCAGCACGTAACGTTTGTCCACCTTACCTGTACATGGCAACTTTACCAATTTGATGTTGGCCGGGTACTTGATACGTAGCGCCCCGGCCGTGTCAATAGCCATGTAAGCACAGTAGATACACGTAAAGACAGTGATTTCAGGCTCAAAACCGTCGCTTGCCTCACCCCGCTCAGTCATTGACACCTCTTTGTGAAACGTGAAACGCCATTTGTCACTCGCTAACGGCTAACGGCTCTTTCCGCCCACGCTCCCAGCGGCAGCCCCATAACCTGCTCATCCCGATAAGCGACCAACTGGATTGCCTTAGCCGGGCACTCTGCCGCACAGGTACCACATCCTGTACATACCGCCGAGTCAATGTAGGCTGCCCCCTTGATCTCCCCCACTCCCGTATCCATATAACGCACTTTGGGAATAGTGAAAGGACAGACACGCACACAGGTGAGACAGCCTACACACTTGCTCTGATCCACCACCGATACGACACCACCGATATACATCTGCGGCGTAGATAGGATCGTGATGGCCCGGCCCGCCACCGCCTGGGCATTGGTGATGCACTCCTCAATGAACTTGGGATAATGAGCCATCCCACAGATGAAAATCCCTTCCCTTGCCATATCCATCGGACGCATCTTGAGGTGGGCTTCCAGGAAGAACCCCTCACTAGAGAGCGGCACGTCCAAGATATGGGCCAACTCCCTTGTCCCCTCCGAGGGTTCAATCGTCATGCTCAGCGACAGCAGGTCAGGATGTAACACAATCTCCTGTTGCAGAGAAGGCTCCCAGGTTACAATCTCCAGCCCACCCTGACCATCCACCCGCACTTGCGGCATGTGGGTCTCGTCATACCGGACAAAGACAACACCTCGCTGCCGCGCCTCGGTGTAGAACGCCTCCCGAAAACCGTATGTGATGATGTCCTTGTAAAGGACGACCACCCGGCAGTTCGGGTTGAGCAACTTGATGCGGATAGCATTCTTCATCGTGTTCGTGCAACAGGTCCGGCTGCAGTACTCGATCTCACCAGGCCGTCGCACACACTGGATAAACACAACCTCTTTCAGGCCCACAATCTGCTCCGGCCGGTGGGTGATGATCTCCTCCAGGTCGAGAGAGGTGACTACACGCTCATCCTGGCCGAGCAGATACACATCTCCCCGCCACTCCTGTCCACCGGTGGCTACGATGGTCACTCCATGCTCGACCTCCACCTCGCTCGTCCCCTTCCCTGTAGACGTGCGCACCGTGGAACGGAACGCGCCCAGGCTCCCTGCGTGCGCGATCACCTCTGAATTGGTGAAAACGTCAATTCTTCGATGGCCCAGTACCCGGTTGACGAGATCACGCAACAATCTTTGGGGATTATCCCCCTCGGCCAGATAGTAAATGTGCTGTAGATTACCGCCCAACCCTGCCCCTCGCTCCACCAGCGTGACGTCGTGTCCAGCATCGGCGATATTCAGCGCCGCCGTCATACCAGAGACACCACCCCCGATCACCAGCGCCCGCCGGACAGGCTCAATCGCCTGCTTGCGCACCGGTTCGGCCAGCCGCGCCCGCGCCACCGCCAGACGCACCAACTCTTTCGCTGCGCGGGTGGCCCCCGCTGGATCGTCCACGTGAGACCAGGCACAATGCTCGCGAATGTTCGCCATCTCCAGCAAGTAGGGGTTCAGCCCAGCCTGACGGACGATACGCTGAAACAGCGACTCGTGGGTGCGATGGCTGCAAGCCGCTACAACTACCCGGTTCAGTTCACGCTCCTCAATCGCCCTTTGGATCTGCTCCTGTCCATCTTCCAGGCAGGCATAGTCCGTGGTCTCAACGTGCACCACGCCGTCCAAGCCAGAGGCGAAACTACTTACCGCGTCCGTGTCAACAATCCCTGCGATGCTCGGGTAGCAGCGGCACACAAATACGCCAATGTGCGGTTCCTCCCCTGCTACATCTCGCTCCGCCGGAAAGTCGCCCGGCTCATCCCCGTAAAGACCGATAAACGGGTACTCATGCCCGTAGGCTCGTGCACCGACTTCGTCAGAGAGCAGTCGCATCACGTCGCCAGCAGCGCCGGCCGCATCCAGGATCGTCTCTGCGATCTCCTTGGGCGATGCGAACGTCCCACAGACGTAGATACCGGGCTTGCTCGTCTCCAGCGGTGCGAATTTATCTGTCGCACAAAAGCCATAGGGATTCAATTCGATTCCCAACAACTCAGCCAGGTCGCGGGATCCACTGGGCGGCAATGCCCCCACCGAGAGCACCACCATATCAAAGCGATTCTCGGTGACCCCACCATCATGGTCCGGGTAACGCAGGATCAGGTCGTGTGTCTCTGGATCCTCCCTGATCATCGAAATGCGACAGCGGGTGTACTCCACCCCATATCGCTCCTGCGCCTGCTGGTAGTAGGCGTTGAACTCCTTGTTGAAAGCCCGCTCGTCCATCATAAAGACCTGACAGTGGACATTGTCGGGAGTGCCCTCGGCGCGCTGCTTGGCCAGCATGGCCTCCTTCGTGGCATACATGCAACAGATGGACGAACAATAAGGATGTTTCTCGTCCCGAGAGCCCACGCACTGGAGCCAGGCAATGCGCCGGGGTAGCGTGCCATCAGAGGGACGCATCACGATGCCCTCCGTCGGCCCAGAGCGGCTGGCCAGCCGTTCGTACTGCATCGAGTGGATGACGTTGGGAAAACGACCGAATCCGAGTTCCTCGTACTCGGTCGGGTCCGAAAGCGCATAACCCAGCGATAGGATAATAGCACTGACGTCGAGAGTGTATTCTGTCTCCTGCTCGTCCAAGTCCACCGCGTTGGTGGGACAGATGGTCTCACAGCGACGACAAGTATCACAGCGCGGCACCTTGTCCACGACGTAAGCATCCGGCAACGCGCGCGGCGACATCTTGTAGATCGCCTTGCGAACCGACAATCCCATCTGGAAGGGGCTGGGTAAAGACACCGGGCAGGCGCCATCACACAAACCACAGTTGATACACCGCTCGGCATCCACGTATGTGGGACGGTGGCGCAGCGTCACCGTGAAATCACCGGCATATCCTGTCAGATTTATCAGGTCGGTATTAGTAAGAATTTGTATGTTGGGATGTAGGTTATGATCCAGAAAAGCCGGTGAGATGGCAGGTCGCGTGCAGCCGTAGCCGTGATCAGAGGTACCCCGGCAGAGAACGCAATCGTGGGTAGGAAACATATAACCCAGTTGCGCCACCCGACCGCCCAACCAGGGCATGTGCTCCACCAGATAGACTTTTAACCCAGCCTCGGCCAAGTCAATCGCCGCCCGCATCCCTCCCACGCCGCCTCCGACAACCAGCACAGCGCCGACAGGCTCCTTGTGCATAGATACAACTCTCCTTTAGATTGGTTCAATTGACGGCCAACGCCTATACGTGCCGCGTGTAATCGGGCAGCAGGATGGGTGAAACCACACCCGTGTCCACCTCAGCATCCTCCAACTCCCGGTTCCAGGCCTCCACGTGGGCCAGCGTGGGTTTCCCCAGATTCACCTTCTGCACATAGGCCGCCGCCGAGCGACCGGCACGCCGGCCAAAAACGGTGATCTCCAGCAGAGAGTTGCCCATCAGTCGGTTGTGGCCGTGCACGCCACCACTTACCTCGCCCGCGATAAAAAGGCCGGGTATCTCGGTAGATGTATCGGCTTGCAGCCGTACCCCACCATTCTGGTAATGGAGGGTGGGGTAGACCAACATCGGCTCCTTCGTAATGTCTATCTCAAAGCGTCCAAACTGACGCACCATCGCCGGCAGGGACCTTTGGATAGTGCCAGGGCCGTGAAGCACCTCGATCATCGGCGAATCCAGCCACACCCCAGGCTGCCCGGTGGGAGTGATGGTCCCGTTGCCCCTTCCTCCTGCTTCAAGGAAAGCACACTCCCGGATAAGCGCCGCCGCCTCTACGTCCCGGGGCTCCAGCGGATACACAAACTGCTCCCCATTCTTGTTGACCGGCTGAGCCCCCAAACCGCGTACCTTCTCGGTGACCAACAGACCGACGATCTGCTCCGGAAAAGCCGCACCAGTGGGATGATACTGCATGGACTCCAGGTAGCCCAGCGGCGCACCAACCCGGTAGGCCAACACAACCCCATCGGCGGTCGCGCCGTGGTGGTTGGTCGTAGGGAAACCCTGGTAATGCAGTCGTCCACCCCCGCCAGTCGCCAGTACTACCGCCTTGGCCTTGATGAAAAGATAGTCCCCCGTCTCCAGGTTCACCATCACCGCACCGGCGATCTGCCCCTTGTCGTCCAATACCAGTTCAACAGCGGGGGCGAACTCGATCACGGTGATGCCTGTGGTGAGCCCAGTCGAACCACCCTCCTCCCGATTGCGTACCTCGTCCCGCAACGTACGCATGATCTCCGCCCCGCTATAGTCTCGCGCCGAGTGCATGCGCTTACGGCTGGTGCCGCCACCGTGCTCCTCCATCATCGTGCCATCGGGCTGCTTGTCAAACATCATCCCCAGGTCCTCCAGCCACCTGATGACATCAGGCGCATCCATCACTAGTGCCTCGACCAGACCGGGGACATTCGTAAAGTGACCACCACCAATCACATCCAGATAGTGGATGGCAGGGCTGTCATTGGGCCGATCGGCGGCCTGGATGCCACCCTGGGCCATCATTGTGTTGGCGTCGCCGAAACGCAATTTGGTCACCAAAGTGACCCTGGCTCCATTCTCCTGAGCCAGGAGTGCCGCCGAAGCGCCCGCGCCACCACCACCAATGACCAGCACGTCGGTCTCCGACGCGGGCGCATCCAAGTAGAAATCGGGGCTGACGTGGGGTCGCCCCTCGACGATGCTGGACAACTCGCTGGGCATACGCTGCCCCTTACTAACTCCCACCCGTACAGTTTGGAAGGTCTCTTCTTTATAATCAGGGTGGAAAGCCTCAAGAATAGCCTCCCGCTCTTCCATGCTCATCGCGGGAAAAGTCTCTTTCAGCCGCCGGGTACGGGTGGACTCGATCTTCCGGATAAATCCCTGCATCTCAGGCGGATAACCGCTCATTACTCATTCCTCCTCCCAGAAACCTTACTTGGGCTCAATGTCCCGCGCTTTGTATCGTGCGGTCAGTTCTTCCTTATTGAACCCCTTTAACTCCTCCATCTCGGCATCAAACTTGCGGGCCTTGATCTCCTCCAAACGCTCCTGTAGATGTTCGGACCGGACCGCCAGGTAGCGACCGTACAGACGACGGGCCAGGATGGCGATGTTGTACTGAGCCTCTTCAGCCGGACAGCGGGCCGCGCACAACCCACACATGATACAGTCGAACGACAAGTCAGCCATCTGAGCAATGTCGCCTTTCATCCCGGCCGCCATATACATCCGCACGTCAATCTCCTGAGGACAGGCTTTGGTACAGGCCCCACAGCCCAGGCAACGTAGCAACTCTGGATAAGTGGTGAACAGAGTTGTCGCCGTCGGCTCCAGTTGGGTGATGTCGTATGTGGTCCGTTGGGCCGGGAAAAATGGAATCTGCGCCAGATACATATCCGGTTGCACCACCGTCTGGCAGGCCAACCCAAAGTAGAGTTTTGGGTCACCCAGTATGCGGTATGTCGTGGCACAAGCCCCACAAAAGCCTCCCCGGCAGCCCACACCCCGGACAAGTCTATAGCCCGCATACTCCATCGCCTTCATAATCGTCAGCGTAGGCGGCACCATGTAGCGCTTGCCCATGATATAGACGGGGATCAGAGTAGCCTCGGTTACCTCAGATCGTTTCTCAGTCTCCATACATCCTCCCTCATTTGACCAATCCGTTCAATCCGTTGACAGTCCGTTCCCCAACTGATCACTCTTCTCCTACCTCCATCCACTCATCCTCGCGGAAGGTGACCAGAGGCAGAGGTTCCTCGACACTATGCCCAGGCACGTAATCAAACACCGCCTGCACCTGCTGTCCGACGGTACGGAAGACTAGACCGACGGGCAACTCCGCCGGGCAGTCGCTGGTGCACATCCCACACCCAACGCAGGAAAGCACCATGTGATTGAGGCGGGTCAGGTGAAAGAGCGCCGTATCGGCTGGCAAGCGGTAGGCCCCCTTGCGTTGCGCCCAGTTCATGTACTGCATCGGCTCGTGGTCAAAGACAGGACTCTTGAACAGACAAGTCTTACAATAACAGATGGGGCAAACAGTCATACAATTGTGGCAGCGCACACAGGCAGACAGGACCCCCTCGACCCCCTCCTGTTCGAGTCGCTGGCGCATCTCGGTGAAACGTTTATCGCGCACCTGGGTGCGGGCTGCGACCACCCTGTCCACCACCTCGCCCCTCTTATTAGATTGGTTCAATCTCCCAGATTGAACCAATCTCAGACCATCAGCCACCTCATCGGACAGGCTCACCGGGATGCCAGCGGTCAGATCCGCGCCGAACAGCTCCAGTGTGACGTCGGCCTGCTCGACGTGGGGTTTCTCGCACATCTGGCACCCGTCACGGAACGTGTACCCCTCCTGCGGAGTCAGTTCCCCGCCCCGGGCGGTCGCCAGCAACGCCGCCACGTCCACCCCACCGTCTGCTTGCATCGCGGTGTAGACCGGCACGTCGTATGTGCCCAGGCAGTCCACACCTATGGTCACCACGTCATCCAGGCTCGCCTGCTGGAGCTTGACCAGCTCCACCAAGGCCCGCAGTTCACATGGGCGCAGCACCACGCCGATGCGCCCTCGAGGCTCTCGGATGGAGACGTGGCCCGCCACGCGCGCCGCGTTCAACCCCATCACCGGAACCAGCGGGTTGGCCGCGTCCAACAAATCAGGGTCGGTCACCAACGCCGGCGTGATAGCGCCAGTAGGGGTCTCCATCGGCACCAGGAGCGCGTCCACTACATCGGCCTCCAACAGCCGCTTGAGGAACCCGCGCACTGCGGCCAGCGCATCGTTGTTTTCAACCGGTATTACAGTTTTCATAACATCTCCTCTCAAAAACCAGGAGATTGGTTCAATCTGGGAGATTGAACCAATCTATTGTGTTTCTTACACCGCCCACTTACGGCGCATCGGATTAGGTCCTTTCTCCTTCAGTGCCTCGGTCATCCGCGTGACCGTCTCGGCAAAGCGCCCCCCCTCGCTGGCGCTGATCCAGCGCAGCCAGACCCGGTCATCGTCAAAGCCGGCGCTCTTGAGAATCTCCTTGAGCGCGATGATGCGCCGCCGGGCCTTATAGTTCCCCGACTGGTAGTGACAGTCGCCGGGATGACAACCGCCGATGAGGACGCCGTCGGCCCCATCCAGGAGCGGCTTGAGCACATAGGTGGGATCCACCGACCCGGAGCACATCAAACGGATGATACGCACGTTGGGCGGGTACTGGATACGCGACGTGCCCGCCAGGTCGGCCCCTGTGTACGTGCACCAGTTGCACAAGAAAGCGACGATTTTAGGTTCGAAACCAATTTCAGCCATATTGCCCCCTTGAGAGATCAGATTACCTACACCGCCCACAGCGCATCCACCTGCGCCAGCACCTGCTCGGCGGTAAAATGCTGGAGACGGATGGCCTTGGAGGGACAGGTGACAGCACACGTCCCGCACCCCTTGCACAGCACCGCGTTGATCCGCGAGACGGACCAAAACGGGTCAAGGGCCGGTGCGCCGTAAGGGCACACCTCCACGCACATCCCGCAACCAGCGCACTCCTCCGTATCTACCACTGCCGTCTCCGACTCCACCGGCACCGTGCCCCGGATGAGAGGAATGAGAGCCGAGGAAGCCGCCGCCTTGGCCTGGGCCACCGTGTCGGGAATGTCCTTGGGCCCCTGGCAGCAGCCCGCCAGAAAGACGCCGTCCACCGCCGTATCCACAGGCCGCAACTTGGGATGCAACTCGAGGAAGAAACCATCAGATGAGCGCGGCAGTTTGAGCAGAGTGGAGAGCTCACCAGCATCAGAGCGGGGCTCCATCCCTACCGCCAGCACAACCAGGTCAGCCTCGAACTCGATGGGCCGGTGCAATAGCGTATCTTCCGCCAATAACACCACCCGGTCGCCGCGCCGATAGATTTCCGAGACATTCCCCCGCCGGTAGCGCACTCTTTGCGCCCGCACCTCGTCGTAAAACTCCTCGGCCCCCTTGCCAAAGGCCCGCACGTCTATGAAAAAAACCGTCACAGCCGCTTCAGGAAAAAGTTCCTGCACCAGCCGGGACTGCTTGGCGGTGTACATACAGCACACCCGCGAGCAGTACGGATTGCCTACCTGCACATCTCGCGAGCCCACACACTGGATGAAGGCTACAGACCTGACAGGTTTCGGAAAACCTGTCAGGTCTTCTGCGGCCAGGCGTCGCTCCATTTCCAGCGACGTGATGACGTTTGGATAGCGGCCGTAGCCAAACTCTGGCTTGCGACGTGGGTCAAAGACATCATAGCCGGTGGCAACAATGATCCCACCCGCGTCTATAGTCTGCAGACTCGTAGATTCGCTGATTCGCTGATTCGCTGATTCGCTGATTCGCAGACTCGCAGACCCCGATCCATCACCCCTGCACCCAGAATTTACAATTCCGAAATCCCGCACCTCCACACTAAAGTTCCCCACGTACCCTTCCACGCCGGTCACTTGTGAGTTGAGTAAGACAGTGACGTTGGGATGACCCTGAACGCGCTCAACCAGCGGCCCCAACAGTTCCGAAATCGGCTCCAACGTCGGGAAAGTACGGTTGAGATCTGCCACACGCCCACCCAGGTGATCACCCTTCTCCACCAGATAGACCGGGAAGCCAGCGTTGGCCACATCGAGAGCAGCGACCATCCCGGCGATGCCCCCGCCGATGACGACCACGCCTGGCGTGACCCCGACCTCCCGCTCCTCCAGCGGCTTTAGTAGGGCCGCCTTGGCTACCAACGAGGAGACCAGCGATTTGGCCTTCTCCGTCGCCCTCTCTCGGTCGGTGTGCACCCACGAGCATTGCTCCCGGATGTTGGACATCTCCACCAGGTACGGGTTCAGGCCCGCCTGCTGCGCCGCCCCCCGGAAGGTGGGCTCGTGCATGCGAGGTGAGCAGGAAGCCACCACGACCCGGTTCAGATTCCGTTCCTTTATGTCCTGCCGGATCAGCGATTGACCAGGATCAGAGCACATGTACAGGTAATCGCGAGCCACAACGACACCAGGTAAAGTCGCCGCGAACTCTGCCACCTGCTCCACATCCACCATAGCGGAGATGTTCACGCCACAATGACAGACGTATACGCCGATGCGAGGTTGTGATTCCATAATCTCTGTTCGCCTTAACTCACAACGCCAAATCCACCAACTCCATAATATCCATCACCTGCAACTTTTCATCCAGTCCTTGCACCTTGACCGCATCCTCCAGCGTCAGCAGGCAGAAGGGACAGGCTACAGCCAAAATTTCGGCTCCAGTATCGGCCGCTTCGTGCACCCGTTGGAAAGCGAGCCGCTCCTCCAGGTTGGTTCCCTCACTCCACATACGCCCGCCGCCACCCTCGCAGCACAGACTGCGCTCCCGGTTGCGGTCCATCTCCACCAATTTGACTCCAGGGATGGCCTGCAGAATAGCACGCGGCTCGTCAAAGATGTGGTTCTGTTTACCCAGAAAGCAGGGATCGTGGTAGGTGACGGTTTTCTTCACCTCGCCCCCGAACTTTAACCGCCCCTGCTCGATCAATGTGGCGATGAGTTGCGTATAGTGCAACACCTCTATCCCGTCCAGGCCGTACTCGTTTTTGAAGGTGTTGAAGCAATGAGGAGAGGTGGTCACCAACTGGCTCGCGCCCACGCCACGGATCAACTCGCCGTTCTCCTCAACCAGCATCTCGAATAGCCCCATCTCCCCCATACGCCGTACCTCGTTGCCGCAGCAACTCTCCTCAGTGCCCAAAGTGCCAAAGTCCAACCCAGCTGCCACAAAGGCCCTCACCAGCGCGCGGGGGACAACCTGCACACGCGGGTCATACGAGGGGATACAACCCACAAAGTAGAGCGTCTGGCACCCCTCCCCCCGAGAGATTGGTTCAATCTGGGAGATTGAACCAATCTGCCAATCTGCGCGATCCTCCCGCGTTGTGCCGGTGGGGTTCCCCTGGCGAAAGATGCCCATCAGCGCCGTCCCAATGGTCTCCGGTATACGCCCGCTCTCCACCAATTGAGCCCGCAGCCCAATGATCAACTCGGCCGGCCGCACGTCTTTGGGGCACCGTTCGACACAGGTAAAACAGCAGGTGCAGTCCCACAGTTCCTGATGTGTCTTCACCTCCACTTCTGGTTCCACCAACATCTGGTAGATCAGATCGCGGATATTCAGCACGGTCTTACGTGCCACCGGACAGCCACCGGTGCACTTGCCACATTGGATACAGCCAAATAGTTCCAATTGCTCAGCCATCGGCTCCGTCTTCAATGCCATCCTCGCTTTCCTCCACCATGCTATGCCGATTTGGCTTCCCCACATCGCGCCAGTACCCCCAACGCTGAGGAAGCGGCAGCCTTTGCCTGCGCGACTGTATCCGGGATGTCCTTGGGTCCCTGACAGCAACCTGCCAGGAATACCCCATCCAAGAGGGTATCCACCGGACGCAACTTGGGGTGCACCTCCTGGAAAAACCCGTCCTGGGAGCGGACCAATCCTCCCCCATGGAGGGAAGAAAACAGCGCCGCCACCTCCGATGTGTCGTTTCGCGGAACAACCGCCGTAGCCAACACCACCAGGTCGGCCTCGACCTCAATCGGCTGCCCCATTAGCGTATCCTCGGCCAGCACGACCAATTTGTCCCCCCGCCGGCTGTCTCGGTAAATCTCTGCGGGCTCACCGCGCCGGTAGATCACCCGCTCGTGCTTCACCCGATCGTAGAACTCCTCGTACCCCTTGCCAAAGGCCCGCACGTCCATGTAGAACACAGTGATACGGGCATTGGGAATCTTGTCTCGCACCAGGTGAGCGTGCTTGGCCGTGTACATACAGCAGATACGGGAACAATAAGGGACACCAGCGTGCGGGTCGCGAGAACCTACACACTTGATGAACACGACATCCTTCGGCTCCTTGCCGTTAACGACGATCTTGCCCATCGTGGGGCCAGAGGCGGACGAGAGCCGTTCGAACTCAATGCCAGTCATCACCTCTGGATAGATCCCATAGCCAAACTCCGGCTTGAGGTGGGGATCCATCAGGTCAAAGCCTGTGGCGACGATGACCGCACCCACCTCCAGGTCCACGAATTCATCTTGCTGCTCGAAATTAATCGCACCAGCCGGACAGGCATCCTGGCATAAAAAGGTCTTGCCACACGTGCCTCGCGTGAGATACAAGCACGCAGTGGAATCAATAGTGTACTTGAGCGGCACTGCTTGAGGAAAAGGGACGTAAACGGCCGACCGCCTGGCGATACCCTCATCGAAGCGGCTGATCACACGGCCCTTCATCCGGCACGCCGTCGCGCACGAGCCACAACCGGTGCACGTGTCCAAATCCACGTAACGCGGCTTCTTCTTCACCGTCACGCGGAACGCCCCTACCTCTCCCTCGACAGCGGTGACCTCAGAGTAGGTCATCAACTCAATGTTGGCATGCTGGCCTACATCCACCATCTTGGGGGTCAGGATACACGAGGAACAGTCCAGGGTAGGGAAGGTCTTATCCAGTTGCGCCATGCGCCCACCGACAGAAGGCTCACGCTCGACCAGGTAGACCTTGTAACCCGCGTCGGCGATGTCAAGCGCCGCTTGAATGCCAGCAATGCCACCGCCGATGACCAACGCCGCACCCACGGGTTTCCGACTCACTTCCACCGCCCTGTTTGGAAGCCTCGGTTCATTCCCAGTCATTCAGTGTCCCCCACTCGGTAGGTCATTGCACCGCATCCAGCACCCCGTACACCTGGCTTACCTCGAACCCCTTCTGCTGGCAAGCCTTGTTCGGACAGGCCACGATGCACGCTCCGCACCCCTGGCACAAAACGTCTATAACTTGCACGTACCCCCCCTTGCCCCCCGCTTTGAGAGGGGGAGAAGGAGGAGGTACCGGCACGCGCGCGCCGTAGGGGCAAATCTCAATACACTGACCGCAGTTTGAGCACAGTAATGGATTGACACTGGCGACGATGGGGGTGGCCTCCAACTCCTGCTTGGCCAAAAGTCTCACCGCTCGCACCGCCGCACCCCGGGCCTGTGCTATCGTCTCCTCCAGAAAACGCGGCGAGTGCGCCA
>JAXHUO010000130.1:0-2767 GCA_034189605.1 Chloroflexota bacterium
CGGCCCTGAGTCAGGCTGCGCAGGTCGGTGGCATACTGCTGCATCTCCGCCAGTGGCGCCAACGCCGTGATAATACTCTTGCCGCCGCGTTGGCTCATCCCCTGCACCCGCGCCCGCTTTGTGTTCAGATCACCTATGATGTCGCCAGTGTACTCCTCCGGCACGATGACAGTGATGCGTTGGATCGGTTCCAAGAGTACCGGCCCGGCGCCCATCATCACCTTCTTAAACACCTCCCGCCCAGCGATCTGGAAAGCTATGTCCTTGGAGTCTACCGGGTGCTCCTTGCCGTCGTAGACCGCCGCCTTGATATCCACCACTGGGTAGCCAGCGATCACCCCCTGTTCCATCACTTGCTTGATGCCCTTTTCGATAGAACTTTCAAAGGAGCGGGAGATGCGCCCGCCGAAGACTTCCCACTCGTACTCGAAGCCAGTATCGCGAAGCAGCGGTTCCAGCCGCATGTGCACCTCGGCGAACTGGCCCGCGCCGCCGGTCTGTTTCTTGTGCCGGTACTGGTCGGCGTTGACCCTGGTGATTGTCTCCCGGTAGGGCACCTTGGGGACTGAGGTCTCGACCCCAACGTCGAAACGGTTCTCCATCCGGCGCACAGCGATGTTCACATGAGCCTCTCCCATCCCCTCCAGGATCGTCTGCCGTGTGCTGGGTTCCTGTCGCCAGTGCAGTGTGGGATCCTCCTCGCAGATGCGGGTCAGCGTGGGGCCCAGTTTAGCCTGATCAGCCTTACTCCTGGGGTTAGCGGCCACGGCAAAAAGAGGAGCCGGGAACACCGGGCCAGGCAGGCTCACAGGGTGGCCTTTGTCACATAGCGTGTCTCCGGTGAGCGTGTGACCCAACTTGGCCACTGCGCCGATGTCGCCAGCGTGCACGCAGGACACCGGGTTTTGTTCCTTGCCGCGCATAGAGTAGAGTTGACCCAGCCTTTCATCTTCCTCGGCTCGGCTGTTGTAGACGCGGCTATCCGAGTTCATCATTCCGCCATAGACACGAAAGTAGGTCAGTTTGCCCACAAAAGGATCGGCAGTCGTCTTGAAGACCAACACTGCCAGTGGGGATAGTTCGTTCGGTTCGATCTGCTCCTCGCCTGCTGGCCCTTGTGCCGTGATTGGCCCCCGATCAACCGGGGAGGGGGCATAAGTGACCAGTGCATCCAGCAACGCACGCGTGCCCAGGTTCGCCGTCGCCGCTGTCACTATGACCGGTATAACCGCCCCGCTGATGATCGCAGCGCGCAGGCCACGCCGGACTTCATCCTCGGTCAGTTCCTCTCCCTCCAGGTACTTTATGATAAGTTCATCGTCCGACTCAGCGGCAACTTCAATCAACTGCAGGCGAGCCTCACTCACCTGATCAGCCAGGCTAGCCGGGATCTCGGAGACCTTTCCCTCAAGACCCATCAACGCTTGCATCTTCACCAGATCCACTACACCTGCGAACTCTCCCTCCGTGCCGATAGGAAGTTGAGTAAGAACAAAGTTCTGCCCAAAGGCCTCTCGCAGTGCATCCAGCGTGCGGGCCAGATTGGCGTTCTCCCGGTTCATCTTGTTGACGACCACCATCCGGGGCAGATTATGCTCCTCAGTAAAGTTCCAGGCCAACTCTGTCCCCACCTCGACGCCGGATACAGCGTCAACCAGGATCAGCGCCAAGTCGGCCACCCGCACCGCGCTCTTGACCTCACCGACAAAATCGGTGTAGCCGGGGGTATCCAATAGGTTGATCTTGCTGCCCTCCCACTCAACGGGGGCGAGGGCCAGGTTGAGCGAGATGTGGCGGCGGGTCTCCTCCTCGTCAAAGTCGGCGACGGTGGTGCCGTCTTCAACTCGGCCCATGCGATTGATCGCGCCGCTGGCAAAGAGCATAGCCTCTGTCAGCGAAGTCTTGCCAGAACTGCCGTGTCCCAGCAGAACCACGTTGCGCAATTGATTGGTGTGATATTCCTTCATAGAAACTATAATCCCCTTTCAAATTGTATCTGGTCACCGGGCGATCTGGGCAACCAGATCATGGATTTCTGTGGCCGTTTGCAGTGCCCCCACAGCCTCGCTAAAGGACGGCTCGAACTCTCCGTCATAACGCACCTCGACGGCAAAGGGCGTCAACAGTATAATTCGCTCTTCCAACCTCCTGATTTGCGGGGCGAATGACTTGGCCAAATCAACAAGTTCAGCCAGGTCATGTCGCCACGGATACTCCACATCATGCAAAGCCAGCAGTGCCCTCAGACTCTTCTCTGCCGCCTGTTGAGCGTGGAAGCAGACCATATCCAGGGCACGGCCAGCCCGGCTAGAAGCCGGTATAAGGAAGGGGTTCGCTGCCAGCGAGGCAGGGTTGAAGGCGCGATGACCAACAGGTCGAAGTCACTATCGGGTCGGGCTTCTTCACGTGCCCGGCTGCCGAACAGGATTATCTTACCCGGTCGAACTGTTTCCCGGATTCTGGTCGCCATCTCAGCGACAACTTCAGATGTTGCCATATCGCCCCCCCGTGTTCTATCTCCCCGAAGGATGCACCGTGGTCCTATTCTAAATGAGAACGGCTTAACTGTCAATTGCCATCTGTGCAAAACAGTAGTACACTACCAGTCGCCATCGAGCAACCTGCATCGGACATTCAATATCAAACTTCTCTACCGTACATTTCCACCGAGTTGCGCAGGTTGGAAGAAAAAGTACACGTCAAAAGACAACCCACGTTTCAACACGTGCTTGAGCCAGTCAAGACCAAGACGAAACAAACTCTTGTC
>JAXHUO010000131.1:0-2337 GCA_034189605.1 Chloroflexota bacterium
ATCCGGGTATGTTCAGCGCGGTGGACGTGCTGGTGCTCAACAAAGTGGATCTGTTGCCGCTGTTGGAATTCGACGTGGACAACTTTCGTCGCGGCGTTGCGGCGTTGAACCCCGACGTCGTTTTCTTCCCCGTGTCCTGCAAGACGGGGGAAGGAGTGGCAGAGTGGGCAGAGTGGCTGGTCGAGAGGTGTCGGGAGGGTTGATGCGGAAGGCGATCAGCGTGCGCGGTGTAGTGCAGGGGGTCGGCTTCCGGCCCTTGTCTACCGGTTGGCGCACGAGCATAGACTGAACGGCTGGGTGCTCAACCACTCTGGTTGGGTGGAGAGTGGATAGATAAATTCTATTATCACAGATGAGAGGTGTGAATTATGGATCAACCCAAGATCGGCGTATACATCTGCGAATGTGGCATCAACATTGCCGCCACGGTCAACGTGTCAGAGGTGGTCACCTTTGCCAGCCGTCTGCCTAACGTGACCATCGCCCGCCCGTACAAATACATGTGTTCCGAACCCGGCCAGAACATGATCCAGGATGACATCCGGGAGTTGGGCATCAATCGTGTGGTGGTCGCTTCCTGCACGCCGCGCATGCACGAGCCCACCTTCCAGACAGCCATCGCCGAGGCGGGTCTCAACCCTTACTACTTTGCTATGGCCAACATCCGCGAGCAGTGCTCCTGGATCACCCGGGACATTGCGCAGGCGACAGCCAAGACGAAGCGGTTGGTCAGTTCGGCCGTGGCGCGGGTGGCCTACCAGGAGTCATTGGAATCACGCGTGGAACCGGTGACCAAAGCGGCGCTCGTCGTCGGCGGGGGCATAGCTGGCATCCAGTCGGCCCTCACGATAGCGGAGGCCGGCTATCCGGTCTACCTGGTCGAGCGGGAACCCACCATAGGTGGGCACATGGCACAACTGGACAAGACCTTTCCCACGCTGGACTGTAGTACCTGAATACTGGGGCCCAAGATGATGGATGCCGGTCGGCATCCCAACATTACACTCCTGAGTTACAGCGAGGTCGAGGAGGTTTCGGGTTACGTAGGCAACTTTGATGTTCAGGTGCGGCGCAAGCCGCGTTACGTACTGGAAGACAGGTGCACGGCGTGCGGCCTGTGCCTGGAAGTGTGCCCCATCTCGGTGCCGGACGAATTCAACGAAGGTCACGGCACCCATCCGGCAATCTACCGTTCCTTCGCGCAGGCGATACCATCCGTGTTCGTGATCAACAAACGAGGGGTAGCCCCCTGCCGCGACGCTTGCCCCACGGGGCAACGGGCGCAGGGTTACATCGCGCTGATTCGCGAGCGTCGCTTTGCCGACGCATACCGGGCGATCAAAGAGGACAATCCGTTTCCTGCGGTGTGCGGGCGGGTGTGCAATCACGTGTGTGAGGACGCCTGCTCACGTGGCAAGGTAGATGAACCGGTCAGCATCATGCGTCTCAAGCGGTTCGTGGCCGACTGGGCCTTTGAGCACCCTGACGAGGTGAGGGCGGCCCTGCGGCCCAAGATCGAGGCCGAAGAACAAGGGCCTGCACCGACAGGCAAGAAGGTGGCGATAGTAGGCTCCGGTCCGGCGGGTCTGACGGTGGCCCAAGACCTCAGGCTCGAGGGGCACGAGGTGACAGTCTTCGAGGCGCTGCCGGTGGCCGGGGGCATGATGCGTGTAGGCATTCCGGCGTATCGGTTGCCCTACGACCTATTGCAGCGTGAGATAGACGAGATCATAAACCTGGGTATCGAATTGAGGCTGAACACCCGCGTGGATGACGTGGTGGCACTCAAGGAGGATGGTTACGACGCGGTCTTCGTGGGGGTCGGAGCCCACTCGGACATACCACTCGGCATTGCTGGGGTTGACCTGCCGCAGACGCTTGCGGCGACCGATTTTCTACGCGACGCCAGCCTGGGGCGACATCCCGACCTGATGAACAAGAGAGTGATCGTCCTGGGAGGTGGTGACGTGGCGATGGACGCGGCCTGCACGGCGGTGCGCATCGGCACGATGCAGGCGGATGAGCAGGGAGGAGGACCGCCCGAGGTGCGGATAGCCTATCGCCGTACCGAGGCGGAGATGCCTGCTCGGGAGGAGGAGATACGTCAGGCGAAAGAGGATGGCGTGATCTTTGACTGGTTGGTCTCGCCGGTGGAAGTAGTGGCTGATGGGGCGGGGAACGTCTGCAGCCTGGGGTGCACCCGGATGGAGTTGGGGGAGCCTGACGAGAGTGGGCGGCGGCGGCCGGTGGTCATTGAGGGGTCAGAGTTTCTGATGGAGGCCGACATAGTCATTCCGGCCATAGGCGCGCGGCCGAACCTGGAGTGCGTTCCAGAGA
>JAXHUO010000132.1:0-2336 GCA_034189605.1 Chloroflexota bacterium
GTCGCAACGATGAGCCGGTACTTGCAGTTCGACACGAGCAACCCCCCTGGCAACGAGATGGTAACGGCTGAATGGCTGAAAGACCAACTCATCAGGCGGGGTATCACGAGCGACATCGCAACCTACGAGTCGGCGCCGGGGCGGGCCGTACTGATTGGACGTATCGAGGGGTGCGAGCCGCTCAAGCCCTTGGTGTTGAACCATCATATGGACGTCGTGCCGGCTGACCCCGCGCAGTGGTCACATCCACCCTTTGGTGGAGAGGTGGCCGAAGGGTACGTGTGGGGGCGTGGGGCGCTCGACACCAAAGACCTGGGTGTGATGCATCTTCTGGCCCTGGAGCGGTTGGTGCGAGAAGGGGTGACGTTCCGGCGACCAGTCATCTTTCTGGCTGTGCCAGATGAGGAGACAGGTGGCTCACAGGGGATGAGTTGGCTGGTGGAGCACCACCTGAACGAACTTGACCCCGAGTGGGTGTGGGACGAAGGGGGTGGAGGAGTCACGGGAATGCTGGGCGATCAGCCGATGTTTGGTGTGGCCGTGGCTGAAAAGCAGATCCAGCACCTGCGGCTGGTCGCCACCGGGGAGGCAGGCCACGGCTCAATGCCTCACGACGACAACGCCAACGTGACGCTGATGCACGTCCTCGAGCGTGTTCTCAAGCCCCGCCCGATGCGAGTCAATGATGTGGCGGCCACCATGTTCCGGGAGATGGCCGGGGCCCAAAAGTTTCCACTTTCGTTCTTGTTACGTCATATAGACAACCCGCTGATTCTCAGGCTGGCCGGACGGCAGTTAGCAGCCCAGAAGACGACGAATGCCATGCTGCGGGACACGATTAGCCTGACGATGCTCAAGGCGGGCTACAAAGTCAACGTTATTCCCGAACGGGCAGAGGCGGGCATTGATTGCCGGTTGTTGCCGGACACCGGCGCGGCCCAATTCCGCCGCTGGTTGGAGACGACCATCGCCGACGAGCGGGTGAAAGTGGAGGAGATTGAGACGTCTACTCCCACTGCTATCTCCCCCATCACCAGTTCGTTCCTCGACGCCGTGCGGCACGCGGTGGCCCGGCACGTGCCCGGCGCTGTTGTCTTTCCGCTACAGATGCCCGGCGGCAGCGACGCCCGCTTTTTCCGGGCGCACAACATCCCCGCCTACGGTTTTGGGCCGGCCGTGTTGGAGATGAGCGAGATTGACCGCGTCCACGGAGTTGACGAGCGCATCTCTGTCGAGAATTTGGTGCTTGGGGTAAAGATTGCTTGCGACGTCATCCGGGAGTTGTGCGTGGCATAACAAAGGGCGCGAAACGACACGCAACAGGCGGATTTTGTAGCAGCCGGTGCCGGGAGGACACACCTTTGAAAGCCTGCGGGAGGGTGCGCATCCAAATGCAAGTGCGTCCGGTGGCTGGATACGGTTTGTCAATATAATAGAGGCGTGTTATAATATGGCCACCGTGGGGATGATAGGCTTCGACGGGTGAGGCTGGTCACGGATGGCAAGCCGGGGCGCTCTGTCCCCGTTAACAATGGAGCACAAATTCCAAAGTGCCAATAACACTTGGATCCCTGTCCCTCAGGCCGCCGCGATGGCTGCCGCTCCAATGGTAGCCTAGCCTGACCGGGGGACAAAATGACCGCAAAGCGGTCACGTCCGCCCTGATCTCGCGCTGGTGGGTCAGGGGGCGGGCGTAAAAATGCCAGCGTGCGGTGCTCCGATACCGATAGGAGTGCTCAAGCGGGAGTTTCGGCTCCCATCGGCTAGGCTTGGGTGTGGCGCGGTCGGCGGCGACTTCCCAGGCGAGAGATAAAAAAGGCCGACTACGCTTGTAGAAATCCTTGGTCGAATTTCTCGGACGCGGGTTCGATTCCCGCCATCTCCACCACAGTGACGAGGCTGGCATCACCAGATGCCAGCCTCGTTGCGCTACGGGCTCACAGGAAGCGAGAGAATTGCCATCCCGTCCCCTGGAACCGATGGCCGTGGGGGAAAACACAGAGAGACGCTCAATTGAGCGTCTCTGTGGTGACCCGCACAGGACTCGAACCTGTAGCCAAGGGATTAAGAGTCCCCTGCTCTGCCAAATTGAGCTAGCGGGCCGTGTTCGGTAGTCTCCCTGTAGAGTGTTGTTGGACCACTGTGTCCTACCTGTGCTGTTCTGCTCGCGCCGGATAGCCATATCCGGCGCTTGGGGCGGGATCTGGCGATCCCTTGAGAGCAACAACACCCAAGGGGGGGACTACCCCGTGTTCAAACTGAGTGATTTTGTCAATCAGTGCGGACTGAGCCACAAAGTGTTATTGTAGCACAGATGTACAATTGCAGCAAGTTAC
>JAXHUO010000133.1:0-2250 GCA_034189605.1 Chloroflexota bacterium
TCCCGCATGATCTGCAACTCGCTCCGCAGGTTGGGGTTGACGGGGACGCCCTGCTCGCGGATGGTCTGTTCCTTTTCATACTCCTTCTCACCGGCCACGTAGATGCGCTCCTGGCCGGGCTCCTTGCGCGCATTCTGCAGGGCACGCATGATCTGGCCTGTGATGCGGCGGGAGACCTCCAGGGGAATAAAGTGCTCAATATCTATCGCCAGGAAAAAGTGGCCCAGCATATAGGGACGCCGGGAGCCATCGGGGGCGAATCCCAGCAAGTCTTTCATAAACACCCCCTCGCACAGGGAGGCCGAGAGGATCTCGACTATCGTGCCCAGGCCGTACCCCTTGTAGCCGGCCAGTTCCTCTCCCGCGCCACCCAACGGCAGGAGAGCGGCCGTCGCTGTGCCAAAGTCCTTGAGGATTTTGACCGGGTCGGTGAGCGGATTCCCCTCGGCGTCAATGACCCAGCCTGCGGGCACGGGCTTTTCGGCCCGGGCAGCCACCTCGATCTTGCCTCGCTGGGTGATGGGGGTGGCACCGTCGAAGCAGAAGGGATAGTCCATGTCAGAAGGCGCGGCAAAGGCAATGGGATTGGTGCCCAGCATCGGCTCGGTGCTGAACGTGGGGGCGACGGCGGGACGGGCGTTGGTCACGGTAAAGCCCATCATCCCCTCTTTGGCAGCCATCAACGGATAGTAGCCGGCGATGCCAAAGTGAGTGCCGTTGCGCACAGTCACCGCGCCCAGGCCGTACTGCCCGGCCTTGTCCATCGCCATGCGCATGGAGCGATAGGCGATCACGTGGCCCATTCCGTGATGGCCGTCCACCAGCGCGGTCGTCTCTGTCTCTTTGACGATCTCCATCTCGGTCTTGGTCAGGTGGACGCCGGCCTGGATGCGGTCGTAATAGTACTTGAGCCGCCCCACGCCGTGGGATTCGATGCCCCGCAGGTCGGAGGTGATGAGTACGTCGGCGCAGATGCGCGCCTCGTCCTGGGGGACGCCAAGCCCCTGGAATACGTCCAGCATAAAGTTCTCGATAACGCTGACGGGGATGTAGGCGATTTCTGTCATGTTTAGGATGCTCCTTTCCCTGATATGGGTTTGGGGTGATTATAACACATCCAGGAGGTTACATGCAAGGACACGTGGGGGACGAGCACCGGACGTCAAAGAGGGCCGCGTAGCGAACGTCGCGGCCCTCCTACTTGGATGCTCGTGGTGACTCTAATAGATATTTTTCAGACCCGCTCTCAACGGACGCTGATGGAACCCGCCCCCTGGTCTATCCTCAACACGATGGTCTGCTCCGCTGTATCAAAGTTGCCCGTCTCCCACATACCATCGTCGTTTCGCTCGCCCTCCACCAGATAGAATCTCTCGTCGGGGCGGAAGGAACCGCTGCCCGAATCGAGCACCACCCGCGCGCCCACACTTTCGGGCAGGGCGATGATCAGGGACCCAGAACCGCCATCAATGTCCGCCTCGAAGGTGCTGCCCGCCGGCAGGGCTAGGTCAACGGAACCGGAACCGACGTCGAGGAAGAGATCGCTGACCTGTAGATCGGTCAGGTCAAAATCACAGGAGCCAGAACCGGCATCCAGCGTGAGGTCGAGGACCACATCGGGACTCAGTCTCACATCCCAGCGTCCCTCCACCTGACGGCCGAGATCAAATGACCCAAACCAGGGACCGGAAAAGTGGCTATCCAGTTCCACGTCGGCCTGGTCGCCGCGCACGTGCACGTCGAAGATCAACTCTCCACGATAGGTGACGTCGCCCTCGATCAGATTGGGCGAGTCGTCCAACGCGCTCAGGTAACCAGGCATGCTGGTCCAGTCAATATAGGCCGAACCACGCTCCACGTCCCCCAGCGAGTATTCGATGTGCCTGGTGCGCCATTCAGCCGGCTGATTCAGATTGGACAGGGCCGGGATATTCTGTGCAAAAAGGACGACGATCACAGCGCCGCCGATCAGCATCAGGATCAGCAGCCCGCTGATGATGGCCCCAAACGTCGAGCGCCGGCCGATCAACACGTCAATACCGAGCGCGATCAGCAGCAACGGCCAGAGTCGCCAGAGGACGTTCCACGAATGCCAGGGCAGGTAGCCCAGATTCGAAAGCAACAGCAGGACGCCCGCGCCGATGAGCACAATTGGCCAGAATAAAGAGGGCGGGCGGCGGCGTGGCTTGTGAGTCTGCCTTCCCGATCCCTCTTCAAATTGAACTGGTCCTTGAATGTCTGACATAATAC
>JAXHUO010000134.1:0-2157 GCA_034189605.1 Chloroflexota bacterium
GTTCGAATTGCCTGTCACCCGTGATCACAGTTCCGGTTTCCGTTTGACAAAATGAACCCCCATCCGGTATAATTCTGCCATCCTGTATTGAGGATAACGCGCCGGTGTCTGGTCATCTCCTACAAACCGAACTCTGCGGGCGCACGACCGGCGGCGACTCGCTCGTAGAGGCAGAGGTGCGAACGACACTCATTTGTCTACTTTCCACTTTCGTCTACAATCAGAGCAGCAATGATCTGAGGTGTGCTTGTGAAGATTATCTACCGCGATCAAGAGTGGGAACTGCACGGGCGGCGGCGAGTGCTGGACGTGATCAAGACAGTCGGGCTTATTCCTCAGACCGTGCTCGCCGTGCGGGATGATAAACTCTTGACCGAAGATGTGATGCTGGAAGAGGATGATGAGGTCAGACTCATCGCCGTGATTTCGGGTGGCTAGAGGTGAAATGCCGTAAATGCGGCCGCCCAGCGGTGTTCAACATGCGCCAGCACAAACTGGCGCTCTGCGAGGTTCATTACCCAGAATGGTTCGTCACCCAGACCCAACGCGCCATTGAGAAGTACCGCATGTTCACCCCCAACGACCGCGTACTGGTGGCGGTCTCCGGCGGAAAGGACAGCCTGGCCCTGTGGGACGTGTTGCTGCAATTGGGCTACCATGCCGATGGGTTGTACATTGATCTGGGGATCGGCCTGGAGACTGACGACGGTGCAGGCTACTCCTCTGCCTCGCGGGAGAAGGCCGAGATCTTTGCGGCGCAGCGACCCGACGCCCGCCCTGTCCTCAGGATGGTGGACCTCAAAGCCGAGTACGGGGAGACGCTGCCGGAGGTGGCGCGACGGGTGCGTCGTGGGCGTGGCAAGCCCTGTTCTGTCTGCGGGCTGGTCAAGCGGCACGTGATGAACCGCGTGGCCCGCGACGGCGGCTACGACATCCTGGCTACCGGCCACAACCTGGACGACGAGGTGGCGGTGCTCTTCGGCAATGTGCTCCACTGGCAGACTGGGTACATCGCCCGCCAGGCCCCCGTGTTGCCAGCATCAAGCGAGGGGTTGGCCCGCAAGGTCAAGCCCTTCTGCCGCCTATACGAGCGGGAGACGGCCGCCTACACGCTCATCACCGGCATAAACTACATCTACGACGAGTGCCCCCACGCCGTGGGCGCGACCAGCCTGCGTTATAAAGGGATTTTGAACCAGATGGAGGAGAAATCGCCGGGAACAAAGTTGCAGTTCTACCTGGGTTTCCTGCGGGCGCGGAAGGAGGGTTTCTTTTGCGAACTGGCCGAGGAGGCGGAATTGCGCCCTTGCACCAACTGCGGCCAGCCGACCAGCGCACCGGGGTTGTGCGCGTTCTGCCGTTTGTGGAGAGGAATGGAGGAAGCGCAAGTTTGAGCAGACGAACGTGCGTGTCCTCTTTTACCTCAGCGGTTCACCGTAACCAATGTGCCAGTGTAGATGTTTAGAATCTTGATACTGGCCATTTCACCTCTACTCCCTGTCCACTCCCCCAAATATGTGCAACCACTCTTTGACCTCCTCTGCTGAGAGGTCCTCTTCCTTCTTCTCTTTCTCAACCCCAACGGAGCGAGGCACACTCAATTGCGCCGCGAATTCCTCCGACCGTTTCACTCTCGCGCCTCCTGCCTGCACCACCGCGATGACCTCGTGATCGGACGTGACGACTGTCAGCCCCCGTGGGTCACGTGCCCGGCGGACACGCTCGCGCAGGATACCGTCGGCGGTATGGCCTGTGGCGGCGAAGACGACCTTTACTCCCCCGCCGGAGAGTTCCCGCGAGGGCCCTCCCGGCAGGCCCCGGTCGAAGATCACCGTGGCGTGCTTGCCCGTACGGGCGCAGTATGCCCGCAGCCGCGCCACAAGTTTGGCCTCGTCGTCAGGGTCGTCCAACCGCAGGTTGGGCAGCCGCCCGATGAGATTATGTCCGTCAATCAGTAATGGCATGACCAATGACCAATGAATAGATGACCAGTGACCAATTGTAACACAAACCAGGTCAGCGGCCAACACTACCAGGTTGCCATTGACGAGACAGTCTTTGCGGAACATTCAACTGAATGGGCAAATCCAGTCTCGAAAGGTGCCCGAACCTGCGGGAGGGCGCGGACCTGCCGCCAAAGGTTCGAGGCAATTCGCG
>JAXHUO010000135.1:0-1972 GCA_034189605.1 Chloroflexota bacterium
CAACCACCTTGGTATTGACAAAGAGGGACAAGTCGGTTATAAAGGCGAGGCCAATCTGCCAAAACGCAGCCTGGTCAACGTCTCCCAGATTTTCACGGTAGACAAGGCAGATGTGGTCGAAAAGATCGGCACACTCTCGCCTGAACATGTACGTCAAATCCTCGACGGGGTTCGACTACTCACCGAGCCACGCGACGTCAAATAACAGAATTGCTTCGCCCATACGATGAACACTGCCCACCGACTAAGCAAGTATCTCCAGGCAAGCCCTATGCAACAGTTCACCATCGCTTTTGCCCAGTTCGCCGTCACTATGGCAGATGGGCGGACTGTGCTATAATTGAATGTGGAGGTGAACGATGAACCTGCAAGAGATTCTATCTGACATTCACGCGCTTGAAGAGGATTTACTGCGTTTTGAGCGCAAATATGGCATCCGTTCGGAAACCTTCTACGCCGCATACGTTAGCGGTGAAGAACCAGAGGATGACAGTTGGGTATTGGACTTTGGAGAATGGGCTAGCGTCTACCGAACCTGGCTTGCGCGCCAGGCTGACTACCGCAATCAAGTTCAGCGGATTCAACTGCAAGCACCGGGCCTGGTGGGACTGGTTAGAGCAGCCGTATGAACAACCCGCTGCGCACCACACAGGATTACGAACTATTTCTATACACCCTCACAGAGACCCTCATCCAGAGAATCGCGAACGAAACATAGAACGTAGGACGTAGGACATAGGACGTAAAACATGCAACCACTGGAAGGTATTCGGGTACTGGACCTCACACGTGCCCTGGCCGGCCCCTACTGCACTATGATGATGGGCGACCTGGGGGCGGACGTGATCAAGGTGGAACGTCCCGGCCGGGGTGATGACAGCCGGGGTTGGGGGCCACCTTTCGTGGGGCAGCCCTACGGCCCCTATCCGGGCGAATCGGCTTACTTTATCGCGGCCAACCGCAACAAACGCAGTATCACCGTCAACCTCAAACACCCAGAGGGACAGGAGATCGTACGCCAGTTAGCCTCCGCCTCCGACGTGCTGGTGGAGAACTTTCGCACCGGCGTGCTGGATGAAATAGGGTTAGGGTACAAAAACCTGCACGCTCTTTACCCACGCATGGTCTACTGCTCCATCAGCGGCTATGGCCGCACCGGCCCCTATGCCGAGCGACCTGGCTACGACTTTATCATCCAGGCCGAGGGTGGGATGATGGGCATCACCGGGCCGGAGGAGGGGCCGCCATCTCGGGTGGGAGTGCCTATCGTGGACATCACGTCCGGCATGTTCGCGGCCGCTGGCATCCTGGCAGCGCTACGGGCCCGCGACCATACGGGCGCAGGGCAACTGGTGGACATCTCGCTGCTGGATACGCAGGTGGCGCTGCTGACGAACGTGGCGTCCAATTACCTGATCGGAGAAACGCCACCCCGCCGCCTGGGCAACGCTCACCCCAACATCACCCCCTACGAGGCCTTCCGTGCCCGCGACCGCTGGTTCGCACTGGCGGTGGCGAACGCACGCCAGTGGGCTATGCTGTGCGATACAATTGGCCGGCCGGACCTGAAGGATGACCCGCGCTTTGCCACCAATGAGGCACGCGTCTCCCACCGGTCCACGTTAATGGAACTGCTCAGCACCATCTTTGCCACCCGCGACGCTGGCGACTGGCTGGCCGATCTGCAGGCGACAGGGCTGCCCTGCGGGCCGATCAACACTGTGCCAGACGTCTTTGGCCATCCCCAGGCACAGGCGCGTGATCTGGCGCTGCAGACAGAGCATCCCACGGCCGGCCCAATACAGATGACCGGCTTCCCATACAAACTGTCACAGACCCCAGCAGAGGTGCACCGACCGCCGCCGCTCCTGGGACAGCACACGGAGGAGATTTTGGCAGACCTGTTGGGCTATTCCGCCGATCAAGTGGCGGCCCTCCGGGAATGTGAGAGCATCTAAATCGAGAGACCTGA
>JAXHUO010000136.1:0-1560 GCA_034189605.1 Chloroflexota bacterium
GCGTGGAACCGGTGACCAAAGCGGCGCTCGTCGTCGGCGGGGGCATAGCTGGCATCCAGTCGGCCCTCACGATAGCGGAGGCCGGCTATCCGGTCTACCTGGTCGAGCGGGAACCCACCATCGGTGGGCACATGGCACAACTGGACAAGACCTTTCCCACCCTGGACTGTAGTACCTGAATTCTGGGGCCCAAGATGATGGATGCCGGTCGGCATCCCAACATTACACTCCTGAGTTACAGCGAGGTCGAACAAGTTTCAGGTTACGTAGGCAACTTTGATGTTCAGGTGCGGCGCAAGCCGCGTTACGTACTGGAAGACAGGTGCACGGCCTGCGGCCTGTGCCTGGAAGTGTGCCCCATCTCGGTGCCGGACGAATTCAACGAAGGTCACGGCACCCACCCGGCAATCTACCGTTCCTTTGCGCAGGCGATACCGTCCGTGTTCGTGATCAACAAACAAGGGGTGGCCCCCTGCCGCGACGCCTGCCCCACGGGGCAACGGGCGCAGGGCTACATCGCGCTGATTCGCGAGCGGCGCTTTGCCGACGCTTACCGGGCGATCAAAGAGGACAATCCGTTTCCTGCGGTATGCGGGCGGGTGTGCAACCACGTGTGTGAGGACGCCTGCTCACGAGGCAAGGTAGATGAACCGGTCAGCATCATGCGTCTCAAGCGGTTCGTGGCCGATTGGGCCTTTGAGCACCCTGACGAGGTGAGGGCGGCCCTGCGGCCCAAGATCGAGGCCGAAGAACAAGGGCCTGCACCGACAGGCAAGAAGGTGGCGATAGTAGGTTCCGGCCCGGCAGGTCTGACCGTGGCTCAAGACCTCAGGCTCAATGGGCACGAGGTGACAGTCTTCGAGGCGTTGCCGGTGGCCGGGGGCATGATGCGGGTAGGCATTCCGGCGTATCGGTTGCCCTACGACCTATTGCAGCGTGAGATAGACGAGATCATAAACCTGGGTATCGAGTTGAGGCTGAACACCCGCGTGGATGACGTGGCGGCGCTCAAGGAGGACGGCTACGACGCCGTCTTCGTGGGGGTCGGAGCCCACTCGGACATACCACTCGGCATTGCTGGGATTGACCTGCCGCAGATGCTTGCGGCGACCGATTTTCTGCGCGACGCCAGCCTGGGGCGGTATCCCGACCTGATGAACAAGAAAGTGATCGTGCTGGGTGGCGGTGACGTGGCGATGGACGCGGCCTGCACGGCGGTGCGCATCGGCACGATGCAGGCGGACGAGCAGGGAGGAGGACCTCCCGAGGTGCGGATTGCCTATCGCCGCACCGAGGCGGAGATGCCTGCTCGGGAGGAGGAGATACGTCAGGCGAAAGAGGATGGCGTGATCTTCGACTGGTTGGTCTCGCCGGTGGAAGTAGTGGCTGACGAGGAGGGGAACGTCTGCAGCCTGGGGTGCACCCGGATGGAGTTAGGCGAGCCTGACGAGAGTGGGCGGCGGCGGCCGGTGGTCATTGAGGGGTCAGAGTTTCTGATGGAGGCCGACATAGTCATTCCGGCCATAGGCGCGCGGCCGAACCTGGAGTGCGTTCCAGAGA
>JAXHUO010000014.1:0-83355 GCA_034189605.1 Chloroflexota bacterium
CCTGTTTCCCATTTTGCGAAAGTTGAATTATAATAACTCGCCAGCCATCACTTGTCAAAAGGAAAAGTAGTCGCGATGCTCCCGTTGTTTGAGCGTTATCCTTTGCTGAGAGATAAACTGCCCTATGTGCCCCTGGGTAAATTCCCAACCCCCTTGGATAAGCTCGATCGCTTAGCCGATGATATAGGCACAGACCATCTCTACATAAAACGTGATGACTTGAGTGGTGAGGTCTACGGAGGAAACAAGATACGAAAGTTAGAGTTCCTCATAGGCCATGCTCTGCGCACCAAGGCAAAGGAGGTTGTGACCTTTGGATTCGCTGGGTCCAATCATGCCCTGGCTACAGCCGTTTACGCACAACAGGTGGGGCTAAAGAGTATCTCTATGCTGATGCCCCAGCCCAATGCCCACTATGTCCGCCACAATCTCCTTATGAGTCGCTGTTGTGGAGCGGAACTTTACCAACACCGGAATACTCCGCTCTTGGCCGCAGGAACCATCTACCAACTTTTGCGGCATGGTCTAAAACATGGCCGTCTTCCTCAGATCATCCCTGCCGGTGGATCTTCGCCCCTTGGGGCAACCGGGTTTGTCAACGCGGCATTCGAACTCAAAGAGCAAATCGTGAAAGGGGAAATACCAGAGCCCGACCGCATTTACGTTGTCTTGGGCACCATGGGCACAGCAGCGGGGTTGATGCTGGGGCTTGGGGCCGCCAATCTCACAAGCCAAGTGATCTCTGTACGGGTGGTGGAGGAGAAATTTGCTAATGTAAGAGGAATGCTCAAACTCATTCACAAAACCAACTCTTTCCTTCACTCTCTGGATCCATCCTTTCCTGAACTTGGGTTTTCCGAGGAGGATATAGATATTAGACACGACTTTGTGGGACAGCAATACGCTCTTTTCACCGAGGCAGGAATGGAAGCCGTGACCCGCATGGAAAAAACCGAGGGGATCAGGTTGGACGGGACCTATACAGGTAAGGCACTGGCTGCCCTCATAGATGACGTGAAAAAACAAGACTTGAGAGATAAAATAGTCCTGTTCTGGAACACCTATAACTCCAGAGAGTTCTCAGATGTTATCGCGGCCGTTGATTATCATCATCTACCCCGATGCTTTCATCGTTATTTTGAGACAGAGGTACAACCCCTGGATAGACATTCTTATAAAATGGCCTGCTACACATAAAAGGCGACTGCGTGACCTTTCGAGAAAGAACTCACAGACAGAGGAGGTGAAACCGAGCACAAGAAAGTTGCGTAATATGTGTAGGTGTTAATACCGACCGGCAGACCGGTCAACCCGAGAACAAGGAGGAATACAGAATGGGAGACATCTACGAAAAGGTAAAGGACAGCCGCACGGCGGTGGAGAAATTGACCGACTTTATTCCCGGCTGGAATGGATATCAGGAGCGCCAGACACGGCGCAAGGCCGACCAACTCTTGCGCCAGACGCTGGCTGACAAGTTGGCCGACCAACGCCGGAAACTCGACGTAGCACAGAAGGACTTGATCAATCACAGCCGGATAGATTTGGTGGACGACGTCGGCAGCGCCGTGACGCAACTCCAGACCTTTGCTGATCGCGTCCGCCTGGCCAGTTATGGCTACTCAGGGCTGTTCGACGCAGCAAAGATCAACCAGGCCGAGTTGGAGCAGATGTACAACTTTGACGTGGCATTGTTCGAATACGTGGAGCGGCTGGGCGCAGCGAGCGACAGGTTGCGGCAAGCCATTCCTGGCGGCGAGGGGTTGATCGAGACGGTTCGTATCATTCAGGACATCTGCCGCGAAGCCAACAGCGCATTCGACCAGCGTGAGCACGTGATTCTGGGAAGCGTGTAGGGACGACGTATATGAGAAACCGAGTTTTTCGGAAAAAAGCCTGGTTTCTAGAGGCAATAACAGATTGAGGAGGTTGATACGATGGCACGAATCTTTGATATTGTACAATTTGTGGACGAAGCCGGCACCGAGATGGTACACCGCATCCCCGAACGAGGGTCCGGTGATTTTCGCATCGGCTCACAGGTGATTGTTCGCGATAGCCAGGCAGCAGTCTTTTTCCGCGATGGGAGGGCGCTGGACACGTTTGGGCCAGGCTCCCATACTATCACGACCGCCAACATTCCATTTCTGGTAGACGTGATCGGCAAGGCATTCTCAGGTGAGACGCCCTTCAAAGCCGAGGTTTACTTTGTCAGCCTGCGCGAGTTCACGGATATGAAGTGGGGCACTCCAACGCCCATCACGATCAAGGATCCGATTCTGGGGATGGCGCGCGTGCAGGCGCGTGGCTCCTACGCAGTGCAGATCACAGACTCCCAGCTCTTTGTCAACAAAATCGTCGGCACGCGGGGTGTATACCGCACGCCCGAAATCCAGAATTTCTTCCGCTCTATGATCCTGACCAAACTGACCGATATGACAGGCGAGATGGGCAAGTCGGTCATCGAACTGGCCGGGATGGCGGAAGAACTGACGATGGGGGTGCGGGCCAAGGCAGCCGAGGAATTCGCCGCCCGGGGCGTCACCCTGACATCTATCTACGTCGAGTACCTGGGCCCGACCGAAGAAACGGCCAAGGCAATTGACGAGCGGGCCTCAATAGGCGCGCTGGGCGATATGAATACCTATTTGAAGTACAAGACAGCGCTGGCAATGGGCGACGCGGCGCAACAACCCGGAGGTGGTGGCCTCGCAGGTGCGGGCGTGGGCTTGGGTGCAGGTGTAGGCATGGGCGCGGCCATGGCACAAATGGTGACACAGAGTATGCAGCAGCCAGCCCAACAAGCAGCGCCAGCAACCCCGGCAGCCCCTGCCACCCCCAGGACAGCAGCGGATATCCAGGCCACGTTAGACAATCTGGATATGCGACTGGCCGAGGGGGAGATCAGCGAGAAAACCTACGAGAAACTGTACTCCAAGTGGGAGAGCCGGCTGAAGGAATTGGGCGGATAGGACAACAGAGACCAGTGCGGGGGTACCGGGGCTATGTCTATGGAGCGACGACTTGTACTGTCGTCACTACCACGTGGTCGCCGGTTGACCGGCCTGCTGCGTCGAGCACCGGCAGCCGGGGGCCATCCTCCAGGTAGAGTCCCACCACCAATTGATACTCCCCTGGAGGAGTATCAGGGCTGATAGGTATCCGGTACTCGTCGGCAACGACGTCTCCCGCCGCCCACCACGGCGTGGGGTAACTGTTATCGCAGGGATGGACATCCTCCTGTCCCCAGATATGACCGCCTTCCGCTGGACTGGGCGTGCCCCACAGGTGCACAAAGACCTTGTACCAGTCTGTCATCTGAGCCTGGCCCAGCCAATACAGTCGCAGCGGGATGGTGTCGCCAGGGGCAAAGGGGCCCGTTGGCGGATCATAGCCTAGCAATCGCACCTGCCCGTCAAAGTTCACCTCCAGCGGATGGGTCAGGCTAATCTGGGCTGTCCTGCCGGCTGGTGTGCGGTAGACGACCGAGTAAGGCGTGTTCCCCATATACAATTCTTGGACCACGCGGCCGTCGGGGAACGCGGCCTGGATGACGGGCAGAGAGTTGGGGTCCTCCAAAACGATGACCACGTGGCTCGTCGGCACCTCGGTGACAGCGGGATAAACCACGCAGCGCCGGCCGTTATAATTGTGCGTGCGGTATGGGTCACCGCCCTGCAAAAATTCGAGTGTCTTCCAGAACCTGTCTGTGGGGGAGATGTACACCTGTTCTTCCTGCGGCAGAGCGGCCACGTATTCCCCAATCCAGCGGAGCCCCACGTCGAAGGCGATAAAGAGATCGTCAGACTGGCCCCAGACGATAAAATAGTCCCTGGCAGTATATACTCCGCTCAGTGCAAAGGCAAAGACCAGCAAAAGCACGGCCACCGTGGATACCACCCGGCGGGCCTGTGGGAACAAGCGCGCAGCAGCCTTTAGGATCAGATCATAAAAAGTCACGGCTCCCAAACCCACAAGCATTGCCGCTGCTGGCGCCGCGCCCAACATGCGCCCAAAATGCGGTGGGTACTCGGTCAGCACACTGGGCAACGACATCACTCCCATCCAGCAAAGCAGAAATAGGTGAGGAGGACGTCGCCGCGCCAGGCACGTCCCCATCCCCAGAATGAATAACGTGGCCTGGATGGAATCGAGCGCCGGGCGACCTGGCAGATTCTGGCGGGGGTTCAGGTCTCCCTGGATAAAGATGCCCCTGACTATCTTTAATATCCCTTCCAAGAGATCGCCGCCTACCACCTGGCTGGCGCGCAGGGTGAACCATTGGGGATGCGTGACAAAAAAGTGGCCCATGGGGGCGATCACAAGCAGTGCGACACACATCACTATCGCCAATATACGCCAGTTGGCTCTCAGAAAGCCGCGCTCAAAGATGATGCGGCAGCCAAAAAACAATGCCAGGAGAAGTGGCACAAAGAGTGCAGGGGGATAGGTGTAAGGGGTTAGCCCCAGAATCACACCTGCTGTAACCGCGCCCCAGAATCGCTGGCGACGTAGCGCTCGCCAGATAGCACCGAACGCTGGTACTGCCAGGATTGGCACCATGGCGTACTCCATTCCAATGCGACTCAAATGCACGTGCCAGTAAAGTCCCGTCAGGCTGAGCGCAGATGCTATCCCCAATCTTTGCGCCTGGCGTTCTTCTGTGTCGTCCCGAAACATCTCCCAGGCAGTGAAAAATAGCAGTGGCACGGTCAAGGTGCCAGCCACGGCGGACACCAGCCGCCCTCCCAGGAGGATAGGACCGGTGGCCTGAAAAAGCAATGCGATCAGGTAGGGATGTAACACACACCTGCCAAATTCTACGTCAAAGAAGAATACGGGGAATGGATCCCAGTGGGGCAGACGCAGTGCTAGCAGGTTGTTGAAGGCTTCATCATAGTGCAGACCAGGAGGAAGCCGATCAATGCAATAACAACGCAGAACGGCTGCAACTGCTGTGATTAACAGCAGAGCGATGTGGAGCAAGTAAGACGGCCGTCTCCTAGCGACTCTCAGATTGATCAACCCCCAGAACCTCGGCCAGCCGGCGGTGCGCGCCAGATGGCAGCGGCTTGAGTTTCCCCGGTCCCCGCAGCCAGGCTTTCACTTTCTTGTCGTAGAAGACAGGCACAGGCGAGGCGGCGACGTCAAGTGTAACGTCAGGGTTGACAAAGACAATGACCGCTCGCACGGGTATCTCGACGTCAGGCAGGTGGCGGGCCAGGTGGCGCTCTAACCTGTGCACCTGGTGCCCGGCCTCGACGTCAGGGGCGCCCAGCCCCTCTTGGCCCGCAAACTGTCGGAAAAACTTGCCCCGTTGAAGGTGTTTCCACCGGCCATTCCCCTGGCACGTTACTTGCCCCCCCTGCGCTTTGACCACAAAGACTGTGCAGCCACCGGGTTCCAGCAAAACCTGAGAGGCAGGTAGGACATACTGCAGGAGCGCGTACTGGTTGCCCAGACCCTTGAGGACCCTGGCCAGCACATCGTGGTGGGCAAGGGGACTGGTGTAACGATCTGCGAAAAAACCACCCACCGCCGAGAGGAGGATACCCAGTCCCACGCTCAGCAACATCAGCACGAGCCACCCCGGTCTCGTAAAGGAGATGACCAGGCCAGCCACCAATGCCAACAACCCGGCCAGTGTTGCGTATTGGCCGATAAAACTCGACACACGGATACGGCGTTCATTGCGGATGATGCGCATTGTAGTAAATTCACTCCTCGAAGCGACCCAACACCAGGCAGGCGTTCTGCCCACCCAGGCCGAATGAATTGGAGAGGGCAACGCGCACATCGGATTTGCGCGCTCCCTCCGGTACATAGTCCAGGTCACACTCTGGATCAGGGGTCTCCAGATTGATCGTCGGGTGAATGATCCCCTGCTCAATTGTCAGTACACACGCAGCGGCCTCAATGGCCCCGGTTCCCCCCATCGCGTGGCCGATCATGGATTTGGTCGAACTGATGGGGATATCATAAGCACGCCCGCCGAATACCCGCTTGATCGCCCGAGTCTCAATCCGATCACTGATCGGTGTGCTGCTGCCGTGGGCGTTGATATAGTCCACAGCATCTGGCGTCAGGCCAGCGTCGTCCAGCGCCCACCGCATAGCCCGGCTGGCCCCCATCCCCTCCGGGTCGGGCTGCGCCACGTGGAAGGCATCGGATGATGATGCATGGCCCAGTACCTCGGCGCGGATGCGCGCCCCACGCGCTTGGGCATTTTCCAGCGCCTCCAGGATGAATAGCGCTCCCCCCTCGCTGTAGACAAAGCCATCGCGGGCAGCGTCGAAAGGACGGCTGGCCCGTCCTGGCTCGTCGTTCCGAGTGGAGAGAGCCCGCATGGCACAAAACCCAGCGATAGGGGCAAAATGAATCAGGGCCTCCACGCCACCACAGATCACCATGTCAGCCGAACCACGGCGTATGACCTCAGCCGCCTCTCCCACGGCTTGCGTACCCGTGGCGCAGGCGGCGACCACCGTACTGATAGGTCCTTTGGCACCGGCCCAGTGACTCACGTGATGGGAAGGCATATTCGCCAGCGACGAGGTGATAACGAACGGATTGACTCGCCCCAACCCCCTGCTGCGAAACGCATCCACCCCCGCGATGGCACAACCGAGACCTCCGACGGCACTCCCGACCAGCACGCCCACGCGCTCCTCGTCGGCCAAGGGCAGACTCAATCCCGCATCCGACAACGTCGCCTGGGCCATTGCGACAGCCACCTGCGAGCAGCGGGCTATGCGCCGCGCCGCCTTGAAATTGATGTAACGCGTGGGATCAAAGCCTTTCAGTTCACCGGCGATGCGCACGGGCAGCCCGGAGGCATCAAACTGGGTGATGGGGCCGACGCCGGATCGCCCGACCAGCAGCCCCTCCCAGGTCTCCTCCAGCGTCAACCCCAGTGGAGTCATCGCCCCCACACCGGTGACGACTATGCGCCTACGCTCGTTTATTCCTGCCATTGTGCCAGCCCATCGCGGATCGCTTCTACCACCCCACCCTGTATCGCCTGGCGTGCCTGCCGGATGGCATTCTTAATTGCGCGTCCGTTGGAGCGCCCGTGAGCCACGATCACCACGCCATTGACACCCAACAGCGGTCCCCCGCCAACCTCAAAGGGGTCAAGCCGCCGTGCCATGCGGCTAAAGGCCGGTTTCGCCAGCAACCCCCCGACCGCTGTCAACATACCGGCCTTGATCTCGTCACGGATGAGATCGGTCAGCACTTTGGCTGTGCCCTCGGTCGTCTTGAGGAAGATGTTGCCAGTGAAACCGTCGGTGACGACGACATCAGCGTGGCAGGAGGCCGCCTCTTTGGGTTCGACGTTGCCGATAAAGTTCAGGCCGGAGCCAGCCAGCAACTTGTAAGCATCCTTGACCAACAGGTTCCCCTTGCCCGGCTCCTCGCCATTGGAGAGCAGCGCCACCCGTGGCCTGGCACAGCCCAACACAGCCCGGGCGTAGATGTCACCCATCAGCGCGAACTGGAGCAGATATTCGGGCCGACAGTCGGTGTTAGCGCCGATATCCAGCGTGACGACACGGCCAGCGGGCAGGGGCAGGATCGTGGCCAACACCGGGCGTTTCACGCCTGGGATGCGGTGTAGGGTGTGCAGCGTGGCCACTGCCAACACACCGCCGGTGTTGCCAGCGGTCACGTAACCATCGGCCTGACCGGCGCGCACCAGGTTCATCCCCACGTGCATCGAGGAGTCCTTCTTCGCTCGTGCAGCCCGGGCCGGTTCGTCGTCCATCTCAATGACCTGAGAGGCGTGGACGATCTCCAGCCTGAGGCCGGTGGTATCGTGGCGGGCCAGTTCTTGCCGGATTTGCTCCTCGCGCCCGACGAGAATGGTCTCATCGCCCCACTCGCGTGCCGCCAGCACCGCCCCTGCAACATCAGGGGCCGGATAGTCATCAGAGCCCATTGCATCAAGGACGATTCTCATTATCTCTCCTTTTTAGTCGTCTGCCGCTCAATTGGCTGGCAGATCCTTACAGGATGCAGGGTAGCGCTGATTTTTCCGTCTTATCTGCGGAAATCTGCGAGGGTCTGCATCCGATTTCCTATCGCCAGAGCAAATCACGCGTCTGTCAGGAAGTTTGTCAACCAACAAACATCCATAGCTCTTGCTTGATGCATCCGAGTTCCCCCGGTTCAACAGGTTGAAACACACTCAACTGCCCGGCGATGCGTATCCGGTGACGCCTGGGTGCTAACCTGCGAAAACGGAGGGGGAAACAACAACCGGCAGAAAGAATAATTCATAACGTGAATTGTACCCCGCCTGGCCGGGGTTGGCAAGTGGCTCACCAAAATCATACCCGCGCCCCTTTGTGCCGTTCAATTCTACCCCGCAATGCCCGCCCGCACAAATCCCCACGCTGGCCTCGACCGATCTGGTCCAGATGGGCAGGATAAGTGATCTTCGCGCACCGCTGCCCGATAAAAAGACACTCGGGGCGCGCAGTTGACAACTTTGGACATTTGCGTTATCCTCCTCCGGCAAATCCGTATAGGGTACAATATTTAATCAGGAAGATTTATGCTCAAACATCTTATTCACAACGGCATCCTGGTGCCTCAGGCCCCATTGCCCTCTCACCTCGAGCTCACGATACGTGGCGAGCGCAAAGAGTTATCCCACAAGCAAATAGAGATGGCGCTGGCCTGGGCCAAAAAACAGGGCACCCCTTACGTGGAGGACGCGACGTTCGTCCGCAATTTTATGCAGGATTTCAGCACTGCGATGGGCATCACCCCGCCATTAACAGCCGACGAGGTGGATTTTGGCCCAGCCCTGGAGATCGTGCAAGCAGAACGTGCCGCCAGAGAGCGGCTAACCCGAGAAGAGCGCAAGGCACTGGCAGCCCAACGCAAAACGAAGCGTGAACAAATCAAGGAACGATATGGCTATGCCATCGCGGATGGCGAGCGCGTCGAGATTGGCGGTTATATCGCTGAGCCCAGCAGCATCTTTATGGGACGTGGCAAGCACCCACTACGCGGTAGGTGGAAGGAAGGCCCTCAGCAAAGCAGCATCACTCTGAACCTGAGTCCCGATGCGCCTAACCCTCCAGGCGACTGGGCAGAGATCGTGTGGCAGCCAGAGTCACTGTGGGTGGCACGGTGGAATGATAAACTCTCCGGCAAACTCAAGTACATCTGGCTGAGTGACACCGCGCCCATAAAACAAGAACGAGAAGCCGCCAAATTCGACCAGGCCGCGGAATTGGACGAGAATCTGACCAAAGTGCGAGCCCATATTGAACAAGGATTGACCGACCAGGATGCCAAGCGACGGATGGTGGCGACAGCGTGCTACCTGATTGACGCCCTTTGTTTGCGCGTAGGAGACGAAAAAGACGCCGACGAAGCCGATACCGTGGGCGCGACCACGCTTCGCCCCGAGCACATCACGCTCCATCCAGATGGGACAGCCGAGTTCAAGTTTTTGGGCAAGGACTCGGTGCTGTGGCACAAAAAGACTGCGCTCCCACCGGTGGTGCATCTAAACCTGGCAGAACTCGTTCAGAATGCCCAACCACCCAACTCATCTGGTGACGGTAAGCGCCATCCCATACGCAATAAGCCGCAGATATTTTCGGGGATTGATAGCAGTGATGTCAATGCTTACTTTTCCGAGGTTCTCCCTGGGCTGACGGCAAAGGTCTTTCGTACCCACCACGCCACCCAGGCCGTCCGCGACAGCCTATTGGCTTCGGGAATCAAGGCGAGCGATCCGGAATACAAAAAGTGGGCGGGAGCCACCCTGGCCAATCTTGAGGCAGCGATGCTCTGCAATCATTACAAAAAACCACCGGCCAATTGGCGAGAACGCCGCCAACGAGCCAATGAGCGTCGGGAGAAGATAAAAGAGCGGGTTGCACTTTGTCGCCACCGGGTACGCGAGGCCAGCGACGCACTGGCTGCGCTACGGCGCGAGGGTCGAGAGAAGAAGAAGGAGGCCAAGACAACGGTCCAGCGCGACCGACTACAGGCCCGTTACGCTAAAAAGATAGAACGAGCCAAGAAGAAGATAGAGACTGCCAAGAACAGACTAGAGCGGGCAAAGGTCGCTCTGGACAAATTCAAGACCAAAGACGCCATTGCCGTCAAAAAGCGGACATGGAATCTGGGCACCAGTCTCAAGTCCTACATTGACCCCCGAGTCTTTCATGAGTGGGGAAAACAAGTAGACTATGACGTTTTGGAGCGTTACTACCCCAAGACCTTACGGCGCAAGTTCACCTGGGCGAGAGAACAGGAAGGGGTGGACTGCTCCCCGGAGGATCATACTGACAGATAAAACAAAGACAGCGCCGGTATCCAGGCGGCGACGTACCACTGGTCTTTCGCTCGCCGGATTGGCCCTGGCAAAACGATGGCACAGTACTTAATTGGCTGAGGTTGACAAGTTACGCTGGGAGAGTATAATAGTCAGCGAGCCCCAGTGGCGGAATAGGTATACGCGGCAGGTTGAGGGCCTGTGCCTTTTTAGGCGTGCTGGTTCGACTCCAGTCTGGGGCATTGTCATATCACACATGGCCGCCTATACAGACACACAGATATTGGCCTCGAACCACAAAAGCCTCCCCGGTCACTGCTCATCTCTTCCCTGCCCCTCGGTGGATATCACTTCCGCACTGTCCAATTTCCAGCGGTCATCCTGCCGGATGAGGTGCCACCGTATGGTAGTTTCGTCTTCCAGCGCACCGTCTCGACGCTCACAAATGACATCAAAATCGAAGGTGGCCCGGTCAGAACCAGTGCCCTCTCCATACTGTAAGTTGGTCACCCGCACGTGGGCAATCTCACCGCGCGCCGAGGTGCACCCACACCGACCGGCGGCACACTGCGCCAATTGCTCCCAACCTTTATCGGTAAAATACTCTGAAGCATACTTGTCATCGGTGTAGTGGTTGTAGAACGCAAGCACAACCTTTTCGGGATAGGGGGAGCGCATGACATCCTTGGGCTCTGCCTGATAGCAGACCAGTTCGTGCTTCTCAGGCATCACGAGAACACCCTGGTCGAACAGCCCATAGTATGTCTCATTATCGTCTGGACGGTAGGTCTGTCGCAGTGCCAATTGGGCGCGGTGTGGCAGGCGCTGCTCAACCGTAACACTGTTCAGTTCCGCCTTGATGCGGCTACCGCTGAAATGCCCCTTCGATAGGTACTTTTCTTCGTTCGGTGCCCAGTAAAAGATGGTCAGTCTGGTTACTGTATCATTGCAGTGATCACGCACAACCAATTCAGAGCCTGGGAGCCCGGACAGCACGTTTTCCATAGTAGCGATACATTCACACTCGCATAAATAGTTACCATCCTGGGGGCGCAACTCGTAGGGAGTAAGGACAGGGGAACTGTTATCGTCCGGTTGGTAAACGACGCCCGCGATAGGACTGCCACTCTGCTCGGCCTCGACCGGCAGGTCAAAGCGATACAGGACAACCCATTCCTGGTTGTCGTCACGATTGGCGTCGAGACGGTAGGTGTGGACGTGCTCCCAAGTCTCTGGCAATTCGACTGGCGGCGGAAAAGTCCCTTCCCAGGATTGGAAAAAGAGAATGCCGGCTACAATCACTAGAACGGCGGTGATGAGTGTAGCGGTGACGACTCGTTTGTACTTTCGAATAGGCTTTCGCAACACGGCTTGCAACAACAACTGGGCCGCCAGTTGTTTATCTATGCCATAATCTGGCCGGCCGTGCACTACTTTGGCAAAAGATATCTGGGCTCGCTGCCAATTCTCTTTCTCCAGCGAATCTATGCCCTCGCCGAAGAGACGAAGCAAAAGTTCCTCTTGCCGACAGCGTTCTAACGCTGCTTCCCACACCTTCCGGCTCTCCTCGTCGGAGGCCTGGGCCACCAATGTTTCATAGACTGCGGCGGCCTTTGCCCACTGCTCTGCTCGCTCATAATTTTGGGCCTCAGCCTGCAATCGGCGCATCAAGATGGCGCTCCGCACCTTCTGGGCTGTATAGTCGTCAGGGGAGATCTGGAGCGTGCGCTCGCAAATCGTCAGTGCTCCAGCCTCGTCCCCCGCTTCCTCTCGCGCTCCGGCCTGAGCCACCAGCGCGCGAGTCAATAGTAAGCGGGCCTCCTCTCGATCCTGTTCGTAAGCCCACTCCAGTTCATCCACCGCTTTGTCAATCTGGGTCAGTTGCAGCAGCGTCTCGCCCAGACAAAGCCGAGCGTGAAAGTGGTTGGGGTGCGCCGCTAGCACATCCCGGAAATAACGGGCTGCCGCCTGCAACTGATTCCGGCGGAAGAACTCTTGGGCTATGCCAAAAAGTTCTTCGGCCAGTGGATCCACCCGGTCCAACTCGTCTTTCACATCCTGGAGGGGCTTGTGCTGACGTATCCAACGGCGGGAGAGTTCGACGGCAAAACGATGCTCCTGCTCCCCGGTCATATCCAACACCCGCCGCCTCACCAGGTCACGAGGAGCCGTCAGTTCCACCTCTCGCGTACGCAGCCGGGCGGCGTGGTCCGTCAGCAGCCGCATACCCCGATCCTCCGCAACAGTCTCCCCTTCACCGATGGCCCCGGCCAGGCCGGCGGCGTAGATTTTCTCGACCAGACTCAGCCCATCCCAAAGCCAGGTCAACGCCTGGTGGCCTGCCTCCAGCGCGTCAGGCACAGCGGCCTCTACCTCCAGCACATCTACCCTCGGCGACGTGGCAGGGTTACTCGCGTAGGCTCGCTCCCAGACCTGCTGACAGAGCAACTGAGTCAGGTAGGGATGCCCACTGGTGAGGCTCAGGATGCGCGCCACAGCCTGGTCGGAAAAACGGAGCGTGCCATTCTGATCCGAGGTCTCCGCCTGACGCACCATCGCCTCAGCGCTTTCTCGATCCAGTACCCAGACTTCTCGCACGAGCGAGGCCTTGAAAACGGCAGTAAAGTCCAAGGCCAGGTCAGCGACTCGGCGGCCGGCGGCGAAGATGAACACTGGATACGGATCTTTGGTCATCACACGGCGTATGAAGCGGAAAAGAGATTGGGCTCCTGCCGTCGCCGGCAGTCCTTCCTCGGTTGCTTCGTCCAGCACATCAAACTCGTCCAGGAGGAAAACAGGCCGGCGGTTCTTTCCCAGGCCCGCGTGAACCTGGGAAAGGAAAGTGCGACTGAAGAACAGGCCCCGATCGTCGAATGCCTCCGGGGCAGGCGGTTCCAGACCGGCCTGCTCGGCGACAGTGTCGGCCAGGTCGGCCAACACCTGGCCCAGAGGACGAGCGGCCTGGCCATGGAGATCGAAATAAAGGGGCAAAAAAGTATCGGCGGGCAGAGTGCGTCGGAGTTGCAGCAGGAGCGTGGTTTTGCCGATGCGCCGCTGGCCAAATAGGACCAGGGAATTGGTGGCCGGGTTACGCAGTCCCCGCGCCACCCAATCCAGTGTATCCTGGTGGCCGAAGAATCCGCTTTTTCCTCGTATGGGAGGCCCTACCACGTAGGGATTAACCGGTTGGGCCATTGTTACCTTTTCCTTATCAATCCCTCAAAGTACCCGGCCATACATGTATGCTCAATCTCACCATAGGAAAAATCTGTTAGAACGACGCCCTGAGCAATTTTCACGCAGGATGTATTTGTATTATACACTGTTTACGATTTGACACCAATCGAATTGCCTCATTAAAAGGTGACCCAAAGGCAATCGTTGCCTCACGCCACAGAGAGCACCTGAGAGCAAGATCACGTGCTTGAGGACGGAGTATTGACAACCAAGGCCACCTGTGACATACACCAACATCGTGTTGAATCCCGTAAAGTCATATGGGTAGGCCTCCCACCGGCGCCTTGGGGCAATTTTCGCTTGAGATGCAAGATGCTGTGCACGAGATGCGTGAACGCCACCCTGGTTGGGGACCGTTGACGATTCGGACTGAGCTGAAAGACGACCAGCGATTTGCAGGTATGAAGCTACCCAGTCACTCTCGCATAGCAGCATTCTTGAAGCAGGAAGATTTCACGCGGAAGTACGAACGCCACAGCGAACTGCCCCAGCCCCAGGCTGTAGAACCAGAACGCGCCCACGAGGAGTGGGAGGTGGATGCCAAAGGCGTCATCAAAGTGCCTGATCTAGGTTCTGTATCCATCATCAACATCAATGACCTGTTCAGCCGTTTGAAGGTAGACAGTTTCCTGTGCCTGAATACCTCACATCCGAATACACGCGACTACCAATTGGTCTTTCGGCATGCTTTCTTGAATCGTGGCCTCCCCAAGCGAGTCAGCCTGGACCACGACAGCGTCTTCTACGACAACGCCAGCGCCTCGCCTTATCCGACAACACTCCACCTGTGGTTGATCGCCCTGAGTGTGGATGTCTACTTCATCAAACAGAAACCACCTGCCGAACACAGTGTCATTGAGCGTGCGCATCAGACGATAAACCAGCAGGCTGTTGTAGGTCAGGTCTTCGCTGACGGCTCAGTTCTTCAGCAAATCTTGCATGACCGCTTGGACTTTCTCAATTCCCGATTTCCTTCCCGCTCACTGGATGGACTGCCGCCTTTGGTGGCCTACCCAGAGGCGCAACACTCTGGTCAACCTTACCGTCCGGAGTGGGAAGAGGATATGCTGGATATGCAACGCGTCTACGACTACCTGGCTCAAGGCCATTGGTTCCGCCGAACAAGTACGCATGGCCAATTCTCTTTGGGTGCCCATCGCTACAACCTCGGGAAAGATCTTGGCAATCAGACTGTAGAAATCACCTTCGATGCCCAGACTCGCGAGTTCAAGTGCCTCTTGGAAGATGCAAGTCGAGATTCGCCTTGCCGCCCAAGGGCTGACGAAGGCCGATTTGATGGGCGAACTGGGCCCTTTGATCGCGTTGCCAGCATATCAACTTGCACTACCTTTCTCCAGAGCTGCTTGGCGCGAGATGACACTGTGCAATAGCCTGACTGATACGACTTTATGAGACTTTGCCCGGTATGACTTTATGAGACTCGACAGAGCAAAGTCAACTTCCTGGACTGGGTGGAAGGTGTCCACGTCGCTGGTGACTTGGCGTATGTAGCCAATACTGGTACGGGAGTGCGGTCAATAGATGTTCGCGACCCCAAAGAGCCAGTGCTGCTTGACACATTCAATACATTCCCATAGACTGGCGATGGCGGATGGGTGTATTGCAATCCCGCTGCTTGTGATCTTGGTTTATGCGTTCGTGCTGGCACACCTCAGGAGTGTAGATATGAAGATGATACACATAGAGCATCAAGATAAAGTGGCGATCGTCAAGTTGGACCGAGACGTCACAAACGCAATAAACCTGCGACTCGTCCAGGAGTTGTCCGAGACCCTGCAGGGAATGAGGCGTGACCCCGGCGTACGCGGCCTCGTCCTGGGTAGTTCCAATGAGAAGTTCTTCTCCATTGGCTTTGATCTCCCGCAACTATTCGGGCTTGCCAGGGAGGACTTCAAGTCCTTCTACCAAACGTTCAACCGAGTTTGCATGGATTTGTATACGTTACCCAAGCCAACAATAGCAGCGATAACGGGACATGCAATCGCCGGTGGGTGTATCCTGGCTCTGTGCTGCGACTACCGGTTTATTGCGGAAGGCCGAAAACTGATGGGGCTGAACGAGATCAAACTTGGAGTTCCTGTGCCATACCTGGCCGATTGTGTCCTACGACACATAGTCGGAGTTCGTCATGCCCGTGAGATAACGGATACTGGCGAGTTTTATCAACCTCAAGAATCGCTTCAAATGGGTATGGTGGATCAGGTATTGGTGCTGGAGCAGGTATTCCCAAAGTCCATCGAAAAGGCCAGGTTGTTAGGTGGGTTGCCTCAAGAACCGTTTGCGATAATCAAGCGTAATCGTGTGGAAATGGTTGAAGCGGAGATTCTGACGCGTCTGGAGGAGAGAGAGCGATTCTTCATAGAATGTTGGCACTCCGATGAAGCACGTGCGAGACTGACAGAGGCCATGGAGAGATTCTAGCCTCCTCGTGGCCCGTGGAAGTGCTGAATGTGCAGGGGAGGAGCAAAGAGCGTGATGTGGCTGATCACACCCGAACAGACCCTCTCCGCCGCCCGGCAGGCAGGGCTCGGCGATGAGGATGCGAGAATGGAAGGTGTCGCCGTGCTGACCTTCTCGAAGGCGGTCGTGGACCGGCTGGAGGAACTCTGCAGGCTCGAAGACATGGATTGGCTCTCACCGCGCCATCATCCCTACGCTGCACCGCGCATCGTGAAACGAGGCGTGTTCCAGGGACTGGGTGTCATCGTCCTCGTCCCGCCGATGGGCCCGTCACCTCTGGCCTGTACCATCGAGGACCTGGTCGCCTGCGGCGTGGAGGCGGTCTTCCTAGTCTGCGCCGCCTGGTCGCTGGGGCCGCCGGTCCAGTTAGGCGACATGATCGTGCCTGCCTTCTCACTCGGCCCTGACGGGACCTCGATCCACTACGGCAACAGCGAGGGCCAGGTGTACGCCACGCCAGGGATCGTGGACGCGCTGGCGGAGGCGTGTCGTGCCCTGGGCGCGCGGTATCACGTCGGGGGGAACGGGACCTGTGAGGCGCTGTACCGCATCACGTCACAAATGGCGGAGGACTTCCGCGAGCGTGGCTGCCTATGTATGGACAACGGCGAGGCCAGTGTCGTGTTCGCCATCGCTCAGACGTTGGGCATCGTCGGTAGCGTGCTGTTCCAGCCGTACATAGAACTGGCACAGGGATGGAATCCCGTCCTGCTGCGCGACGAGCGTTACCGCGCTGCCTGCCGTCTCCAGGCGGAGGCGGTGTTGGGGGCCAGCGTCCGGCTCAGGCGGCAGGGATGGCCGAGGAACGAGGGAACAGAGAATGGATTGGAGGAGAACGAGCCATGGCTACAATCCGACTGGTGCGTGAGGAGGATGCAGACGCAGTCCGCCGGGTGGAGGCCGCCGCTTTTGGTTCGTGGTGGCAGCAACTGACAGGCAAGACGGCTGAGCGGCCTCAACGCACACGCATCAGTATACTCACCTGCCAGGAGAAGGATCCCGAAGGGTGCTTCGTGGCCGAGGAGGAGGGCCGCGTGGTAGGGCTCATCTTCTCCCGCACCTGGGGCGGCGTGGGCTGGTTCGGCACCTTCGCCGTGTTGCCCGAATGTCAGGGGCGCGGGGTCGGTAAGCAGTTGATCGCCGCCAGCCTGGATTACCTGCGCCAGGAACCGAACCGCGTGATCGGGCTGGAGACAATGCCCGAAAGCCCCTACAACCTGGGTCTCTACCTGCGACAGGGGTTCCAGGCCTGTTTCCCCACCCTTCTATTGAGCAGGACACTGGAACAGCCCGCCGGGGGCAACGTAGACCTTCCGCGCTGGTCGTCGGCCGGCGCCGGGACGCGGGAGCGCTGGCTGGCTGACCTGCGGGAGGCCACCGGGCGCATCTACCCCGCCCTCGACTATACCAAAGAGATCACCTCGACTGCTCAACACGGCCTGGGCGAGACGCTGGTGTTGATCGACGGGGGCAGGGACGTCGGGATGAGCACCGTGTGGTTGGTGAGCAGCCGGGAGGGCCGGGGCAAAGAACTGGCGAGCGTCCATGTCCTGGCACTGCACCCAGACTACACCGATGATGAGACTTTCCGTGCGCTCCTCAATGGAAGCGAGGCCCTGGCGCGTGCCCACGGCAGGCAGAAACTGATGGTGTCGGTGAACGGTCGCCACGCCTGGGCGCTGGAGCAACTGCTGGGGTGGGGCTATCGGGTCGAGCGGGCAATGGTGCGTTTGGGGCTGAAGGGGACGGACGAGGGGCCATCCGTAGACGGCTACGTGAACCTTTCGCGCTGGGCCGGGTGAGCCTGCGCTGCCGGAAGCAACGAGGAGAAGGCCGGTGGAGGTGGAGCTTGAACAAGCGATTGGCCGAGGCGATCGAGTCTGCGAGTTCGTTGTCCACTAGTCTATTCCTAACACCACCCTGTCCTTTCATTTGGGGATGGGCGGGAGCAGTTATTCCTTGACTACGCTACAGCGCTCAGATCAATCCACAGAATCCACAGAGAGGAGAATACAGACGTGAAAGAGTATCGCTTCATTCAGGTGGACGTTTTCACCGACCGGCCCTTCGGCGGCAACCCGCTGGCCGTCTTCCCTGAGGCCGAGGGACTGACCACGGAGGAGATGCAGTGCCTGGCACGGGAGATGAACCTCTCGGAGACCACCTTCGTGCTCCCGGCGCGGGTGCCGGATGCTGACTTCAAGGTGCGCATATTCACCCCTGCGGCAGAACTACCCTTCGCCGGTCACCCCGTTGTCGGTACCCACTGGGTCCTGGCTCACCTGGAGCGCGTGGAGTTGCACGCGCCAACGACACAGGTACGCTTAGAACTGGGGGTGGGCGTGTTGCCGGCCGACCTGCACGTTGCTGGCGGTCGCGTGGAGCAGGTGGTGATGACGCAGGACCATCCCACGTTCCACGCCGTGCTGGAGGACGTGACCGACCTGGCAGCGGGGCTAGGTTTGGCCCCCGAGGCTATCGTCGAGGCAGGGTTGCCGGTGCAGGTCGTCTCCACGGGCGTGCCGCAGATGATGGTGCCGGTGCGCTCTCTGGCCAAAGTGCAGAGCCTGGCCCCCGGCCGCCTCAATGTGAGCGCCCTCAACCGGGCCTGCGAGGCCTGCGGCACCGAGTGCGTGATGGTCTTCACCTTCGAGACGGAGCGACCCGAGGCGACGGTTCACGTGCGTATGTTCGCCCCGCTCCTGGGGGTTCCGGAGGACCCGGCCACCGGCAGCGCCAACGGCGCGCTAGGGGCCTACCTGGTCCATCACCAGACCGTGGAAGTGACCGAGCCGACCACCCACATCGTCAGCGAGCAGGGTGCGGAGATCAACCGACCCAGCACACTGTATGTCGAGGTGGACAGCGTGGGTGAGAAAGTCACGGCCGTGCGGGTGGGCGGGCAGGTGGTGCTAGTGGCCGAGGGTGTAGTGCGGTTCTGACTGGATGACTGGAGCGACCATCCTCACGCTGTATGGTCGCTTTCGACATCAAGAGAGTGATAGACGAGGAGGCAAGATGAACGCGCTGGTAACAGGCGGATCTGGGTACATCGGTTCCCACCTGGTTGACGCGCTGCGGCAGGCAGAGCACGCGGGCCGCGTGCTGGACCTGAGATCCCACGACGGGGACTTTATCGTAGGCAGCGTCGCCGACGCGGGCACGGTTGCCCGCGCGGTGCGGGACGTGGAGGTGGCCTATCACCTGGCCTGGGGCTTCTATCCTGGAGACGAAAGGCGCGAGGTGCAGGAGAACCTCCTCGGCACGCTCAACCTGCTGGAGGCAGCCCTGGCAGCAGGAGCGCGCCACCTCCTGTTCGCCAGCACGGCCGTAGTCTATGGCCCTACCGGGCCTGCCCAGGTAAATGAAGAGCACTCTTGTCACCCGGAGCAGAGTACCATCGGCGGGCCGGTCTACGGCATCACCAAACTGGCCTGCGAGAAGTTGTGCCTGATGTACCAACGGCGGGGCCTGCCGATGACCATCTTCCGGATTCACGGCGTCTTCAGCGAGGGACGCCTGGGCCAATTCGGGCACATGGTCCGGCAGGCGCTGACCGGAGAACCGGTGAGAGCCATCCGGGGAGCAGGCGGGGAATACACCCACCTGGAAGACGTCTTGCAGGCTTTTCTCCTGGCGGCCGGCAATCCCAAAGCGCAAGGAGAGATTTTCAACCTGGCGGGTTCGCACACGTACCGTGAGCCCAAAGTGGCCCGGTACATCGTCGAAATGGCGGGGTCAAGCAGCCCGCTTGAGTTAGTCAAAGATCCGACGCAGGAGATGGTGTCGGTGAGTGCGGACAAACTCCGCCGGGTTCTAGGATACAGATCCGAGAGAGAAGAGTTCCTCACAGAGTTGATCCGACGTGCTCTCAACGGGTGGGAGGTGAACAAGTGAAACTGAAAGGACTGGATATTCTTCTGACCTATGAATGCACTGGCCGCTGCGCCCACTGCTGCTACCGCGCCGGACCAGGACAGGGTAGCACGATGACCGTGGCAGAGGTTGAAGGCTACCTGGCGGCGGTGGCGGATCAGCCGCTAGAGGGAATCCTGCTCTTTGGCGGGGAATCGTTCCTCTGCTACAACCTGTTACGGGAATGCATCCCGCTGGTCGCTCCGTTGGCCCAGGTATACGTTTTCACCAACGGCTATTGGGCCACGGACCCAGATACCGCCCGGCAGCGTCTGGCAGGGCTACAGAAGGCAGGGCTGGACTACATGCTGTTCAGCGTGGACGCCTTCCACCAGGCACACGTCCCCCTGGAACGGATCGCTACCAGCATTGAGGCGGCGCGTGAATTGGGTTATGGTAGGATCGTGATTGACAACCGCTTTCTGGGTCCAGCGGACGCGGACAACTCATTCAACCGGAGCACCCAGAACAATATGGCCCGCCTGGCCGAACTGTGCGACCTGACGGGCGTGGAGGTCTACCAGGGGCCGGCGCGGATGGTGGGACGCGCCGGCGACGAACTGAGTCCTTACCTGGCGGCACAGGCCACCCTGCTGGCAAAGTGCCCGCTGCCAGACTACCTGGGCGGCGACCTGCGCGCGCCTACCGGCGTGGAGATCCACCCGGGCGGCTGGGTCAACCTGTGTGCGGGGCTGGCGCTGGGCAACACCCGGCACCGTCCCCTGGACGAGATCCTGGCAGACTACGATCCCGACGCCCATCCCATCATCTGCGCGCTGGCACAGGAGGGACCTGCCGGGCTATTGAAACTGGCGCAACGTCACGGGTACGCGCCAGCAGGGGACTATGTGGATGGCTGTCACCTGTGCTACCAGGCACGGCGCTTCTTGCATTCTTACTATCCCGATCATCTGGCCCCCGCCCATGTTTATGCCGAAAGCGAGAGACCTGGTGGAATGACCGGTATCTAGAATCCTAGTTGGAACCAGGGAGCACCGTTTTGCCAGTGGGACCGTCGAGCATCGGTTGCCCACCCTCCCGCAACACGTCAATCAGGTGACGGGTGCAGTCCACAAAACTATCGTGCCACTCGACCCGCTCAATCTCAATGGGGGTGGTCTTCCCGTCGCGGAACATCATCAACTCCGGCAGGTCCACGGTGCGCGCGGTGCAGCGGTTGATAGATCAGTCGGTCTGGTACAAGTCGCTCGTATCAATTATTCGTTCAATCTCACCTCGGAAATACCTGGCGATTTCCGCACAGGCGTCGTGATCAACTGGCCCCCCCTTGCTTTCTGGGAGGTCGTACGGGTTGCCAATCACAAAGATGTTCTCGTCGTTGTACTCGTTGGCGGGTGCTGTGTAGTTCATGCTTCCGCCTATGACAATGGCCTCATCAATCACCATGAGTTTGTGGTGCAGTTTTCCAAAGCCCTCGACCTCTCTCGGCAAGTAGACTTTTACACCCTTGTCGTGCAGCCAATGGCTTGCTGCCCACCACATGCTTCCCTGGCCTGGATCAAATACGCCCTGCAGTTCTCGACCCGCTGCACGCAAAATGGTCATTGCATCGTCAATTCCCGAGGAGCCCGAGAAGGTGAAGATAGCAAAGTCCAGCCGGCTGTTGCATTTCAGCATTTGCTTGATGATCTCGAGTTCGGGTGCATCCTCCGGCGCAAAGAGTATTCGAACAGGTACACCTTCGATGTTGAAGGTTTTCGGTTTGTCGCGCTGGCGAGGGTTCAGTGCACCGAAAGTACCGGACCGGATCTCGTCAAACTCCGCCTGGTAGGCTTTACAGATGCCTAGATCATGGAAGATCACAACGTGATTCAGATTCTTGCGTGTGCCGGTATACGTAAAGTTGGTCGAGCCCGTTAGGACTGCACGGGTTTCTGGTCTGGACTTGTCCCGGATGATGAACTTTTGGTGAAAGATCTTGGGGTTAAAGTCCGCCTTCACGTCCACGGCGTAGAGCAGCAACGCCCTAAGAATCTCCCGATTGACTGTCAGAGGTAGATCGTCGTCGTCCGGGGGAATCGAAGGCGGCAGGGGAATCGGAGGGAGTTCACTCCTGGCCAGGTAGTCCTGCTCCATAACGAGGCGTACCTTGACACCACGGCAGCGAGCGTCCAAGATCGCCTGCGCGATGGGTTTCGAGTCCAATTCCTGCACCGCTATATCAAGCGTCTTGTTGGCACCGTTGATGAAATCAAGGATTACTTCCTCAAGATCATCCGGCGCGCCCAATTCTGTTGGACCGGCAAAGCCCTGGATTTTCCCACTTGCGAAATCAGCCATTTTGCTTCCTCCTTTCTCGTTCTACTACCGCTTCCTCTTGCGGGCCAGACGCAGCGCGGTGAGCAGTCCTTTCTCGCGGACAGTCTTCACCGCGATGCCCCGCGATGTGATCTCAAAGTACTTCTCACCATGCGGGCCGGCTGCGGTCCTAAATAGTGGCCCTGATAGTAAATAGGCACTTGTTTGATGTAATCGTAGGAGAATCCCTGGTGCTCCAATTCGACCATGGTGGCCCGCCGATAGACCTGATGCAAGAAGCCCGGTCCTAACTCGAAATGCACCCGGTGCAGCACCTCGAAAAGGTGATTCGTCAACGCCGGATAAAGCATACCCTCGGCCACGGGGCGCTCTTGCCACTCCAAACTGACGACTTTGTCGCGCAGGAAGTTGGGTAGCCGTTTGTCCAGCAGCGAACCGGCCCCAAAGCTGAGCACGATGACCAGGTCGGCATCGGTCACTTTGAGGTACGAAATGGCCTGTGCCAAGTAAAGCGGTAGGATTTCCGGCGCGACCTTGACTTCCAGGAGGATTTTGCCGTTCTCAATCCAGATGTCCACGAGGTAGAACCCGACACGTACGCCCCGGTAGTAGACCTCGAAGACCTTTTCCGTTTTGCAGCGAACGCCTTCTGTCTCCAGGCCGAACGCCGCTGCATCTCGGTAGAAGCGTTCGGGCAGGTTTGGGCCAAGGGTGTTGTGAACGTTCAGTAAGACACCTCGGACTTTAACTGAGTTCTTTGTGAATGATTCCAGGCATATTCGATGTTGCTTAATTCGTTGGCTTCTCAATTCGTTGGTTTCTCAATTCGTTGTAGTGTCTTTCTTGAGGAAATCTCTCACCGTGCTCCAATGGTTCCAAAGTATAGCACAACTGACTTGACCTCACAACCAACTTGTCGGTGTGATCTTTCGGCTTTGCAATGCAGTTCCGTATGAACTTTTGCCTTCCGACCGGTGTCTTGTACAATAGAGGGCATAAGGGCAAAGGGGCAGATGAATGTCATCTGATCAAGACCTCGTAGAACGGATTCGAGAACAGGATGCACACGCGTTCGAGACGCTCTTCGAGCGCTACGGAGAGATGATGCGCCGCCACCTGGCACGTTTCGTGCGCGACGATGCCACAGCCCAGGATCTGGTTCAAGAGACCTTTTTACGAGTATGGACACGCGCAGAGCAATGGGAGGGTCGAGGCTCCTTCAAGGCATGGCTCTGCCGTATCGGCACCAACCTGGCCCTCAACCACCTGCGCTCGCTGCGCCGGCGGAGGGAGCAACCCCTGGACGTTCCAGAAGACCGGGCTGACGATGATGAGGAAACCACCGTCCCCGCCTGGATGATTGATGCTGCGGCGCTAGGCCCAGATACCATCCTGGAGTTGGCCGAACGGCGCGAGCGACTCAGGCGACTTTTCGGGCAATTACCCGAGGAGAAGAGAGAGGTGTTTCGTCTGGTGCACGAGATGGAACTGAGTATGCGGGATGCGGCTGACGAGTTAGACATCCCCGAGGGTACGGTCAAGTCGCGCTTGTACTATACCAAAAGACGTCTCGCCCGCGAATGGCGAGATGTCGAAACAGAAACAGAATAGGAGGAGTTTGAATGTCACTCAATTCGTCCACACCCTGGCACAAGGTTTCGTTCGATCGGTTTCTGCAAGACCACCTGCCCCAGTTGCTGGCCGAGCGGTTGCCGTTGGTTGGCTATCAGGCCGGGCCGATTGGCCGCTACACCTGTCGCGTGGTGGTCACACTGGCATCTGCCTCCGGCGACGTCGAAATAGAATACTCCGATATCCCCCAGCCAGATGAGAATGGTCATTTTGAGATCAATGGGGAACCAAAAGTCGTCGTCCCGACCAGTTCGACGGAGGAACTGGACGTTGCAGAGATCCGGTGTGTCGGGGAACAACTGTACGACTATATCAAAGAGCGCCTGGGGCAGGCGCCGACGAATGGCCTGCCCTGGGACGCAGAACTGGCGCGCGCGTGGCTTCCGCTCGACACCTGGGTACAGGAGTTTATGAGCAATATCGCCCAGAGACTCGACACAACAAATTGGCTCAGCCGCCATACCCATCTCCGGCGACTCATTGTCCCCAAGCGAGGGGCAGTGATCGCACCTGGGCAGTTCGGTCGCGTCTGTCCTTTTGAGATGCCAGAGGGATCCAACCTCGGCCGCGTCTTTACCATCGCGGTAGGCGCAGAGATTCGCGAGGGTAAACTGGTCGTCGTGGACGAACAGTCCGCAGCAACCCTCGGCCTGGCTGCTTCCATGATCCCCTTTCTGGAGCACAACGACCCGAACCACCTGCTGATGGGGGCCAATATGATGCGCCAGTGGATCGTGCCACCGGACCCGGAGCCTGCGTTCGTCCAAACCGGCCACGAACCGGACGCGCCTGACTTTTGGGGCGGGCGCAACCTGTTGACGGCATTCGTCTCCTGGGGAGTGGACACCTTTGCCGAGGGCATCGTGATCAGCGAATCGTGTGCGCAGCGTCTGAACTATCCGTATCCCGCCGAACCGGGTGACAAACTCAGCCATCGCCACGGCAGCAAAGGGGTCGTCAGCCAGGTTTTGCCTGATGACGAGATGCCCCACTCGCCCGACGGCACACCAGTGGAACTTGTGTTCAATTTCAGCAGTGTGCACAGAGGAATGAACTTTGGACAACTATGCGAAGCAGTAATGGGGCGTATCGCCCGCGCTGAGGGCGCGCCGGTCATCGTGCCACCCTTCCAGGCACCGAGCCAGGACGATCTACGCGAACGGTTGGCACAAGCGGACCTCTCTGAATCCGGGATGGAGACGCTCACCCTCGGACGGCATGGGCCAAAACTCGAGCGACCCAGCACCGTCGGCTGGGTCTACTGGGGCCGCACCTTTCACATCGCTCGGAACAAAGTAATGGTGTCAGTCACGCCACAGGAACGAGGGCAGATGCAAGGCGAACTTGAGAACTATGCCCTGCGCGACCTGGGCGCGTATGAGAACCTGGCAGAGTACCTCAACACTCGCGCCATCCGGCGGGAGGACGCCGGCTCGCTGGCCGCGCGGGTGGCAGCGGGCCAGGTTGAACAGGCCGGCTCTCCAACTCCCATGTTCGCCGATCTCGTCGCCAGGCTGCAAGTGGCGGGAATCCAGGCAGCGATTGAGGCTGATATTGAGACTGACAATGAGGCCAGCAGGCTGGTGTTCCGCTTGAAGCCGCCCCCAGGCGATGTGCTCAGGCTGGCCCGTCCGGTGCCACACCCCTGGTTGCGCGAACACCAGTTGACCGAAATCGGCGCATATCCGGCGTTGGACGAGTACCACCCATTGGTCGAAGCCAACGACAGGCTGGCGCGTATGCTGGTGAGCCAGACACCGGAGAAACTGGTGCAGGACGCGCTGACCCAACTGGAAAGCCGCGTGAAACTGTTTTTCGACGCGCTGCTCACGCCCACTCACCTGCACTTCCGCGAGCGACAACTCTTCAGCGGACGCGCCGTGGTCGCCCCTGGCGCGGGTTTGCGCCTGGATCAGGTGGGCCTGCCCAGCGAGATCGCCTGGACGCTTTTCGGCCCCCTGGTCACCCGGGAGTGGGGAGATGAAGACGCAATCCGAGCGCGCAGCGAGGAGGAGACACAGGTGCTCGATAAAGTGATGGCCCGCTCGTGGGTGATCATCAACCGCACGCCGACCCTGACGCCGACCGCGCTCCTGGCGTTCCACCCGGTGCGAGACCCCAATCACGTAATCCGGCTCCACCCGCTGGTGTGCGAGATGCTGAACGCCAACTTTGACGGCGACCAGGTAGCCATCCTCCTGCCGATCACGGAGGCCGCGCAGCGAGAGGCGGGGAAGCCTCTTTCTGTCGCCGGTCACATGACCCGCGATCCGGGACTGCTGAAGAGTCTGCTACCACCACCTGATGCGCTGTGGGGCCTGGCGAGCCTGGGCCTTGCAGCGGAGGGAGAGCAGGAAATCGCCCAACTGGCGGGGGCAAAAGTGGCGGCTCCCAATGGGATCATCACGCGGGACACTCTCGCCGGCGCAATGCAAGAGGTGCTGGAACGAGATGGAGTCGCAACGACCTTACAGGCACTTGAGCGACTGACGCAGCGCGGTTTCGAGGTCGCCAGGGCCTCGGGCGCGTCCCTGAGCCCGTTCATCGGCGCCAGCCTGGAGCGCCCACCCATACCGGAGAGGGACGACCTTGAGTTGTGGGACACCTACGCGGAGGAACTCTGCGAGCAAATCGCCTCAAGCACAGACTATGCCAATGCCGGCCTGGGGCCACAACTCCTGGCGGTGAAAAGCGGGGCGCAGGGGTTGCGCCAACTCGCCTGGCTGATCGGTCCCCGGGGCACGACCAGGGACGTTCGGGGGAAAGTTGTGATCGTGCGCCATGGATACAGCGAAGGTCTGACGCCAGAGGAGATGTACACTTGTGTCGTCAGCGCGCGGGAAGCGTTGGCCCAGGCCGTGACTGAATGGGAGCAACTGGGCCAAGACGGGCATGACCGCAGCGCATCGAGAGGCTTTAACACGCTGGCAAGAGCACGCCGCTCCAGACATCCCGGCATCGTGTTCGCCCGGGCCGCAGCCGCCGGCGAGATTGATCCGCTGGCAGATGTGGACAGCAGGCTCCTGGTAGGGTTGCCTGTACCCGCAAGAATCTAAAACCCTCCCGCAGATTAGGAAAACACTCGCCAAGACCTCCGAGGTTTGCAAATGGTGCTCTCTCGACGGCTTTGAACGGCAGGCAATCCACTTTTCAAGCCAAATTGCGGCCAAAACCTGGGAGGTCTGAACGCTTACCCTGCGGGATGGTTGCTCTTTTGCGGGCCAGCCCCTACCTGTGCCGCCCTGCTCCCAGTCGCTCTCGTATCGCCGCCGCCTCCTGCACCATCCCACCGATGACCTCTGCCACCGGTTTGACCTGGTGCACGATGCCGATGGACTGGCTGCAGGGAATCACACCGGAATCCAGGTCACCCTCTGCGGATTCAAACAGCCGTTTTGTCTCCGTGCCGGCGACGATGGACAGAATCTCCCACAACTCGGCCTGGTTGGCCTCCAACTCGGCCACTTTGAGTGCGGCTCCGTTCTTCCAGACGCGAAGCGTGTTGCGCAGCGAACCCAGTATCGGCAGGGTGTCCATTTCCGTGGCGGCGGCCAACGCCTGTTTGAGATCCTCGCGGATGGGGCACTCTTCGGTGACCAGCAGCCGCGTGCCGATGGTGACACCCTCTGCACCCAGGGCCAGCGCCGCCAGCAGCCCCCGTCCATCGGCGATGCCCCCCGCCGCCAGCACCGGCACCTCCAGCACATCGGCGGCGCGAGGCACCAGGGCCATCGTCGTCAGTCCAAATTCGCCGATGTGGCCGCCCCCCTCAGTGCCAAAGATGGTTATACCGTCCACGCCGGCCTTCTGCGCGCTGAGTGCATGCCGTACGCTGACGCACTTGTGCATCGTCTTCACCCCACCCGCCTTCAGCCGTCCCAGCAGGTCCTCCGGTGGCCGGTGGCCGCTGGTCTCGACCACCGGCACGCCCTCTTCCAGGATCACCTCAACGTAGAGGTCGTTGTCAATGGGCCGCAGCGCCGGAAAGAGGCTCAGATTGACGCCAAAGGGTACGTTTTCAAGAGTCAGTTCCTTGGCCCGGCGCACGGCCTGGCGAAATTCCTCCTGGGTGTCGAACATAGCCGAGGCCATCATCCCCAGCGCGCCAGCGTTGGAGATAGCCGCGACGAACTCGGGCCCGGAGATGTGCATCATGCCCCCCCCGACGATGGGGTACTCAATGCCGAGCAGTTCGGTGATGCGGGTCTTGAACATAGTCAGCCTCCTCCCAACCAACTAACCAACCAACCATCCATCTAGTTGCTCCAAGACAGCGGCGAAGTTAAGCCGCCCGAAGCCAAATCGGACGTGACCATCGCCAAAGCCGAGCCCGGTGCTGGGCAGAAGCAGCACGCCCTGTTCGGCCACCAGCCTGTCGCTAAAGCCCCGCGCCGATTGGCCGCGCAGGCCGACGAGGGCCACAGACCCGGCCTGAGGCCGGTTCCAGCGGAAGACGGCTTGCCAGCGGGCGAAAAACGGCTCAGCCAGCGCCAGGTTGTCCAGGATGATCCTGCGGCTGCGTGCGGCAAGTGTGTCGCCAATCTGGAGTGCGATCTGGGCCAGGGCTTCGCTGGGCGCGCTGGCGCAGATGGTGGTGTAATCCTTCCAGCCCAGGATGTGATCCCTCAGCGGTATGTCCTTCAAGGCCAGCCAGCCAACGCGCAGACCGGGCAGACCGTAGGTCTTGGACAGTCCGGCGAGGGTGATGGTCCGCTCGTACAGGTCGCAGCCAGAGGGGATGCGGGCAGCAGGATCGTACTCCAGGCCGCGGTACATCTCGTCAGAGAAGAGCCAGACGCCGGCTCGCTCGATGATCTGGATAATGGACCGCCATTCGTCGGGAGAGGGCAGATAGCCGGTCGGGTTGTGCGGAAAGTTGACGACGACCAGTTTGGTGCGCGGTCTGACCAGCCGTTCCAGCGTCTCGAGGTCGAGGTACCAACCCCGTTCGGCAGCCTCAGGGGAGGCGCTGGGGCCGCCCGGTGGTTCGCCGGCCTCCGCCAGCGACCAGCGCAATACGCGACAGCCGAGATACTCCGCCACGTTGACCAGCGAGTCATAGCAGGGTGTCAGCACGATCACCTCATCGCCCGGCTCCAGCAGCGCGTGCATCGTCAAAAAGATGCCTTCCTCCGGGGCCGAGAGGCCAATCACCTGGTCGGCACTGACGCTGGTGTACAGACCGGCGATACGTTCCCTGAGAGCAGGCGCGCCCTGGCTCTCGGTGTAGCCCAACCGAAGGCGGCCCAGCGACTCCCACGAGACCCCGGCCAGTTGCAGTAACTCGTCCACGGTCAGCGACTCGCAGTCGGACGCGCACAGGATGTACGGCGCGGTGAACTCGTGGACGGCGAAAAAACGCTCGGTGTGAAAAGGTTTGATGTTCATTTCAACTCCGAATTGGGGCATACTGTCAACGGATTTGTGGAACAGATTGAACGGATGATCTGCACCCGGCAAGACTTTTCCTCTCTGACCTGCCTTGAATCCGCTCAATCCGCTCCCTGAATCCGTTGACAGTTCCCCGCGGCAGTAGTTCCGACTGAAATAAAACGCACACGAGTCGTGACTACTAACCCTGCTCGGCCTGGATCTGGCGATCCAGGCCAGGGGCGAGACAAGACACGGATTTTTGGCGGTTCTCCGTGAATTGCTATCGTTTTTGAACCACCCGGCTGCCGGATCTGGCGATCCGGCAAGAGCGGCTGAGTAGTAACCCCGAGTCTTTTGATGGTTGTCAAGGTGGAGCCAGACATAGGTGCTTCAGTTTTGGCGGATGGGGGCAAGATACCATTTTGCCCTACAGGGGCTCACGGCCTGTGCGGGCGCGGGAACCGCGCCCCTACGGTGAGAGCGGTCACGTCGAATCTGTTCCGGCCAATCCCGCCAACCAGCCGCGCACGGTCTCTGCGTGGGGGCTTTGGATGGCCCCGTAGATGCGCAGGGCTTGTTCCCACAGTCCGCGGGCGCGGGAGGGGTTGCCTTGCTGCCGGACCAAGAGGCCCATATTTGCCAGACAGTTACCTTCCCCGCGCCGGTCGCCGATCTCCCGCGCTATCTCTAGCGCCTGCTCGTAGTACTCGATCGCACGGTTCACCTCCCCCAGGGAGTAGTAGGCATTGCCCAGGTTGCCCAGCCTATTGCCTTCCCCACGCCGGTCCCCGATCTCCCGCGCTATCGCCAGCGCCTGCTCGCAGTACTCGATCGCACGGTCCACCTCCCCCATGGCACTGTAGGCATTGCCCAGGTTGCCCAGGCCAGCCCCTTCCCCGCTCCGGTCCCCGATCTCCCGCGCTATCACAAGCGCCTGCTCGTAGTACTCAATCGCCCGCCCCACCTCCCCCAGGGCGCTGTAGGCATTGCCCAGGTTGCCCAAGAATCTTCCTTCATCTTGCCGATGGTCCAGCGCCCGCGCGGCTGCCAGCCCCGCTTCAATGGCAGTTACGCGCTCGGTCCAGTGGCCCTGGATATCCAGATAGCCGTCTACAGCCCAGGCCAGGCTTTGCGCCCCATCCCAATCTTGCGCGGTCACGCACCCAGCCAGGATAGCCATCAGGTGCGGCCGCTCGGCGTCCAGGACGGCGTAGCCCAGCAGCCCCAACGCACTCCGTTGCTCGGCCAGGGCAGTGTAGTAGGCAGCCAACCACCCGGTCACGCCGGCCGGGGGTGACATGCGGTGCCGGGCGTAGGTGTGCACCAGCGCGTGGCTCACCTGGTAACGTGTCGCCTCTCGCAGGAGCAGGCCGTAGTTGACCAACTCCCCCAGGAGCCGTCCGGCCTCGGCAGGCGTCACCCCTTCGACAATCTCGGGGCAGGCGTCCAGCGCCGCCGCCACTGCCTCCCGCCCAAAGGGGGACAGGGCCAGCAGCCCCACCATCCCCAGGGCGCGCCGGGCCGCTTCGCTCACCTGGGCTATGCTCTTGTCCAGCAGCAGTGGCACACTCTCATGTTGGCGCTGTCCCTGATCCAGGGCAACCAGGGGGGTCTCTTGCAGCCAGGCCAGGTAGTCGGCAGCGTCTTCTTCTCGCTGGGCCAGGTAGCGCCCGGCCAGGCGCACAGCCAGGGGGAGCCGGCCCACCAATTCGCAGATACACCGGGCGGCGGCTTCATCGGCCGCTCTCGCGCCGCCCCAGGCCTGGAGGAGTTGCACCGCGTCGGGGTCGGGCAAGGAGGTGAGGTCTTGCCGCCCGGCGACGGCGCCCTGGCGCGCCCGGCTGGTGACCAAGACGCCACACCCACCCCGCACGGCCAGCACTGCGGGCAGGTCGTCGGCCGCCTCGGCGCCATCGAGCACCAGCAAGGCCCGCCGCCCGGCCAAAACCCGCCGGGCAGCCGCCGCCGGGCTGGGGCGGGGTTCTTCGCCGCAGGCGCGAGCGATGACCTCCAGGGCCAGGGCCGCCTGGGGCTGGTTGTAGAAGGAGTGGAAGATGATACCGTCGGGGAAATGCTCCGGCGGGTCACCAGCGGGAGCGAGTGTCCAGATAGCCTCGGCCGCCAGCGCGGTCTTGCCGATGCCGCCCGGCCCGCAGAGCGTCACGACGCGGCCGGGTCGCAGGTCGGCCAGGAGTCGCGCCAGTTCCGCCTGGCGGCCGGTAAAGTGTTGGGCGCGAGGGAGGAGTTGGAGGGGGTTGGCAGGCTCTCTGAAACGCTGTAGCCAATCTGCATAGTGTTTCTGTAAGAGGTCGTTGTTGGCGGGATGGGATAGATGGCTGCACAGGTCTTCCCAAAAGACGACATGAACGGAGAATCTGCCTGCCGATTGGCGCTCCTCATTTATCTGACGGACGACTTGTTGCAGTTTGGCGTCTCGATGCTCGGTGGTGGCGATGATATATTCGGCCAGAGGAGGGGAGAAGTTCTCGGCCTTGGCAATCTCACGTTCTATCTTCCTCTGTGCAAGCGTGCGATCAGAGTACCGTTTGCACTGGACACCTGCGTAACGGCCGTGTAGGTGCGGGGGGCGGCCGCAAATGTCAACACCTTGTTGTGCCTGGCCGGTGCGGCCATAGCGTTGGGTGTTGGGATCATCCCACATGCGGGAGTAGAGGTCAGCGACGATGTCCTCGAATTCATCCCAGGACCTCGGAATGGGGAGTTCGCTTTGAGGAACAGTTGGCATTTTTGGATCCTACGTATGAGTTGTGTGGGAGGCACCCACGTCGTCCAGGTGCGCCTCGACCTCACGGCAGTTCGCGGGCAGAGACGACGACTTTGGAATCCACTCCCAATGTCTCCTGAAAGTTTTCGTAGAGTTGGCGGAAGTGCTCTTCGGTGATCTGGAGGGTCTTGATGACGCCCTCCCACACGGCGACCGACGGGACGACAACGACGTACTTGCGCAGGCCGCAGCGCTGATACAGTTCCAGCGCCGTGCGCAGATAGACGTAGGTCTTACCTGTGCCGGTCTCCATCTCGACGGAAAAGTTGTAGAAGCGGGCGTCCCTGCGCCGATAGCCGTCTTTATCTGCTGCTCGATGCACTTCAGTTCGGAGTCGGGGGTGACGTTGTTTGCCCGCTGGACGGCCTGCAGGTTGGCCAACAGTTCCGTTTCGGCGAGGTCCAGCCGGTTGGGGACGGCGGCGAAGGAGGACTGGCCGAGGACAAATTGGAGACCGGCCTCAACGCGCGGCTGCCCCTCAAGAAGGCTGACGACGGCTTCGATAGCCTGGAGTTGGAATTCCTGGTGAGCGTCGAATTTGAGTTCCATTTTGATTCCCGTCGTTGGGGCGCACCCTCGTTGGGGCATACCCTCGTTGGGGCGCACCCACGTGTGCGCCCTCACCCTCCATCGGGGCGAACACACGCCCTCGCTCCCACTCGTTGGGGCGCACCCGCGTTGGGGCGCACCCACGTGTGCGCCCTCACCCTCCATCGGGGCGAACACGTGGGTTCGCCCCTACCGCCGCCGGTTGGGGTTTTCGTTGTCGTTTTCCCACTGGGCGGGATTATCGTGAATGTATTGACGGGTGGCGTTCAATTCCCGCTCGTTGCGGATGATGCGTTCGTAATAATTCCGTTGCCAGAGTTTACCGGGGAACGGTTCCCATCTGTCTTGTTTGACCCCACGGATGTATGCGTTGGTGGTCATGGTCTTGAACCACTGCACGATATGCCCCAACGTGGATTCGGGGCGCACACCGGATTCGGGGCGCACACGTGGGTGCGCCCCTACGTTCACATCAGGGGTAGGGGCAGACCCACGTGTCTGCCCCCCCTGCTCCTGCCTCTCCTGCCCCCCCTGCTCCTGCCTCTCCTGCCCCCCCTGCCCCTGCCCCTCCTGCCCCAACCCCAATTCAGGTTCCGTGATGACAATGATACCGTGGATGTGGTTGGGCATGATGACGAACGCATCAGTTTCGACGGTGGGGAATTTCTCGGGCAGTTTATCCCACCACGATTGGATCATGTCACATACCGGCGCCGGTTCTAATAAACACAAACGATGTTGACAAACAATCGTCACGAAATATGCCCCAGCCTGGGCATAATCATATCCTTTCAAGCGGATTGAGCGGCGGTGGTGGCGTTGGGGATCGTAGCGCGATTTGGTCATCATCAGCCTCTGTCAAATCGTCTTCAACCGGCATTGCAGGGCCAGTTGGCGGCGGCTTCGTCGTCGAGCACACCCAGTTCAGGGCGCACACGTGGGTGCGCCCCTACGTCATCCGTACACGCGGGTTCGATGTGGCAATTCAATCCATAGTCCTCCTTAAGCGCCACCTCGTAGTAGATGACGTCCTCCGCCGTCCAGCCTTCCGCCGGCGGGTCGGTGAATAGCGCCATCTGCTGCTCGTAGGCGTCAGGGGTATCGTCGGCCACGCCCCGCCAGGGCCGGTAGTTGGAAGGTTGCAGGTAGGTCGCCAGCGGGTTGGCGTAGTTGGCGGGGTAGACAAAGTCGTTGCCCGTGTTGTAGGGCGGGTCAATAATAGGCGGATACCATCCCGCTTGCCCGCCCGGGTGAAGCAGTACCGTTCGGGGCCATCGTCTACGAAATCGCCCAGCGTGGCCCGCAGCCTGTCAAAGTCTATTTGGCCCTCGCTGAAGGCTTCGGGGAAGAGTTGCCGCAGCCGGGCGAGTTGTTCTGCGGTCATGTCGGCGGTTTGCTTCTGGACAGGTTTACCGTGGGTGTGGGTCATAGACATTACTCCGTGACGTGCCTGCGCGGCCGGGTCAACGCCGCCTCCGGCGCGTTAGCAACAGTGGACGGCACTTTGTCCAATTATACCTAACCACCGCTATCGCACAAACAAACACCACTTTCGGCAAAGTCTACCCCGGGCGGAGCCGAGGGGCTCAGGGCAGGCAGCCCGCCGCCCCGCTTACCCCCACCACGACCGGCGCCGGTAGGCGAAAAGCACAGGGCCTGCCCTGAGCAGGATTGTCCTGTACTCCTGGTCCGATAGATGAGGCTAGGGAGTCTCGTCAGAGACCTGTCTCCCCCTGCAATACGTGACCACGCTGCCAACTGCACCGATCAAGACACCTGGAGGACAAACCATAATCGCAACGAGAAAGAACACCACATGTAAGAATTCCAGCAGGGTGCCCAGTACAATAACATCGGCAGCCACTTGACCCAGAGCATAAAAGAGATTATGCAAGATAACAAAGAGGGGAAAACCGATCAGTGACGCGCCCAATAGAATCAGAAAACGCTTCACTTGCCGCCAGGTGTGCACAAACGCCAGAATCAAGGCAGTAACTGCTATGTAGCATAACACTAGCCCTGGCGGGTTATCACTGATGCCAATGAGGAACGCAACTATCAGTGAAACACAGCATAGCGTCACCAGAACGAGCGTTACCTTTCGACTCCTCTTCATACCGGTTAGTCCAAGGGATCTTTTCATTTCAACGCTCTCCTGTTTTGGAATCCTGCACCTATATACAGAAACGACGACCCGCACCAGTTATTATACCCAACAGCGGCCCTCGTACAAACGAACGCCCCTTCGGCAGAGTTTACCCCGAGCGGAGCCGAGGGGCTCAGGGCAAAGCGCCCGCCGCTCTGCTTCCCCCACCACGACCGGTGCCGGTAGGTAAGGAAGGCGGGGCTTGCCTTTCTATCAGTTAGCCGGTTTCCCGACCTCAAGAGGAAAGCGCGCAGAAAGGGAATTGGGCTGGTTCTAGACACGCCCTCCCGACCAATAGATTAAGGCGCAATCTCCAACGCGATTTCGGCCATCTGCGTGAAACCCCTTTCACGCTGCTCGGCTGTCGAGGATTCACCGGTTACCAGACTGTCGCTTACGGTCAGCACGGAGAGTGCACAAGCCTTGAACTTTGCCGCAAGCGTGTAGAGACCGGACGTCTCCATTTCGACAACGAGTGCGCCATACGCAGCCCATTTCTTCCACCATTCAGGATCGTCGCCGTAGAATGTGTCGGAGGCGAACATGCCTCCCACATACACTCTGGCTCCACGTTTTTTGGCGGCCTCATAGGCCTTCAGTAAGAGATGAAAATCGGCTGTAGGTGCGAAATCCATCCCTTCGAAACGCAGCCTGTTGATGTGTGAGTTGGTCGAGGAAGACATGGGGAGCACGATGTCGCCGACCTTCAGGTGAGGCTGGAGTGCCCCACACGTTCCGACGCGAATCAGCGTCTTGACGTGATACTCGGTCACCAACTCGTGTACATAGATGGACAGGGTTGGAATGCCCATACCGGTTCCCATGACCGAGACGCTCTTGTCTCCATAGCGGCCCGTAAAACCCAGCATCCCGCGCACCTCGTTGTAGCAGAACACATCCTCCAGCATCGTTTCTGCGATGTGCTTGGCTCGCAACGGATCGCCGGGTAGAAGAACGGTTGGGGCGATTTGCCCCTGCTTTGCGCCAATATGTATGCTCATTCGACACCTCCTGATGGGTTGGAGACGCAGTACGAGACTGGGCCCCCATGCTCATTGTGTCTAGACCCCCTTCTGGCAATGCGAATCTCAAGTGTTCAGGGGGATGAGGACAATGCTCGCCAAGACCTCCGAGGTTTGCAAAATGGTCCTCTCGACAACTTTGAACGGCAGGCGATCCACTCACTTTTCAAGCCAAATTGCGGCCCAAACCTGAGGTCTGAACGCTTACTACGAATCAAGGATCGCTGATTGACCTCTTGCGTTCCTCCTCCACCAACACGCGGCGCAGGACCTTGCCCACCAGTGTCTTGGGCAGTTCATCGCGGAACTCGACAAACTTGGGCACTTTGTAGGGAGCCAGGTTCTCCTTGCAGAAGGCGATGAACTCCTCCCCAGTAGCCGTCTCGCCCTCCTTGAGAACGACATAGATCTTGACCCGCTCGCCCTTGCCCGGCACCGGGATACCGGCGGCGGCGGCTTCCAACACCTTGGGATGCTCGTAGAGCACGTCCTCGATCTCGCGGGGGTAGACGTTGAACCCGCCTGCACCCAGGATCATGTCCTTCTTGCGGTCCACGATCTGGAAATATCCGTCCTCGTCCACACAGGCCAGGTCACCGGTATGAAGCCAGGGAGCGCCGCCCTCTGGGTCTGGCCGCAGGGCGTTGGCCGTCTCGGTGGGCATCTGCCAGTAGCCCCTCATAACTTGCGGGCCACGGACACACAGTTCGCCCACCTCGCCGACGCCCAGCACCTTCGTTCCAGTTTCAACGTCCACGATCCTGGCTTCGGTGTCGGGCCAGGGCACGCCGATGGTGCCAATGCGACACTCGCCGTATGCGGGGTTGCCGTGCGTCACCGGCGTGGCCTCGCTAAGGCCAAAGCCCTCCACCAGCCGGGCACCAGTCAGTTCCTGGAAGCGTCGCTGTACCTCCACTGGCAGCGGGGCCGCGCCGCTGCAGCAGAACTTGAGGGAGCCCAGGTCATACTTGCCCGCCTCTGGATGGTTGTTGATGGCGACGTACATGGCCGGCACGCCGGGGTAGAACGTGGGGCGGTGTTTGTCTATGTTCTTCAGAATGTCGTCTATGTCGCGTGGATCGGGGATCAGGATCATGGTGCCGGCCCCGAGGACGCTCGTGTTCATACACAGGGTCATGCCGTAGGAGTGGAACAGAGGCAGCGTGGTCACCGCGCTGTCTTTTGCATCAACCGCATTGGACCAGACCTTGCCCTGGTAAGCATTGACCAGGACGTTCTTGTGAGTGAGTTGCGCGCCTTTGGAGACGCCGGTGGTGCCGCCGGTGTACATCAGCACCGCCGTGTCGTCCCACATGGCCTCCACCGGCTGGGGTTTGGCCGCTGCTTTGGCCAAAAGATCGGTGAACCAGTAGGTGTTGGCATCACCCGAGATGTCAACCCTATGGCCCCTTTTCCTCTCCATCAGCAAAGTGAAGAGCAACTTGAGAAACGTCGGGAAGTAGGTTTTGATCTTGGCCACGACGACGTGGCGCAGTGGGGTCTCCGCCCGGATCTGCTTGATGATGGGATACATGGCGCTGAGGGTGACGAGAACCTCAGCGCCAGAATCGTTGATCTGGTGTCTCATTTCGCGTGCCGTGTAAAGGGGATTACAGGGCACGACGAGACCTCCTATCCGCAGGATGGCATAGTAGGCGATGGGGAACTGCGGACAGTTGGGCAGGTGGATGGCCACCCGGTCGCCCTTCTCGACGCCTAACCCCTGGAGCGCAGCGGCGAAGCGGTCCACCGCCTCGTTGAACTCCCGGTAGGAGACCCTCTTGTCCTTGAATATCATGGCCGGATGGTCTGGCCACTTGCGCGCTGCTTCCTCCAGGGCGGCGGGCAGGGTGACTTGCGGGTAGTCAATGTGCTCCGCTACGTGGGACTCGTAGAACTTGAGCCAGGGCTTCTTCTTGAACATGATACATCTCCCAATCTATCCATGCGGTAACCGCTCACCTGTCCCCGCCGATGGTTGAAACCATCGGCGGCAAACTTCCAGGATCACCTCGACGCAGAGGTCATTGTCAATGGGCCGCAGCGCCGGAAAGAGGATATGGCCGCGCTCAAAGGATGGTTCGCCGACCCAGCGGAGGATGTCGGGTTCAGTAAATTGAGGCAAATTCAGGTTATATCAATGTCTCCTTCTCAGCCCGGGCAAAGTGGGCCCGATAGGCTGCCGTCTCTTCCAGCAGCGCCTGCAATTGAGCGGCTATCCGGGGCAGATCATCACTGGCCGTCTGGTGGCCTGCGGCCAGATGTATCTCATCATTGTCTGCATCCAGCACTATGAGATGCCCACGGGCTTCAAGCCAGGCCAACCCTGTCCGCACGGTCGCCTCACGCTGCGCGGTGGCCGCCGCCAGAGTCGAGATTCTGGCCCGCCCCTGATTGGAATTCAGCGCATGCCTGGTCAGACCGGCCAGACGTTTCAGAAACTCCTCCGGCCGATCCAGACCGGGGGGTATCCCAAAAAGATAGACCGTCTCCGGCGCGACTTTTTTTAGCACAGCCTGCAACTCGGCGGGACCAGGGGGCGTGGTCCAGATGACCAGGACCTCGGATGGGCCTAATTCATACCGATCCTGGCCCGCGATCTCTGCCCTGGCCTCTGCTTCGCCCCACACCTGTACGTCTTTCTGGGCTCGCAGTTTCTTGAGCGTCCTGCGTGGAGCAGGCTGCCGCCTATAGTCCACAACCTCAATGGCTGGCACAGACGGGCAAAGTGTGGCGGCGGGTTCCTCGACAGGGCGGGCGTCTAGCCACTCGACCTGCACATCCCGCTGTCCCCGGTAGTCGCTGGCCCGCACGACGTAGGCCAGATCAAACCGGCCCTCCGGCAGCGGCCAGCCGGCCCCCTGCCACCAGATCACCTTTTGTCTCGTGCCTTCCCCGTCCTCCACGGTCAACCGGAGGTGCTCGCCGCCGCGGCCTATGGCGGTGTGGCTGATCAATAAAAGCCCACTGGTGGCCAGTACCAGCGGCGTATTGCCTGGCCCAAACGGTGACAGCCGTTCGATCTCCTCCACCAGATCGAGTGACAGGCCGGATAGCGACAGGTAGCCATCTATCTGCAACGTGGCCTGCGGCGCTGTTTCACCGCACGTTTCCAGGATGGTGCGCGACAGGGCCCGGCGAAACTCGGGGATGCGCTCAGGGTCTATGCTCAGACCGGCGGCCATCGGATGACCGCCAAAACTCGCCAGCATTCCCTGGTGAGCAGCGATGGCGGCCGTGATGTTACATCCCTCCACGGAGCGGGCCGATCCCCGGCCCGGTTCGCCCGGCGGAGTGGTGATCAGGATGGTTGGCTTGTGGTAGCGTTCAGCCAGGCGACCGGCCACGATGCCGATGATGCCACCTGGCCAGGTCGGGTGGCTCAGCACCAGGGCCCTGTACTCTAACAACGCCGGCTCGCGCTCGATCTGAGCGCGAGCCGCCTGGGTGACCTGATTGACCAACATCTTGCGCCGGGCGTTCAAGCCCTCCAGTTCGGTGACCAGGATGCGGGCACGTCCCAGGTCATCGGTAGTCAGCAGTTCTACAGCGACGTTGGCATCGGACAGCCGGCCCAGGGCGTTGAGGCGGGGTCCCAGCACGAAGCCGATGTGCTCTTCCGTGAGCCAGTCTGGGTTGAGTTCGGCGGTCTCCATCATCACCTGCAGGCCCAGGCGTGCGGTGCGGCGCAGGGCCTCGAGCCCCCGCTGGAGCAGGTAGCGGGTGTCACCAGTCTGTACCGCGACGTCGGCCACGATCCCCAGGGCCACCAGGTCGAGATACTGGGCCACATCATCGGGCCGGCCTGCCCGGTCGTACAGCGCCTCCGCCAGTTTAAAGGCACATCCCACGCCCGGCAGTTCGCGCAAGGGATGGCCAGCGGGCAACATCTTGGGGTCCACCACCGCACAGGCTTGAGGCAGGGTGGGAGGCAAATCGTGATGGTCGGTGATGACCACGTCCACGCCCCTCGACCGGGCGTAGGCGGTAGCCTCGTGGGCAGTGACGCCCGTGTCACACGTCAGCACCAGGTTGACCCCGTCCGCGATGAGACGCTCTAGCACAGGGAGGTTGACGCCGTGGGACTCGCGCTTACGATTGGGGATGTGGTATCGGACAAACGCGCCAAGGTTCTGCAAAGTAGAGACCAGAATGGTCGTCGCCGTCTGACCATCTACGTCAAAGTCGCCCCAGACGCAGATCGTCTCTCCTTGCTGGATAGCACGCTCCAGCCGGCCGGCCGCTTTCGTCAGATTCGGGAGGTCAGACGGCGGGGCGGGCCGGTAACAAGCGGGATCGAGAAAGGCCCGGGCCGCCTCCACGCCGGTGAACCCACGCCGGGCCAGGGTCTGGGCCACCAGTAAATGACCGCCGATGGCGGCCATCAATTCTTGGGGGACCACGACATCTGGAGGCTCAATCCACTCACGCATCAATACTCGATCTCCGCGATCTGCTCAAAGTCCAGGGAGAGATCAAAGCCCGCGCCCAATTCCAGTTCAGCATCAATCTCGTCAAACGCGCCCGCCCCGATCCCGCGTTGGCACAACGACCGGTAACGACAGTACTTGCAGTGCCGGTTCTGGGTGGTGAGCGGCAAGTCTTTATCCCCCAGGCCCACGATCTCCCCGATGAGCGAGGCCAGGTAATCTTCGTCGGCCTCGTACCGGGCTGTGTCGTAGACAAAGCGGGCCGGATCTTTGGGGAAGTTGGCGAACCAGTAGACCATCTCCACCTGCCCAACCTCGGGTGGTTGGCCAGCGTTGAGATGGGCCCCTGCTCGCACTAACAGGTAAGGATAGACCCGGGTCTGCAGCCGTTCGGCCAGCCATCTGCGCCGGGGTCGCTTGCGGGATGTTTTCCAATCCACGATCACGGCCCGCTTTCCAGAGCCTGCCCTGAGCATGGCTGAAGAGTCCACAGCGATGAGATCGTATTTGGCCACCAGGCGATGGCCACCCACCGGGGCGGATAAAATAACCTCAGGGTGGCGTGACGCCGGTAGATCCTCCAGGCCGTGCTCCAGGTAGTTGTGCCACCAGCGGCGCAGGTCTGCATCGGCCACCGTGCTCGCCAAGCGCTCCGGCGCGATCCCCAGTGTGTGCTGATGGGCCAGACGGTGAAACGCCACCCCTTGCCGCAGATGGTGCTCGTTCTCCAGAGGAGGCTGCGCCTCAATTGCTGGCCAGGCCAGACGTTGCAGATACCGCAGTTGGAAACGTCGCGGGCAGTCCACATAGTCCTGGAGGCTGCCCTGGCTAAATTGGAAGTTGGTTGGTAGGGAGTAAGGAGTAGGAAGTAGGGGGTAGGGGGTAGGGGGTAAGGGGGTTGTCATTGGCGGCGCTCGGTACTGGCAATCAGGCCGTTGAGCAGGCGGCCTACTGTCTCCGATTGGGCCATCAAATCAGTGTCAGATGAGATGTATCCCAGGTCTTTCGATAGGATGAAAAAGTACTTTATTTCTTCCAGAGAGCCTTCCGAGATATTATAGAATCGGATTTTGTCTCCAAGCCCCCGCCGTTTGAACCCCTCGGCGATGTTGGCCGGTATTGAGACTGCCGCCCGCCGCATCTGTGACACCAGGCCAAATCGTTCATCCCCTGGATAACATTTTGTCACCTGATACACCATCAATACCAATGCGTGGGCCTCTTGCCACACCTTCAATTGTCGAAAATGCAAAATCTTCCCCATACTCCCTACTCCTTACTCCTTACTCCTTACTCCTTACTCCTTACTCCCTATTTCCTACTCCCTCTTCTTCCCAAAACGTCCGCAAAGCAATGAACGGAACCGCTGGCTGTAGATCCCCGCGCCGGCCGGTGTTCCAGGTGACGATCAACTCTTTCCTGGCGCGGGTGATGCCTACGTATAATAACCGCAGCCGCTCGGCGGCGTACTCCAGCCGCGCCTCCTGGGTCACGTCGCGCTGCTCGTATTCGTATATGCCCAAAGAGCCCTCGGACAGAATCGCCTCTAACTGGGCCAGAGCCTCCGCCTCCAGGTTCAAGCCGTCGCGCACGAACCACTTTTCTGAGATAAACTGATCGTGGGGCAGAGCCGAGGGAAAGTTATAGTTGTTGACCGCCATCAGGTAAACTCTATCCCACTCCAACCCCTTGGCCTTGTGGACGGTGGCCACCACCACCTTGCCCCTGTGACGTTCGGGGTCGAAACCCCTGTCGTCGGCGCTTAGCCCCAAAAAACGACGCTCGTTCCTGGCCACGATCGCCAGTTCCTCGACCAGTTCTGGCAACCGCCAGTCGGGATGGCTCTCGCCCATGCGCCGCAGCAATCCCGCCAGTTTGTGGGCCACGGCCAGGTCGGGCGGCTCCTCGAACAGGTCTTGAGCCAGAGTGAGGATCAGTTGGTCTACCGGCAGCAAAGTCGCCCCCTGCCAACGCCGGACCAAAAAGCGGAACGTTTCCAGTTGTTCGTGGATATCCGGCAAGTCGTCCGCCATCTCTAGCCCCGCCAGCCAATCCCGATCCACCCTCGGCCACACAAAGTCCTCGACCCGGCGACACTTGCTCAACCTCCGGGCAACCCACGCAAGTTGCTTCTTGGCCTCCTCATCGTCGCGGTCCCGCCGCCGCCACACCTTGTACACCGTGGCCAGTTTTTTGGGCGAGGACGGATCTGCCAGGTATCTGAGAACATTGCCTAGAGCGCCCGCCGTCTCGCGGGTTTCTCGCGTGCTGCGGAGAAGTTCGACGTACTCCAGATCGCGCTTTTTCAACTCACCGACCATCTCGAAACCACGCTGATTGCGCGGCACGAGCACAGCCACTGTCTCATCCGGGTGCTCAGGCAGCCAACGGGCCAGGGAGTCGGCCACGACTCGCAGTTCTTCGCTCGGACTGAACTTTTGGGCGACGATACGCACCTGACCGGGATCGTCCGGCGGGTTGGGCTGCGGGTCGCCGGGCGGCGTAGGCTCAATGTGGGGCGGCGTCAGCGCATTACGCGCGGCCTCCACCGGGTGCTGCGCCTGCGTCCAATCAATCAGGTGGTTGGCCAGTCTGATGATGCTCTGCGTCGAGCGGCCAGAGTTGGGCAACTCACACGCTTCGACGTCCTCCTCCTCCAGAAATTCACGCAGGAACCGGGGATTGGCCGTCGTAAAGGTCTCATAGATCGCCTGGTTGGGATCGCCGACACGCACCCAGTTGCCACTGGGGCCGGCCAGGAGCCGCAGGATCTGCTCCTGCAACTGGCTGCTATCCTGAGCCTCGTCCTCCAGGATGTAGGGCCATTGATCGCGCAACCGCTCCAATAACTCCCGGTCCAACTCTAGCGCCTGCAGCGCCAGGCGGATGAGATCATCAAAGTCCACCGCGCCACGATAGTGCAACGCCCGCTGATAGTCGGCGTAGATGGCGGTGCCCATCTCGACCAGGGGGAGGGATTGGTCAGTTGGCTGGCTGGCCAGTCTGTTCAGACGGTCGCGGAGTTTATCCGGTGTGCCCTCCCGGTCCTTGGCCAACCTGACAAAGTTACGGGCGACCCCGGTCACCAGATCGGGCCACTGGGTGCGGAGAACCCAATCCCGCTTGCCCTCGTCCAAATCGGGGGACAAAAAATCGTCGGCGGCATAGGAGTGAGCGCGCAGGTGGGCCAGCGCCGCGTCCTGCAGAATCTGATCCGCCTCCCGCTCATCCACGATCTGAAAGTCGTCCGACAGGCCAATCAAAGCCGGCCGCTCGCGCACAATGTCGTGGGCCAGGCCGTGTAAGGTGCGCACCCGGTAGCCCAGGTTGGGCAACAATCCACGCTCCTTGACAAAGCCCGCCACCCGCCTGGAAAAGTTGTCCACGGCGGAATTGACCAGCGTCACGACCAGCACCTCCTGATCGTCATCGAGTCTCTCGCTGATGACGATCTGCGCGGCCAGGTAGGAAAGCGTATAGGTCTTGCCGCTGCCGGGAACGGCCGAGACGCCCATCTTGCCGCCTCTATAGTCGAGTACTTTTTGCTGTTTCGGTCTGGGTTTGAACATATCGTTGGATGTGAAACGTGAACTTTTGATAATCCGTTGATGTCCTGTTATCCGCGTTCTAAAAACGGCGGAGCACCCGCTGGATGACCCGCAACAACTGGCCCTTTTGCTCGAGGCCGCGCTCGCCCAGTTCGCTGAGTCCCAGGTAGACCTTACGACGACAGCACAGGATCAAACCCTGGGTGAGGCGAAACAGCGTCTCCTGCCGGGCCGCGTGCTCGTCGGCGTCGGTCCAAATTGCGTCCCGTGGCCAGCCCCGGTTGAGCACATAGGGCTGAGTGAGTGGTTGATACAGCCGCTCCCACCAACCCCGACTGCCGACGTCGAGCCAGAACTGATAGTCCACCGGCCGGTTGCTCATCAGGAAGGTATAGGCCGGGGCCAGGAGCACCGCATCCTCCGGCTGGAGTTGCCAACTGTGGATGTATTGGGCAGCAATGACGCCGTCCTGCACCATCTCAATGTACTCCTGGCCCAGCGCGACTCTCCCGCAGGTTGCAGCGGAACTGCTTCCAGTAGAGGAGGCGTCTTGCGCTGAGTCGGTCTCGCTGCCAGCATCACCTAACCTGCGGGAGGGTTGGGTGACCCAGCGGAACTTTTGCACCGACTCGATCAGATTGGCGGCCACCTTTCCCGCGTCATAGTTGTGGTGGAAACCGAACCCCGCTTGCGAGAGTACCTCACCAAACAAACGGCCCAGGAAGAAGTCAAATTCCACCCCCTCCCCTGAACTTGTGGCGATGTAGCCCTCCATCCAGGCGTGGAGGCGTTCGTACCGCTCGCCCAGCACAAAGGTGAGGCGCTCCTTCATTTCGGGGATGATCTGATCAAAGGGAGTCAACGTGGGGCGACCCTCGACGGACCGGTACACGATCCGGGTCAACAGTTGTGCCCGCACCAAATCCAGGCCGTCAACCGCCTGCATCAACGCGTAGGCCACGTCGAACGGGCTGGGGCAGATACCCCACTCCGGGTGGGCAATGGCGGCCAGTGTGAGCAGGCACTGGGTGGCCGGTTCGTCTCGCAGGGCGCGCGAGGGGCGGTGGGAGCGGACCGGGACATCTCGTCCCTCCAAGCGGTTCATCAACGAGAAGCGCAGAGCCCCGGGGAGGAAGGGGGCCAGCACGACGATCTCCCCCGGCGGGACAGACTGGCCATGTACCAGGCCGGCGATCTCATCGGCGACCCAGTCGAGCATCTCGGGATAGTAGCGGTGGGGCTCGTAGGCCAGGGCCTCTCGCGCGTCTCCAGGACCCCTCCCCCCGCCTCTCCCCGCACCGGGGAGGGGGGACTTGGGGCGGTTCAGGCTGCGGGCCAACTGATCCCCAAAGGCATGCAGGTCTGGCGAGGTGATGTACGACTCGGTAAAAACAATCTGTTCGTCGCACAGGTCTCTGAGCGCGCGCCCGCCCTCCGGATCAGCGCCCAGGAAACGCCGGTAGCCCGCCCCCTGGTCGTAGATCAGAAGCGCCGACCGGCAGTGGGGTAGATGGTCCCGCAGCAAATCGTGGGCCACGGGGGTGTCCTCCTCGACGTTGTCCACGATAAGGTGGGGGTAGGTCTCCAGCAGGTAGTTGCGGCACAGGGGCATGGCCCACAGATACTCGAAGAACACCTCAAGTTGGAGCGAGAAATCGAGCAGGTTGTGGGCCAGGCAGTACTGGCGGAAGCGGGTGGCACAGGCCTGGGCCTCGTCGTAGATGCGGTGCTGGCTCTGCTCGCCGGACCAGGCAGCCTTGAGCCGCTTGCCGATCTGGGTGTACGGGAAGCCGACGACGGCGGCCTTGTTGAGGTTGTCTATGATCTGGCTGTAAATCCGGTTGCGGTTTATGGTGATCGTCTCAAAGTAGCCCTGGTCGAGCAAGGGGCGCACCAGGCGGGCCATGTAGTACTGGGCCGTCTCCAGGGTGAGAAAGGTGGGCGGCTCGTCGGGCTGCCCGAAACCCGCGTCCTCGGCGACCAGCGGCCAGAAGAGGTCCACCGTGCGCTGCGCCAGGCCGCCGACGGTCAGCACCGTCACCTGCCCCCCAGCGCGGACGGACGATTGGCGGAGCGCCTCATAGTACGGCGAGGCCAACGTGCGCTGGGGCACGATGACCAGGATCGAACCGCCCGAGACGCCGGACTCGAGCAGGTGGAGGAGCCATCCGACGGCGGCGGTGGTCTTGCCGGTGCCGGCGGGGCCTGTGAGGAAGAGCCCGTGCGCGATGGGGCGCTCAATGAGCGCCAGTTGATGTTTAGAAAGCGCAAATGATCTCATTGGATAATTCGTCTCATAGATGCTTGCTCTGGCAAAAGCGACGTCTCATTGGATGAGCCCAAGCTCACCTTCCCCGAGAAAGCGGCTTGGGTTCCTCCAATTCCCATCATCCGTAATGTACATTAGAACACGGCGCGCACGAGTCATTGCAACGTAGAGCAATCGTCTTCCTTCTTCGGTCTTCTCCTCAGTGATTGGGCTATAGCGGTTATAATGGGGAACTTGACCATCATTCAAATCCACAATCGCGACTGCGTCAAACTCCCGGCCTTTCGCTCGGTGCATTGTCAGGAGCTTCACGCTTCTTTCGTAGCTCGCAAACATGCCAAGGTCGGCAGTGGTAAGGTTCGCTATGTCTACTCTACGGTCAATTATGTCCTGTGCTATATCCCTGACTGACTCGATCAAGAGATGACAACACGACTGGGGCAACAGTTCATCCTCGCACAGAATTGTGGCAAACTCTCTGGCAGCCGCGTTTAACCAGACAAGACCTTCCTCATGTTCTTTGCACAAAATCTTTCCTGCCCGAATCAGTCGAAACACTGTTGTACGACCCGCATAAGTATACACATTGTAGTTGGTTGAGCCAGTCACCTCGGTTATCAGCCGAAATAGTTCACGCTCGACGCGCGGAATCAGCTTTGGGTCAGGCTGTGTGATATAAGCACAGATCTGCTCTGCGAGTCGGGCAAACAGATGACTGCGTTTGTACGGCCGCGCACCAGGCCCAAATACCGGAATACCATACTCACGTAGCTGACGACCGAGGTGCAACAGATTCACCCACCACGGTGCCAGGATGGCGGTCTTGCCATAGTCGATTCCCAGATCGTTCAGAACCGGAATATAATGCTCGGTGATTGCTTCGAACGCGGTTGCTGCGTGGACGTACTGAGGTTCCTCTGTGAAAACCACTGCCTCGCCGCACGGGAACATCGGAGGGTCACGCGGACACAATCGCTCTGCGTGCTTGACTATAGGATCGCTGGAACGGAAATTGCCCAGCAGCTCGAAGTTACGTTGGGCAGTTATGTGGTCGGCAAACTCGTCCATCAGGTCAGGGCAAGCCCCTGCGAAGCCGTAGATGGACTGATGAGGATCTCCTACAAGGAAGAACTTGGTGATGCCACGGTCTGCGATGAGTTTGAGCATTTCTACCTGCAGCGCCAACGTGTCTTGGAACTCATCGACCAGCATCCAGGCAAACCGACAAGCAATCGCATGGGCAATGCTCGGTTGCTCCACCATAAGGCAGTAGGATAGATATATGATATTGGGAAAGTCAATGAATTGCTCTCGCCCCAGGCGTTCCCAGAAATCCAATGCTATATCGGTAGTCAGTGGGTACGTCGTGATTGGCGTGCCGTCAGGTTCTCGATTCAGTTGCTCAAATCTGTCGCGCGCACTGGCGTTCAATCCATAGTCACTGCGAACTGAGTCAACGATCTCGCGATAGCGCTCGCTGTCCGGCGGTAAGACAGTGAATTCGTCCGTATAGTCTGGCAATCTCCAATGAAAGTGGCGGAGGATGTTATTGAGGCAGAACGCGTGGATCGTAGATATGTCACAGTAGTTTTCATCCCCAATCTTCCCATAAGATCGTAAACGACTCTCGATCTCGTAGACCGCTGCGTTGGTATAGGTGATACATGCCACTCGTCGTGCTGAGTCTCTGACTTCGTCCAGGCACCGCAGTAGCTTAGCTACTAAGGCTCGTGTCTTGCCACTGCCCGGACAAGCCACGACAAATGTATTCCCATCACATCTGACGGCGTCTCGTTGAGCGTCAGTCAGGTTCATCAGTAATCAACCAGTTGACTGCATCGCGGATGTACGCCGGAATATCTTCGGCAAGATCGGCGTATTTTGAAGCGACTTGAGCGAATCTCGCTTTACCAAAGCGCTTTGCGGTGTTCAGCACCGTTGTTCGGAGTTCATTGAGAAGTTGCCTACGTTCGCATGCATCCAGGCCGTTGTTGTTAAAAATCTCGCAGCCTTCCAATAGCTTCTGTGCCACCCGTGGAGCACCGCACTCTCTAGCAGCCTCAGCAAGAAGGCGGAGCGTTCCGGGAATGGTCAATGCGCGCTCGAAGGTAGTCTGGCATTGGAAGACTCCCACGAATTCGCCGGCCAAAGCCGCCAAACTTGGGGGCTCTGGTGGCTCATCTTCATCTGGTCCCACTGGTGGCAAGTCATCCGGTTGAAGATCTCCATCGGCGACGATTGCGCATTTCTTGGGCACACCAGAGCTGCTGAAGAGCTTGGCGTAAACACCGAAATGCACGCCATAGATTGGGATTACCGAGATACCCAAACGATCCAGGTCAATATCATCCATCACATGCTTCACAAGAGCAGGGATCAGGAAAAGCTCCGCAGGCCCCTCAACCAGTATGACCTTGCGTGCAAATAGCAATGTCGATCTCGTGGCGTCGAGATAGCGCTCCAGATCGGCAACTTCGGTCTCCTCGAATCCTGCGTCTCTTGCAAGTGTCGTTGAAGCGATAGATGGAACGCCCTTGTTTGTCAATACCACCAATGATTCTAGCGGTGCCTGAGAACTAATATGTGTGCTGTGTGTTGTGATGATGGTCTGGAATGGCTTCTCGCTGAGAACCTCGTAAAGGATGCGCTGTAGCTGTGGGTGGAGATGAGCTTCAGGTTCCTCGATTAGCAGGATCTGCCCCGCTGTTCTAGGATTAGCGACACGCCGCTCGAAGTATTCGAGCAGCATGCTGATATAGAGAATGTTGTTTAACCCAAGGCCATTTCGCGCTGGCTCAAAGTCGCTGAGAGCCTCATTTGACAGAAGTATGGTCAGGGAGCGACAGATGGACCCAAAAGAAGGCTCGGACATACCGAGGCGAGTATTCATCCTGAAAGCGTCACCAGCGGTCTCGGAGAACGCAGTCTGGATGGCGTCTCCAGCGTCGCTAATTGTTGGGCTAGCGGAGACTTCATCATTGGCGGCCCGTATGATCCGTACAAACTCTTCCTTTTCATCCTGTGGAATGTCGCTCGCAGCAAGCAGTTGACCAAGAGGTGACACGCGACTGCGGCGGAGATCCTGTTGCACATCACGCATCGCCTGCAAGAATTCGACCCGGAAGTGCTGCAAATCTCCGAATCTCACAGTTTCTCCTAGACCCTCGCCCCACTCAACAGTAGCAGGGTCGTTGCCCCCACCTCCGGTCAATTCCCATTGGTAGTCGTCCTCAAGTGTCAAATCGTTTCCCTCACGTTCGCCGGCCTCTATCTCATCACGGACCGCCTGTTTGGGGCGGAAGCGATAAGCAAGACGGGCGAGGTCCTCATCGACCTCCCAGCACCCAACTAACCCGCATTCATTCGTAAGTTCGGCATACCCAGTGAACTCAACTGCGACGATGACCTGCTGGGGTGTGGACGTATTGATGCTGCTATGGATGTCATGCTCAATGAGATGGCGGTATCGACTTGATAGGTTCATATCGACTGCGAGTCTTATTGCGCGGAGAAAGTTGGTCTTGCCAGTATTGTTCTCTCCTATGATGCAAGTCACCCCTGGACATAGTTTGACATCCAAGTGAGCGAAGTTCCGAAAGTTCCTGATAACAATGCGTGATACATACATGTCAAATCCTCCGCGTAGAGATTACTCGGTCATCGCCAACCCTGACCAGAGCGCTTCTCTTCGTGCTTCTCTCACTTCGCATTACTTGATTCACTTCACTCCGAATTCGTCGTCGCCTCCTCAGCAAAGAACCTCCTCACATCCGCAATCCGCCGCGTGCGTCGGGCACGGGGCAGACTGGCGACGGTCTGCCGGCCAACCCTCTGCACGCTGCACCAAGGTACTCTGACGTTGGCAACCTATCCTCTCGCCGGCCACGGGTACAGCCGTGCGAATTTGAGCGGCGACGGGCTGTTGACGGGCAGGGTATACGTTGTCGCTGTGATGCCGAGTTCGTCGGATGAGGCCATGTGCCGCCTTTTGCATCTTCCACCGTCGGCGCATCATGCTATTGAAACCCAGCTGCCCTCCTTGGCCAGTCTTTTCTCAGTGCAATACTCTGCCACAGGACACTGAGGCTGGTATTCACAGGCGAACCAGCGGGTCTTGCGGCATCCTCGACGGCTTAGATGCCACAGCGGCTCATCGAACTGCAGGGGGTAGTACTCGCTACCTTTGCAGGCGTCGAACCACACCTCGGTCACGGCGCTCCGTAGTTCCTCGAACGACCCATCGAAAGGCCCCTGCACGCAACCTGTCATCACCGTGGCTGCGGCGATGTGAATGTCCACTGGTATAGGCAACTCATCCAAGCCATCCAGGTGTCGTCCTTGCCAGCTATCCTCCAGCATCCGGAGCCAGAGAGGGCCGATCTTGGGACCTCTAAGGTATGGGAATCGGTAACGGAGACTACGAACGGCCGCTATCGCAAGGAGCGCGTTGAAGTCGGCTCGCTCCAGGAGGTTGTAGACATCCCCATCAAAATGACGGGTCAAACTGACACAGATGGTCTGCCAAATCGCTGCATCTTTCCTCGGCTTCCTTGCCAGGCCGTACTTCTTCATGTCAGCGATCAACTTCCCGGTGTCAATTCGCGCTACCTGGCGCGGTGTGTAGAGATAGTGGGTCTGTGGGTCTGCATAGGTTCGGCGAGAAGCCTCCCAGAGAGCATCCGCGTTGCGCATGTAGTCGATAGCAACGGTCAGAGTAATGAAGTGCAAGTGCTCTCGCGATCCTCTCTCAACAGCAGGGGGCAGGAGATGCTCCGGCATGGAGATCTCGCCCAAGATCCCCTCACCGTGAAAGGCATCAAGGAGTAGCTGGCCGACTTGCTGTGCACGCTTTGGATCCATTTTCAAGGACATTCCCATCCCTCCCTTGCTGCCTGTTGATTGTACCAGCGCAGGCGGTTCCCCAAGCTATGTCCCTCCAAGATATTGACCAGGCAGATGCTGGACAAATGCACGATGTAGTCCTTGCCGGCGTGGGCATAGAATATGTGGCCACTGCCCAATCGGCGCAGTCGCTCAGAAAGGCGCCGCTCCCAGGCACACCTTTCTACTATCGACATCCGCTTGAGCGTGATGTCGTAGGGCGCAACTACCTGATCGGGATGTACCAAGCCGTGCTTGGCGCTGAGAATGTACCAGGCATCGTAATGGTGTTCACAGTACGCACGGGCCTTGCGGAACAGAGCCGATGCCGTGTAGAGATCACGCGCAGGACAAGGATGATCCAGATTCCTCTTTGTGCAACTGACAAGTCTAATGTTCAAGAGACTACTCTCCCGGAGTGCGGAGGGCGACAAGCGACAAGAACACGGCACTGCAAGTCTCAATGGCTTCTTATGTGAACGGTGCGTCGAGTTCAATGCAAACCACCCGAGGTGCCTCCCTGGTCTACTGGGCAATTTGCCTCTCGCCTCATCCCACATTCGTCGTCGTCTCCTCGGCAAAGAACCTCCTCACATCCGCAATCCGTCGCGTCCGGCGGGCGCGTGGCAGGCTGGCGACGATCTGCTGGCCGTACCGTTTGGTGTTGATGCGCGAGTCGAGAATGGCGATCACCCCCCAGTCAGTCTCGGTGCGGATGAGACGGCCTACCCCTTGCTTGAGCACGGGGAGAGTCTCGGGCAACGTCATCCCGTAGAACGTCAGCCTATTCCAGTCAAAATCATCCTGGCGTATCCACAGACCAGTGGCAACCTGGCCGGTCCCAGCGCACAGGTCCAGGCGAGCCAGGCCGTCAAGGACAGTCATTTCTAGATCGCTGACAGTTACCTGCTCGTAGGGTATCACTCAAGCCGATCCGCAGCCCCACAGTGCTGAAGGGAACGCGTACGTGACCGGGCGGGTGAGCATGTTGTGAACGTCCATCGCGCTTTCGTGGTAGATGTAGTAGGAAGTTTCTCCCAACAACTCCTGAGCGACAACGTAACAGTTGACCTGGGGTGTGGTTTCGTCTCCCGACGACAGGAGTACGATGGCATAACGGCCGGCCGTCAGGCGGACCAGCCAGCCAGTGCGGGTGATCCGGCGCAGGGTTTTCCTGACCATAGAGAACCTGTGACGTGCCCAACGATTTGCCCTTCGTCATTGGCCTGCCAGACGGCACTGGATTCCGTAACCCAAGGATCACGATTCAGCAAGACATCAAGCAAGACGTTGGTATCGAACAGGACGCGCATCAGCCGTACTTCTCCATGCGACGTTCATCCAGCCACTGCTGGACTTTTGCGTCGGACGGGGCAGACCGGCTCGTAGCCAAAAGTCCGAGTGCCTTTTCCAGGGTCTTGCGCCTGGGTCGAGAGGTCACCACTTCTGGCGCCAGAGTGTTGATGACATCCCGCACCAGGGCGAAACGCCTGTCTGGTGACCATTGGTGGATGGTTTTGAGAACAGTCTCGTAACTATTCGCTTTCAGGACATTCATTTCCGCTTCCTCCTGCCTGAAAAAAGTGTACCACGGACACGTTCTTTGAGCAAGCCGGGGCAGATGCCCTTATGTTCTTTTCACTCGCTCCGGCAAGATGATGGCATCCTTGCCGTGGGCCTGTCCGCCAATGACGATATGCCCGCAGCGGTAGGCTTTGATCTCCGGCGTGGGCAGATCGTCTACCCCCAATCTGGGTACTGCTCCGGCGCTTCGCCGACCGATTCGACGATGCGAGGGTACTCCCCTTCCGGTGCGTCGGGATTGATCGCGTATACGCGCACCTTGAAGCGCCACTCGTCGCCGTAATCGAAGAGGTACAGGAACTCCTGACTGGGCTGCAAGCCCAGTTCCCCAAGCGTCGTGGTCTGGACGTTGCCAGGCCCCTTATACTCCCCCACAAGCATCTCCTCCCAGAAAGCGTCCATCTGAGCCTGCATCTCTTCCAGGGTCATATCCGTCTCTCCGAAAAGCGCGTGGAGGGCTTGTTCACGCTCCTCGGGGGTGGGTTCAGGCCAATCCTCTTCGTCGGCTATGGGCTCTCCCCACGGCGTAACATCCTCAGGTAGGCGATACAGTGTAGTTCCTCTAGCGTCTGGTCGGCACGCATCTCAATCTTACGCCACACCCGGCCCGTGCCAGGCAGACTCACGTGAAACGTGTAGGTTTTCATCGGGCATAGAGCCTTCTGCATAGTATAGCACTCTTGCATTCCCACGCCAAGTATGCTACAACAAAATCGTTGTGGACAGGCCAATCGCTGTGAACGAAGAACTTCTTCAGACGATCACGACCAGAATAACGGAGGCGATCCGTCCGCAGAAGATCATCCTTTTTGGTTCTTGGGCGCGGGGCGAGCGCGATCCCCAGAGCGACATTGATCTCCTGATCATCCAGGAATCTAGCCTACCCCGTCCTCAACGGTATGCGCAGGTACGCCGGATCTTCTGGGGCATGGGTCTCCCGATGGACATCCTGGTCTATACCCCGGAGGAGTTCGCCCGCTATCAATCGGTCCCCGGCAGTTTCACCCACACGGTAGGCCGCGAGGGAAAGGTGTTATATGCGCGACCCGGTACGTGAACTGGCTCAGGAATGGCTGGTGCGGGCCAAATCTGTTCATGGCAAAACAATCGTAGCAACCACCGGCAAATGGTCAGAAGCGGTGGTTTGAACGATCTCCAGATCCTCAAAGCCCAGGTCAGGACTGGCCCAGATGTAATCAATCTGGCGGCTGGGGTTGTCTGCTGGTGATGTGAGAACGGGCAGTGTCGCGATCTCTGCAGCAACGTTGATCAGTCCAACACCGGACAGGGTTTGCATGGCGTCGGAATCAGGCGTCGCGTTCATATCACCCACTATGACGACGGAGGAAACGCCGTCCCAGGCGCTGACCAACGCAGACGCCTGCAATTCTCGAACTGCATAGTTCCTGCCACGGTGAGTGAAATGGGTGTCAATCAGGGTCAGGGTTCCAGCGCCGACGTTTATCTCGGCCACGATGTAACCACGCAATAAGAGCACGTCATCCGGCGGCAGGGAAAAGGTCTCTGCGCTCACAATCGGGTAACGGCTGAGGACGGCGTTGCCCCACTGGGCATCGCTGGTCGGGCCGCTGACGTATGGCATGTCCAGCTGTTGGGACAGCCAGGTGAGCATATCCACACCTCCCCAGATCAGCCAGCCGCGCGAGATTTCCTGCAGACCGACCACGTCCGCCCCGCTTTCCTCGATGATGTGCGCCACTGCTTCCAGATCCAGGCGGCCAGCGGTGTTAAAGCCATTGTGCACGTTATAGTCCATCACCCGGATAGCGGTGTTGGCCGGGTCCGGCCGGATGGCCTGCGGCCTGCTCCAGGTGAGCGCCAGCGCGAGCGGAGAGATGAGCAGCAACAAAGCGGCGATGGCAGGCTGGTAATTGGGTGGCTCCTTACCCTGACCGGACTGGCCACGGCTGGCGATGAGGGCTCCAATCCCCACCAGGAGCGCGGCCAGCGGCAGCAACACCTGGGCGCGGAAACCGAGCGGGATGTCGTACGTCACATAGTACAGAAAGGTGAGCAGCGCCAGCAGAATCTGCCCGACGCCATTGGCAACCGTGGTGCGGGCCAGCCCGGTTCGAGCCGTATCCCGGCCCAGCCCGGCAAAAAGCATCATCGCCAGGGTCAGGCTCAGGATCTGTCCCGCAAACAGGAGCAACGCACCCATTATGCCGGTGGGCTCGGCATAGACGAGCGAAGCAACCAACAGCAGGCCACCGACAATCGCCGTGCCGGAGGTCATCAAACGGGAGCACACCACCCAGGCCGCGACAGCCAGGCCCAGCGTATTGCCCAGCACCACCAGCGCACCGGCGGCGGGCGTTTCCCAGCCAGTCAAGGCAGAGACACGGGCGACGTTCTGGTAGACCAGGAACTGCAGAAACAGCCACGGACCGAGCGCGACCAGTGCAAAACTGCGCCCCCAACTTCCGTCACTACCGGTCTGCGGATCGGTTTCAGAAACACTGGCGCGCAGTGCGGCGAACAAACCAACTGCCAGCAGGGCCACGATCAGTATGGGGATGATGCCTGACCACCAGGAGAGGTCCAGGGTGCGCGCTCCGATGTGGATGGCGGTATCGGCGGCCAGGCCAAGCAGAAAGGCGAAACCGAATTGTGTGGTACCTTTTATACCCCTGCTTCTGGCCGCTCCCAGACCGTTGGGGATGAACAGGAGAAACAGGGCCGTCCCGATGGCCGAAAGCACCAGATCCAGACTAGGGGAGATAGAGACTTGTTCAGCCAGCCGCACCAGGCCCACGCCACCGGCCGTGACCCAGAGGGCCAACTGTGGCCCGGCCACCCGCCGCACCAGACCAGCCAGAAAGCCAATGACGAATATCCCCAGCACGATGGGTGCCAGGTAAAGCGCGTCTACGTCCCGCGCGTCTCGCAGATAGCCAACGAGGCTGGGGAACAGCATACGAATGAGTTGCAAGCCTAGCAGCACGGTCAGGCTAGTAACGGCCCAGCCGCGGACCTGGTGGCGAAAATCGTTGAGTAAGGTTGTATTCATTATCCCCTCCTTTTCATCAGGTGCAACGCACTTTCTGAAGTGCGTTGCACCTGAGTATAACATACACATAGTATATCGCAAATGGAGGGAAAAAGTCAACAGGAAAAATGAACTTGGGCCATGTACGAATTTCGTAACTTTATTTGATTTCGAGACGACAAACCACTGCCTTACTTGACTTTATCACGAAATTCGTATAGAATAATAAAGGGTCCCAGACACAAAAAGGCGGCGAGGAAATGGTACATTTGGACGAGACAGATCGGGCTATTATCGCTTGTCTTCAGTACGACGGACGGGTTCCGTTCACCGATATCGCTGCCAAGTTGGGCATCTCAGAGGGCACGGTGCGCCGGCGCGTCAAGCGGCTGACCGAGAGCGATGTGATGCAAATCGTCGCCGTTGTGGAACCACAGTTCCTGGGATGGAATGCGGCGGGGATAATCGGCGTCACGGTTCAGGCCGGCCAGGTTGACGCCGTGGCCCACCAGATCGCCCGATTCCCCGAAGTCAGTTATCTCTTTATGGTCTCCGGCGAATTTGATCTGTTCGTCGAGGTCTATTGCAATGACATGGCCCATTTCGTCTCCTTCCTCAGCCAGGAACTGCAGCAGGTTCCGGGGGTGGAACGGACCCAAACCTTTATGACCCTCAAGATGTACAAACTGTCGTACCGCTGGGGCGAGGCGGAACCGCCCCAGATGGACCGCAGACCCCACACTCACCTGGAAGCCTCGGAGGCAGATCTATAGTCAGGCCGGTTTTTTCGCTGGAGGGGTGCTTATGCTGGAATATGCCGTTGAACTGAAAGGGGTCAGCAAGCATTTCGGACCAGTCGTAGCGGTGGATAGGGTCACACTCTCTATTCGTGATGGCGAGTTCTTCTCGCTGCTGGGACCATCTGGGTGTGGCAAGACCACGACCCTGCGCCTCATCGCCGGTTTTGAATTGCCCACGGCGGGTGAGGTCTACATCAGTGAAAAACTGCAAGGGGAGATCCCGCCTTACCACCGGCCGGTCAACACTGTCTTCCAGAACTATGCTCTCTTCCCCCACATGACCGTCTTTCAAAATGTCGCCTTCGGGTTGGAGATGCGCAAGGTCTCAAAGGCAGAGATCCAGCAGCGCGTCCTGGAGGCATTGGAGATGGTCCAACTGCCGGGGATGGAGAACCGCAAGCCCGACCAACTCTCCGGCGGCCAGCAACAGCGCGTGGCATTGGCGCGGGCACTGGTCAACCGGCCTGAGGTCCTCCTGCTGGACGAGCCACTGGGTGCTCTCGACCTGAAATTGCGAAAGGCCATGCAACTGGAACTAAAGGCCCTCCAGCACCGGGTGGGGATCACATTCGTTTACGTGACCCACGACCAGGAGGAGGCACTGACGATGTCAGACCGCATCGCGGTCATGAATCACGGGCGCGTGCTCCAGGTAGCCACGCCAGAGGAGATCTATGATCGGCCGGCTGAGCGGTTCGTGGCCGACTTTATCGGCGAGACGAACTTTCTGGAAGGGCAGGTAAAAGGGCGGCAGGCCAACGAGGTGGTGGTGATAGTTGATGGGGTGCTGGCCCTACACGTGCCCATGGAGAGAGGGGTGGGCATGGGAGAGGATGTCACGGTAGCGATCCGTCCAGAGAAAATCTCCCTCCACATCGAGTCGCCCGACCCTCGGGCCGTGCCGGGCATCGTGCAAGAAATCGTCTACACCGGCACCGACACGCGCTACCTGGTGCGGCTCACGGAAAAGACGATTGTGACCGTGCGCCAGCAAAACGTGGGTGACGGTGACGCGGTGCGGTTCCCGGTGGAAACGCAGGTTCACCTCCAATGGCAGCCTGAATCTGCCCGGATTCTCACGGCGTAGGAGGAGACGATGGCAGACCGACCTCTTCGACAGGATCAGGGCCAGATCCGTTCGCGACGAGAGACTTGGCGACTGCTCTTCCTGATCTCCCCCAGCCTGTTCTGGCTCATCGTCTTTTTCCTGGTGCCCCTCCTGCTGGTCTTGGCCATCAGTTTCGGGCAGCGAGGGACCTACGGGGGTGTCCGTTGGGACCTGACGCTGGAGAACTATGCTCGCTTCTTCGACCCTCTGTACCTGCGCATCTTTGGACGCACCATCGTCGTTGCCCTGGTCACAACAGTGATCTGCCTGCTGGCGGGCTATCCCCTGGCCTACTTTATCGCCACCCGCCCACCAAGCCAGCGCAACGGGCTGCTCTTACTGTTGATGATCCCCTTTTGGACCAACTTTCTGATCCGAACGTATGCCTGGCTGCTGATCCTGCGGGACCAGGGGGTGGTCAACACCATCTGGACCACCACGCTGCACGGCTTCTTAGCGCAGGCATCGCTGGCGGTGCCTCTGCCCATTTGGGGGCCACTGCTGGAGGCGACCGCCTCGCCGTTGCACCTCTTTGGCACCGACGGGGCAATTATCGTCGGGCTGGTATACGGATGGTTGCCAGACATGGTTCTGCCGTGTTATGCCTCTATTGAGCAATTTGATTTCTCTCTGGTGGAAGCGGCACAGGATCTTTACGCCAACCGGTTCAAGTCCTTTATGCGCGTAATCCTCCCGCTGACGATGCCGGGGATTGTGGCCGGTTCGATTCTGGTCTTTATTCCCTCGCTGGGGGCCTATGTCACCCCCGATCTGTTGGGCGGGGCCAAGTCTGTAATGATCGGCAATGTCATCTATTCTCAGTTCATGTCTGCGCGTGACTATCCCTTCGGCTCTGCCATCTCCATCGCGCTGATGGCTGTGATGTTAATCGGGACTTTGGTTTACTTCCGCCTGGGAAGGGAATAGGGCGTTGACGGAAAGGGGGCGGGTGATGGAAACTACCAGGGCCAGAAAAAGGCGCAAAGGTCAATGGTCGAACCGCCTGCTCACAGCCCATGGCGTGGCAGGGTACATCTTTCTCTACCTGCCCATCGTTATCCTGGTGATATTTTCCTTCAACGCATCCAAGTACGCTTCAGGCACGTGGCGGGGTTTCACCCTGCAGTGGTACGCGAGTCTCTTTTCAAACGAGGCCATCAGGGTGGCGCTCAAGAACACGCTCATCGTGGCTGGCTGTTCCACACTCATCTCCACCATCTTTGGCACGATGGCGGCCCTGGCGATGGAACGGAACAAATTTTGGGGGCAACTGGCTTTTGACGCTCTCCTTTATCTCCCTATTATCATCCCCGATATTGCCATGGCAGTGATGCTGCTGCTATTTTTCATCCTGGCGCACATCCAGCTGGGCCTGGTCTCCATCATTATCTCCCATGTTGCGTTCAATATCTCCTTCGTCGCTGTGGTGGTACGAGCCCGGCTGGCTTATTTCGATATCACGTTGGAGGAGGCAGCGCAAGACCTGTACGCCAACGAGTGGCAGACCTTCCGCTGGGTCACGCTGCCACTGATTATGCCGGGCATCCTGGGTGGGGCGCTCCTGGCCTTTACACTCTCGATTGACGATTTTGTCATCACTTTCTTTACCTCTGGCCCTGGCTCCACCACGTTGCCCCTGCGTATCTACTCAATGGTCAAACTGGGCGTCACGCCCGAGATTAACGCCCTCTCCAGCATAATGCTGGTCGCTTCGATGGGCCTGGTGTTATTATCTGCACTCCTGCAGAAAGGAGGTGGACCAGGGATCGAAGACGTGTGATGGGTGAACGCGAAACGTAAAACCTAAAGCGGCAAGATATGAGACAAGCAGTTACGAAAGGAGGAACAATGAACACAAGAGGGTTTGTCCGGCGTTCGATGGCCGTATGCCTGGTTGTGAGTATCCTGGCAGTGCTGGTGGTTGCCTGTGGCGGCAAGGAGGAGGAACTGGCGAAAGAACTGTACCTCTATAATTGGTCCGAGTACATAGAGCCCCAGGTGTTGGAGGATTTCGAGACCGAGTTCGGGGTCCACGTGGTAGAGGATACATTTGCCAACAACGAAGAACTGCTGGCCAAATTGCAGGCTGGCGCCGCCGGTTATGACGTTATCGTCCCTTCTGACTATATGGTCGAAATCATGATCGAAGAGGGACTGCTGGCGGAACTGAACCACGAGAACCTCTCCCACATCGGCAACATCGCCCCCAAGTTCGCAGACCCACCCTACGACCCAGGGATGGTTTACTGCGTGCCCTACCTGTGGGGGACCACCGGGATCGGCTACAACGGGGATGTCTTTGATGAACCACCCGACAGTTGGGCCTACCTGTTCGATCCCGAACTGGCGTCCCAGTATGCGGGCCAGTTCACTATGCTGAACGACGTGCGGGAGAGCATGGGCGCGGCGCTCAAGTACCTGGGTTACTCCCTGAACAGCACCAACGAAAAAGAACTGATCGAGGCCCGCGACCTGCTGATCCAGCAGAAGGAATGGATCTATGCCTATGATGCGGAGCAATACGAGGATCTGCTGAGCGCTGATGAGACGGTGATGGCCCACAGTTGGAGCGGCGACATTTTTATGGTTGCGGAGGAAGACGAGCGCATCTGGTACGGCATTCCAAAGGAGGGAGGAGTCATCTGGGCAGATAACCTCTGCATTCCCACCAGCGCGCCCAACAAGTACACTGCCGAACTGTTCATCAACTATCTCCTACGCCCAGAGGTATCGGCGGCAAACTCTAACTTCACCTGGTATGCCACCCCCAACTCTGCGGCCGAAGAATTCATTGACGAGGAGATCCTGGAGGAGCCAGCCATCTACCCGCCCCCGGACGTGATGGAAAAGTTAGAGTGGCTCGAAGACGTGGGCGACGCCACACCGCTGTACGAACGGCTCTGGACCGAGGTGAAGGCAGCTGGATCATAGGAAGATAGGGGAGACAGAGAGACGGGAAGACAAGGGGACAAGAGTACAGAGGAATCCGCACAGGCGGTGTTCCCTGTGCCCTGGCCTGAATCGTTTGAGTAATGAAGCGGCTATCGTTTATTGATGCGCTGCGGGGGTTGGCTGTCGTCGGGCTGGCACGATCGGTTCGACTTTCCGGCGGTGGCGCTGACGCTCCTGGGCTCGTTCGTGGTCATCTATCCCGTCCTGCGTGTGCTGCCCGGGCCGGTGCGGGTGATACACACCGGGCATTGAACTGACCAAAGGTATCGGCAAGTGGGGAGGCGGAGGCCGGGCCGCGAGTCACCCGACGAAGTGATCGTTTACATTGCCCTGGGCATCTGGGGAGAGTACGCCGCCATCTTGCCCGAGGTCTATCGGCGGGCGCGGGTGCTGGGTTTGGGTAAAGTGATACGCCAAGCGTGATATATATTCGCAATCATTTGTGCATCCATACATGCGCAAATGTCATAACTGAGGAGGCAAGATATGCGTGCGTTGGTCTTGGGCGGTGCCGGAGCGGTCTGTAAGGAGACCACCCGCGACCTGGCCCAATACAGCGACTTTGAGGAGATCATCGTCGCTGACTGTAACATGGCGGCAGCCCAGGCATTGATCGAGGAAATTGGCGACCCGCGCCTCCAGGTGATGCAATTCGACGCTGGCGACTATGAGGGGATGCTGCGGCTGTTCCCCGCATTCGACGTAGTCGTCAATGGACTGCCTTTCAAATATGATTATCCTGTCAACAAGGCCTGCGTGGAGACAGGGGTGAATGGTTTGGATCTCTCCAGCGACGACCCCCAGTTCGCCCTCCACGCAGAGGCGCTGAAGAAGGATATGCTCTTCGTCCCCGGCGTGGGAGCCACCCCTGGCATCACCAATATGATGGTCAGGCGGGCATCCGAGGTGCTGGATCGAATGGAGGCGGTGGATATCTTTTTCGCTGCCTTCCGCTGCCTGGCCCCAGCCCCGGGGCTGCTGCAGACGACACTCTGGGAGTTCAACCCTGAGGAGGAAGATCGAGCAGAGGTCTATTTCGAAGATGGGACTTGGCATCCCACCCCACCCCTTTCTGGGGAACGGGTGGTCCGCTTCCACGACCACATCGGCGAACAGAAGGTCTATTACGTACCTCACGACGAGTCTAACACACTCCCTCGCTCCTTCCCAGAACTGCGCCGGGCAGCCGTGCGAGGCTGCTTCCCACCCCACGTGATGGCGCTGATGGGGGCACTGATGCGCGGAGGGTTGCTCTCCAGCCAGCCGGTTCGCGTCGGGGATGCCGAAACATCCTCTATCAAAGTGATGCAAGCAGCGCTGGCACAGAGCGCCTTCTCGAAGCAGAACCCCATTTGGGCCTACGGACTGGTGGTCGAGGTGGCAGGCGAGCGGGCTGGTCGTCGGGTGACCTGCACCTACCGCAGCCAGCACCCGCCGCAGGAGGAATGGGGAGGAGAGTCAGCCTACTTTAAAAACGTGGGCATCCCCCTCTCCATCGGGGCTCAGATGATCGCCCACGGGCAGACCACTGGCCAGGGAGTCATCCCGCCAGAACTTGGCTTCCCCACAAAGCCATTTTTCGTCGAACTGGCCCGGCGTGGAATAGCGGTAGAAGAAGAGATTGTGGAGGAGGGATATCTGGCGTGAGGCGAAACGCAAGCCGTCAAACGGGAGACAGACCTCCGAGGTTTGGGCTGTGCATCTGGTCTGGAAAGCAAGCAACGTGCCGCCGACAATTGCCTGAGGAGCACAGATTTGTAAACCTCGGAGGTCTCACCCTCACTTTTTGAAAAGGTACTGTAGAAAACTATGGAGGAGAATATGAAACGCGATCTGACACAGACACACGCGCTTTTTGCGCAGGCAAAACAATTCATCCCCTACGGCGTCAACTCCAACTTCCGTTACTGGGGGGATGAGGACACCCTGATAATAAAACGCGGGACAGGAGCCCACATTTGGGACGCAGACGGCAACCGGTACATTGACTACCGGCTGGCCTTTGGCCCCATCATCCTGGGCCACGCCTACCCGCCGGTGGTGGAGCACGTGACGGGGGCCATCAAAGACGGCACGCTCTTTGCCTGGACAACACCCCTGGAGGTTCAGGTGGCGGAGCGGATCGTCCGCATGACCGGCGTGGAAAAAGTCCGCCTGTCCAACTCTGGCACAGAAGCGACGATGCACGCTCTGCGTTTCGCCCGCGCCTACACCGGGCGAGAGCGGTTCATAAAGTTCGAGGGCCAGTACCACGGCATGCACGATTATGTCCTCTTCTCCACCGCCTCGACGCCAGCGAGCGCGCTGGGTTCTCGGCGCAATCCCATCAACGTCCAGTCCAGTTCCGGCATCCCGGAAGGAATCCGGCACTATGTCATCAACCTGCCCTTTAACGACTTTGAGCGATTGGAGGAGACGGTAGAGGCCCGCTGGCACGAACTGGCGACTATAATCGTAGAGCCGATGCTGGGAAACGCCGCGGGCATTCTGCCCCGGCCCGGCTGGCTGGAAAAGATCCGCGAATTGTGCGACCGGTACGGCATCGTCCTCATCTTTGACGAGGTAAAGACCGGCTTCCGCATCGCACCTGGTGGGGCACAGGAGTACTTTGGCGTGCAGGCTGACCTGGTCACCTACGCCAAGGCAATGGGCAATGGCTTTCCTATTGCAGCGATCGGGGGGAAGGGGAGGATGATGGGCGTCATAGAGTACGGCAGAGTAGCCCACGGGGGCACTTTTACCGGGAACGCCGTCGGTGTCGCGGCTGCGGACGCCACGTTGGAGATACTGGAGAACCAACCCATCATCAAGACTGTCTTCCAGCGCGGGCAGCAACTGATGGACGGTATGCACGATATTCTAACACAGGCCGACATCCCCCACTTTGTCACAGGCCTGCCACCAATGTTTAGTCTCATTCTAGGGGTAGACGAGGAGCCAACTGATTTCCGGAGCTACTATGGAGGAGACGCTGACCTCTACGAACGGCTGGCAATGGCCCTGATTGAGAGAGGGGTCATGCCCGACAGCGACGGCCGGGAACCCTGGTTCCTGTGTTACAGCCACAGTGAAGAGGACATCGCCGAGACACTGACGGCGTTCGAAGAGGCGGTCAAAGACGTGAAACAGGGCAAGTGAGGCGCAAGAAAAAAACGCGTCTCGCGCTCTACGCATCACAGAGGAGATTTATCATGTCTTACGGATACCACGGCAAGATATTGCACGTTGACCTGACAGCGGGGACCCTGGAGGTAGAGGAACCAGAAGAGACCTTCTACCGGAAGTACATGGGCGGAAGTGCAATGGGAACCTACTACCTCGTGAAGCACACCCCGCCCAGGGCCAACCCACTGGGGCCGGAGAACACATTGAGTCTAATGGTCGGTGTGGTGACTGGCGCGCCCTTCCCCGGGCAGTCTCGCGTCACCGCCACGGCCAAGTCCCCCGTCACCGGCCTGGCGGGAGACTCGCAGTCTGGAGGATTCTGGCCAGCGGAACTCAAGGCCGCCGGATTCGACGGCATCGTGATCTACGGGCGGGCCGAGCAGCCCGTCTACCTGTGGGTACACGACGGGGAGGTAGAACTGCGAGACGCCACCCACCTCTGGGGACACTTTGCCGCTGACGTGGAGGACAGCATCCGAGAAGAACTGGGAGACCGGCACATCCAGGTTCTCCAGTGTGGCCCGGCTGCCGAGAACGGGGTGCGCTTCGGTGCGCTCATCAGCAACGCCAATCGAGCCAACGGACGCACCGGCATGGGCACGGTGATGGCCTCCAAGAACCTCAAGGCCGTCGCTGTGCGGGGGCGCAACCGTCCTAAACTGGCCGACCCAAAGGGGGTAAGGGCGCTGGCAAAATGGGGAACCGACCACTTTGAGGAATCGGACATATATGGTATGGGGTTACTGGGCACTGCCGAGGTCGTGCTCTCGCAGGACAAGAGCGGTGGCCTGCCCACCCGCAATTGGTCCAGCGGCACCTTCGAGGGGGCCGGAGCCATCAGCGGCCAACGGATGGCCGACACCATCCTCAAAGAACGGGATACCTGCTTCGGTTGCATAGTACGCTGCAAACGGGTGGTAGAAGTGACCGAGGGGCCATTCCTGGTGGATCCCCGCTACGGCGGCCCCGAGTACGAGACCCTCGCTACAATGGGCTCTTACTGCTCCGTCTCCAACCTGGCGGCGATTGCCCGCGCCAATCAATTGTGTAACATGTACGGAATGGATACCATCTCGTGCGGCGCGACGGTCGCCTGGGCGATGGACTGTTTCGAGCGGGGACTGATCACACTGGAGGACACCGACGGCGTTGTCCTACGGTTTGGCAATGCCAAAGCGCTGGTGCAGATGGTAGAGCGGATCGGCCAGCGGAAGGGATTCGGACGCGTACTGGGTGAGGGCTCTGCCCGCGCCGCCGAGGCTTTGGGCGTGGGCCGAGACCTGGTGGTGGCGGTGAAGAGCCACGAACTCCCCGCCCACATGCCCCAGGTCAAGCGGAGCCTGGCTCTCATCTACGCCGTCAACCCCTTTGGCGCGGACCACGAGTCCAGTGAGCACGATCCATCCTACAAATGGTACCCGGAGCGGATGGCCGAACTGAGCCTCCTGGACCCCCAGCCATCGAATGTGCTGAACGCGGAAAAGGTGCGTTACGCCCTTTACACCCAGTACCTCTACAGTTGCCTGGACAGCGTGTGCGTGTGCCAGTTCGTCTTCGGTCCGTCCTGGCACCTTTACGGCCCCAGCCAGTTGGTGGAGGCGGTGCGGGCGGTCACCGGATGGAACGCCAGCCTGTGGGAATTGATAAAGGTAGGTGAGCGACGACTGAACCTCATGCGGGCCTTTAACGCCCGCGAAGGGGCCGGCACGGAGGCGGACACGGTGCCACCCAAGTTGCTGATCCCCCTGGAGGGCGGTCGCAGCGACGGGGTGGCGGTGACCTCCGAGGAGGTGGAGACGGCAAAGACGCTCTACTACCAGATGGCCGGCTGGGACGAGAATGGCCATCCAACACGGGCCAAACTGGAAGAACTGGCCCTCGGCTGGGTGGCGGATGAACTGCATCTGTAGTCAAGCAAGGAGACACTTGTGAAAATCGTCGTACTTGGTGGAGCAGGGAAGATGGGCTGCATCGCGGTGCAGGACCTGGCGGGCGACCGGCGGGTGAGGGAGGTGGTCATCGCCGACCGGGACCTGGACCAGGCTCGCATAGTAGCAGAGACTATTGACAATTCCAAGGTAACTATCAGACCAGTGAATCTGAATGACCACGGCGCACTGGTCGGCGTGCTCGAAGGAGCGAACACCTGCCTCAACGCAACCGTCTACTATACCAATCTGGCGGTGATGGGAGCCTGCCTGGAGGCCCAGGCGTCCTATACCGACCTGGGAGGCCTCTTCCACACCACCCGCAAGCAACTGGAGTTGAGTGACCGCTTCGCCGAGGCAGGGCTGAGCGCGGTGCTGGGTGTGGGCTCCGCGCCAGGTGTGCCCAACGTCCAGGCCCGCTATGCGGCGGAGCGGCTGGACACCATCGAGACTATTCACATCTACGACGGCATCAAGCCACCCCCAGCAGACGACGTCCGCTTCACTTATGCCGTCCCCACTATCGTGGACGAGTTAACGATGTCGCCGCAGGTCTACCGGGATGGAGAGTTCGTGGCCTGCGAACCGCTCAGCGAATTTGAGGACTATTGGTTCGCACCACCTCTCGGCCTTCTGCCGATGCATCTCTCCCTCCACTCCGAGGTCGCTACGCTCCCTATCACCTTCCGCGACAGAGGATTGAAGGAATGTCTCTTCAAGATCAACTACTGGGGCATGGCAAAAGAGACGGTGGAGAAAATTCGTGTACTGGCGGACTTTGGTTTTGCCGGACGGGAACCGGTGGAGGTAAAGGGGCAGCCAGTCGTGCCGCGCGACCTCCTGGTGGCGCTGATGTCCGGCTATGTCCCACCCATCACCGATTTCCTGGCCCCGCCCAAGAACCGGCCTCCAGACTGGACCAAGGAGATTGTCACCGAGGTGCGAGGGATCAAGGATGGGCAAGAGATGACCTACCGGCTGGGAACTCTTACTTGCAAAGGGGCGCTTCCCACGGGCGTTGCCCCGGCCCGTGCCGCCATCTGGTTAGCCGAGGGGCGCATACCGCCAGGCGTCCATCCTCCCGAGGCGGTGCTCGACCCTGTGCCCTTTTTCAAGGAATTGGAGCAGCGGGAGATCTATACACGGGTGAGCGTCACAGAGTTTTTGTGAGCGGCCACCTGGCGAGTATTACTGTGAAAACCAAGAGGATATTCATTGTCTGTGCGTTAATAGTGGCTCTGCTGAATTTGACGGCAGAGATCGTCCCCGCTGCAAACTGCTCTGAGCCCCCAGGATGGGGGCGTGCCATAGGCGGGGGTGTTTGCAGACCCGCCCCCGGGACGGGGGCTGGGAGCGTGGGAGGCGGGACGGGGGCTGGGAGTTTGGGAGGCGGGACGGGGGATAGGGGCGTGGGAGGCGGGACGGAGGCTGTGAGCGTGAGAGGCGGGACGGGGGATGGGAGTTTGGGAAGCGGGACGGAGGCTGTGAGCGTGAGAGGCGGGACGGGGGATGGGAGTTTGGGAAGCGGGATGAGGGATGGGAGTTTGGGAGGCGGGATGGGGTCTGGGAGCGTTCTGCCTGCTCTGGCTGATGATAATCCCCTGACAATCAGAGAGAACAAGACTCCCACCCTGCTGGTCTATCCATACCTCGGCGAAACCACCACCGTTTCGGCGACTATCTCGTGGGCCACAGACACCGCTGGGGCCAGTTACGTCCACTACAGCCTCGACCTGGGCTATAGCAACATAGTAACTGCCACCGACAGCACCTACGACGGCAAATACTGGCACGCGGCCACTATCACCGGCCTGACGGCGGATACCACCTACTATTACAAAGCATACACAGGCGGCCACGATGTGACGCCCTGGTCGGAGGTCACCTTCACCACAGCGCCCGCATCTACCACGTCCCGGCTGACCTTTGCCGCCCTGGGTGACAGCCGGCCTGACGGCGAAAGTTCACCTCCGAGTCAGGAGGCTCTGGACGTGGCCGCCGAGATGGAGCAGCACAGCATTGACCTGGCCCTCCACACTGGCGACATTGTCTTTGCAGGTGGTATCTGCTCTGGTGACAATAGCACGTGGAATCAGTACATCCGGGCTTATTTCGACCTGTACCGGCAGAGCATGGGACATGTCCCCTTTTACCCCAGCCTGGGGAATCACGAACTGCACGGCGATAGTTGCGGGTACCAGGGGTACACCGATGTCTATTACCTGCCGGAGAACGCGCCTGCCGGCGACGAGGAGGAATACTACTCCCTCAACTGGGGGAACGCTCACTTTGTAGCATTAGACACAAACCAGGACTATAACACCGGCAGCGCCCAGTACAACTGGCTGGTGAATGACTTGCAAAGCAGCACGCAGCCCTGGAAGTTTGTGTTCTTTCACCACCCATCCTACAGTTCCGGTCTCCACGGCAGCACGAGTGAGGTGCAAACCCACCTGGTGCCCATCTTTGAAACCTATGGTGTGAGTGTCGTGTTTAACGGACACGATCACCACTATGAGCGCACCTGCCCCATCTCCAATAACACCTGCACCACTCCCCAGGATGGAGGCGTGGTTTATTACGTCACAGGTGGCGGCGGGGCACCTCTGTACCCTGCGTTTGGCGATTGGTTCACTGCCTCCAGAAACACCATCAACCACTTTTTGAAGGTGGAGATCAACGACTGCTGGCTGCGTATAGATGCGATAGACACCAACGGCGACGTCTTTGACAGTTATGAGATTGACCATTGCCCGGCTAACGAACCGCCGGTAGCCAACGACGATACCTACTCGGTCGGCGAGGGGGACACGCTCATCGTAGTTGCCCCCGGCGTGCTCGGCAACGACACCGACACTGACGCTGGTGACACACTCACGGCCACCCTATCGAGCAGTCCTCTGCACGGCACCCTGACCCTCACTCCCAACGGCGCCTTCACTTACACACACAACGGCAGCGAGGTGCACAGCGACAACTTTACCTACCGGGCATACGACGGCGCCGATTACTCCAACGTCGCCACAGCCACGATCAGCATCCTCTCTGATCCATCAGATAGCCTGACCTATTTTCCCATCATCCTGGTCGAATCCATGCCTCTCACCAATGGCAGGAAGATACGACCAAGGGCAGTGCCGCCTACCGGCCCGCCAACCACGAGGAGAGCAGAGTCAGGATTTCGCCGCCAAAGGCCAACCGGTCAGGGTCTATACGATCGGCGGTATCGGTGGGCAGGTAAAAATCCTTTTCCGCCTCGTCCCAGATAAACTTGATGGTGGGAATACCCGTGGAATTGAAAAGGGTATGCCAGCCTTCGCCGGTGCCAACCCGACGTTGCGCCCGCCGGTTCAGTTCGGCGGTGCAGGCCTGGCCCTGGTGCATCAGTGGCCGGTCGTTCCCCTGCGTGCCGTAGAACAGCAGCTGGTAGCCTCTGCCATTTCCGATGCTGTCCAGCGCGATCACGCCCACCGTCTGCGTCAGAGAAAGGACCGGGTGAGCCAGGTAGTGGGTGACGCCGGCACTGTCCAACTCCTCCGCGCCCCAGGCGACAAAAAGCACGCTGCGGGCGGGACGGTAGCCCGCCGATTGCCACACCAGTATCGTCTCCAACAAGACTCCCACACCGGACGCATTCCGGTTAGCGCCAGGGAAGTAGAGGCCATCCTGCGATTGGCCTATGTGGTCATAGTGAGCGCCGACGATGAGTATCTCGTCCGCCAAATCGGGGTCGTCCCCCGGGAGAAGGCCCAGAACATTGGCAGTGAGGGTGGTGGTGATAGGGGAACGCACGAGAGATTGCTGCACCTGTATGCCAAGTGGAAACGCGGGGGGCGCGAACGAAAGATCCCGATGCCTGATCCCCAACTGCTCCAGCAGGATCTCAAAGGCGGGGCCGGTGATCTCGAACACAGGAATAACGACCTCCGACTCGTGGAGCGAGTCTCCATACCCGCCGGACTGGCGGACGCGGCCCATTTGAAAGTGCCTGGACTCCTTATCGGTAGCGACGATCAGCCCTCCCGCGCCGTGATCCTGCAGTTGCACAGCACGGGTGATTGGATCGTCCACGTCCCGCTCGAGGACCACGGCCCCGCCAAAGTGCATCCCTTCCAGGTCTTCTGCGTGTACCCACACCAATTCTCCCTCGGCGATGCCCTCCCCGGCGCTTTCCAGGAAATCCTGGCGGTAAGTGAATTCGTAGAGCCCCGTGCCGTCGGCGTCCAGCAGGATAAGAGTGGGGACGCTGATGAGATGGGTATAGGAGATGGGGAACTGTTGCAGGTAATCCAGTCCGCCGGTCTCTGTCCTCGTCAGTGGAGCGCCAGGGAACTGCAGATTAGTTATCACCCCGCTGGATGATGATCCCAGCCAAGCCGTCCCCGTCAGTGGGCCGCCAAGGGGCTGTAGACCCAGGGAGGCGAATTGTTCGGCAATGTAGGCAGCGGCCAGGTCTGCCCCGGGAGCGCCTGCCTCTCGCCCGCTGAACTCGGGACTTGATAGGATGGCCACGTGGGCCAGGGCACGCTCGGGGGGAAAGCGCCGGGCCAGCGACACCAGGTCATCTGGCACCCCTGCGACGAGAGTGTACTCCTGCCACTCGGCCAGGAAGGACTCCGGATCTACACCCAGGGCAGTGTGCAGGTTAGCGGCAGTGTCGTCTGTAGGACGGGTTCCCGTACCTGCCTGAGAAGAGATGGACTGGGTGATGAAACGTCGCAGCCCCGGCAAGCCGTGCTGCTCAACGATGAAGGAGACCACCGACCAGGATTGGGCCCGGAAAAGGCTGGCCTGGTCATCCGGCACATCCTCCCAGGGCGGCATGCTGTACAGGGGAAACTCTTTGTGATGGCGCGCTGCTTCTTGCACGACGAACGAGTACTCGGCAGCCATCCGATGAGCACCCAGGGGGAGCACACGACCGGCCTCGAAATTGGCCACCCCTTCGTGCAGCCAGTCCAAACTCCCCCCAGCCTCCACTGCGAGAGGGGAGGGATACCCCTGCGCAAAGAGCACCTGTCTGGCAAGTTCGCCAGCGATGGCCCGTTGCAGCGCAGACTCGCTACCAACCTGCAACCAGATTTTGATCGACTCGCCCGGCCCAGTCCAACTAGTAGTCCAGTCAGGCAGGGAGAGAGAGACCGAGGTACGGAAAAGTTCGACGTCGTCGTAGACCTTGATCTCCTGGGGCAATGAGAGCGTCGCGCCCAGGTCGGCGGTCACCCTGGCGTAGGCTGCCTCCGCCAGGCCAAGGGTGTGCTGCGCCCAGACTCCGTCGTGGTTATTCCCATCATACTTGAGGACAAAGTGCTCACTGGCAAGTTGATCCCAGGCCACACCAGCGTAGAGCCAGCGGCCGCCCTCTCGCACGAAGCGAGCATCGTAGACGACCTGGATGGATTGCCCGCCGCTGATGCCAGACTCGACACTCAGCGCCACAGTCGCCTCACCCCTGTCGGGAGACCAACCGATTAGTTCTCCAGCGACAGAGTAGGTGAGGACGGGGTGATCGGCCAGGTCGGCGAACCAGTTCCGCTCCTCGGCACGCAGGACGGGGTCGGCCAGAGTAACGGTGGATAGAAAGCCGGTTTCATTTCCTTCAACCACCGCCTCGACGCGGGCAGCGATGGTGGCTTGAATAGCCTCGGCATCGGCGCGCAGCGGGGCTAGCCGGTCGGCGCGCCAGGCAGCCTCAAACTGGTCAGGGGAGAGGCCCAAGGCTTGTTGGAAAGCCCTGTTACGGCTCCCAGCCCCCGTCTCGGGGGCGTCCCAAGCGGCGCATAGGGCACGCAGGCCATCGGCGCCGTGCCGATCAAGCAGATATGCGGTACCACTCCACGCCTGGGCGCGCAGCACCTGGGCTTCCCGATCCGACAGGCCATCCAGGGCAGGAAAGTCGAGCAGGGAAGTGAACGCATCGCTGGCGGTGAGGGTAGACAGATGCTTGCTCTCCGCGCCGCCCTCATAGTGGAGCGCCAGTCCCTCGCGCAGCCAGGCCCCCTCGTCTACGTGGGGCGGCAACCCCATCTGGTTGAGGGCCAGGTTGACCAGGGCGGGGGTGATGGGCTCGCCCCAGGCAATCTCGGCCAGTCCTGCTGACGAGACCAACCACCGGGTGTCGCTGCCCGCCGCAGGGCGGGCGATGGCCCGCATCGTGGCCCCGTCGGGATAGTAGATGAAACGGGTGCCGGTGATGGGCTGGAAACCTAGATCGGCGGCAAGGGTGAGGTAGGCGCGCTGGGTGGTGGAGAGCAATTCGTGTGTTTCCACGGACACACTGGAGCCCGTCCCGAGCGCAGTCGAGGGAAAGCGGGCAACGGTGACCACGTCGCCGGATAGTTCGTCCAGTTCGTATCCGGCGAAGGCCCACGCACCATCCCGCTGCACGAAGCGCACGTCGTAAGAGACGGATGGCTCACGCCGCGTCGCGTCGGCCCAGCGGTAGGTCAGCCGGAGCGTGACGTCCGCCTCGCCGTCGCCGACGCGCATCCGGGCAGGCTCAATAGTCACCTCGGCCAGTTCCCGCGACCACAGGTTGTCGAACCAGGTGGCCTGGGCTGCCCGTAAGTCAGGATCAGTGGAGTCGAGTCCTGCGAGAAACGCCTCCCGGTCACCCAGGGCGACGCTGGCCTGCAGACGGGCCACGGCCTGTTCCAACTCGACGTATCCTTCCGCCAGCGCGGCCAGCGTATGGGCGGAGAGGACACCAACTGTTTTCAGTTTCTCCGGCTCGACGACCTCGACTTTGTCGTCCGGGGTGTGGTAGAAGATATCGGGCCACCAGATGAGCATGGCGGCAGGCACTCTCGCTTCATGGAAGGACACGTGGTCACTGCGGCCCATTAATTGCAGGGTAGTGCTGATGCCATACACCTCGGCGCTGGCCTGTAGTTGGGCGGCCACGGCCCCCTCGCCGTCAATGCGCAATGCCTCGCCCGCGCCGACCATATCCAGGTTGAGCATGGCGATGGTGCAGGTAAGCGGGTAAGAGGGATGCTGCACATAGTGCTGGGAGCCCAGCAGCCCTTGCTCCTCTCCATCCCAGGCGGCGAAGAGCACGCTGCGGGCGGGGGAAAAGTCCTGCGCCTGCCACAGCCGGGCGATCTCCAGCATCGCAGCAACACCGGACCCGTTGTCGTTGGCCCCACTCATTATGGCGCCGTCCGGCTCGTGGCCCAGGTGGTCATAGTGAGCCCCGATAACGACGACCTCGTCGCTCCACTCGGGGTCGGAGCCAGGAAGGAAGCCCAGGACATTGCGGGCCTCGACCTCGTCCTGCTCCTCAACTGTCACGGCAATGCGCACGGTGGTGGAGAGAGGCGTGGCGGCGAAGCGCAGGCTCAAGTCATCCAGCGTGTAGTCGGTGCCGATGAGCAGGTCCTGCGCGACGGTCTCGGAGATCAGATAGGCGGGGATGGTCCGCACCACCCAGGCGGTCTCCCGGTAGCCTCCGCGCCGGAATGGTTCCCCTTCCCTTTCTCGATCCAGCAGCAACAGCCCTCCGACCTGGTGCTCGATGGCCTGACGGTAGACCTCCGGATTGCCGGTGTAGCGGCACAGAACGATCTTGCCCACCAGGTCATGCCCGGCGTAGGCGTCGCCCAAACACTCGTTCAGCCAGACGACCGGCCCTTCTCCCTCCCCCATGCCGAGGTAGCCGCCGGTGAGAGCGCAGTAGTCGGTGCGGTAGGCATAGTTGTGGGTCAGCGTTTCTCTATTGGGAGGTATGATGGTGAGAATCGGTGGCTCTGCAATCTGCCCGTAGGGCACAGTGAAGGTCTGGAAGTAGGCGGAGTCTGACCCGGCTGGCTGCAGGCCGTATTCGGCAAAGCGGGCGGCGATATAGTCACCGGTGGCCTGCCCACCAGGGGTACCAGGCTGGCGGCCGCCCAGTTCGTCGCTAGCAAGGTGGGCCAGGTGAGCCAGCGCCCGCTCCTCGTCGAACACACGGGCGAGGGCAGTATAGTCGGTGGCAGGCACCAGCGGCCCCACGACAATCTCCGCCGCGCCTGGCGCGGGTGTTGGGTGCGTTTCGTCGGGGGTGGCCGTGCTAACCGATGGCCATTGGAATTGAAGAGGGGCCGGCTCAGCAGCGTCCTGGGGCACAGACGGACGGCGCAGGGTCCACATATAGGCCAGAATACCAGCCTGGACGAGAACCAGGACGATGATCAGGGCGATGAGGGCACGGCGGATGCCGTTGCGTGGCTTGTCCATGGTAGATAGCCTGTGAAACACAAAACGGGAACCAAAACAAATTTCCCAATAACATTGACCATTGTCATTCTCTCATTTGTTGGAAGATGTGTAAATCGCCATACTCTCGTCCCATCGTCACGTGAATATCGCCGTTGCTCATCCCGTAAACAACCGACCATTGTGTGTTCTCCTGGGACACCTCCGCCAGGAGGTCTACGGCATCCTGCGCAGTCATCCGGCCTTGGGCCTCTATGAGGCGTTGGCTGATCCTGTCATACCGCCAGCACTCCCCTTCAACTTCGCTCAGGGCAGGCCCTTCCGCCGACGTGCCGGCCGAGGCGCGCAGGAAATTGGTGGCGAGATGCCAGGCCGTCTGACTGGGGATGATAACCATCTCACCCTGGTAGAATTCCACCAGGACCGAACGTCCCGACGAGTCGGCGATCAGGTAATGGATGGGCGGGCCACCCTCCATGTCAACATTATAGTTGTGGAAGATGGCAACGGCCTCGTCCACGTTGCCTGCATGGTCCAACATCTCACGAATCACTCTCAACGAGCCGATGGTCTCTTTATCTGGATCGGGGTGCATCTGTCCCGGCGGCACGGCGGCCATGCCAACGGCCAGACCGTGCTCATTCATACCGTCGAATGGCCAGAATGGCGCATCCAAAAGAGAGCGTCGCTCGGCGAGAGGCAGGCCGGTCAGTGTACCCGCCCTGTCTCCTCCGAACCCCAGGTAGGCGATGTCCACCATAGAGACCGAAGCATACCCATCCGGCGGATCGGTGAACAGGAGCACAGCCGGGCTGTATTCCCAGTCAAAGTTGCGGCCATAGAACATCTCGTCCGCATCGCCGAGAGCCGCGAAGAGCGAACAGGCCCACGCGGGCGATGATGCCACCGGGCTAGGGTTCAGCAGGTCCACACTTGCCAGCCACCTGTCACCATGAAAGGAAGACACCCTCTGATTGTATGCACCGTAGTAGTGCATGGCATAGAGCGGATAGTCATCCACCTGCTCCAGGCTGCCGAGCGTCGCGGCCTCTTCTTCCGACAGGCCATCGGCGCGGCCTGCATCTATGGTGGGGGATGGCGTCGTGGTTACGGTAGCGGTCGGGTATGCGTCCAGCGCCAGGTACAGCGGATCACCAATGGTGTCGTCCACGACGACGCTGGGGAAGGTCGGGTCCTGATCGGGAAAGACACCGATATCGTGGTACGATTCAACGAACTCCGGCACGGCGAATACCACGTCGTGCATGTAGGCGCGTTGTTGCTCCTCGGCCATCAGCGCCGCTTCCTGGGCGGAGATAAGGCCATCACCATCGGTGTCGGCCTCCGGGTCGCCGAAGGCAGCGGCGAAATAGTGCGTGAAGACTCCGCCTATGATGGGCAGTCCTTCCTCCTCCAGGCCGGCCCATCCATACTCGTCCTCGTCCACGGCGGCGATAGAAAGGTGCGGACGTGAGTCGCTGTTCACAGCGGCGGTCAGGAGGGCAGCCTGGCAGGAGTCCACCAGCAACACGCGCCGTTGGCTGGGCACCTCCACCCAGCCAGCGACGAAGAAATCACCCCAGCGCACGACCTCACGCAGGAACTTGCCATGAGCAGTCACGTAGAAGAAAACCACGTCGTCCTCGTCGGCGCTGGTCGCCAGCCAATCCAGCGCCTGGCGTAGATCCTCCTGGTCGAATTCGCGCAGTTCGCGGACGCGCTCTTCCTTCCAGCCCAAGTCAAGGAGCAGTTGGCGCAACCGAGTGACGTTGATATAGTCAACCAGCAGGTCTGTCATCCCCACGTCACTGTAGTCATCCTTTTCAGCGAGAACAGCCCAGCCATTTACCACGCCGTCGCCAGCCGACTGGGGGCGATGCGTAGGAGTGATTGCCGGTATCGCCGTGGGGGTAGGGGTTGGTGCGACGGTGGATGCCGGCGCAGCGGTAGAGAGTGACGGCGCCGTGGGGAGCGGTGTGGTGCAGCCGGTGATCGCTGCCAGGATCAGCAATGTGACGAGGATGGTTCTCACGTTCACGTTTCACACCTCCCGTTTTACGCTCAGTACCGTGGCTCGTGCGCCGCCGTGATCAGCGTCAGATTGACGACCTGGGCCGCCTGGCTCAGGTGATGTGGGTTGATGTTATCTGGCGTATCGTTGGCGAACGCGGGCGGCGGGTCGCCCCAGGTGACGACCAGCGTGCCGTTCTCCCCGCCAAACAATCGCTGGTAACGATGGCGCGTCGCTCCGCCCTGGGTTACGTACACGTCCAACCTTTCGGCGCTGGAGATGAGCAGGTCGAACAGGTTTTCCTGCCCACTCACCTGATGCACCACCAGCCCCTCGCCGGTCTCACTTCCCAGCCGGTCCAGATGAACCACCGCGGCGATGTCGTAACGGTGGATGAAACCGGTGGGTATGTCGTGAAAGTAGTGCGCTCCAGAATAGGGCAACTCGCCGCCGGCCCAGGCCACAAAGAGCACAGAGCGCCGGGGCTGGAATTCCTGCTCCTGCCACAGGCGGGCGATCTCTAGCAGCGCCGCGACGCCGGATGCGTTCCCGTTCGCCCCGGGATAGAGCGTGCCATCGGGCGCGCGCCCTAACCCATCGTAGTGGCAGGAGAAGATAACCAACTCCCGCGACAGGTTAGCATCGGAACCATCGAGCAGCCACATCAGGTTGTACGCCGTGACCGTCTCGGGCGGCTCGAGCCGGAGGCGCATACGCACCCGCGCGTCCAGTGCGCGGGCGTGCCAGGCTGACTCAGCCCCATCCAACCCGGCAATCTCCTCCCGCAGCGCCTCAATGTCGAGCCCATCGCCGGACAGAATCGCGTCGGCGGTGGCGGGGGTGATGCGAAAGACCGGCAAGGGTGGGCGCTCCAGGTAGAAACCAGGTTTTTCGGAAAAAACCTGGTTTCTTGGCGTCACCTCATCCGAGACGATCAGCACGCCAAGCGCGCCCCGGATGAGTGCCTCGGTGGAAAAGTTCTCTGGCGCGTTGCCGGTGATGACCATCACAATGCGCCCTGTCAGGTCCAACCCTTTGAAGCGGGCGTACATCTCCTCCGGCGAGCGGCGGTCCGAGCCCTGGGATGGGGGGAAAAGGATAAGAGTGACCGGAGCCTCAGCCTCGCCGCTGCCGCCGTGATACTCGACGGACTCGCCATAGTCGGCCAACCGGGTGAAAGCGACTAGCACACCTCCATCCTGATCCACCAGCGCCAACTCTGGCGGTTCCGCCGGGCGGGCCAGGGTGACCTCCACTTCCTTGAGCCAGCCACCGGGCGGAGCATCCAGGCCATAGCCCTCGAGTTCGACGATGATATACTCCGCCGCCCGGTACGCCTCCGGGCTGCCGACTCCACGCCCGTTCATGTCAGGCGCACTGAGAAACTCGACGTGACGTATCAGGTCGGCCTCGCTAACCTGCTGGGCCAGGTGCCGGTAGGAAGGAGCGGGTCCCAGCGTGAGGATGACGTAGACACTGGCGGCAGTGATGAGCACGACTATGACAATCGCCCGCCAACTGAGCAACACGGCGGTGTTGAACATGCCATGGTCAATCAGCCGCCGCAACCCCTCGCCCAGCAGGTTAAAACCGGTGACCGAGACAAAAAAGGCGATGGCAGGGAACAAAACCATCCACGGGCGGGAGCGGGCCCACGCTCGCGATCCGGCCATCATCGCGCCCCACTCTGGCAGCGCAAAGTACTGCCTTTGCGAAAAGTCACCCACCGAAATAGCAGTGCCGCCGCCGATGTAGACGCCGACAAAGCCCAATTCGCCCAGGATCATCAGCACTGCTCCCATCTCCAGCAACGTGATGACGATCAAGGCTGGCAAGACGTTAGGCAGGACGTGGCGTATTGCCAGTTCCAGCGAGTTCAACCCAATGGCCCGTCCACTGTCCAGGTAGGGCTCTTGCTTGATACGGATAAACTCGGCGCGGATGTACTGGGCAATCTCCCCCCACCCCACGGCGCACAGGGCGACGATAAATACCGGCAGGCCACGCCGGATGTCCAGGGCAAAGATGAGGATCATCGCCATCAGCAGTATGGGCAGCGCGGTCAACATCTGTATGGTTCCCATCACAACCTGATCCACCAGTCGGCCCTCGTTCCAGCCGGCCAGGCCGCCCAGTGCCAACCCCAACGCCAGGCGGGCCATCGTGATAAAGGCTGCGGCCACCAGCGTATTGCGCGTCCCGTAGAGCAGCATACTCAGCGTGTCGCGGCCCAGTTCGTCAGTGCCCATCGGGTGCTCGGGCGAGGGCGGGAAGGGCGGGGCACTGATATTGCCATCCACGTACTCCACCGAATGGCGACCGTGCAGGTAGGGGTTGTGCGGGGACAGCAGTGGCCCGAACAAGACGCCGATGAACAGGGCCAGCACGATCAACCCACCGGTCAGCAAAGGGGTGTTGAACAGGACGTAACGCAAGCGGAGGTACTTTCTCCGCCTCACCCTCCTCATAGAAGGAGGAGATGAGGCAGGGCGCAGCCTGGAAAGGTCAGCGCGCGGGTTCAGGAGACGCCAAAGAAACTCGCGCAGCCTCACGTGCCATCTCCATTAGCCCGCGCGCGCAGGCGTGGGTCCACAAGACGATAACACAAGTCTGAAGCCAGATTGATCAACAGAAAGGTCACCCCCAGGCTCAAGGCCAGGGTGGCGACCACTTTGACCTCGCGCTGGTAGATCCCGTTGAGCATTGTGACACCCAGGCCAGGCCAGTTGAAAAAGATCTCGACTACCGGCAGACTGGCCAGCGCGAAACGGAGCGAGACGATTACAGCAGTGAAAATGCTGACGCTGGCGTTGCGCAGTGTGTGCCTCCAAAAAACGACGCGCTGATCCAACCCCTTGGCACGGGCGGTGCGGATAAAGTCCCGATTCAGAATCTCAGAGATAGAGACAAAAGTGACGCGGGTGATATGTGCCAGGGGCCGGGCGGCCAGTACGAGCGCAGGAGCGATTATCCGGGGCAGCAAATCCTTGCGGTACCCGCTGATGCCGTGGATGGAAAAGAGACCACCGCCAGTGTACTGATAAAACTTGATGTCGGCCACCTGTAACAGCAGGGCGAGGAAAAAACTGGGAATGGAGATGCCGATCACCGTCAGGGTGAGGATAGGGAGGGACAGCAGAGAGTGGCGGCGGACGGCGGACAGACCCCCAGCGGCGATGCCGACCACTGTAGCCAGTGTTATGGAGACCGCCAACAAGGACCCGCTCTTGACGAGGGTGTCGGCCAACAGTTCCGTCACCGGCACCCAGGCACGCCGGGTGACACCGCGCGAGATATGACCGAGGTCGCCGTGGAAGGCATCCCCGAAAAAGCCGATTGTCTCCTCAAGGGCTGGTTCGGCCAGTTCCCACGCGCTGCGGGGCCGGCCTGTGGTGGTCGAGTTGAGGCTGAGGCGCATGCCGAGCACGCAAAAGTAGACGATGGCGAGGGCCACAACTCCGATGAAAACCAGGCGGCGTAATACTAGAGAGTAGAGAGTGGAGAATGGAGAGGAGAGAGGAGAAGGAGAAGAGAGGGGAGAAGGAAGAGTAGAAGGAGAAGGGCGGCGGTCGCCCCGTTCACGTTTGAGCGGCTGGAACTTGCCGTAGGTTAGCGATCTCCACAACCACTCCACCGGGCCGAACCGGTAGCGCTCCAACCACCAGTGGCTCAGGCCGACTTGCACCCGGTAAAGAATGATGGTCAGGATGAGGGTAATGGCAGGCCCAAGATGACCATAGATACCCAGTCCATAGCCATAAAAGATCAGCGTGCAAACCACGGACTGGGACAGATAGTTGCTCATCGCCATACGTCCCACCGCTGCAAAGGGGTACAGCCGTTCATACCACGTCCTATCCTGGACGAGCAGGACGATGGCCGCGATGTAGAACAAGCAGAGCGCTGGTCCTCCGATGGTGCGGGCCCCTCGCGTCGCGAGTTCATAGTAGGAAGATGGAACGCGAGATGGCGAGGCGCTCACAGAGACAAACACCAGGTTGCAGGCGAGCCCCACAATCAGTCCCCACCACATCACCCGGCGAAAGAGTGGCAGGTGTGCCGGGATGTCGCGAAAGATTCCGCGCCGCCCGGCGTACAATCCAAGCAGGAACATGCCAAAGATATGCGTAGCCCAATAGATAAATTGGCTATAACCAAACCTCAGCGATGCCAGTCTATGTAAGGTGGCCTCTAAATAACTCCCCTCGGCCAGGACATTGGCGCTACGTCCGACCAGCATGGCCTGGAGATAGTTATCGGTGGCCCTGGCGAGCGCCTCACGAAGGGATGCTGCAGGGCCGGGCGTGCTGATCAAAACCGGGATCAGGATACAGATGATCGCCGCCACGAGCAGCGTTTTATCCGAACGTTTGCGAAAGAGAAGCAAGGGAAACCCGAGCAGGGCATAAGTGACGAGAATGTCGCCATCCCAGATGAGGATCGCATGCACCAGGCCGATCAACAAAAGGGCGAGCAACCGGCGCACGTAGAACGGCACAAAGCGCGTGCCGCGTGACGCAGCACGTGCCATCTGAACCGCCATGCCCCAGCCGAAGAGGAACGATAGAAGCGTGTAGAACTTGGCTTGCACCAGGAACTTGAGCAGCCACATAACGAGGTGGTTTATTGTTCCCATCTCAGGGAGTGGCGTATGATAGCCGGCATAGGCTCCCATATTCATGAGGATCACCCCCAGGATGGAAATGCCACGCAGGATATCAATCACCTCGATGCGTTCTTTAGCCCGCACCGGGGCCATCGCGGGGGGTGTTGCGGCGGTAGACACGGCGGAGGTTTTGGACATAACCTTACCCTTTGGACCTGGTTGACTGACGAATCTTTATAGGACGCAGATTAACGCTGATCCACGCTGGTTTTTCTGTTTTATCTGCGAGAATCTGCGTCCGATTCCCTATCGCTGAGGCAGACTGTTCAACCGCCAGGAGTTTTGTCAGTCAGCAATCAGCCCTTGGGACACAGATCGCCACAGACCTGACTGATCATCTGGGGGCATAGTATATACACCTGACGGCACGATTTGGTTCAATGAGCCGCGCCCGCCAACTCACAGAACGCTCGCAGCACCCGTCTCGGGGGCGGCCTATGCAACAGGTGATCATCATTGACACAGCATTCTTGCCCACGACATCTTCGATAGCAGGGATTATAGTCTTTCTCACACTGATTCCACTGAAAAATGGGCCTTAAGTAGGCTGCGCCAGGAATTGGGTCAGCATGCGTTCGACCTCGGCAACTACCTGATCGTACTCCGCAAGAATGGACGTCTGGCGGCACAGCGATGCTTCCCAGGACCGCGACCAGGCCTCGCGGTTCTTAGGCGTGAGGAAGTCGGTCACACTGCTGAAGGTGAAACCCTTGAAGTGGGCCTTTTCCTCCAGTACGCGCCTGGCCTGTTCGAAATCAAGTCTCTCGGCATAGCGGGTGAATAGTTGCCACACATCGTACAGGTCGCGGGCGCGGGCTCGACGAAGCATAGCGCGTAGTTTCTCCGCCAGCATCTCATCCAGCGCATAAACCGGCACGGTCAAGTCCAGGTTGCCGGCATCGCTGTACGGGTGATGCACCGGCCGGCGCTCCGGGGGCAACACTAGTCTCTCGTAGATTGTGAGGTCCAACTTGACACGCGGCTGGTTGCCTCCCATACGGCCCAGTGGCCCCGTGTATTCGATACGTCCCTGGTGAGCCTCCTCGCCGGGCACATCGCGTAGTGTGCGAAAGTCCACCGGCGCCAGCCGCACTCCCGTTTCCTCCGTGATAGTCCGGCAGGCAGCCTCGATTTCGGATCGCAGCGCCTGGGGTGACAGTGATGCGCGGAGTGTGAAATCTAGGTCGGCGGAGAAGCGATAGTCGGGGAAGTAGCACTTACGCAGCGCCGTTCCCCCTTTGAATACCAACTGCTCCGCCAGCGCCAGCCGCCGGTAAAGTCCCGCCAGGACCCAGGAGAGCATGTAGTCGCGTTCGACCACGGTAAAGTCCGCGCTCCAGGCCCCGGCAAGACGGCGTAGTTCAGTCCCAGAGATCATCAATGCACCAGCCAATCGGTGAGGTCGGCCGGCGTGCGGTTCAAGCGCAACTGCCAGCGGCTGTCGTAAGGCCCTTGTTCGCCAGCCAGCGGATCCAGCCGGCTGTACCCGGTTGACAGGGCAGCCCGCCAGCGCTCAACTTCGTCGCCGACCGGGAGACGCAGCAGTTCGGCCAGGTAGCCCAACCGCTTAAAGATGGCGCGGTTCTGCATACGCCCGGCATACTCTGTCAGCAAGGGGGGTGAGATATCCCCCCCGCTCAGACTCTCGTATAACCCCTTGGCCGCTTCGACGACCCCGCCGCAGTGCTCAGGATGATCCAGGCAGTCTATAATCGTCTTGGCCCGGTCGGTGATAGCGATTTCCTGTCCCTCGATCCATAAGCGATGATGCCCAAAGAACTTGTGGGGCGCAAGCGTCACGAAGCGGTACGTGAGGCCCAGTTCCTCAATGGTCAGCGTGGCGGAACCGCGCGCGGTGGTGGTGGTCACGAAGATAATGCCCGGGATTTGCTCAGTGTAACCATAGTGATGGAGCGCCGTCCAGTAGGCGAGGGCGTAGGGTCTCGCCAGGTGAGGGACGATGCGGAAGGGGTGAACGCTGTAGGTCCCTTCGACACCCGCTTCAAAGGGCAGGATCAGGTAAAGGCCACGCCGGAGGCGGAGCACCCAGTGCTTATCGCTCAGACGCGCCAGTATCTTGTTGGCACGGTGACGCGGCCCTCCGACGGCTGCCTGGGCATCGGCGGTAGTGAAGACCTGCCGGCCCTGGGAAGCCAGGGCCAGGAGCAAGCGTGCCTCGGCGTCTCCTAGTGTTCTTATATCGCGCCCACTCATAGTACCCCTTCAGGGTATTATTATAGGGGTAAATATAAAACTTGTCAAGCCGGCAGTGCCTCCGCTACCCCAGTCGCGCCCTGCATGCTTCCGCCACCTTGCGGGCGCGTTCGCAGGCTCATTTGGGTAGTCATCCTGAAAGACGTGGTGGAAGAGAGCGGCCGTCTCACGGTACAGATCATAGAATTGGCCGCGACCTTTTCCGCCTCCACTGCTGCTTTGGAGCGCCACACGCCGCCAGCCAGGAGGACAAAAAGGCCCGGGTGGGTGTGCAGGACTTCCCGGACCTCGCGCGGGGTGCAACGCAGGCCAAGCCCCTCAATGACGGCCCAGCGGACCTCCCGTTCGGTTAGGCCATCAGGGTGCAGATCGAGGATTTGGTGGATGGCCTGGCTGAGGGCTTGGCTCACGATGGCCCCACTACCGCTTTCAACAACCCTAGATTCCACAACCGGCCGATCACCTCTGGCGGGATCGGTTCATCGGGCAAGCAGAGGACCTCGTAGGTTTCGGGGTCGTAGGCGGCGTGACGGGGCGTGCAGGAGCCTGGCGGCGGGGCGGTTAGAATCCAGCGCGGCCGTTTGCCAGGATCGGCATTCTCAAAGAGAGCGGACCGGTCGCACAGCGCCAGGTAGAGACCAAAGAGGCCAGGAGCGCCTTCAGCCAGCGGGGCCAGGTCTGCCGTGGGCCGAGGCTCACTGAGCGAGACCATCGCCCAGGCGGGCTGAGCCGGGGCGCTGGTCTCTGGGCCGTAGCGCAATCGGCCGCGCACGAGGCGACGGGCCAGGCCCGTCTCACGGATGTGGGCCGCAATGCGATCCAGGTCGGCCCGGGTGACCTGGAATTCCTCAATCCAGTAGCGATCGGAGAATG
>JAXHUO010000015.1:0-79176 GCA_034189605.1 Chloroflexota bacterium
AGGAGAGGATGGTATACGATGATTGAAGTAGATACGATTCTGACCGGTGGCAGCGTTGCCACAATGAACAGTGATTTTGCTCTTTTCACCTCTGGTGCGGTTGCTATTCACAACGGTATCATTGAGGGGGTTGGACCAGCCGACCAGATTGCGGCCGCGTATAGCGCAGACGAGGTTGTGGATTGCGCTGGATGTGCTGTTATTCCGGGTCTGATCAATGCTCACACCCACGCCCCGATGACTTTGCTCAGGGGATTGGCTGACGACCTGCGGCTGGATGTCTGGTTGATGGGCTACGTTATGCCTGTGGAACGGGAGTTTGTGCGACCAGATTTTTGCTGGCTGGGCACGCAATTGGCTTGTGCCGAGATGATCCGCTCCGGCACGACTTGTTTTGCCGACATGTACTACTACGAAGAGGCCGTAGCCGACGCGGCGGCCCAGGCCGGTATGCGGGCAGTTTGTGCTGAGACGCTGCTAAAGTTCCCTACGCCCGATGCGCTGAGTTACGACGAGAGCCTGGAGTACACCCGCGATTTTATCCTGCGCTGGAGAGGGCACCCGCTGATTATGCCAGCGGTGGGGCCCCATGCCCCTTACACGACGACCGCGGAACTGTTGCAGGCTTGTGCCCAACTGGCGCTAGAGTTCGACGTGCCGCTACACACCCACATCGCTGAGACCGCGCAGGAGGTAGAGGATCACCGGGCCGAATACGGGATGCCGATGGTCCCATGGGTGAAGAAGCAGGGCATTTTCAAAGCCAAAGTTATTGCTGCTCACTGTGTCTACCTGGATGAGGGAGAGATGCACACGCTGCTGCACCACGGGGCAGGCGTGGCGCACAATCCTACCAGCAACCTCAAACTGGCCAGTGGTATTGCGCCTGTGGTGCATATGCTGGAACTGGGACTCAACGTGGGCATCGGCACCGACGGCCCGGCCAGCAACAACGATTTGGATATGTGGGAGGAGATGCGGTTGGCGGCGCTGTTGGCCAAAGGCGCGACCTCTGACCCCACGGCCCTGCCGGCGCGGCAGGCATTGGCGATGGCAACCATCGGTGGGGCGCGGGCGCTGCACGTGGACCAGATCGCCGGCTCGTTGGAACCAGGCAAGCGGGCCGATGTCACCGTGGTGGACTTGTGCGGTATCCATAACACCCCCAAGTTCTGGCGTGACCGGGAGTCATTGTACGCCCAGTTGATCTACGCTACTAAGAGCAGCGATGTGAGGGACGTGATGTGCCAGGGGCGCTGGCTGATGCGCGAACGGGGGTTGCTCACGCTTGATGAGCAGGTGTTGGAGGCCGAGGCAGCCAGTATAGCGCGCAAGGTTGACACGTTCCTCATCCAGCGCGAAGAGAGCGTGCTCGGCAAACTATTGGTCATCGGTCAGGTAGCCCAGGAGAAGACGTTTGAAGTGCAGGTTAAGGTGCTCTTGGCTGACGCGGCATCAGTCGAGAGTCTGCTGGACGGCCCGGAGATTCTAGTTCTTAAACCTTCACTGCGTCGTCAGTACGATACTTACTTCCTGTTCGATGATCCCTACCATAGCCGTATCCGCTATCGAGAGGATGAGTTGTTGGATAAGGATGGACAGGTGCAGGACGTGTTCTATCGGCTGACGCTGACCGGCGAGACGAAGGAGCGGGAGTACGTCAGATCGGTGTTGCTCTCACGCTCCCGCTTTGATGCACCGGCAACGCGCAGCCTGCGCTTCTATCGTGAGTACTTCCAGCCGGTGATCGAGGTTGAGGTGCACAAAGAGCGGCGGCGCTACCACGTGCGCTACGGCGGGACAGATTTCGCGGTCAATCTGGACCGGCTGACGAAGCCGGAATTGCCAGTTGTGTTCATGGAGATCAAGAGCCGGACGTGGTCGAGGCAGGATGCGGGGCGGAAGGCAGAACTGATTGGCAAACTGCTGGAGTCGCTCCATGTGCAGGAGCAGGAGTTGGTGAGGCAGGAGTACGTGGAAGTGGCGATGGAGGCGGAGCGGCTGAGAACGTAGAGATAAAGGTGGGCGCTTCAGGGGAGGGCTGGTGAGGCTTCCAATGAAAATTACACGGCTAAAAGTTGCTATGCTGAATCTGATGCCGCAGGTTGCCCTCACGGTGGCCTACGGTAGTTATCCAGTGCTAGAATATGCGCTGCTCGAACTTTACACCGCCGCCGGCGCCTTTGGCCTGGGCGAGGCCGCACCCGACCCCGAGGTCACTGGCGAGACCCAGGCCGGCGTAATCCGGGCACTTGAGACATTGGCCCCGCTATTGGCAGGGCGTGATCCCTTTGATATTGAGGTCATCCTGCAAGATGCCGAGGAGGCAGTACCGGGCTGTCCTGCTGCTCTTGCTGCGCTAGACATGGCGCTCTATGACCTGATGGGCAAAAGCCTGGGTGTGCCAGTCTAAAAACTACTGGGAGGGAGAGCGCGCGAGGGAATGTCCCTCTACCCGGTTATACCGATGGATGATCCGCAAACGATGGCTGCTCTGGCTGGGCAGTTCGTAGGCCTGGGGTACGGTATCCTCAAACTAAAAGTCGGCTCCGACCCAGATACAGACGAGGCGCGGATAGCACATGTGCGCGACGCGGTAGGCCCTGGCGTCAAACTGCGACTGGACGTGAACCAGGGTTGGGGGGATGCTCCTACAGCCGTCGCCGCCATTCATAGACTCAGGCGTTACGATCTCGACCTGGTCGAACAGCCGGTGAGCGCCGCCGATTTAGATGGTCTGGCCGAGGTACGGTGCGCGGTGGATGTGCCCATTATGGTGGACGAAGGCTGCCATAGCCCCGCTGACGCGCTGGCCATCGTACGCAATGATGCGGTGGATATCATCAACATCAAACTCATGAAATGCGGCGGCCTGTACCGTGCTATGCAGATCGTCGCTATCGCCAAAGCGGCCGGTCTGCCATGTATCCTGGGCTCAATGGGTGAGAGTTCAATCGGCAGCGCGGCAGGGATGCACCTTTGCCTGGCGCAGCCGACGATTGTGGCATGTGAACTCATTGGCCCGGCGTTCATCCAGAACGACGTCGCTACGGGGTACGAGTTCGACATTCAAAATGGCTGGGGCACGGTGTCCGACCGTCCTGGCCTGGGGGTGAAACTACGGTGATTGACTGGCAGGCTGCTGGTCACGAAGCGGCTCGCCTTCTGAGCCGCTACCTCCAGATCAACACTGTCAACCCGCCTGGAGACGAGCGTCAGGCCGCCGAGTTTCTGGCAACGTTACTGCGCGTGCGTGGCCTGGAACCCCAACTGTACGCATCCGCCCCCGGCCGGGCCAACCTGGTGGCGCGGCTGCCGGGCGATGGCAGCGCGGGTGCGATCATCTTGCTGCATCATATGGATGTGGTGCCCGCCGATCCTGCCCGCTGGACGTGCGCCCCCTTTGGCGGCGAGATACGGGATGGCTACGTCTGGGGACGAGGGGCCATTGACATGAAGGGCGTTGGAATGATGCACCTGTTGGCCCTGGACCTCCTCCGACGCAACGATGCCCCTCGCAAGCGGGATATTATCTACCTGGCTGTGGCCGACGAGGAGATGGGCAGTGCCTACGGCGTGCAATGGCTGCTGAACAGCCACTGGCCTGAGATTGAGGCTGAGTATGTGTGGGACGAAGGCGGCTTTGGCCTGCGGGATTTTTTCGGCCCCAGCGTGGTTTTCACTGTGGCCGTGGCTGAAAAACAGGCGCTATGGCTGCGGCTGGTGGCTGCGGGAGAGCCGGGACACGGTGGCATGCCCCACGCTAACAATGCCGATGATACACTGGTGCGTGCTCTGGCCCGGGTGCTGGATTACGAGGCTCCCCTGAGCTTGCACAAAGTCACGCGGGATATGTTCGCCCGGCTCGCCCAGACGCAACCATTCCCCCAGTCTTTACTCCTGCGCCACCTGGACAATCCACTGGCCTTTGCCCTGGCGCAGAAGCCGCTTACCGCCGAACCCTCGATCAGTGCCATTCTACGCAATACCATCAGCATCACAGGCATGCGCGCTGGGAGCAAGGAGAACGTAATCCCAGAGCAGGCAGAAGCAGTGCTGGATGTGCGGCTGTTGCCCGGCGAGAAGCCCGATGTCTTCATTGAGCAACTCGAGGCCATCATCGCCGACGGGCGGGTGCGGGTGGAAGTGATCCAACACCCGGAGCCCACCACGATCTCTGCCTGTGACAGCGCGCTGTTCCGGGCTATCGCGGAGGTGACTGCTCGTCTGGTTCCGGGCAGCGTCACCGTGCCTATGCTCACACCAGGGGCCACCGATTCCTGCTTCTTCCGGCGAAAGGGCGTCAATACCTACGGCCTGTTCCCGGCAATCATCACGCCCGAGGACTTGGATGGCTTCCATGGCATAAACGAGCGCATCTCTTTGGAAAACCTGCGGCTGGGGACGCGCATCATCTACGAGGTACTAGACGAGATGTGTCACTAGAACTAAAGGCGAAGTTTGATCCCTTGCTCGCCGCCTTCTTCCAAAGTATAATAAATGCACCTCAATAATATGACCATCTATCTGGACATTTCCGCAGCAGTTCACCGCCGCGCCGGGCTGGGGCGATATGCCGAAAGCCTGACCCGCGCCCTGGTTGCTGCCCACCCGAGCCGTTATGCCCTGTTTTACAATCGGGAGCGGGGTATAGAACCACTGGTGGGATTGGAACATCTGCCCACCCGAACTGTCGCCTTGGGCTACAAGCCGTGGCGCATGCTTGTTTGGCTGGGTCAATTGGCCCGCCTCGGCTTTGATCCCCTGCTGCCCAACGCTGGACTCTTCCATGCCACTGAACACCTCCTGCCGTCACTAAAGTCCATCCCCACAGTTCTCACCGTCCACGACTTGATTTTCCACCATCTGCCGGCCCACCACAAATTCCTAAACCGCTGGTACCTGAACCTGACCATGCCTCTGTACTGCCGTCGGGCCAACCACATCATCACCATCTCCAACTGCACCCGGCATGACCTGATTGCTGCCTATGGCTTGCCGCCGGAGAAGATCACGGTTGTTTACGAAGCAGCCGCCCCCCGCTTCTGCCCCCAACCAGGGGAGACAATTACCACCATAAGAGCGCAATACGGCCTGCCAGGTCGTTACCTTCTTTTCGTTGGCACCATTGAGCCACGCAAGAACCTGACTCGCCTTCTGAGTGCCTTTGAGACGGCATACGCCGAGGGACTGACTGACGCGCTGGTAATCGTGGGGAAACAGGGCTGGCTGTACGAAGGCTTCTTTGCCCGGCTGGAGCAATCGCCCGCCAATGGCGCTGTTCTCTTCCCTGGCTATGTGCCCGACGCTGACCTTCCGGTCATCTATGCCGGGGCGCAGGCGCTGATTCTCCCCAGCCTCTATGAGGGCTTTGGCCTGCCGGTGCTGGAAGCGATGGCCTGCGGCACACCTGTGACTTGCTCCAATACCTCCAGCCTGCCTGAGGTGGCGGGGGATGCTGCTTTGCTTTTTGACCCTGGTAATGTAGAATCCATCACCGCTGCCCTACGCCGTCTGTTGAGCGACACCGAGTTGCGCCTTGCCCTGGGGCAGCGTGGCTTTGAGCAGGCGGCCAGGTTCTCGTGGAACCGGGTGGCAGCCGAGACAGAGGCGGTGTACGATGCCGTGCTGGAGGGCAAGACGAAGCGCGGAATTTGAGGAGTCGACTCAAAGGGGTATATAATAAATGCGAGCACGCAGACGTACGACGAACCTTGTCGCTTCTTTATCCACTCTGGCCCAGACCCGCTGGCTGCGCTGGTTGCTCGTGGCAGCGCTGGTGGTGCTGTACGCCGGCTGGCTGGCCTACGTTATCCAGGCTGACCGCCCGCTTGATTTCTACGTCTATTACATGGCTGCCGAGATCATCGCCCGTGGCGATAGCCCGTACACTATCTCGGATCCGGCGTGGGATGCATTGGCCTCTGACCTGGACATCACCAACTACACTCGCCCCTACCGTTACCCTCCCTACACGGCAACGCTGTTGACCCTGTTCCGTCCGCTGGGGCCGCGCTGGACAATGGTGATGTGGTTGGTCGCCAACGCAGCAGCAATGATCGGGGGGGCCTGGCTGTTGGGCCAGGCACTGGGGAGTGGCTGGTGGCTCTCGGTATCACTGGCGGCACTGCTGCTCTTTGTGCCTCCGCTGGCGACACTGATGGCTGGACAGGTCAACGGTCTGCTCTTCTTTTGCCTGGCGCTGGCGCTATGGTGGATGACTCGTCAGCAAGAGAGAGGGGTGGGGGTGGGTCTGGCCTTGGGCACGGCACTCAAAGTCATCCCTCTGGCACTGGTACTATACCTGTTCTGGCGGCGGCGGTGGCGAGCCGGCCTGACCGCAACAGGTGTGTTGTTGATACTGACATTGGTCTGCCTGCCGGTGGTGGGATGGGAGGGCCTGGCCGACTATGGAGAGAGGGCCATTCTCCTGGGCCGCCCCGGCGATGTGGACATCTCACCCACCAATCAAACCATCACAGCGGTGTTGGGACGGGCATTCCCAGCGACGTCTCCCCTGGCGCTAGCGAGTGGGCGCTGGCTGGGACTGCTGCTTGTCATTCTGACGGCTGCCCTCTGCTGGCCGGTGGATGATACTGCCCGGTGGATGGGGCTAGAGTTTGGGTTGATTGTGGCAGCGCTTCAATTGCTTCCTCCCTTTACCTGGTATCACCAACTTGTGCTCTTGCTCATCCCTATGTTGGTCGTGGCGAACCAATTGTGGATTACCCGACGATGGGGCTGGCTGGCCCTGCTGGTGGCGCTTTTCGTCCTGACCGATGTACACGGGTTGGCCTGGCATTACTTGGCGGACTGGCCCTGGCTGACCTCATTCCCCTTCATGTTGGGACTGATGTTGTGGGGGCTCTCTGGCTGGCTCTTAGTGCGGAGAAAGTGGCATGCCGCGCTCTGATTCGCCCACCCTGCGCCACCTGGCCGTCATAGGCTTATACCTGGCTGTGGCCGTGCTGATGACTTGGCCGGTAGCCGCGCGGCTGGATAGCCACATCGCGGGTTCTCCCGGCGACAACTATGTCTACACCTGGACATTGTGGCTGTTCCGGCGCTCAATCCTGGCAGGCAGCAGCCCGTTTTTCACCACCCTGATCTTTTACCCCTTGGGTGTTAGCATTGTACTTCACTCCCCCATTCTAACCAAGAGCATCCCTGGTTTCTTTCTGCAGAGTTTCCTCAGCCCTGTCGTCACCTACAACCTCGCACTCATAGGTACTATAGCGCTGACCGCTTACGGCACCTGGCTGCTGTTGCGCTACCTGGTTCACGACGATCGAGCCGCTTTTCTCGGTGGTATCATCTTTGCTGTGTCTCCCGTGTACATGGCTCACGCCATCGCCGGCCATATGGACTATATTGGTACGGAGTACATTCCCTTTTTCCTGCTCTTCTTTTTCCGCGCTTTCGACCAGCATCACTGGCAGGATGCCATCCTGGCCGGTTTGTTTTTGAGTCTAGTCTCTCTAAGCAACTGGGCCTATCTGCTGTTCCTGTTCCTTTTCTTGTTACTACACTTTGCCCTCGGTCTTGCTGCGCATCGCTGCACATATCTACGCTGGCCTGTGCTCCGGCAATATCTCCTCCTTGGTGTTGTTTCCTGTCTGGCGATTGCCCCATTTGCCATCCCGCTTTGGAAGGCTTCTACCTTTGGCGGTTACGATGAGACCCGTTACATTGGAGGGGCTGCACTTGACGTGTCCGACCTCACGGGCTTTGTTATACCCAGTGTTTATCATCCGGTGCTCGGTAGTCTGGTGCAGCCCATCACCAACCGCTTCACCGGTAACCCGGCCGAGAACACCGTTTTTCTTGGCTTCAGTGTGCTCTCGCTAGCGGTCTATGGTGCGCGGCATGGTGGCTCGAGGAAGGCGCGGTTCTGGACACTTGTCGCATTGGTCTTTGGCCTTCTCTCCCTGGGTCCGGGACTGCACATCCTGGGTAGATTCACCTTTCCCTGGCTCTCGTGGATGAAAATGGGTACTGTTGCGCAGCGGCTAGGCGTGCCGATGAAGCCAGGGTGGGTGCAGATGTTCGACGAAGCGCCGATGATCCCCTTACCAGCCGCTGTCTTCCAGTTGTTCCCACTCTTTAGATCGTTTCGCGCCGCCAGCCGCCTGGTCATCATCGTGATGTTGGCGCTCGCCGTCTTGGCCGCGCACGGAATTGCCTCGTTGCTCAAGCAATTGCAGGATCGGCGTTGGCTATGTCTGCCAGCACCACTCGTCTGCACCATCCTGCTGTGCGGTCTAGTGTTATTCGAGTTCTGTGTCATACCTTTCCCCACCACCCCGGCTGTCGTGCCAGAGTTTTATTTGCGCTTGCGCAATGAACCAGGTGAATTTGGCATCGTGGAACTGCCTTTCTTGCCCTTTTTGGCCCAGCGGCAGTACCACCAGACCATCCACGGCAAGTCATTGGCTTACGGTTACCTATCCCGTGTTCCTGAGAGTGGGTTTGCGTACATAGACTTGCTGAGGCAGGAAGTTTACCATCCCACCGGCTTTTTCGAGTCGGTGGATATACGCTACCTGGTGTTGCACAAGGATCAACTGGCCAGCCTGGAGCCGGTGGAAGCAGAGGCCCTCGAAACGGCGCTGGAGACCAACTTTGAATTGGTCGAAAGCGACGACCACCTGCGCGTCTATCGTGCCTACCCTTTGCGGAGCAATTCACAATGAGCCTTATCTCTCGCTTAAAACAATCCGATCGCGGTGTGATTGTGTTGACTATTGTCTTTCTCGTCGCCTTCCCGGTGCTGTTCAAACCCTGGATCCACGGCGCGGACACCATCGGTTACTACTCCTGGCTGCGCTCGTTGGTCATTGACGGCGACCTGCAGACAGGTGATGAGTTCGAACACTTTGGCATGGGGTGGCTCAACACTTATGCTGATACGGGTATGCGTGATAACCCAGGCGCAATTGGCTCAGCGGTGCTCTGGTCGCCCTGGTTCCTGGCCACCCATGGGCTGTCTCTGCTGGGGCGTGCTCTGGGCCTGCCCTGGGCTGCCGATGGCTATGGGCAACAATACATCCTGGCCGTCAGTCTGGGCAGCGCGGTATACGCTTTTGTGGCCCTTTTACTCACCTATCGCCTGGCGCAGGATTTCTTTGCTCCCCCCATAGCCGTTCTGTCAGTGGTGGCGGTTTGCCTCTCGTCACCATTGGTTTTTTATATGTACAGCCACCCCCTCATGTCCCATGCCAACGATACTTTTGCCTATGCACTGTTTCTGTTCACATGGCATCGCACACGGGAGCAACGCAGTGCTGCCCAATACGGGCTGCTGGGACTGACCGCCGCCCTATGTGCGCTGGTGCGCAACCAGAATGCTGTCCTCGTGTTTTTTCCACTCTTGGAAATTACTTTCCGCGCTGTCCGGGCCGGCCGGCGGAATGGCTGGGGCCGCGCTATCGCCAGCGGACTGCTGGATGCGCTATGCTTCTCGGCTGCCTGGTGGCTAGTGTTCCTGCCCCAACTGCTTGTCTGGCGCACTGTCCTCGGCACTTGGCTGCCTGGCAACCCCTACGCGCACAGCGGCGGCGGCACGTTTGACTTTCTACGCCCGCACCTCTTTGGGGTTCTGTTTTCCACTAACCACAGCCTGTTCCTTTGGACACCGCTGATGTTGCCAGCAGTATTGGGCTGGCTTCCCCTTTGGCGCAAAGACCGCCGCTTGACCACGCTGCTGGCGCTTAACTTTGTTTTACAACTCTACACAATAGCCTCGTGGAGCGACTGGGGTGGCGCGGCCGCTTTCGGCCAGCGGTTCTTTACTAATATGACGCCCGCTTTCGCGCTGGGACTGGCGGCGCTGTTGGCCACTTTACAAAGACGCATCTCTTTGCGCTGGTTGGCTGTCATCTGTGCCTTGTTCGTCGTCTGGAATGGGTTGCTCATCGTGCGCTACGTCTTGGAAGATATCCCCCGCTGTGGCCCTGTGCCACTCGCCGAACTGATCGTTGGTCAGTTCACTGTGTTGCCTCGTTATCTCAACCGTATCATCCAGATTCTACTCACGCGCTCCTGATGAGGTCGAACGGTGAGGGAGTGACAAAAGAACTGGGGATACTTTATAGGTGTGGGCTGATGTATCTCCTGTGTGGCCAGGGGTTCCACTTAGAGAAAGGAAAAGAATATGCCATTTGAGCACAAAGCCAAAGATTCTTCCAGGTCACCCCTCCGGAATCTTCTCCAACGGCCAACATTACTCGCAGCGGGTATTTCCCTGGCTTCTCTGTCCCTCTACGTGGCAACGCTGGCACCAGGATTGTTATGGGGAGGAGGAGACTTTGCCATTTTCCAGACACGGGCTTTCTCGTGTGAGATTTTCGAGGACGGCCCTTTTGGGCATTCTCTATGGGTTATTCTGGCCCACCCTTTTACGCGGTTGCCCATCCGCGATGTTGCCTGGCGAGCCAACTTTGCCGCCGCTGTCTTTGGAGCGGTGGCGCTGTGGTTCGTTTTCTTGTCAGCCTGGTATATCACCCGCTCGAAAGTCGCTTCACTCCTGGCGACCGGCACGCTGGCGATCTCGCATACGTTTTGGACATACGCTGTAATGCCCAAAGTGTATTCGCTTAACGCCCTAATTCTAGCAGTATGTTCCTATCTTTTACTACGCTGGCGGGAAAAGGCTCAAGATGTTTGGCTGTACCTTTTTGCCTTCCTCTATGGCCTTAGTTTTCTCAATCACCTGGTAATGGCGACAGCCGCAGCCGGGTTCGTGGTGTTCGTCGGATATGTACTCTGGTCGCGTCGCCCATCGAAGGCGGCCTGGCGTTCTCTTCTGCTGGCAGGATTTTCCTTTGGTTTGGGGCTTGCTCCCTATCTGTACCTGACCATTCAGAGCGGAAGCGCTCAGGCCACTGAAAGGTCAATTCTCGCTTTTCCTAGAGGTCTGCTGTATGCTCTGTTTCACCCCGCAGCGTTGCTCAATGGCGCAGGCTGGGGGGTAGCGCTGTTGGTCTATCAGTTTCCAATCACGGTCTTTGTTGGACTGGTCGGCCTCTATTACCTGTGGCGACAAGATCGGGGTACAGCCGCGTTTGTCACTCTTGCCGTGCTTGGCACGTTTGCCTTTCTCCTGGCGGCAGTTGATCCCAGGGCAGGGGGCGTCTATGTCTGGAATCTGCACTATTACCTTCAGGCCTATGTCATCTTTGCCTTCGCCCTGGCGGCCGGGTTCAAGGTTTTGTGGACCAGGTGGTGTGCACACAACTTGCATCGCCAGGCAACTATTATTGCCCTTTCCGTGATTCTCCCGGTACTCGTCTATGCTGTGGCTCCTTCTGTCGCCAGCATGTTCTGGCAAAACGTGCCTGACTTTCGCCCGTTGCCCGGACGTGATAATCTGACATACGTGTTGGCGCCTTGGAAACACCACGAAACTGGAGCACGCGATCTTGGCGATGAGATCCTTCTCACCCTGCCACCCCACAGCGTCCTTTTTGCCGACTATAGTATTTGGGCCATCGTCAATTACCTCCAGGTAGTCGAGGGAGCCCGACCAGATGTAGAACTGGTGGGGTTGCCTAAAAGAGGTCGTCAGGTTCCTCTTCTTCTGCAATACCGTGACGTGTCTGACCTTTTCCTTGCCGATACGTATCGTTACTATGATGTAGAGGAAATACAAGAGTATTTTGAGATTGTACCAGAGGGTCCAATCTACCGCTTAATTCCAGAATAGACGTGATGAACATTATTCACATATATAAAGACTACTTTCCTGTCCTGGGTGGTATTGAAAACTATATCCGCATCTTGGCCGAGGCTCAGGCCACGGCCGGACACAAGGTCACTGTCCTGGTATGCGACCCTGGTCACCGCACCCGCCTGGAAAATCTCAACAATGTACGGGTTATCAAGGCCGGGCGACTGACAACTGCTGCTTCTATGCCCCTCAGCCTGAGCCAGCCCGTCGCCCTGGCCCGTCTTTGCCACGGGGATGTCGTCCACGTCCACTCTCCCTATCCCCTCGGCGAGGTCGCCAATTGGTTTCTGGGCCGGGCGCGTGCTACCGTCGTCACCCATCACTCCGACATAGTCCGCCAGCAGGGGTGGCTTTTCCTCTACGGCCCGCTCCTCCGCCGTGTCTTGCGTGCCGCCGACCGTGTCATCGCTACCAGCCCTCGCTACATCGAGACCTCTCCCTGGTTGCGGCCGGTGCGCGAAAAGTGCGTCGTTGTCCCTCCGGGAGTGAACCATCATCGCTTTGCTCCTCCACTCATCCCCTTTGATGGCCCGCCAACCATCATTTTCGTGGGCAGATTGCGCTACTACAAAGGACTGGATACTCTCCTGCACGCGATGGCAGACCTGCCCGATGTGCATCTAAACATTGTGGGCGATGGGCCAATGCGCGTTCCATGGGAAACATTGACGGCAGAGTTAGGGATTGCTGACCACGTCCACTTCGTCGGCGAGGTAGATGATACTGACCTGCCAGCCCTCTACCATCAAGCGCATCTCTTTGTCCTACCCGCCAACGCCCGCGCTGAAGCATTCGGTATTGTCATTCTGGAGGCTATGGCCTCGGCTCTCCCATGTATCACCACCGAGGTGGGCACTGGTACCTCCTGGGTGGTGCAGGATGGTATCACCGGATTGGTGGTGCCTCCTCTCGCTCCCCAGGCACTGGTTAAGGCCATCCGATGTCTGTTGGACGACCATCAGCGCCGGGCAGCGATGGGCCGCGCCGCTCGCGCGCGTGTGGAGGCAGAGTTCACCCTGGAACAGATGGTCGCCCGCGTGCAAGCGGTGTATGAAGACATACTGGCCGCTTGATTTTTCAGGCGTTTGGTGTAAGATACACCAGGCGATTCATTTCTGGAGACCTCCTTGCGGGAGAGAGATGTGTTTTACGACAAGATGAACTGGAACCGGGGGAAAAAGCGAGATGTGGTGATGCACTTGCTGCATGCCGGGAGCAGGAGGTAGAACAATGGTTCAGCGTGATCCCCACTTGCAGACCGACAGGGTTACGCCTGCTTTGCTCGGCTATATTGTGCAAAAGATAGTGAGGCACCTCGCGCCCGATCAGATTATCCTCTTCGGTTCTCGCGCTCGCGGCGAGGCAGACGAGGAGAGCGACCTGGATTTGTTCATCATCCAGAGTAGCGCGGCCTCAAATCGGGAAGTGCGTCGCCAGGTTGACCGATTGCTACTAGGGCGGCGCTTTAGCCTATCACACTGTCTGTTTCCTCTGTCAGAGCGCGGCCGAGAAGTGTCTCAAGGGCTATCTCGTCGCTCAGGGCTGGGTGTTGAAAAAGACCCACGACATCACTGAATTGCTCGAACTTTGCACTGGGTATGCCCCCGACTTTGAAGTGTTGCTCCAAGAGGGAAGTGTACTGAATGAGTACGTTACTGAAGGTCGCTATCCTGGCGACATCGCTTTCGAATCCGTTGGCAACGCCGAAGCCCAAGAAGCGATGAATGTCGCACGTCGCATCAGAGGGGCAGTCGTTGCTAAACTGCCAATAGACAATGACACTAGGATTTGAACTATGAGAATTCTCGTCACCGGCGGTGCCGGCTTTATCGGTTCCAACCTGGTGGATGTTCTGACGGAGCAGGGCCACGAGGTTACCGTCATAGATAATCTTTCTGTGGGCAAGGTCACCAACATCGAACACCACCTGCAGAGCAAACACTTTCACTTTGTCAATGATACCATCCTCAACGTCACCACGTTGGAGCGACTCATTCGTCATGTTGACTTGATCTACCACCTGGCTGCAGTCGTCGGCCCAAAATACGTCATTGAGGACCCCCTGGGTACTGTTATCACCAACGTGCGTGGCACAGAGAATGTGTTAGAGTTGGCCTCCAAGTACTGGGTCAAGACCGTCATCGCTTCCAGTTCCGAAGTCTACGGCAAGTCCACTGCTGTGCCGCTCAGCGAGGACGATGACCGTGTCCTCGGCCCAACCACCGTGAACCGCTGGTCGTACTCTGACGCCAAAGCGATTGACGAGTACTTTGCCCTGGCCTACGCCAAAAAGGGGCTGCCCGTCGCCGTCGTGCGTTACTTTAACGCCTACGGCCCCAGGCTCGATCCACGTGGCTATGGCAGTGTCATTGCCAGGTTCATTACGCAGGCGCTGCGTGGCGAGCCGATCACTGTTTACGACGATGGACGGCAGAGTCGTTCCTTCACCTACGTTGCTGATACCATCAGGGGCACAATCCTGGCGGCTACAGTTGAGCAAGCCACGGGGCAGGTGTTCAACATTGGTTCCAACCGCGAGATAACTATCCTCGAACTGGCTACCTTGGTCCAGCAACTGACGAGTTCGACATCGGAAATCGTCAACGTGCCCTATGAGACCGCCTATGGCTTGGCCTTTGAGGAAACTCGCCGCCGTGTGCCCGATGCAACCCGCGCGCGGGAGGTGCTTGGCTTGGAGATACAGACATCTCTTGAGGAAGGGTTGCGGCGTACGCTAGAATGGTTTCAAGGAGCGGCTATATGGTAAAAGGGATGAACTCGACCAAACTCGGCACATTCTGTGACAAAATCCTGGAGATTGCCTGGCTCGTGGCGGTGATTATCACCCCGCTTTTTTTTAACGTTTACTCCAGCCGCGTGTTCGAGCCAGATAAGTTGACTGCCTTGCGCACTGTCGCCGTCATTATGGCTGCCGTATGGTTGGTCAAATATATCGAAGAACGAACCAGTGGCCGGCGCGAGATTAGGCTCACCTGGCGCACACCATTGGTGTTTCCCACCCTCTTTATGGTCGTAGTCTACCTCCTCAGCACCATTCTGTCTGTCACTCGCTGGGTCAGCCTGTTTGGCTCATATCAGCGTCTGCAGGGGACGTACACCACACTGGCCTATATTGTTGTGTTCCTGGTCATCCTGCAAGGGCTGCGCACGCGTGCCCAACTCGATCGGCTGATCGGCGTCATCATCATCAACAGTCTGCCTATCTCTCTCTATGGTCTCGTCCAGCGCAATGGGCTTGATCCACTTCCCTGGGGGGGGGATGTGACTCGGCGAGTGGCTTCCAACATGGGCAACGCCATCTTCGTCGCCGCGTATCTCATTATGGTTGTTCCTCTCACCATAGGGCGCATAATCGAAAGTTTCAAGGCCATCCTGACCGATGATGAGGCTAACGGGGCAGATGTCATTCGTGCGGCGTGTTACATTTTCACCGCCGCCGTGCAACTGATCACCATCTGGTATACCCAGAGCCGTGGTCCCTTGATGGGACTCCTGGCCGGCCTGGGCGTATTTGCGTTTATGGGTCTCCTGGCTTTGCAGCGTGCCGCCCGGCAAGAGCGACCTTTCCACCCCTCCGACATACTGGGAGACCTGGGGCGCGGTTCGGCGTTCGGGTTGGGGGGCATGGCGGTAGCGGGTGCGGCAGCGGCGATCCTCTACTTTATCAGCAAAGCCGTCGTTGTGCCAGAGAGCAGTATCCCTCAGTGGGTAGCAATAATCGGAGCGGGGCTGATTCTGTCAGGGCTCTGGCTGGCCTTCATCGCCAGCCAGCGGGGCTGGCGATGGCTGTGGATCAGCGCGCTGTTGATCGCGATCATCTTTGTCACTGGATTCCTGGCGATCAACCTGGTCGAGCCGGTCCACGAGTGGAGCCGCAACCAGCCCTGGCTGGGTCGGCTGGATGACGTATTGCAGCACGAGGGCGGCACCGGCAGGGTGCGCGATCTCATCTGGGAGGGCGGGCTGCAATTGATCCTGCCCCACGAACCCATCCAGTACCCGCCGACGAGGGCATACCCCGAAGGGCATCCTGATTTCTTCAACACCCTCCGTCCCCTGGTTGGTTACGGTCCAGAGGCTATGTATGTGGCGTATAATCCTTTCTACCCCCCGCTTTTGGGTCACCATGAGGCCCGCACTGCATCACCCGACCGCTCGCACAACGAGACATTGGACTCACTGATCATCACCGGCCTTTTGGGTTTCATCGCCTACCTGTGGATTTTTGTAGGCGTGTTTACCTTCGGCCTGCGCTGGATGGGAATCTTGCCCTCCGACTGGCGACGAACCACTTTCTTTGTCCTGCTGGCCATAGGAGCGGTCGCAACCGTGGCAGTGACGAGCATCATCATCGCCCCTCACTTCTTCGGTCTGGCCATCCCAGTAGGCATCGTCGCTGGGTTGGTTCTCTACCTGATCGTCTATGGCTTTTCTACGTATTGGGAACCGGAGGCAGCCCCGAAAGGTCATCCTCATCTCATCTTGCTGATTAGCATCCTTTCTGCTTCAGTAGCGCACTTGGTCGAGATCAACTTTGGCATCGCTATCGCCTCCACGCGCACTACCTTCTGGGCCTACGCCGGGATGTTCGTCGTGGCCGGGCTGGGACTCGTTCGCAAGCAGGAAACAGAACCGCAGGAGCAAGAGGCAGGAAACAAAAAGCATGGGAGTAAACATCGCAAGAAGCGCCGCAAGGCTGTCCCGCCGCCACCTGCCAAACCCACCATGCCCGCTTGGTTGTGGCCCACGATTGCCATTGCTACCGTCGGAGGCTTTATTATAGGTACGTTGGGCTTTGACTTTGTCACCAATGCGGAGCGCCTTTCTCAACCCATGACTATTATCTGGCGCGCATTGACTGTCTTACCAGCGCAGGAGAGTCGGACCTCCTATGGTGCATTGATGATCTTTGTCCTCACCTGGTTGACGAGCGCATTCATATTCATCTCTGAAATGGTCAAGGGCGGAGCATTTCGTGAACGCAGGAGCGGCGATGTGGCTCTGGCGATAGTTCTGTACTTGCTGATCTCGCTAGCGATTGGATTTGGGCTTGTTCTGGTACTGACCAGCCGCCAGGCGTCGCTGCTGAACATCCAGGCCCGGGCGCTGGAGGATGTGATCACGCTGGAAGATGTGATTGGTGTCGCTGACAGCGTCGCTGGTCTCCTGTCCACCTATTACGGCTTTATCGTCTTCGTTCTGGTCGCCGGTGGGGTGGCGCTCTTCTTGGGTACAGAGCGACTACCTCGGCAGAATGCACAACCCTGGGGCGTGCTCGCACTTACCGTGCTGATAGTACTGGCTGGTGCTATCAGCGTAGTGACCAACCTGCGGCCCATCCAGGCTGACATCGTCTACAAGCAAGCCGTCCCTTACGACCAAAGCGGGCAGTGGTTGGTAGCCATTGAACATTACAAGCACGCGATTGAACTGGCTCCCAGGGAAGACTTTTATTACCTGTATCTAGGCCGATCCTATCTGGAGTATGCTTCGACCATTGAAGATACTGCTGTGCGAGACAATGTAATGCGTATGACAGAACAGACACTGATCCAGGCACTCGAGCTCAATCCTCTCAACACCGACCACAGCAGGAATCTGGCCAAGATGTACATGCGCTGGATTCAACTCACACCCGACACGGCAAAACATGGTGGTTTGGCCCAACAGTCTACTGAGCACTTTAGAATCGCAACTATGCTGAGCCCCAATAACGCCGATCTGTGGAACGAGTGGGCGGGGTTATACCAGTTCTTGGGCGACTTTGCCATGGCCGGACAAACTTTGCAAAAGTCGCTGGCCGTAGACAAAGAGTATTATGTGACCTGGTTGATCTATGGTGACGTGAGCCTCCAGTCAGGTGATTCAGAAAAGGCTGCCCAATGCTACGAGGAAGCACTGAAACTCGAACCAGGCCTCCCGCAGGTCTGGCGTATGCTGGGCTCGGTGTACGCCCAGTTAGGTCGCCTTGATGAGGCCGTCGCTGCTCTCCATCAGGCGCTGGAACTGGGCCCCGAAGCCTCCGACGCGTGGGACACTCACCGTATGTTGGCCATTATCTACACCCAGTCTGGCCATAATGATGTGGCGCTTCCTCACGCTCAGATGGCACTGCAACTCGCTCCCGAGGATCAACAGGCAATGCTACAGGATTTGATTGCACAGATTCAGTCATTGGATACACAGTAACTATGACTGTTTACATGCTTGCCTTTGCTGGTGCATTGGTGCTGGCTATTGGGGTTACTCCTGTAGCGCGCTGGCTAGCCCCACGAATGGGCGTGATGGATAAACCCGAAGTACGCAAAATCCACCATTATCCCGTTCCCCGCATGGGGGGCGTGGCGATTTATCTGGCTGTCATTGGCGCAGCGCTTGCCCTGGGAGAGCGCTACAACTTTGCCCAATTCGGGAGCATCCTCGTCGGCGCTACAGGCGTCTCTTTCATGGGACTGATAGACGATCGCTGGGGTCTGCGTCCACTGGTCAAACTGCTCGGCCAGACGCTGGCGGCTCTGCTGCTCTATGCCAGTAACATCTACGTCGGTACATTCCATAACCCGATTCTGAATCTGATCACTACGGTGCTGTGGGTTGGATACATCACCAACGCGGTCAACTTTCTCGACAACATGGACGGCCTGGCTGGAGGGGTCGCGGCCATCGCGGCGGCCTTCTTTGCTCTGATGTGTGCCTTCAGTGGCCAATACCTGGTCGGCGCTCTCTCCATCGCCGTGCTGGGAGCATGCCTGGGATTCCTGTTCTACAACCTCAACCCGGCCAGCATATTTATGGGGGACTCGGGAGCACTGTTTCTCGGTTTCATCCTGTCCGCCGCGGGCATCAAACTTCGTTTCCCGGACAACGTTACCTTTGTCACATGGATGGTGCCAGTGCTGGTGATGGGCCTTCCCATTTTTGATACCACGCTGGTCATCGTATCGCGCTTGCGGCGGCGTCTGAATCCAGCCACAACACCGGGCCAAGATCACATTTCACACCGCCTGGTGGCGGCCGGGATGACCCGACGTGAGGCAGTTCTGACTCTTTACGTCATATCCTTCATCCTGGGATTGCTGGCCACTTTTGTCACCCAGGCTTCCATCCTGGAGGGTTATGCTGTCGGCATGCTCGTCGCGCTGGTCGGCCTCTATTGTTTATGGCGTGTGGAGCGTCCTCCATTCTTCAAATCTTAGACCCCAAACCCCGAACCCCGAAGACCAAACTGAATGACTGACAATCAGCAACGAGTAACCAATATCCAGTATTGAGCACCGGAGGCCGCAATGTCCTCTCTGCAAAATAAAATCGCCGACCGCACCGCTCACGTGGCCGTCATAGGATTGGGTTACGTCGGCTTGCCCTTGGCGACGGCGTTCGCCAAGGCCGGCTTTCATACCATTGGTATGGAAGTGAACCAGGACAAGGTGGATGCTATCACTGCCGGTCAGAGTTACATCCCCGATGTCCCCGACGATGATTTGATCCCTCATGTCCAATCGGGCCGCCTCACAGCCACCTCGGATTATGACGCTTTGCGCGAGGCAGACGCCATGTTCATCTGTGTCCCCACTCCCTACGACGCACAGCGTGCCCCTGACCTTTCCTATATCCAGGCTGCCAGTTATGGCATTCGGCCACGCCTACAGTCCGGCCAACTGATTGTCTTGCAAAGCACGACCTACCCCGGAACTACGGAAGAGATCGTCCGTCCGATTCTGGAGAAAAGCGGCCTCAAGGTCGGCGTGGATTTTTATCTGGCCTTCTCTCCCGAACGCATTGACCCTGGCAACAAGCAATGGTCGGCCTACAACACGCCCAAGGTCGTGGGCGGCATCACGCCGGAGTGCACCCAGCTGGCGTGTGACCTTCTGAGCCGGATGGGCGTGCCGGTACACCCTGTCTCCTCTCCCCGCGCTGCCGAGTTGACCAAACTGTTGGAGAATACCTTCCGCACTGTCAATATTGCGTTGGTCAACGAGTTGGCACTGCTGACCGAGCGCATGGGGATTGACTTTTGGGAAGTGATCGAGGCGGCCAAGACCAAGCCATTTGGCTTTATGCCCTTTACTCCGGGGCCGGGTGTAGGGGGACATTGTATTCCGGTAGATCCCTACTATCTCTCCTGGAAAGCCCGCGAGTATGACTATTACACCGAGTTTATAGAACTGGCCGGCGAGGTCAACCAGGCGATGACGCATCACGTTGTAGACCTGGTATCTCAGGCCCTTTCGCTGCGCGGGAAGCCCTTGCGCAACGCGCGTGTACTGGTGCTGGGTGTTGCCTTCAAGCCCGACATTGACGACGCCCGCAACTCCCCTGCCGAACGGATCATCGAACTGCTGCTGGGTCGTGGCGCCCGCGTATGCTACCACGACCCCTACGTGCCACGCTTCCGGGTGGGCAATGACGTTTTTCACCGCGAAGCAGTCGTGCTGGAGTCGGTGCCGCTAACGGAGGAGGAGGTCACCGCCGCTGACTGCGTCGTCGTCGTCACCAATCACCGCAGCATGGACTATGGCCGCGTAGTACGGCAGGCCAATCTGGTCGTGGACACCCGTAACGCCACTTCTGGCATAGCCGACCATAGGGAAAAGATCGTGCGCCTGGGCGCCCCGTTGCCCCAGTGATGTGTCTGGATCGCTCTCTCATATCAATGACTAAGACGTTATGTCTATTGCCCCGTCTCCCCCGCCCACCCGGCGACTGAGAATCATACAGGTTTTGACTGTCATTACGATTCTTGCCGCCCTTGGCGCGGCCTTCTACTTTCGCGACAATCTCCAAGAACTGAAGCAATATGGCTACGCCGCCGTTTTCCTGGTCGGTCTGGCCAGCAATGCAACGATTATCTTCCCTGTCCCCGGCCTGGCTGTCAGTTCAGTGATGGGCGGTATCTTTAACCCCTGGGTCGTGGGACTCGTTGCCGGTGTGGGCCAGGCCCTGGGAGAACTGACTGGCTACATGGCTGGCTACAGCGGGCAAATGCTCGTGGACGACCATCCCACCTATGACCGCCTGATGCGCTGGATGCAGCGCCACGGCACACTGACCATTTTTGTCCTGGCCGTCATCCCTAACCCTGTAGCCGACGTAGGCGGCATGATCGCCGGCGCACTGCGCTTCCCGCTGTGGCGATTCCTGGCGGGTTGTACTGCCGGCAAGGTAGTTAAGAACGTCATGTTTGCGCTGACCGGCTACTATGGAATTGAGGCGGTGTTCAAGCTGTTCAGGGGTTGACGGTGACACAGGCACGTGGTATAATCTAACTATAGACTAGATTTAGAAAGACGGCGAACAGGAGGAGTAGGCGGGATTGGCTTTGGCGAACCATCCCTGAGATGGGAAGAGAAGAGGGCCACCGGCTGCAAGCCCTCGCAGCGCCCCCCGCCGAAGGTCGCCTGGGAGTCGAGAGGGTCAATGAATGTCCCCCACTGGCGTTCGATAGCCCTCTCCGGGTTCGCCCGTTAACGCGAGAGCCCTTGTTGGAGGGCTGCAGAGTGCGATGATGGAATCCATCGTCGAACCAGGGTGGTACCACGGAAGCTTACCCCTTTCGTCCTTGGACGAAAGGGGCTTTTGCGTAGGAGAGGCACGATTCTGGTGGCACACCTCGCAGGAAGACGAGTAAGTCAAGCGGAAAGCGAGGCTGTGGAAAGAGTAGCACTGAGGAAATCGGAATGGAAATTGAAGACATATTTGACGATCTGCCCGTTCTAAAGACTGGGCGGCTTTCGCACGATGGAGTTGAATCGTATTGAGGCCAGATGTAAGATTGGAAATATCGCTTCTGCACGTGTTATGGAAAAAGCGGGAATGAAGTTTGAGGGAATCTTGCGACAACACATATTTGCAAAAGGCACCTATCACGATTTGAAGATATATTCTGTCCTTAGGGAGGAGTGAACGAATAATGACCGACAGACTTTCCAGAACCTACAACCCCAAGGAGCACGAAGAATGGCTCTACCAGTGGTGGGAGGAGCGGGGCTACTTTCGCCCCGAAAAGCAAGTTGAACTGGGCCTGGTCTCCGAGGGTGGCCCGCGCTGGTGCATCACCATGCCGCCCCCCAACGTCACCGGCGCGCTCCACCTGGGCCACGCCATGGTCGCAGCCGTCGAAGACCTGATGACTCGCTACTATCGCATGCGCGGTTTCGCTACCCTCTTTCTCCCTGGCTCCGACCACGCCGGGATCGCTACCCAAAACGTCGTGGAGCGGGAACTAGCCAAGGAAGGGCTCACCCGCCACGACCTGGGACGCGAGAGATTCATCGCCAAAGTGTGGGAGTGGAAGCACGTCTACCATCATCGCATCACCGATCAGACTAAGCGGCTGGGTGTCTCGTGCGACTGGACAAGGGAGCGCTTCACCCTCGATGAGGGGCTGAGCCACGCCGTACGCACCGCCTTCACGCGCCTCTACGAGAAGGGTCTCATCTACCGGGGGACTTATTTGGTCAACTGGTGTCCCCGTTGCACCAGCGCCATCTCCGACCTGGAGGTGATCCCGGAAGAGCGTGCCAGTCACCTCTGGCACGTCCGCTACCCCATCCTCAACGACGATTGGGATGGGCCAGCCCCCTCCCAATCCCCCTCAAATCCGGGGGGGAGATCCCCAGGGGGTTGGGGCAGCGGTAAATGGGCTGAGGGCGCGACCGAGTTCATCGAGATGGCCACCACCCGCCCAGAGACCATTCTGGGCGACACCGGTGTCGCCGTTCACCCCGACGATCCCCGCTGGCGATATCTGATTGGCAAGACCGCCATCCTGCCGGCAATCGGCCGCCGCGTTCCCATCATCGCCGATGAAGCGGTGGATCCAGAGTTCGGCACCGGTGCGGTCAAAGTCACCCCTGCGCACGACCCTACCGACAACGAAATCGGCATCCGCCACGGCCTGGAGGCTCCCAACGTCATGACTGACACAGCCCAGATGAACGAGTTGGCCGGCCCCTACGCCGGACAAGACCGCTCCGAGTGCCGTCGCAACATCGTTGCCGACTTTGAGAAGGAAGGATTGCTCGTCAAAGTCGAGCCCTACTTTCACGCTGTGGGCACCTGTGAGCGCTGCCATACCGATATCGAACCGCGCATCTCCACCCAGTGGTTCGTCAACGTAAAGCCGCTGGCCGAGGCCGCAATGGATGCGGTGCGCGAGGGTAGCACGACCATCATCCCGGAGCGGGAGGAGCGGCGTTTCTTCCACTGGATGGAGAACATCCGCCCGTGGTGTATCTCGCGTCAACTGTGGTGGGGCCACCGCATCCCCGTCTGGTACTGCGACGACTGCAGTGAGCAGACCTGCGAGATAGTTGACCCTACCGCGTGTGCACATTGCGGTAGTGCGAATATCCACCAGGATGAGGATGTCCTCGACACCTGGTTCTCATCTGGCCTATGGCCCTTCTCCACCCTCGGCTGGCCCGACACTAACGCGCCGGATTACCGCCGCTACTATCCTACTGACGTGCGCGAAACCGCCTACGAGATACTGTTCTTCTGGGTGGCACGGGAGATGATGCTGGGCATAGAACTGACCGGTCAGACCCCCTACTCCACCGTCTACCTGCACGGCCTGGTGCGCACCGAGGAGGGCAAAAAGGTCAGCAAGTCAATGGAGGATATTGACGAGTACGACCCATTGAACATCATCGAGAGGTACGGCTGTGACGCGCTCCGTTATACCCAACTGACCAGTTCCACGCCGGGTCTGGACATGAGCCTTGATCTACGTCGCCTGGAAAGCGCCCGCAATTTTACCAACAAAATCTGGCAAGCGGCGCGATTCTCCCTCTCCAATCTGGATACTGGGCACTCAATATTGGATATTGACCAATCTCTAATCTCTAATCTCCATCTTCCCGACCGGTGGATTCTCTCGCGTCTAAATCATCTAATTCAGGACATGATTCGCCTTTTCGAGAGTCACCAGTACGGCGAGGCGGGCCGCCAGATTCACGACTTTCTGTGGGGGGAGTATTGCGACTGGTACATTGAGGCCAGCAAAGTGCGCCTCTACGACGAGACGGCGGACAAGTCCGTTCCGCGGGCCGTCCTGCTCCACGTGTTGGAGACAGCGCTGCGATTGCTACATCCCTTTATGCCATTTGTCACTGAGGCTATCTGGCAAGCACTGCCCAGTGAAACACGTAGGGGCGAGGCGCTGATCATGGCCCGTTGGCCGGAGCCGGCCCCCGCATTCCTGGACGACGAAGCCGAGGGGCAAATGGAATTAGCGATGGCGCTCATTCGGGGTATTCGTAACCGGCGGGCTGAGTACAACGTGATCCCCGGCAAGCGCATCCCGGCTCTCATTGCCGCTGGCGACGCTGCTCAGTGGTTGGACGAGCAACGCGCCGTTCTCTGCACCCTGGCCAAACTAGACCCTGAACAACTCTCTGTCCAACCAACCATCCAACCGCCTGTCCAGGCAGCGACCATCGTCGCGGGCGACGTCGTCTGCTACCTGCCGCTGGCCGCGCTGGTGGACCTGGAAGCGGAGCATGAACGGCTGTCGTCGGAACTGGACAAAGTTGAGGCTCGTATTGCCCGCAGCGAGAATCTGCTGGCGGGGGAGTTTGCACAAAAGGCACCTGCGCACATCGTTCAGCGAGAACGGGACAAACTGGCCGGCTTACAAATCGAACAAGCGAAACTAGAGGAGCGGCTGGCAGCGCTGGAGTAGATCACAGATCAGGGAAAAGGGCACACAGACTTCGTCCGCCAGACGTGAAGTTCGCATTTGGTCTATAACAACAGTTGTGGTATTATAGGGCCTGTGAATTGATAACTATGAACGGAGGCTGACTATGCCCGTTGATCCCAAGATTGAGAAACTACACAAGATGCGTGAGCAGGCCCGCCTGGGCGGTGGCCAGGCGCGCATAGATCGCCAGCATGCCCGAGGCAAGATGACCGCCCGCGAGCGGGCGGAGAAACTGCTCGACCCTGGCTCTTTCCGCGAACTGGACATGTTCGTCACTCACCGCGCCACCGGCTTTGGCGTGGAAAAGCAGAAATACCTGGGTGATAGCGTCGTCACCGGCTGGGGCATGATCAACGACCGCCTGGTCTATGTCTTCTCCCAGGACTTTACCGTCTTCGGCGGCAGTCTCTCTGAGGTGCACGCTGAGAAGGTGTGTAAGATCATGGATCTGGCGATGAAGAACGGCGCGCCGGTCATCGGCCTCAACGACTCCGGCGGCGCTCGCATCCAGGAGGGGGTTGTCTCCCTGGCCGGGTACGCCTACATCTTCCTGCGCAATGTCCTGGCCTCCGGCGTCATCCCTCAGATCTCGGCTATCCTCGGCCCTTGCGCCGGGGGCGCGGTCTATTCTCCTGCTATGACCGATTTCACCCTGATGACCAGGGATACCAGTCATATGTTCATTACCGGTCCCGAGGTGATCAAGGCAGTCACTCATGAGGAAGTGACCTTTGAGGAACTGGGCGGGGCGATGACCCACGCTTCCAAGAGCGGCGTGGCTCACTTTGCCGCCGAGAACGAGGAGCACTGCCTGGGGCTGGTTCGCCAACTTCTCAGTTATATCCCCCAGAACAACCTGGAGGACCCGCCTTTCGTGCCCACCGCTGATCCAGAGGATCGGATGGACGAGGAGTTGAAAACCATCATCCCCGACAGCCCCAACAAAGCCTACGACATAAAAGATGTCATCCGCCACATAGTGGATGACGGCCAGTTTCTACAAGTGCACGAGCACTGGGCGCAGAACATCGTCGTGGGGTTTGCTCGCCTGGGTGGTTTCAGCGTCGGTATCGTCGCCCAGCAGCCGATGATTTTGGCCGGCGTTCTGGACATAAACGCCTCCCGGAAAGGAGCACGCTTTGTTCGCTTCTGCGATGCTTTCAACATCCCCATCATTACCTTCGAGGACGTGCCAGGTTTTCTGCCTGGTGTGGAGCAGGAACACGGCGGGATCATTCTTAACGGGGCTAAACTCTTGTATGCCTACTGTGAGGCTACTGTGCCTAAAGTAACTATCATCACCCGCAAGGCTTACGGCGGGGCCTACGACGTGATGAGTTCTAAGCATATCCGCGGCGACATCTCATACGCCTGGCCTACGGCGGAGATCGCGGTGATGGGGCCAGACGGCGCGGTTAATATTATCTTCCGCAAGGAAATCGCCGCCGCTGAGGATCCGGAGGCGGAGCGAACGCGGTTGGTACGGGAATACCGGGAGCAGTTCGCCAACCCCTACATTGCCGCTGCCAGGGGCTATGTGGATGACATCATTGAGCCGCAGGAAACCCGCCCCCGCTTGATTGAGGCGCTAAAGATGCTGCAGAACAAGCGGGATACGAACCCGCCGAAGAAGCATGGGAATATTCCACTGTGAAATGACGCATTACGGTAAAAATCGCACTATTGCTCTTAGCCCCTGTCTCGGGGGCGTTCCAGGCAGGATTTGGAGCGGAAACCCTCACAAAACCCGCCCTCGGGGACGATGGCTGAGAGCTTTGGAAGGCAGACGTGTCATTTTTGCCTCAATGCGAAATGACAAATCGGAGGAGAAAGGAAATGACCCGATTTCTGCGCTTCCTCTTTAGAGTGTAAAAAGCAGGGGCGAAGCCGCTCTGATACGAGAAGCGGTCTGGTGTAAGTCGAACCCGTCCCCGCGTATGGTTCTCTATTGGAATTCGATGAGACGGTGATCGGGCGGGGAATCGTGTTGGTCAAAATCCAACCGACCGGCAGGATGGCACATCGTGTGAGCGAGTAGAGGAGGAGCAAAACGATGTCTGACAAAGTCAATATCGCCCAGGTCGCCGCCAGGCTGACCGAGCCCTTCAAGCACATCGTCGTCGGGCAGGTGGACGACTACTGCGCCTACCTGACCCGCATTGAGGGCATCTACCTTTTCCACCAACATGCCAGGGACGAGATGTACCTGGTGCTGGAGGGGAAAATCGCCGTTGACTATGCCGACGGCGCTAGTACCACTGTTGGCCAGGGAGAGAGCCTGGTCGTGATGGCCGGGGAGAAGCACCGCTCCCGGTCCGAGAAGGGGGCGCTAGTGCTGATGTTCAAGGCGCGAGACCTGTTTGCGGAGTAGGAGATGAGATGACCAATCCACTTGAAATATGTGACCTGATGTTGCGTGACGGCCACCAGTCACTTTTGGCCACTCGTATGCGCACCGACGATATGCTGGTCATCGCTGATAAGATTGACCAGGTGGGCTACTGGGCAGTGGAGATGTGGGGTGGCGCCACTTTCGACTCCGCCATGCGTTTCCTGGGCGAGAACCCCTGGGACCGCATCCGCCGCCTCAAAGAACGTATGCCCAACACTCCTTTTCTGATGCTTCTGCGTGGCCAAAACGTTGTCGGCTACAAGCACTATCCCGACGACGTGTTGGAGCGTTTTATTGTCCATGCTCACGCCGATGGCATAGATGTCTTCCGCATCTTTGACGCGCTCAACGATGTGCGCAACATGCGCAAGGCGATGGAGGTCGTCAAACGGGAGGGCGCCCACGTGCAGGCCAGCATCTGCTACACCATCGGCCCGCCCTACGACGTGGACTACTTTGTCGCCACCGCCAGCCAACTGGCGGATATGGGCGCCGATTCCATCTGCATCAAGGATATGGCTGGCCTCATCACTCCCTACATTGCTTACGAGTTAGTAGCGCGGCTCAAGGCCGACGTTGGCCTGCCGGTGCATCTCCATTCCCACTCTACCAGTGGCATGGCTACGGCGGCGCTCCTCAAGGCCATTGAGGCTGGGGTGGACATCGTGGACACTGCCATCTCCGCCCTCTCGGGGATAACCTCGCACCCGCCGACCGAGTCCATCGTGGCGACGCTGGCTGGCACCGAACGGGACACCGGTTTTGACCTCAACCTGCTGGCTGAGATCGCCACCTACTTTGCCGAGGTGCGCAAAAAGTACGCCCACTTTGAGAGCGGGATGAAGACCGCGGATGTGCGTGTCTTGCAGTACCAGATCCCCGGTGGTATGCTTTCCAACCTGGTGTCGCAGTTGCGCGGGCAGAACGCCGAGGACAAGTACGAGGAGGTGTTGGAAGAAGTGCCCCGCGTGCGGGAGGAACTGGGATACCCGCCACTGGTGACGCCATCCAGCCAAATCGTCGGCACCCAGGCCACGCTCAACGTCGTGCTCGGCGAACGGTACAAGATCATTCCCGAAGAGGTCAGGCAGTACATCCGGGGCTACTATGGCCGCCCGCCGGCCTCCATTGACCCCGAGATACAGCGGCTGGCCATCGGCGACGAGCAGCCGATTGACTGTCGCCCTGCAGACCTGATTCCTTCAGGGATGGAGCAAGCACGGGAGGAGATCGGCGACCTGGCGCGGGACGAAGAGGACGTGATTTCCTATGCTCTGTTCCCCCAGGTGGCCCGCCCATTCTTGGAGCGGCGTGCCCGGGGAGGGGGTGGAAAGGAACTGGTGGTGGCTGCCGTCGCCGGGCTGCTGCTAAAGCGATTGGAGGATCAGGCCGCCGCCACGATGGCGCCTGCCGGCCCTGCTATCTCCCCGTGGAGAGTAGCCTGGCGGCCGGGAGTGGGCCGCTGGACCGGGTTGATTGACGGTGCAGGAGGGATGAGATAAGAGTGCGTCGAAAAAGTTGCGCGTCGGCTGCTAGGAGACGTCGCATGAGTATCACAAGGCTGGATGCTGTCCGAGAACGGTATATGTAAGACGGGCTGCCGACACGTCTTGGGGGGCTTGCCACCAACTTGATGCGCATCGCATCGGTCGCCGATCATCCAGGTAACCGCCAGGTCGTGGATAGCCTTCTGGAAGAGAGCAAGTTTTTTATTGAATGGGCAGTACCAGACGCTACCATGGATAAACAGGGAGCGCTGGTGGAACTACAGATCAGATTAGCCAGATGGCATTATGGTTGGCATCGTGACTCTGTTGACCGGGCGAAGCGGGCTCATCTTGCACAGGAAGCGCGTGCCTGGGCCGAGCAGGTATTGGAGATATCTGGTCTGCTGACGGAGAAGGGGGAATGCAATGAAGCGAGAATTCACGCTGACATTAAATAGCATCGAATACCCGGTGGTCGTCGAGAACGACACCGTCACCGTCAACGGCCATCCCTTCACCGTCGAGGTCGCCGCCGACGGCGCGGTGCTGGTGGACGGCATCGCCCATGAAGTCGCGTTGGAGGGGGAGGCGGCGACTGTGGGTGGGGAGTCCTATGTGGTGCAGGTCAGTGGGCTGGCGTTGACACCAGTGACAGCCGTGGCCACGCCCCCTGCGCCGGCCATCGAAGCAGCGGGGGCCGGCGCTATTTTGGCAATTATGCCTGGCAAGATCATCCGCGTGTTAGTTGAGGCAGGCCAGCAGGTAGAAGAGGGGGAGCCCGTCTGCGTACTGGAAGCGATGAAGATGGAGAACGAACTCCACGCCCGCCAGAGCGGCACCGTGCAGGCGGTGCACGTCAAGCCTGGGGACGATGTGGAGAAGGATCAGGTATTGGTGGAAATCGAGTGATGATGCATGTCCAACTGGCACGCGGTGCCAGAAAGGAACTGACCGCCGTCGTTATCCCTCTCATCCTCGCCCTGGTTGCAGCGGTCGTCTGGCCTGGTCCTTATACCTTACTTCCAACAGGGCTGTTGATCACTCTTTTTGTCCTTCTTCTGTACTTCCTTCGCGACCCAGAGCGTACAGCATCGGCGGGGGAGGAGTTGCTCTTGGCCCCGGCCGACGGGCGGGTAGTAGAGGTGGGACAGGTATATGAGCCCTGCTTCCTGGAAGGAAGAGCACTAAAGATCAGCATCTTTATGTCTCTGCTCGATGTGCACGTCAATCGGACGCCGACAGAGGGACGGGTGACCATGGTGGAACACGTTCCCGGCAAGTTTCTTCAGGCCTTCCGGCCTGAGGCGTCTGAGGTTAACGAGCACAATCTTATCGGCCTGGAAAGTCGCTATGGGAGGGTGTTGGTCAAGCAGGTGGCTGGCATTATGGCCCGCAGGATCGTTTGTTGGGTACATCCTGGTCAGAGACTGCAGGCCGGAGAGCGATTGGGGGTAATCAAGTTCGGCTCGCGAGTGGATCTGTACCTGCCGCCAAAGGCAGAGCCGGTCATCCGGGTGGGGGATCAGGCTCGGGCGGGAGTTACAGTGATCGCGCAATGGAAGAAGATAGGAGAGAGCGAATGAAAGACTATCTGCGTGGGCTGTTGCCCAATTTGATTACCTTCTCTGCCCTGGTGTGCGCCTTTTCAGCGGTGGTGCTGGCGATGCACGAGGAACTGACGGCATCCGGTGTTTGTATTTTGACTGGCTACTTGCTGGATGCCCTGGACGGCGAAGTAGCACGGCGAACAGGGTCGGCCAGTGCCTTTGGCCTGGAACTGGATTCCCTGGTGGACCTTGTCACCTTTGGAGTCGCGCCTAGCGCCCTGGTCTACCAATACTTGCAGCAACTGGATTTTAGCCCTGTGGTTGTATGGGGTGCGTGCGCGGCGTACATGATCGGCGGAGCCTTCCGGCTGGCCCGCTTCAATCTTTTGCCTCCCAAGCGTTCCGGCAGCGAGAGCGTGGGGCTTACTATATCCACCTCAGGAGCGACCCTGGCGCTCAGTGTACTCTCCAACTGCCGGTACGACCACCAGTTGATCCCTGCTGCTATCTTCCCGGTGCTGGTGGTGGTTTTGACCTTGCTGATGATGAGCCGCATCCGCTACCCGGCGCTGGCTTCCGTTTTTAAGCACCGTTGGCTGAGCATGACGGGGCTGGGTTCCGCAACCGTACTGGCGATCTGGCTTTCTCCTCAACTGGTCTGGTTTGGCTTGACCGGAGGTTACGTCTCCTTTGGCCTGGCTCGGGCCATTTACGCCATGTTTCACTGAGGCCAAGTATGAAGATCACATCCTTGTCTCTCCTCCAGGGATGGGGCCTTTCTGCATACGCCAGGTTGATCTGGCGCACCGCCCGTTACTGTGTGGAGGGACAGGAGCACGTGGATCAGGTTCATGCCTCCGGACACCCTCTCATCATTGCCGCCTGGCATGGGATGACAATGATGTTCACGGGTTATATCGCTGCTCAGGAGGATCCCAGCCAGTATGTGCTAGTCGTGCCCGATGACCATAGAGGAGCGGTGCTGAGCGTCTGGGCACGGCGGTTAGGGGCCATCTCTTTTCCTATCTCAATGAAAGCCGACTCGATGGTAGCCGCCCGACGACTGCTGGCGCTGATCCGCCAGATGAAGGAGGGGAAAAGCCTCTATCTCAACCCCGATGGTCCCGATGGTCCCTCTCACGAGCCCAAAGGGGGTGTGGTGTTCATCGCCCGCAAGGCCGGAGCACTAGTTGTCCCGGCCGGGGCCTTTACTGCTACTGGCATCCATCTCTCCCGGTGGGACCGGTACACCATCCCCTTTCCCTTCAGCCGTATCACTGTCGTTCTGGGGGAGCCATTGGAGGTGCGCCCGGAGAGTGATCCAGACCAGATGCAAGCAATGGTGCGAGAGCGGCTAAACGAAGTAGAAAGGGCAGCGGAGGCGCTGTACCGTAGAGCAAGCCACGCATAACTCTCCTGCCTCAGAAACTCGCTGTGCGATACTTTGCCCGGCAGCACCTGCATCACTATTATATGCCCTTCAGTGGGAAAAGGGTCAAGGCGTAATATGAGCAACGCTGTCACCATAAACGAAACCCCGGCCTTCGGGCCGGGGCTTGTTCGTCCAGCAGGCATGCTTCAGATGCCCAGGTAGGCTCGGCGCACATGTTCGTTTTGTGCCAAGTCGCGACTGGTGCCCTCCAACTCAATCCGTCCTTGGGCCAGAACGTACGCATAGTCACTCACTGCCAGAGCCATTTGCACGTTCTGCTCCACCAGGAGCATTGTGAGGCCAGATGTCTTCAATTGGTTGAGAGTTTCGAAAAGCTCCAAGACCAAAAATGGGGCCAGACCAAGCGACAGCTCATCCAGCATCAAGACGATGGGTTCGGCCATGATGCCTCTCGCCACGGCCAACATTTGTTGCTCGCCTCCGCTCAGAGTTCCGGCCTTTTGATCCTTGCGTTCTTTGAGACGCGGGAACATCTCAAAGACACGCTCCAAATTATGTTTGACGTGAGAGCGTGCCCGTTTGGGTGAGGCCCCCATCTCAAGGTTCTCGGCCACACTCATATCGGTGAACAGTTGGCGCCCCTCGGGCACCAACACCAGACCCAGTTCAGCCTTGGCGTGCGGGGACAGGCGGGTAATGTCCTGCTCATCGAACCAAACAGAACCCTCCCAGGGACGGTTGAGGCCCATCACGGTCCGCAGGAGCGTGGTTTTACCCGCTCCATTCGTTCCGACCAGTGAGGTTAGCTTGCCTTCCTCAAGAGCCAGGCTGGTTCCCCAAAGAATCTGCACTTCCCCGTACCCAGTAGTTACGCCACGGATTTCTAGTATTGCCATAGATCCCATCCCCCATCAATTGTTCTGCTGCAAGAGGCGTTTGGCCAGTTTAGGATCACCCAAATAAGCCTCAATCACCTGATCGTTATTCGCTATCTCTTCAGGCGTGCCCTCGGCGATCAGCTTTCCAAAGTCCAGTACCAGAATGCGCTCGGAGACATTCATAATGGCGTGCATCACGTGCTCAATCATAATGATGGTGATGCCCTGATCGCGAATCTTGCGGATTGTCTCCAGCATATCGGTGATTTCGGAGCGGTTGAGCCCGGCCAGGACTTCGTCCAGCAGAAGCAAGTAAGGCCGAGAGGCAAGGGCGCGGGCCATCTCCAGACGCTTTTTCTGGCCCACGTTCAGGCTGCAGGCCAACTGACTCGCCCGATCGGTCAGGCCAACGAACTCAAGCACCTCGTCTGCAATCGTTGCGGCATCGGCCAGGCTGTGATCTTCACGACCAAAGCATGCGCCCACCATCACGTTTTCGCGCACCGTGAGTTCATTGAGCGGCTTTACAATCTGATGGGTTCGGGCCAGGCCCAGGCGAGCCATCTGATACGTTTTCAAGCCGGTTACTTCCTTTCCGCGGAAGGAGTAACGGCCCTCTGTGACAGGGTATACGCCATTGATGACGTTGAAAAGGGTAGTCTTACCCGCCCCATTTGGTCCGATCAGACCTAGAATCTGCCCTTCTGGCAGGTCAAAGGTCACATTGAGGAGGGCCTGCAGGCCGCCGAAGCATTTGGAAACCCTCTCTACTTGCAAGATCATTGGAGTACCCTCCGCAGCGTAGGAAAGCGGTTGCGCAGCCAGCCGACTACTCCTGCCGGCACAAACAGTACGATCAGTAAAAGCAGAGCCCCCGCAACCGAGAGTTGGATGTTTTTGAATATGGGACTGGTCAGCAGGGAACCACGCAGGCGTTGGTATACTGTCGCGCCCAGGATAGGCCCAAGGACTGTCCCGCGCCCACCCAGCATGACCATCACGATCATCTCAATGGATGCATGTAGGGGGAATGCATCGTGGGGCTCGACGTTACCGTTCTTGAAGAAAAAGAGGGCTCCGATGACACCGGGGATGATGGCAGAAAGCACATACGCCCATGTCTTAGCATTGGGGGCGACCACCCCCATTACCTCAGCGGCATCCTCATCCTCCCGGATAGCCAACAATCCCAAACCAAATTTCGATGTCCTGATCAGATAACTGGCGGTTACCACGATCAGGGTGATCGCCACAAGAACGTAGAATGACATTTCCAACGCCTTCGCGGCGCCGCCATATTGTTGATAAACTTGAAAGTTGAGAGTCATACCGATTGGACCGCCGAACGGTTCAAAATTATTGATAAAAGCCTGCATCGCCGCGTTGACGCCAATGGTGGCTAGAGTAAAGTAAGCGCCGCGCAGGTGCAATATGGCTTTGCCAAGAAGAAAAGCCAGCATACCAGCAGACAGCCCCCCCATCAGCATGGCCATCCACAGCGACCAGCCTCTAACGCTCATCAGATAGAAGCCAACATAGCCTCCCAGGCCAAAGAACACTATGTGAGCAAAACTGACATAGCCCGCGTAACCAAGGATTATGTTCAGACTGGAAGCCAGGGCAATGGCTTTGAGGACTGTGAAGAACATTTCACGGGTGGCTGGTTTGTCCGTGATTTTCACCCCCAGCGCAATGCCCACGATGACGAGCAGGGGGATCAGCAAGCCCAGGTGATTTCTCCAGTTCTTCATTGTTTTGCTCCAAGCAGGCCGCTTGGCCGGAAGATGATGGTGAGAACAAACAGGCCGAACTCAAACACCGGTACCCACGATGTCTCCATAAAAATGGGGATGACGCCCTCTAACGTGCCGAGGATCAGACCACCAACCAATGCACCGATGGGGTTACCCAGGCCTCCCAGCACACCGATGACAAAACTTTTGAGTTGATAGTTCATGCCCCCTAGGATGTTGAACGGGAAGAATGTCGCGATCAAACCTCCGGCGATGGAGGCTAGCATCGCCCCCAACCCAAAACTAAGGGCCAGTATTTGGTTGGAAGGCACACCGACCATCTCAGCAGCCTCCCGATTGTTTGCCACGGCCCGGATGTACCGTCCTGGCCGGGTGCGGTAGAGGAAGAGGTACAGGCCTGCCGTCGCCAAAGCGGCTGCCAGGGCCGCGACGGCACGGGTGACCGGGAGAGTGACTGGGCCGAGCGAGAAACTGCCCAGGGAAAACTCTATATTCCGGGGAGAGGTGGTCCAAACAGCAGTCCCCACTCCAGTCATGATCATACTGACAGAAAAGGTCGCCAGGAGTGTACACAGTTCGGGCGCGTCAATCACACGATGTACGGCGATCAGATAGATCAGAATGCCCAACAGCAACCCCAGTCCTGCCACAAGGATTATCGCCAGGTAAGGATTTATTCCCAGGTTGTTGAAGAGCAGGTACACGCCAAACATGCTATAGGCGATGAGCACGTTGTGCGACAAATTGATAACTTTCATCACACCCCAGATGAGTGTCATGCCTATGGCTGCTACCCCGTAAACAAATCCCAGGAGCAGGCCATCGGCCAGAAATGTTAGCAAGGATTCCATGTGTGCCTACCTATGCACTCGGTATCTATTAGCCAGTCCCCGTAGGCACAACCGCGCCGCGCCTGCGGGGTACGGCTTCTTGAGGCCAGTCTGACCGGTGGATCACAGGTCCACCGGGAGCGGGACCTTCCATCCACTAGTGTGGCTTTTAGGGGATGGGGTAGATGGTCTCTGCAGTGGCACCTTCCAGAGGCCAGACGACCTGTTTGACCAGGTTGCCAGCATCATCTTTTTGCCACTGAACGTAAACCATAGAGTGGCCAAGTTGCAGGCCATGGGCTTCGGCTGTAGTATCGAATTTGGTGTGGCCGAAGAAAGTCAGCACGTCCATGTTGTCGAGTGCAGCCTTGACATCCGCCTGGGCGACAGAGTCGGCATCTTCGATGGCCTTCTGCAGAATCAACCCGGCCGCGTAGCCGCCAGCGGAGTGATAGGAAGGTTCTTCTTCATAGGCAGCCTCGTAGGCCGTGACAAACTCACCACTCAGAGGACCGAACCACTCCAGGCCAGCCTCTTTGGCTGAGTCCGGGGTAAAGGCAGCCAGAGGCTCCCACTGGCTGGGGCCGATAACACCATAAGCGGCATCACCCAATTCCGCAAAATCAGGCTCCGGCGGGGCCACCAGCAGTGCGAAGAACTTGATGCCCACCTCCTTCTCATACACCTGGCGGGCGAACGTGACGCCATCTGTCAAGTGACCACCACCCATGATAACCTCAGCCCCGGTGTCCAAGATTTTATTGATAAAGGGTCCAAAGTCGGTCGTCTCGGTGGCATAGCCTTCATAGATCACGATCTCGTAGCCCAGAGACTCGGCATATTCTTTAGCGGCCTCCACGACACCGGTGGCGAACTTGGCATTCTCGTTGACGATGGCGATTTTCTTGACGCTGGGATCCAACAACTGCAACAGATCTACCGCGCCAGTCAGATAGCGGCTGGCAGGGGTATAGATCTGAAAGACTTGCGTATAGCCTTCTTTGTAGTTGGAGTCAGCAGCCGCGCCGGTGGTAATCATAACCTTGCCGTATTGCTCAGCGATCACTGAGGCTGCTGCTGTCAGGCCGCTGGAATACGGGCTGATCAGCAGGTCAGCATTATCCTCGGTCGCCAAGCGGGTGTACAGTTCCTGCACCCGGTCTTTGCTGCTCTCGTCGTCGTAGGTGACAAAGTCGAACTTGACGATTGTGCCATCGCTCAAAGTGATTCCACCTGCTTCATTCACCTGATTCATCCACAACTGCAAGCCCTTGGACTGACGCCCGGCTGAAACTTCGAGTTTGCCGGTCAATGAGGCGGTGTAGCCGATGATCATTGTCTTGGTCTCGGCGACTGGCGCCGCCGGTTCTTCTTCGACTGGAGCAGGTGTCGGAGTGGCGGCTGGGGCGCATGCAACTAACAACAACACGAATAACAGGGCAAAGGTAACGCAGCGTTTCATTTTTTTCCTCCTTTATGAGAAGACATTCACCTACGCGACACAGACTGTGGGTTCGCTATCAATGAACTGGTCTTTGTCATCTCCCTTATATGATAAATGGCGGGGCTGTGCCCTGGCCTCACCAGCGAGGGCCGCGAGGCTGGCCCATCCGACCTCGTGCTTATACCCCAATGGGGCTTGTCATCAATTTCGCTTCTGGGGATTTAGGCCTTTCTCTGGTACTCGATCAGCCAATCTCATAGGTAGTATCGGATTATATCAGATTTCCAGGAGGGGAGCAAGAAGCAGATTGATCTGCAGGTGTCTCGTGCATATCATGCCGTCAAGGAATCGTCTCGGAAGGCCTGGCGCAAGAGTATTACACTTGCACTGCTACCGTGACCAGTCTGCCTTGCCGTCGAATTGCCGATAACGTCGGGTGAGCTCTCGGCGGCGTAGCGATTGAGGCCAGGACAAGCGTCACGAGAAAGTCAGGACGAACGTAATTGGCATCTGCTAAAAAATGCGGTATACTTTAACACGTGACCGATCAATCTCTTATTCCCCGTGCACTTGTCATCGGCGCTGGTATCGGCGGTATGCAAGCGGCCCTCGACATTGCTAATGCTGGCTACGACGTTGTCCTGGTTGAACGTCTCCCCTCCATCGGAGGGCGCATGGCCCAACTTTCGGAGACCTTTCCCACCCTGGATTGCTCCCAGTGCATCCTCACCCCCCGCACTGTCGAGGTCGGCCATCACGAACATATCCGCCTGCTCACCTACTCCGAGGTCGAGGCGGTCGAGCCCCTTCTTTCCCCATCTCAGGTAGAGGGGCAGGGTAGGGGGGCAGGGTTCCGCGTGCGCATACGTCGTCACGCCGCCTACGTGGACTGGGACAAGTGCACCGGTTGTGGCCTCTGTCAGGAGAAATGCCCCCGCAAGGTGCCTTCCGGTTTCGAGCGTTATGCGGGGAAACGTAAGGCAATCTACACCCTCTCCCCCCAGGCAGTGCCGAACAAGCCAGTTATTGACCGCGATAATTGCATCTTTTTCCAGCGGGGCAAGTGCAAAGCCTGTGAGCGGTTCTGCCCGGTGGGGGCGATTGACTATGACCAGGAAGACACGGTCATTGAGGAGCGGGTTGACGCGATCGTCCTGGCCACCGGCTATGACCTTTATGGATTGGATAACATGCCCGAGTATGGTGGTGGCAAGGTGCCGGATGTGATTGACGCGCTTGCTTTTGAGCGGCTGCTCTCCGCCTCCGGCCCCACCGCCGGCGAGATCCAGCGCCCCTCCGACGGGAGAGTTCCCCGCGAGGTTGTCTTTGTACAGTGCGCTGGTTCCCGCGATCCCGAAAAGCACCTGCCTTACTGCTCTAAAGTCTGCTGTATGTACATCGCCAAGCAGTCCATCCTCTACCGCCACCGGGTCCACGATGGACAGGCATACATATTCTATATTGACATCCGCGCCGCAGGCAAGCGGTACGACGAGTTCACCCAGCGGGCTATGGAGGACGAGCACGTGATCTATCTGCGAGGCAAGGTCTCCCGTATTTTCCGCAAGAACGACAAGGTGATAGTGTGGGGAGCCGACACGCTCAGCGGGCAGCAGATACAGATCGCCGCCGACCTGGTGGTGCTGGCCCCGGCACTCTTGCCCCGCTCCACGACGCATCGGTTGGCCGAGATATTGGGGTTGCCAGTGGATGAGCATGGCTGGTTGCTCTCCCTCGACTCAAACGCATACCCGGTGGAGACCGTTCGGCCCGGTATTTTCCTGGCTGGCGCTGGCACGGGGCCGATGGACATCCCAGAGACGGTTGCCCACGCCAGCGGTGCGGCAGCCCAGGTACTCAAACTTTTCTCCCCTGGTTCGGTCGGAAACCAACCAGAGCCTTTGCAGGAGGAACAGTAGGATGGCTCGCATCGGCATATTCGTCTGCCACTGTGGGCTCAACATCGCCAGTACGGTAGACGTGCAGCGGGTGGCCAAGACTCTGTACAACTACCCTGGCGTTGTCTATGCCACCGACTACAAGTATATGTGCTCCGACCCTGGTCAGGCACTCATCCAGCAGACTATCGCGGAGCACGACCTGGATGGGGTAGTCATCGCCGCCTGTTCCCCAGCAATGCATGAATCCACCTTCCGCAAGGCCGCCGCCGCTGCCGGGCTAAACCCCTACCAGGTGGAGATCGCTAATATCCGAGAGCAGGTCTCCTGGCCGCACCAAAACGCGCCGGAGGAAGCCACTCGCAAGGCCATTGAGATAGTGCGCACCATCGTGGAGAAGGTGCGTTACGATGAACCGCTGGTGCCACTCACGCTGCCCATCATCAAGCGGGTGTTGGTAGTCGGTGGAGGCATCGCCGGGCTGACTTCTGCCCTGGACGTAGCCACTGCTGGGTACCCGGTGACCCTCGTCGAGCGGTTAGACCACCTGGGCGGGAAGATGACGCAACTCTCTCGCCTCTACCTCAACTTTGACGCCAGCAGGGGCTTGCTGGAGGAACGTGTCGCAGCCGTTGTCCACCATCCCCTCATTCAGGTGCTCACGAACGCAGAGGTGATAGAGTTTGGGGGATACGTGGGCAATTTCACGGTGGAGGTTTCGGGTTCCAGGTTCCAGGTTTCGGATTTGCCCAATACGGAATATGAAACTTTGAAACCTGAGACTCACTGTCTAGATGTGGGGGCGGTGGTGCTCGCCACCGGCTTTGACCTCTACGCTAAGGCGAACTTGCCAGAGTACGGAGGCGGGCGGTACCCCGACGTGGTGGATAGCCTCCAGTTCGAAGCCATGCTGCAAGCGGGGGAGATCCGCTGTCCTTCGGATGGCCGTGTGCCTCGGGAGGTCGTCTGGGTGCAATGCGCCGGTTCCCGCGATCCGAACCTCCACCGGCCTTATTGCTCCAAAATTTGCTGTATGTACGTCGCCAAGCAGACCATTGCCTACCGCCGCGCAATTCCCGAAGGACAGGCTTATGTTTTCTACATTGATATCCGCTCACAGGGCCGTGGGTACGACGAGTTCGTCCAGCGGGCGATGGAGGAATTCGGCGTCGTCTATCTGCGTGGTAAGGTGTCCCGGCTCATCCAGCGGGATGGGCGGTTGGAGGTATGGGGCGCCGACACTTTGAGCGGCCAATCAATGCGCGTGGAAGCCGATCTGGTGGTGCTGGCGATGGCGACTGTGCCCAGTTCCGGGAGCGAGACATTGGCCCGCCTGATGCGCGTAGCCACCGACGAAAGCGGGTTCTTAGCCGAAGCCCATCCCAAACTGCGCCCGGTGGAGAGCCTTACGGCAGGCATTTATCTGGCTGGTGCAGCCCAGTTCCCCAAGGACATCCCGGAGACAGTGGCTCAGGCATCAGGCGCAGCGGCCAAGGTTCTCCAACTTTTTGCCCAGCGTGAGATGGTGGCCGAGCCGACCGTCGCCATCGTAGACGAGGAACTATGCGCGGGCTGTGGGCGTTGCGTGCCGGCCTGCCCCTATGACGCCCGAGAACTGGACCCCTGGAGACCCCTGGCTACGGTCAACGTGGCCCTCTGTCAGGGCTGTGGGGCCTGTGTCGTCGCCTGCCGGAACAAGGCGACTATCGTACGCAACTTGACGCCAGAGCAGGTGCTGGCGATGGTAGAAGCGGTGTTGCCAAACCCCAATGATTAATAACCGTTTGTCACTGATCATTTGTCATTTACCCCTTGTCGCGTTATAATCCCCTCCACGTATGAGCAAGATTGCCCGCTTCGAAGCCCTGGCCGAGCGATTGGTCGAGGGTACCTTTGCCCGCCTCTTTGCCGGGCGTCTCAGCCCGTTAGAGGTTGCCATGCACCTCACGCGGGCTATTGAGGATTACCAGGTACTCTCTCTCGGCGGCATACCACAGGCTCCGACTCACTACTGGGTCTATTTGCATCAGGATGACTGCGACGCGCTGGCAGTCGAGCAACCAGCCTTGGAAGCAGAGTTGGCCCGTCACGTTGCCGAATTGGCCGCTCAGGCCAGCCTGGTGCTCAAAGTCACGCCAGTTGTTCACGTCTTGCCTGACGAGGGGATGGAGCCCCACGAAGTGCGCGTCGAGGCACGCTGGATGCCTGAAGAGGCGCCCGAGGTGGAGAAAACCCGCGAGATGGAGGCTGGCGAAACGGAGGCTGAGGACGAGGCCATGATAGCGCCACAGGGCCGCCCGTTTTTGATACTGGAAGGCCAGCGCCACGTGAATCTCCTCCAGCCGGTGGTATCTATCGGACGTGCGCTGGATAATGATATCATCATAGAGGATCCGCGCATCTCCCGCCACCACGCTCAACTCCGCCGGCGATACGGTCGTTACGTGCTCTATGATCTGGGCAGTTCCGGTGGCACGCAGATCAACGGCTATCCCATTGAGGAGTGCGTGTTGCACTCGGGGGACATCATATCCTTCGCCCATATCCAGGTCATCTACGGTGAGGACCCACCCACTCCTATTCCATTATCGGACAGCGGAGATACACCGCCACTCGCATCTCTGGAGATTGAGACTGGCTAGCGATGGACATTTTGCTGTTAGCATTGCGCCTCCTGCTTGTTATATTGCTCTACTCTTTTCTGGCTGCGGTGTTGGTGATGCTGTGGCGCGACCTGCGGCAAGCGACCATCAATCGTGAGGCAGTCCGGCCGGGTGGACGACTGATCATTCTGCAAACAGCGGACGATGCACCCGCCGTAGGCACCACTTTTCCCCTGCAGCCTATTACCTCGATAGGCCGCTCGCCGAGCAACACACTCTCCATCTCGGATACTTTTGCTTCTGCCCAACACGCCCTGCTGACCTGGCGAGAAGGCCAGTGGTGGTTGGAGGATCAGGGCAGCCGCAATGGGACAATGCTCAATGACATCTACATCAAAGGCCCCACTGTCGTCAGCACCGGTGATGTCATCGGCGTGGGACGAATACAACTGAAATTGGAGTTAGAGTGATGGACCTGGGATTACACGACAAGGTCGTACTGGTAGCCGCTGCTAGCAAGGGTTTGGGCAAGGCTGTCGCGCTGTGCCTGGCTCAAGAGGGCGCGCACATTGCCATCTGTGCTCGGGGCGAAGAGCATCTGACCAGTACCGCCGCCGAAATTGAGATGAAGACGGGCCGCCCTGCGCTGGCTCTCCCGGCCGACGTCTCAGACCCGGCGGCTGCGAATGCGTTGGTCAAGGCCACTGTGGAACGATTCGGACGGATTGATATCCTGATCACCAACGCTGGGGGGCCGCCTCCGGGGCAATTCCTGGATCTAACCCCTGACGACTGGGAAACTGCCACACGGATGACGTTGATGAGCGCAGTGCGCCTCTGTTATGCCATAGTGCCGGTGATGAAGGAACAAGCCGAGGGTTCCATCCTGGCTATGACCTCGGTCAGTGTCAAGCAACCTTTGCCTAACCTCATCCTATCCAACAGCCTGCGGTTGGGGGTGATCGGTCTGGTCAAGACATTGGCCGATGAACTGGCCCCCTCCGGTATCCGCGTCAATGGTATCTGCCCTGGCTGGACCCGCACAGCACGGGTTGACCAACTCTTGCGCGACAGGGCTGGGCGAAACTCGACTACGCCGGAGGAAGAGGCCGCGAAAATCAAAGCCGCCATCCCTCTGGGACGGATGGGTACGCCGGAGGAGTTCGCCGCCGCCGCCGCGTTCCTTGTCTCACCCGCCGCCTCCTACATCACCGGCGTCAGCCTGCTCGTGGACGGGGGAATGTACCGGGGATTGATGTGAGGGATAGTGTGCACTTTGAACGGGGTGACTGGCCCTGGCTGGTGAGTCTGTTGGCCATCGGCTGCCTGATCCTTGGCGCCTTCGCACTCACTGCCTACCGCTTCACTGGTGGCCAGGGGGGTGTGCCACTGGACGATGCCTGGATCCACTTCCAGTTCGCCCGCAACCTGGCCCGGGGCGATGGTCTCTCTTTTAACCCCGGTCATCCAACGTCCGGTTCCACAGCGCCGCTGTGGACGCTGCTCCTGGCCGTGATGTGCCTCGTTGGCGGCGACTTTCCCGTCGCCGGGCAACTGCTGAGCGGGGCCTGCTTCCTGGCCGTTTTGGTGGTCACCTATGCGCTGGGCAAGCGGTTGACAGGCAGTCGCTGGGCCGCATGGCTGGCCGGGACGGTCGCCGCCACTAACGGGCGTTTGGTCTGGGCTGGCCTCTCGGCACTAGAGACCTGCCTGTTCGCCGCGTTGAGTATGTTGGCAATCAGCGCCCACTTGGGCGACCGGGCCACACGCCGTTACCGGCTGCATACGGCAGTCCTCTTTGGGCTAGCCGCGCTGGCCCGTCCCGAAGGCTATCTCCTTTTCGCGCTGGCCCTGGCCGATTTCCTGTTCGCGCTGATCGCGCAGGGACATGAACCATGGCCTACCCGCTGGCGGCGGCTGCCTATTCTGCCCACCTTGCTCTTTGCTGCTATCGTGTTTCCTTACCTCTTGTTCTCCCTGCACACCAGCGGTCACCTGCTCCCCAACACCTACCACGCCAAGGCTGTCGTCAACTTCCTGCCCGGCCGCGATTTTATGAGCGTCGCTGCCAGATACCTGATTCTGGACAACCCGCTGCTGTTACCGTTCTATCTGCTTGGCCTTATCCTGCTGATTGAGCGGGCGCCTCTCCTAAGCCTGTGGAGCATAGGCTTGCCACTGGCCTACGCCTTCCTCCGCGCCGAACTCTACCAACACGGGCGCTACCTGATGCCCCTCATTCCCTGCAACACGATCATTGGTGTCGTGGGGCTGCTGGAGGCCCGACGGCTGGCTGCACAACGCGGATACCGCTGGCGCGGTTCCCAGATAGCCATCGCAGTGCTGGTCAGTCTGTTCGTCGTCGTCGGAACCGGTTGGCGGCTGCCGGAGATGGCGCACTTTTATACCCAAAATGTGAACGAGATCAACGAGATGCATGTCGCGCTAGGCCACTGGGTGGCGGAACACACCTCGCCGGATGCAATTCTGGCCTTGAACGATATCGGTGCCATCACCTATATCTCCGAGCGGTCAGTAGTGGACCTGGCGGGACTGGTCACACCAGAGATCGTTCTGCTTCTGCGCACCCCCGATTGGGATTCGCAACTGGTTGACTTTATGGCTGAGCAAGGCGTACAGTACGTCATCATCTTCCCCAATTGGTTCCCCGGCCTGGCTGCCCGGGACGACGTTTTGGAACCGGTGCATCAGGTGACGTTGGAACACAGAAGCATCGCTGGCGGGGAGACGATGGTCGTCTATCGCGCCCACTGGCGCAGATAGGGGCACTGGGGTAAAATAGGAGCAAATTCTGTATCCGTCGTTGGGAACTAGCGTGAGAGAACGGATACCCAGCATCAAGCAACCCATCAGCGAAGGAGTGTACCTATGTCTGAAATCCCCATCCGCATCGGCGTCATCGGTGGCAGTGGCCTCTACCAGATGGAGGGGCTAACCGACGTCGAGGAGCGCCGTATCTCTACCCCCTTCGGCGATCCTTCCGATGCTCTGACCATCGGCACACTAGAGGGAGTGCGCGTCGTTTTCGTGGCTCGCCACGGCCGGGGACATCGTATCATGCCCACCGAGGTCAACTACCGGGCCAACATCTTTGCTCTCAAGAGCCTGGGCGTAGAGCAGGTCATCTCCATCTCCGCCTGCGGTTCTCTGCGCGAGCACCTGCACCCCGGCGAGATTGTCATCCCCAACCAGTTGTTCGACTTTACCAAGAAGCGGGAGTACACCTTCTTTGGGGATGGGCTGGTGGCCCACGTTGGCGTCGCCGATCCGCTCTGCCCGCGCCTCTCGGCTCTCCTGGCCGACGCGGTGGAGGAGGTCAACAGCACAGTCCATCGAGGCGGGCGTTTCATCACCATAGAAGGCCCTCGCTTCTCCACCAAGGGTGAGAGTTTCACTTACCGTGCCTGGGGGATGGACCTCATCGGTATGACGACCTGCCCCGAGGCTTTCCTGGCTCGGGAGGCGGAGATGTGCTATGCGGTAATGGCTCACGTCACCGACTATGATGTGTGGCATGAGACAGAGGAGCCGGTCAGCGTCGAGGCGATCATCCGCATCCTTCAGCAGAACACCACCATGGCCCAGCGGGCCGTCCGGCTGCTGGTCCCCCGGCTGGCTGCCGCCGGGCGCACCTGCGACTGCAAGGACACCCTGACGAACGCCATCATCACCCAACGCGACACCATCCCCGAGCAAGTCAAGCGCGACCTGGTGCCGATCATCGGAGAGTACCTGGGGTAGGTTTTAATCTCGGGCTTTAGTCTCAAGTTGCTGAGTTGGATGCAATCTCCACTGCCCTCCGTAGGCTGTACATTTGCACCGGTGTGGAATAACGGTACGCCTGGAACCTGAAATCCTATGCCAATCACTCTTGCTCCTGCACAGACCAAAGTCGCTCGCCGCGAACGTTTTCTCCTCCTCATCGCTGCCGCCTTCCTCCTCGCTGGCACCCTCACCCTCGCAGCCCACGATTCTCCATTCTCCATTCTCCATTCTGCATTGGCCATTCTCTCATTTATCATCTCTTTCGCCGTGGCTCACTTTTTTCTCTCTCGCTATCTCCCCCACCGTGACCCATTCCTGCTGCCTATGGCAGCGCTCCTGACCGGCTGGGGGCTCCTGCTCATCGGACGACTGGCGATCAATTTCCTCCTGCGCCAGGCCGCCTGGCTGCTCATATCCACTGCCGCACTCCTGGCCGTCGTTTGGCTGAGCCACAACCTGCGTTGGCTGCGCCGGTTCCGCTATACCTGGCTCTTTGGGGGGTTGGCGTTACTGGCGGCCACGCTCCTCTTCGGCGTCAATCCCTCTGGCTACGGCCCGCGTCTCTGGTTGGGAGCCTGGGGTATCTACTTCCAGCCCTCGGAGCCGCTCAAACTCTTGCTGGTGGTCTACCTGGCCTCTTACCTGGCCGAGAAACGGGAATTGCTCGTCTCCGAGAGATGGAAAGTGGGACGCTGGCGTCTCCCCCCGTTGGCCTATGTCGGCCCGCTCCTGGCGATGCTCGGGCTGGCGACGATACTCCTGGCCTGGCAGCAGGACCTGGGCGCGGCGATACTGTTTTTCTTCACCTTTCTGGCGATGCTCTACCTGGCAACCGGCCAGTGGGAATACATCGCCACTGGGCTGGTGCTCTTCCTACTGGTGGGGCTGGCAGGCTACCGGATCTCCGGTCGGGTGGCGCTGCGGATAGATGGCTGGCTCAACCCCTGGCCGGAGGCGGCCGACCGTGCCTTTCAAATCGTGCAATCACTGCTGGCCTTTGGAACAGGGGGTGTTTTCGGACAGGGGTTGGGGTTGGGCCACCCTGGCTACATCCCTGCCGTGCACACTGACTTTGTCTTCGCCGCCATTGGGGAGGAGTTTGGCCTGGCGGGGACACTGGTCATCGTCGCGTTATACGGGGTGCTGGCTCTGCGCGGATTCCGCATCGCTGCCCGCGCCTCTCGCCCATTCGAGCGATTCCTGGCTGCGGGTCTCACTGCCGGGTTGGTCATCCAGGCCTGGGTCATCATGGCCGGGAACGTAAAACTGGCCCCCATTGCTGGCGTGACTCTCCCCTTTGTCTCCTACGGTGGCAGTTCCCTCCTGACCTGTTTTATCACCCTTGCTCTTCTCCTCCGCATATCCAGTCCAACGTCCAATGTCCCTAGTCCAAAGTCCAAAGTCCGATACCCGACGTCGCCAGTTCCCTTGTCCCCTTGTCCCCTTGTTCTCCCCTATCCCCTTCTTCATCTGGCCTGCGCTCTCTCCCTGGCCCTGGCGTTACTGGCAGCCACCTGCGGCTACTGGGGCATCGTCCGCGCTAGTTACCTGCGCGGACGCGACGACGACCCCCGCCGTGTCCTCTACGAGCAGCACATTGTGCGGGGACGCATCCTGGACCGGGATGGAGCCGTGTTGGCCAACGTGGATGTGGCTGGCGACGGGACCGTGACGCGCCACTATCCAATCCCGGAGGCTGCGCCGGCTGTCGGTTACGCCAGTCTGCGCTATGGCACCGGGGGTATCGAAGCGGCCCTAGACGCCGAACTGCGAGGGGAGGCCAACCGCAGCGATTGGCAGGCCACGTGGGATGAACTGCTTCACCGCCCACCCCACGGTCTTGATGTCCAACTGACACTTGATGCAGCGCTGCAGGTGGAATCTCAGGAAGCGCTCGCAGGTCAGGCTGGGGGAGTCGTGCTGCTCGACGCTGCCACTGGCGAGATCCTGGCTTTGGCCTCAAGCCCCACCTTCGATCCGGCGCGCCTCGACGAGGAATGGGAGAGATTGAGTGAAGACCTATCCGCGCCGCTGGTTAACCGCGCTACGCAGGGTCTCTACCAGCCAGGGGCTGCCCTCCAGACCATTGTCCTGGCCGAGGCACTGAACGAGAGACTGGACAGTCTCTCAACCCCAATCACCAACGCGACAGCGACGCTTAGCGTGAACGGCGCGCGGCTGGGCTGCAGCACGGCTCTCTCTGAGCCATACACGCTGGCCGATGCCTACGCTGCTGCTTGCCCGGCACCTTTCGCGGATTTGGGTGAGCGGTTAGGAGCCACTGGGCTGGTAGAGATGGTAGATCATTGGACACTCACCACTCCGCCCTCATTGGAGATCCCGACCGAGGCGGCCGACTGGAACGCGAAAGTGCTCTCGACCACGGCAGCAGTGCGGGCCGAGGCCATAGGTCAGGGGAGGCTGACTGTCTCACCACTACAGATGGCGCTGGTGGCAGGGGCGCTCGCCAATGAGGGACAAATGCCTGCTCCGCGTTTGGTGCTCCGTGTTCAAGATATGGAGGGAGGCTGGCGAGAACATAGTAGCGCCGCGTTATCCAGCACCGTCATCTCGCCGGCGATAGCCAAAAGTATGTTGGGTGCCTGGCCGGCATACGGTTCGACCACCTCCACCGCAGGCAGCTCAGACGTGATGGGGCACTATGGAGTGGCCATCGCGGGACAGAAACAAGAACCTCACGTCTGGTTCCTGGGTGTAGCACCGGCCAAAGCCCCGCGCTATGCCATCGCCGTGCTTATTGAGCGAGCCGCCGATCCTCAGCAGGCTGTCATAGTTGGCACGGCTCTGCTGCGAGCAGCGTCCCGGTAGCGCACTCCGCCTGCCGGAGAGAAATGCAGCAGTGGTCTATGGGGCAAGTTGTGTCGGCGACGACAGAGCTTTATCGTGTGCAGATTATCTCCTCCCTGCGCGTAGTCGGCGCCGACGGTTGGGCTTTGCCAGATGGTTATCTGAGATCTTTCCTCAAGCGAAAAATACCCCAGATGAGCGGCAGGGTCAGGAGGTTCACCACGGCAAAGACTCCAAACATCCAACGGAAGCCGACGGCGTCTACTAACATTCCTGCTAACGGTGCGCCCAGGCCAATACCGATGTTGCCCACAGCCATGACGAAAGCGAACGTAAAGGCCGCGATGCGTGGATCGGAAAAGTCCATCCCTATGGCCATGTAGACCGTCTCATAGTAGCCAAAGGCCACGCCGAAGAGGAACACGACAGCCCAGGCAATCCACGCTGAGGGGAGCGCGGCCAGCCCAAAGGTCACCACCGACGTGAGCAGCAGTGCCACCGTAAGGCTGGTCCGTCGCCCAATCCGGCTCATCAATGGCCCGCCGACCAGGCTGCCCACCACTGCGCCGATGCCAAAGACCGATGTGTATAATCCTACCTGGGCCAGTGCTACTCCTAGTATCTCATGAAGGAATGCGCCCACCATCCCATTGGCGCTGTAGAGCGCCATCGGGTAGACTAACCCCAGCACAAGGAAGAGCACAAACGCCCGGTCAAAGAGGGAGCGGAACGCGGCGAGCGAGAATTCCTTCTCCGTTTGGTGCTCTCTTGGCTCTTGCACGGTGAGCGCCAGTGGTATGGCTAACAAGCCGAGCCCTCCGATGAGGATGAAAACCGCAGGCCATAGACCACGTTGTGAGAGAAAGCCGATGACTATCGCGATGATGACAGAACTCAGTGCTCGTCCACCGACCATAATGCCCTGAACCAGCCCACGCTCGTCCGCTGGCGTAGTGTCAATAGACAGCCCATCAATGCAGGTGTCGTAAGTGGACATGCCTAGGGCAGCCACCACGCAAATGCCGACGAGGAGGGGGAATTGGGTCACCGGGGAGATCAGGGGCATGAGCAGGAAGGCCAATGCTTGCAGTACAAGTCCCAAGACGATGTAAGGCTTGCGGTGGCCCAGGCCCGCTAGGTTGACCCTGTCACTGAGTAAGCCGATAAATATCTTGAGTATAAAGGGAATAAGAGTGATCCCGCCTATGATCCCGATACGGGTAAAGGAAACGTCAAAGGTGCGCAGGTAAATCACGTTAAAGGTCGAGAAATAAGTCAGTACCATGCCTTCAACAAAGTAGGCGACGCCAAACAGTGCCAGGCGGCGAAAACGGTCGGTTGTGTTCATATTGTGTACCTCCTGAATTGTTGTTTGCACCGTGAGTCAGTGTACTACAAGTGACGCACGTTGCCAAGTGCTGCTTGCCAGCCGGAAGCCGATAGGGTACAATACGGGTTACCAAATCGGTAGAGGAGATTGTGATGGGTCATACGTTTGCCGAAAAGATTCTGGCACAAAAGGCCGGCTTTCCGGAAGTTGTACCTGGGCAGATTGTCGAGGTCACGCCCGACGTGGCGCTCAGTCACGACAACACTGCCCCCATCGCGGGGATATTTCGCAAGATCGGCGTGAGGTGTGTGGCGCGTCCCGATATTCACGTCGTGGTGCTCGACCACGCCTGCCCGGCCCCCACGACGAAGCACGCGCAGAACCACAAGGCCATTCGCCAGTTTGTGTTGGAGCAAGAGATCGCTCACTTTTACGACGTGGGACGTGGGGTCTGTCACCAGGTTCTGGCTGAGGAAGGTTTCGCGCTGCCGGGGGCTCTAGTCCTTGGCTCTGATTCGCACACGCCTACCGCTGGGGCCTTCGGGGCCTTTGCGGCAGGCATCGGACGCAGCGAGATGGCGGCGATTATGGCGACGGCTCGCATTTGGTTGCGTGTGCCGGAGAGTCTCAAAATCGTCGTCCACGGACACCTGCGTGAAGGGGTCACCTCCAAGGACCTGGCCCTGCACGTTATCGGTGACCTGGGAGCCGATGGTGGGCTCTATCAATCAGTCGAGTGGCATGGAGGGGGAGTGGAGTCGCTCGATATGGAGGCTCGGATGGTTATTCCCAACCTGATGGCGGAGATGGGCGCCAAGAATGGGTACATCCCGCCCGACGAGGTGACTTTCGCCTGGCTGGAGGGGCGGGCACAGCGACCCTACGGGCCGGTTTATCCCGACCAGGATGCGGAGTATGCCTGTGTGGTCGAGTATGATGCGGAAGCGATTGAGCCGGTGGTTGCCAGGCCGCACACGGTAGACAACGTCGCGCCGGTGTGGGAGGTGGCGGGGACGCGGGTTGACCAGGCATTTTTGGGCACCTGCACCAACGGGCGACTGGGTGACCTGGCGATGGCGGCACGGGTGTTAGAAGGGCGCAAGGTCGCACCAGGAGTGCGACTGATCGTCATTCCGGCTTCGTCGGAGGTGTACCTGGCGGCGCTCGACGCGGGATACCTGCACACCTTTGTCGAGGCAGGTGCGGTTATAGAGAGTCCTGGTTGTGGCCCGTGTATGGGCAATCACATGGGTGTTCCCGCTGAGGGAGAAGTCTCTATCAGCACCGCCAACCGCAACTTTCGTGGGCGGATGGGCACCAAGGAAAGCGAGGTCTATCTAGCCAGCCCGCTGGTAGTGGCGGCGAGTTCTGTCGCTGGTGAGATTGTGCATCCAGAGGCCTTGTAGCGCATGGGCATCGCGAAGCGCGGATAGCGAATCAGTAACTAGTGTGGAATCGGGATTCGCAGGTTCGCAAATTTGGACTCTTTAGGAGAAACATATGTCTATCAAAGGGCGTGTCTGGAAATACGGTGACGATGTGAATACCGACGTTATCTTTCCTGGCAAGTACACCTATACCATCAGCGACCCGGCGGAGATGGGGGAACATGCGTTGGAGGACCTGGACCCCGAGTTCCGCTCGCAGGTGCAGCCGGGCGATGTGATCGTGGCGGGCAAAAACTTTGGCTGCGGCAGTTCCCGAGAGCAGGCGGTCACCTGCCTTGTGGCAAAGGGGGTTGGGGCAATCATCGCCAGGTCGTTCGCCCGCATATACTACCGCAATTGTATCAACAATGCCCTTCCGGTCATCACCTGCCCGGAGGCGGTGGAGATACTGGAGAGCGGCGACGAGATCGAGGTGAACCTGGAGGCAGGGGAGATTAACAGCGCGAAGGGCACCTTCACCTTCCCACCGCTGCCGGATGCGGTGATGGGCATCTTTGCGGCTGGGGGACTGATTGCTTATACGCGAGAGAGGCTTGGGGTAGGGGAGTAGGGAGTAGATGAGGCAGGGCGGCTGGTTGATGCGCGGACTGATCGTGCTGGCCCTGGCGACTGTTGTCGCGCTGGTGGTGCTGGTGCGCCCCCTTTCGGAGCATCCACTTCCAACTGCCACGCCTGTGCTCATGCCCAGTCCCACCTTTACTCTCACTCCTGCGCTCACTGCCACACCCACATCCGCTCCAACTTCCATTCCCACTTTCACTCTCACTCCTACCTTTATACCCACTCCCACTTTTACTCCAACGCCAACGTGTACCGAGATTCTGGGCAGGGTAGAGCAGCGCACCTACTTTAGCCAGACGACCGGGGATGAGCAACCCTATCGCATCTACTTGCCGCCCTGTTATGACCAGGTTGACCGGCGCTATCCTGTGCTCTATCTGCTCCACGGCTGGCCCTACGACGAGGCCCACTGGGATAGCCTGGGAGCCGATGAGGCTGCCGAACTCGGCATCGGGGCCGGGACATTGCCTTCATTCATCATTGTCCTGCCAGGGGGAAGCGAGAGGCTGTACATCAACACCTGCGGCGGTGACCACTCCTTTGAAGAACAGGTTGTAAAAGATATTATTCCCCACGTGGATGGGGTACACCGCACCTGGGCAGAGCGGGAGGGACGGGCTATCGGCGGCGTGTCACGGGGCGGGGTCTGGGCTTTGGAGATAGGCTTCCGCCATCCTGATCTCTTTGCAGCGGTAGGGGCGCACAGCCCGGCTCTCTCGGTAAACATGGCCGCGCCAGCCTGCGATCCGTTTTATCTTTTGGAGGAGCCCGGTGTGGCAGCGTTGCACATCTACCTGGATGCTGGCGATGCAGACTGGGCGCGGAAGTCTACCCAGGCGCTACACGAGGCGTTGGAGGTATTGGGCATAGCCCACGACTATGTCGTGCACTCCGGTGGTCACGAGAGTGGTTTATGGACGGCGAACCTCGCCGAGTACCTGGCCTTCTATGCTAGCAGGTGGCCTATGGATGGCGTACCGCCGTAAACGGTGGAAGCAGGTTGCAAAAACAGGATCTTTTTTAACCGCCCCTGGGAACGAGTTGCGGTATCCAGATACATAGTGTCCGGTAATGAAGCTGGGAGCACACCTAACTGTGGCCTGCAATGGACGGACAGCGAGAGAGTATCTTATGAACCAGAAGGATGAGCGGTTATGAACGGTATTTTGCGTATCCTTATCCTTGGCGACACCTCAGAATGGCGCACCCTGGGCATGCCTGAACTGGACTGGGAGATTCCTGATTTCCAGGTGCAGCAGATTACTGAAGCGAAAGGCTTTGCCCAGGCTCTGGAGGGAGGCAATTTCGACCTGGTGATCGCCGATTGCCGGCTACAGTGGGCGGACGGCATGGAAGTCATACGCATGGTCGTATCCCGCTGGCCCGAGTGCCCAGTGATTATGCTCGCGGATACCAGCACTGAGGAGATCGCCGCGGAGGCGATACAGGCTGGGTTGGTGGACGACTATGTCATCAAATCGCCTGAGCACTTTGCTCGCCTACCGGTCGTGGCCTTGTTAACCCTGCAGCGGGCACGGCAGCGTCAATCATTGAAGGAGGCCAATGCCCGCTACCGGAGTTTGTTTGATGGTGTGCCTGTGGCCCTCTACCGGACCACGCCGGATGGAAAGGCTCTGGACGCTAACCTTACCCTGGTGCAGATGCTGGGTTACCCCAACCGGGAGTCACTGCTGGCGGTCAGCGCATCCGACGTGTATGTGAACCCTGAGGATCGCCAGCGATGGCAGGCTCTGATGGATCGCGAGGGGGTCGTGCGCGACTTTGAGATGCAATTGCGCCAGTGTGACGGAACGGTCATCTGGGTGCGGGATAGCGCCCACACTGTCTGTGATTCCGATGGTCAGGTGTTGTACTACGAGGGCTTTATGGAGGACATCACCGCGCGCAGGCGAGTGGAGGAAAAAGAAAGACAGTACATCCATGACCTGGCGCGTCTGTCAAAAAGTGCAATGGAGTTTGTTGATCTTCCACCTGAGGAGGACATCTACTGGTTCATAGGAAACTGTCTAAAAGAAATCGTGGGCGACGCTATTGTCATTGTCAGTTCGTTCGACGTGGCGTCGGACACTTTTTGTGTCCGTGCGGTCTCAGGGATTGAGGGGCGGATTGAGGTGCTCATTGAGATACTGGGGAGCGACCTCGTTGGGAGATCATTTGTGGTAGGGGGTAAAGTAAAGCCCGCCCCCACCGCTGGCAGGCTGGTAGAAATCCCTTGGGACCTGTACGAGTTTTCTTCCAGGCGAGTACCAAAGGGTGTCTGCCAGGTGCTTGAGAGAGTCTTTAACCTGGGCGACATATATGTGATGGGGTTTTTCAGGAAAGGGGAACTGTTTGGCAGCGCTGTTATCATGATGCATAGGGGCGCTGAACTGAAGAATCCAGGCATCGTAGAGACATTCATAAACCAGGCGTCGGTTGCCCTGCAGCGCAAGCAGGCGGAGGAGAGCCTGCGCCGCGAGCGCGACTTTTCCCAAAACATCATTGAGACTACCCCAGCGCTGGTCGTGATGCTGGATGCCGGTGGACGCATCACCATGCTCAATCGGGCGTGTGAGGAACTCACAGGTTATACCGCAGCCGAAGCGATCGGACAGGAGATATCCAAGTTCCTGATCCCCGCACGGTTTGTCCAGGATGAGCATAAAGTCTTCTCCAGCCTGCAGGCTGGTGTGCCGCCCGGTAACTATGAAATTCCATTACTCACCAGAGATGGCAATGAGCGCTGGATTACCTGGACCTATGCCGACGTCAAGGATGAGGCTGGGAATGTGACCTCGATCGTCGGCATCGGCGTTGATGTGACAGACTTTCGGCGTGTGCAGCAGGCCTTGGAGCGACGCAACCGCGAGCTGCAGGCTTTGGTGGAGGCAGGGCAGTTGCTCTCGGGTACGTTGAATCTAGACCAAGTATTGGATCGCCTGCTTGATGTAGTACAAAAGCAGTTCAATATGGCTAGCGTATCCTTCTCATCCTATGACCCTGACCGGCAGATGTTTGAGATTCGGGCGCAGCGCTATGATGCCCCAGAGCACCAGGTTGGACGGATAGGTGATCGCCGCACGCGGGATCAGCATCCATATTCGAGCCGGGCCTTGGATACTGGCCAACCGGTCTATGAGCCCGACCTGTGGAATGCCCCCCACATCTCCGAGGAGAAACAGGCCGAAGCACGGGGGAAGAACATCCGCAGTGTCGTGGAAGTGCCATTGATTGCCAAGAGTCAGCCAGTGGGTGTGCTGCACCTGCGTTCTTTCGAGACCCCGCGTTTCTTCACTGAGGAGGAACTTGCTTTCGCCCGCGCCATTGCGCCGGGAGCGGCTGCCGCGATAGACAATGCTCGGTTGTACAGGCGATTGGAGCAGCGAATACAGGAGATCAGTACCCTCTATCACGCCGGACAGGTGCTTACAGGCGTGATTGACATGGAGCGGTTGCTTCACTTTGTGATCGAGGCGGCCGTTGGTGTGCTCCCGAGTGCAGAGAAGGGCACCATTCAACTCTATGATAGGGAGAGCGATATGCTGGTGGCCCGGGCTGGGATAGGGTATTCCGAACAGGAGTTGGCCCAGATGCGTTTCTTGCCTGATGCCAGCGTCGCTGGTCAGTGTTTTACCACTGCCAAGCCTTGGGTAGTGGACGACACCACCGATGATCCCTATTTCCAGCACGTAGGCCCACCGGTGGTAGGTAGGATTCGCTCAATGGTAGCCGTGCCTTTGGTGAGCAAAGGCCGTTCTATTGGTGTGTTTTGTGTGGATAATCTCTCCACCACGAGTGCATTTGCTGCCGATGCTGTGCGTGTGCTGAGCACCCTGGCGGCCCAGGCTGCTGCGGCGATTGAGGCGGCCCGCCTGTTCACGGAGGTAGATGCCGCGCGCGCACGGGCTGAAGGACTGGCCGCGCGGGTGGTACAGGCTCAGGAAGATGAACGTCGGCGTATTGCCCGTGAACTGCACGATGAGGTGGGGCAGTTACTGACCGGTGCCAAACTCAGTCAGGAGATGTTGGTGGCGGACTTGCCTGCTGAACTGGCAGAGTTACGAGAGCGGGCGCTCGAAAACGTGGACTTGATTGACGAGACGATGGATGTGGTGCGCAAACTCTCGCTTGATCTGCGCCCGGCAGCGCTGGATGAACTGGGGTTACCGGCAGCCCTCGAATGGCATATCGAACGTTACCAGCATCAGACCGGCTTGCGGGTCACCTTACACCAGGGACTGCTTCCCACGTTGCCCGACTCCCTGGCTACAGCGGTGTATCGCATTATCCAGGAGGCGCTGACCAACGTCGCACGCCATGCCTCTGCTAAATCGGTCATGGTGGAAGTGGAGCATACTAGTCCGAGTCTGTGTGTGCGGGTGACGGATGATGGCTGTGGTTTCGACGTTGCGGCTGTCTTGCGGGCAGGCTCGGCCGAGGAACGTTTTGGCCTGATGGGACTGGAGGAGCGCGCCACGCTTCTGGGCGGCAAGGTGAACATTGAATCGGCCCCCGGGCAGGGGACCAGGATTGCGGTCGAGTTGCCGCTGCCGGAGCGTGAGTGAGACCATTCTTATGAATGCGGTTCGTGTGTTGTTAGCCGAAGATCATCATTTGGTGCGCCAGGGCCTACGAGCATTGCTGGAGAGAGACTCGGACATTGAGGTCGTGGGAGAGGCGGCCGATGGATTGGAGGCTCTTCACCTGATCGAAGAGATCCAGCCCGACGTCGTGGTGATGGACATCACTATGCCTGGCTTGAATGGACTGGAAGTGTTGCGGCGTGTCCGCCAGCGATTGCCAGAGGTACGGGTGCTGATGCTCTCGGTGCACGAGGGAGGGGCATATGTCCTGCGTGCACTACAGGCTGGCGCCTCCGGTTATCTGCTCAAGCGTTCGCTCAGCGCCGAGTTGTTGCTGGCGATTCGCGCAGCCCAACGCGGTGAGGTGTTCCTCAGCCCAGCCGTATCGCAAATCATTATCACCCGCGTTCTCCAGGGCATATCCCCTGAGGAGGGCAAGACCCCATACGACAGGTTGACGCCTCGCGAGCGCGAGGTGTTCCAACTTATCGCCGAAGGGTATACCAATCAGGCGATTGCGCACCGGCTGACCATCAGTGTGCGCACTGTTGAGACACACCGCGCCCATCTGATGGATAAACTGGACATCCACGATGTGGCTGGACTGACCCGGTTGGCCATTCAGTTGGGTTTGGTCGAGTCTGTTGGGTGAGGGTGACTGTCTGTACCTTTATCCTCCGTACAGTGCCCTGTAGACTGCCCAGTGCTCTTTGATGCGCTGGATGTAGAGACGTGGTTCGTGCAGGGTGATGAGTTCGAGGAACAGGTCGGGGTCGTCGCCGGCAGCCTCCAGCCAGCGCTCGGCGCGGAAAGGGCCCCCATTGTAGGCTGACAGCGCTACGTCCAGGCGGTTATCGAAGCGGTAGTATTGTTGCGCCAGGTAGTAGGTGCCAAAGCGCAGGCTGACGTAGGGGAGGTATAGGTCGGCAGTCTTATAGTCCGGCGGCCAGTCCAGTTCGGTGGCTATCTGTGCGCCGGTGGGGGGAATCACCTGCATCAGCCCGTGAGCGCTGGCGGTGGAGGTGGCGAGGCTCTCGAAGAGGCTCTCCTGCCGGATGAGGGCGAAGACGAGAAGCGGGTCGAGATCGTTCGCGTGAGCGTTCTGCAGCACCAGATCCTCGTGGTAGGTGGGGTAGGCCAGACGGGCGATGAAGGCTGGGGCCTCAATGGTGGTGGCAACCGGGGAGAGGTGCACGACTCTCGTGGCGCAGAGGATGGAGGAGCGGTAGAGACCGATGTCGCGGAATAGAAGCGCCAGTTGGTACTGGGCCAGCGCGTCCGACCTGGTGTCATAGCGGAGGGATTCCAGTTCCCATTTGGCCTCCTCAAAGCAGCCCAATCGCCATAATTCCAGGCCACGTTGGAGGTGGGGTGTAGCGACGAGGTCGGGATCCAGCAGGGGCGGGGTCACCCCGCTTTCACCCAGATCCAATCCCAGCCACCCGGCCAACCACTCCTCCGCCTCGGCCTGGGCTGTGACGGCATCATAGTCGGGTCTGTACCGGGTGGGTGAGAAAGACGGAGAGGGCGGGTCGGCGATCAGATCAACGGCACGCAGACCATAGTAACTGGTGGGGTCAGCGGTGCTGGCCTCCTCGAAGGCGGCCGAGGCCGCCTCGTTGTCTTCCTGGGCCAGGCTGAGTTTGCCCAGCCAGAGGAGGGCCGCGGGGTTATAGGGGGAAGTGGGGTAGGCGGCGACCAGCGTATCCCAGGCGGCAGCGGCGTCCTCTAACTCGTCCAGTTGATAGGATTGCAGCCCGCTGCGGAAGAGGGCCGGAGGGCCATAATCGGAATCGGGATAGGCGGTGTGGCAGTCCAGGTAAGCTGCTGCCGCGGCTTCCAGTTCGCCAGCCCGCTCCAGGAGTTGGGCCGCTTCCCAAAGTGCCTCCGGTGCACGGGAGTGATCAGGGGCAGCGGTGGCGAATTCCCAGTAGGTGATGATGGCGGCGTGGGTATCGCCAGCATCATCCTGGGCCTCGGCCAGGTCCATCCAGGCATCACCCCAGTGCTCGTTCTCCGGCTGGGCCTCGATCAATGTCTGGAACTCACCCGCAGCCAGATTGGGGCTCCCGGCGGCCAGGTACGCCCGGCCCGCATACCAATGGGCGTCTCCAGAGTAGGTCTCGGGGTTGGCGCGTATATAACGGTGAAAGGCCTCGACCGCCGGGCCGTAGGCTCCCCCGTAATAGTCCACCACGCCGCGCAGAAAGTCGTCCACCGTCCGTCCGGCCTCCACCAGTTCGACCAGTGAGAGGTAGGCATAGTGCTCAGTGGAATAGTCCTCGACGACGGCCAGGTGGCGGTCGTAGCCAGCCTCGGTCTCCCCGGCCAGGATGAGCGTCTCAGCAGCCTGGTGCTCAATGCGGGCGCGGTAGGCGCGTATCTGTGCTATGTCGAGGATAGCGTCGTACTGGGCGATGGCGGCGGGGTAATTCTCCAGGGCAACCTGGGTGAGGGCCAGTTTCTCACGCACGCCGACCTCGAAGGAACGGTCGGGAACCTCAGCGAGGGCGGCCTCGTAGGCTCTGACGGCCGGGAGGTAGTCGCCGCCAGCGTGGAAGGCATCCCCCAGCCGTTGGTTCACGTAGGCGGTGATGACCGTCCCGGCGGAAAGATAGGCCTGGTATTCTTCAGTCGCCGTCAGCGGTTCGCCTGTACCAACGAGAGCCTCGGCCAGCAGGAAGTGGCCGTCGGGGGCCAGGTCACTTTCGGGATAGGCATCCAGAAAATCGCGGAGGGCGTCGGCGGCGCTGAGGTAATCGCCAGCGCGCAGGTAGGCCGTGCCCAGGCCAATCTGAGCCTGGGCTGTGCTTTCCCTGTCAAGAGGGAGGGCCAGCAGGCCACGATAAGCATCGGCGGCGGTCTCATAGTCGCCATCCTGCAGCGCTTGCGTGGCGTCAGAGAGCCATTCGCCGGGGTCGGGGGTGGGGGTCGGCGTGGAAGTGGGCGTGGGAGCAGGTGTGGAGGTGGGCGTGGGGGTGGGGGTGGGAGTGAGAGTGAGTGTGGGGGTGGCGGTGGCAAAGAGTGGCGGTGGTGTTAGGTAGGAGGGTACGTTGCAAGCCAGCGCTGCCGCGATCAGTGTGGAGAGAGCCCAAAGGGCCAGTTTCGGTCGGCGCATGGTTCTATTATCGCCGAGAGGGGCGAGTTTGTCAACTGGGGGCATCTCGATAGTTGACAGAAATGCTCAATTAATGTACAATCGCCGTGTTTTAGGAGGGGCGATGCGAATTTCAACACGCGGGCGATACGCGCTGCGAGCGATGGTGGATTTGGCCCTGCATACCGATGGGGGGGCAGTTTCGCGCTGCGACATCGCCACGCGACAGGGGATTTCGGCCGACTATGTGGCCCAGTTGTTCCGGCGGCTCCGTGTGGCGGGGCTGGTGGAGGGAGTGCGAGGGCCAGGTGGTGGTTACCGGCTGGCCCGTGACGCTACGACAATCTACGCGAAGGACGTGGTGTGGGCGGTCGAGGGTCCCATTGACGTGACTGGTTGTGTGGCCGTCGGTGGCGACCTGGCGTGCCAACGGGTTGAAGAGTGCGTGACGCGGGTGGTCTGGCAACTGGTCGCTCGGGCGGTGGAGGAGGTATTGAGTGAGATTACGTTGGCTGAATTGCGTGACAAGGCGCGGACACTGGTCATGCAAGATGTGGAGGTGGAATGAGCCACATTTATATGGATCATAACGCGACGACGCCGCTGCGCAAAGATGTGCTGGAGGTGATGTTGCCATACCTGCGGGAGGAGTTTGGCAATGCCTCCAGTTTGCATTTCTTTGGCATCCGGGCGCGCCGAGCCGTCGAGGCGGCGCGGGAGAAAGTGGCGACGGCATTGGGGGTGCAGCCGCGCGAAATCATCTTTACCGGGTGTGGTACAGAGTCCGACAATCAGGCTATCAAGGGGGTGGCCTTTGCCAATGGGAACGACCGAGGCCAGGGCGATCACATCATCACTTCGCGTATCGAACACAAGGCGGTGTTGCAGACCTGTCAGTACCTGGAGAAGCAGGGTTTTCGGGTCACCTATTTGCCGGTGGATGAGCATGGCCTGGTTAACCCCGACGACGTGGCGCAGGCGATCACTGACCGGACGGTGTTGGTGAGTGTGATGTTCGCCAACAACGAGGTGGGCACGATCCAGCCCATCGCTGCCATCGCGCGAGTCTGCCGGGAGAGAGGGGTCTATTTTCACACCGACGCGGTGCAGGTGGTAGGCAAGTTGCCGATTGACGTGAGCGAACTGGGAGTGGACCTGCTCTCGCTTTCGGCGCACAAGTTCTACGGCCCCAAGGGAGTCGGAGTGTTATACGTGCGCCGGGGTGTGAAGGTTGACCCGTTGTTACATGGGGGGCATCAGGAGTGGGGGCGCCGGGCGGCTACGGAGAATGTCGCCGGTATCGTAGGGCTGGGCCGGGCGCTGGAGTTGCGGTTAGGAGAGATGGATGCAGAGGCGGAGCGGCTGACGGTGCTGCGGGAACGGCTCTACACTGGACTTTTGGAGCGGATTCCTCACGTTTATCTGAATGGTCACCCCACTGAACGACTGCCGGGCACACTGAATGTGTGTTTCGAGTACATTGAGGGCGAGGGAATCATTATGGGCCTGGACCTGGCAGGAGTGGCGGTCTCCAGCGGCTCGGCATGTACCTCAGCAGAACTTGCGCCCTCGCACGTATTGCTGGCGATGGGAGTGCCCCCCGCCGTGGCGCAGGGTTCAATCCGTTTCAGCCTGGGGCGGGAGAACAGCGAGGCAGACGTGGACTATGTGTTAGAGAAATTGCCCCCGATCATTGAGCGGCTGCGCGCGATGTCCATGTTCTCGCCGCAGGTGCCATTCCCAGAGGATGCCGGACCCCGGAGCCGGGAGCATTGATGTATTTAAGGAGATCAGATAGTGGCAGAGTTTGGCTGGTACAGTGAGAAGGTGCTGGAGCACTACCAGCACCCGCGCAATTTGGGAGAGATTGAGCAGGCCGACGGTGTGGGCATGGTGGGCAACCCGGTCTGTGGTGATATGATGAAGATCACGATCAAGGTCCAGGACGATAGGATTGAGGATGTAAAGTTCAAGACTTTTGGTTGTGGTGCGGCCATCGCTACCACGTCTATGGTGACTGAACTGGTCAAAGGAAAAATGCTGGATGAGGCACTGCAGGTCACCAACCAGGATGTGGTCGAGGCGTTGGATGGCCTGCCGCCCATCAAGGTGCATTGTTCGCTGCTGGCCGAGGAGGCGATCAAGGCGGCAATTGAGGATTATCGGAGTAAAATAGCCAGCGACCAGTGAAATGGCCCAACGCCGAGGTTTCAGGGGCTGACTGCTAACCGCTGACCGTTAACGGCTATTAACTTTTTTTGGGGGGGGCGATGGCAGAGACGGTATCTGACCATCTGCGGAAACTGAAATCGAGCCTGGCGGGTGTGCGCTCCCATGCAGCCTGGCAATTGGGGCGCTTGGGTGATACCAGTGCGGTGCCGGCTTTGGTCCAGGTGCTACAGACGGACGAAAACGAGGATGTGCGCTGGACAGCCGCCTGGGCGCTGGCCGAACTGGGGGACACAGCCGCAGCCCCGGCGCTTGAGGCGGTCAGCAAGACAGACAAGAGCGGTGAGGTGCGGGCGCGGGCCTGGGAAGCCCTACGGGTTTTGAGAGGCGGTGGGTGACGGTGGGCAAATCGGATTTGCAGAGACGCATTGGCGAACTGGCGGACGTGGAAGGTGACGTGCGCCTTATTCGTCTTCAATGGGTGCACGAGTTGGCTGCTGAGAACGATTGCTCCATCCGGGACGTGGAGTTGGCAGCGTTAGAAGCGGATGTCCTCCCCTGGCGGTATTTGCGCAGCCTGGGCACGGTTGGCCTGGAGGGGCAAGCCCGGCTCTTGCGGGCCACAGTGGCGGTCGTGGGGCTGGGTGGGCTGGGGGGATACATTGTGGAGGCGCTGGCCCGCATGGGGGTGGGACGGTTGATCCTGATAGACGGAGACGTCTTTGAGGAGCACAATTTCAACCGGCAGGTCTTGAGCGGCGAGGCTAAACTGGGCATGGATAAGGCCCAGGCCGCGCACGACCGTGTCGCCAGGATCAACGGCGCGGTGGAGGTCGTGGCCCACGCGATGGCGCTTACCCGGGAAAACCTGCCCCGGCTGCTGGAGGGGGCGGACGTGGTCGTAGATGGCCTCGACCGGTTGCCCACTCGTCTGGCTCTGCAGGAGGGGGCCCAGGCGCTGGGTATCCCGATGGTGCACGGCAGCATCGCGGGCTTCCTGGGGCAGGTGATGACCATCTTCCCTGGTGATCTGGGCCTGCGTAGCCTGTATGGTGAAGGGGGCGATCTCCCGGAGCAGGGGCTTGAGGTGCAACTGGGATGCCCGGCCGCGACGCCGATGGCGGTGGCGGCCTGGGAGGCGCAGGAGGTCGTCAAGATTCTGCTTGGACGCGGCGAACTCCTCCGGCGACGGTTGTTAGTGATGGATATGGAGACGGGTACAGTCGAGGTTCTGCAGTTGGGTTGAGGTCACGACGACGCTTGCCAGGCGGAGGGGTAAGACTGAGCGAGCCTACGTCAGTAGGCTCGTTTGCGTTTGGAGACAGTACCGGTCTGAAGAGCCTGCGTTGGGCTGTCCCCTCGGCGTCGTCTGTTCGCGGTGACGCATTGGCACTTTGACAATGTTCCTGGGATGTGATATTCTCTCTCGACCGGTGGAGGTGTGGTGTGGCGAGAGGCGGGGATAGGTTGTGGGTGGCCGCAGTTACGGCACTGGGCGGCTACCTGCGGGCCTGTCAGATCGGTGGCAAAGGGCTCTGGATAGACGAGGCGTTCAGTGTCTGGCTGGGCTGGCAACCTGTGGGGGAGATGTTGGGCTGGCTGGTCCGCATTGACCAGCATCCGCCACTCTACTATCTACTGCTGCACTTTTGGATGATCCTCGGCGATGACCCATCTACCGTGCGCGCACTCTCCGCTCTGTGCGGCACGCTGACCATCCCCGTGGTTTACCTGCTGGGCCGCCGCCTGGCCGGCGACAAGGTAGGGTTCCTCACTGCGCTGATCCTGGCTGTTTCCCCTTTCCACGTGCGCTTTGCCCAGGAGACGCGCATGTACACGCTGCTGACGCTGAACGCTTCGCTGGCGCTGTATGCGCTGGCCTGGTTGTTCACTGACCCCCGCTCGGCCGAAGCACGGCTGGGCCGGCAGTTCGTAGACTTTTGGCGGGGCTGGCGAACCACCCGTCGCCGCCCTCCCATGTGGGTCATTGAGACCGACCTGGCCTGGCTGGGTTACGTGCTCTTCACGGCGGCGATGCTGTTGACTCATAACACAGCAGTCTTCTTTCCCGTCGCCACAAATATTATCGTGCTGCTCTTGGTCCGCCTGCGAATCGCGAATCGCGAATCACGAATCACGAATCACGGGTTCTTACGCAACTGGCTCCTGGCCCAGGTAGGCGTGTTTCTGTTATGGAGCCTCTGGCTCCCGGCCTTTGCCGTCCAGGGCGTAGGTGTCTACCGGGAGTTCTGGCTGCCTGCGCCAACGTGGAGCACTGTCGCCGGCGCGGTAGGGGCCTTTGTGAGCGACTTCCTGCCGTTGCCGCCCGCCGGTCTCTGCGCGGTAGGGGTGCTGTACGCGGGGTTGGCGCTACTGGGGCTGGTTCACTTCCGCCGCCGTCCGGCGCACGTCTTGTTTCTGCTCGTCACCTTCACAACGCCATTCGTGGGCGAGTGGCTGGTCAGCCTATACCGGCCCATCTTTTACGATCGCACGCTCATCTGGGCATCGCTCCCGCTTTACCTGCTGCTGGCCGCTGGCATACGCCAGTTGCATCACCGGTCTTATATTATCGGCGTCATTCTGGTGGTGCTGGTGGTCAACACCCTTTCGCTGCGGGAGTATTACGTCAACTTCGAGAAGGAGCAGTGGGATGACGCAGCACTGTTTGTGGCGGGGCGGGTGGAGGCCGGTGACTTGATTCTGTTTAATGCTACCTGGACGCAGATTCCATTTGACTATTACTTTCGCCGGTACGAGCGATCGGTGGCCGAGCACGGCGTGCCGGTGGATTTGTTTGACCGGGGTGTCCTGGAGCCAGAGATGTCTACAGACGATCTCCCCCGGCTGCGGGTGCTCGTCCGGAGCCACGAACGAGTGTGGTTGGTCTACAGCCACGACTGGTACACTGATCCGCAGGGATTGATCCCCCTGGCGTTGGAGGAGGAACTTGATCTGCTCGACCGGTGGGACTTTTATGGCCTGCAGGTGCGGCTGTACGGGAGATAGGGCCAGGGAATGGAGGAGGGGAAATGACTGAAAAGTCGCTCATCATCATCGGGGCCGGACTGGCTGGCCTATCCACCGGCTGCTACGCCCAGATGAACGGCTACCAAAGTCACATCTTCGAACACCATGCTGTTCCAGGTGGAGTGGCAGCCACCTGGAAACGGAAGGGCTACCTCATTGACGGTGGCATCCACTTTGTCACGGGTCACAAGCCGGGCACTGCGCTCCACGAGTTGTACCGTGAGTTGGGCATCGTCCCTGCCACTCGCTTCGTGGATATGACCACCTACGGCCGTTTTACCGACGAGGTCAGTGGACGCAGCGTGGAGGTCACACATGACCTGAACCGCCTGGCCGACGACTTGAAGGCGCTTGCACCAGGCGATGCCCGGGTCATTGGCGAGTTGATCGCGTGCGCTTGCGCCATGCGAGGGCTCGACATGAGCGAGATGGGAATGAGCAAGCCTCCCGGGTTGGCGGGCCCCCTGGATCAGCTCAAAGAGATATGGAACGTGCGCCATCTGTTCAGGTATTTTACGGGCAAATACGCCAGGCCTGTCGCCGACTATGTACAGGCCGTTCACGATCCGTGGCTGCGTGAATGCATCAAGAACCTGTTCCTTCCAGAGTCGCCAGTCTGGTTTGTATGTATGGTTCTGGGACTGCTTGCAGATGGGCAAATGGGGTTACTGGCAGGGGGCAGCCTTGACTTTGTCAGACCAATCGAGAAACGATACAAGACCTTGGGCGGGCGCGTGACCTACAAGGCCACCGTCGAGGAGATTCTGGTGGAAACCTGCCTTGATCGCAGCCAAAGGGACGACCGGGCCGTGGGCGTGCGCCTGGCCGACGGCAGCGAGCATCGCGCCGACATCGTGGTATCCGCCGCCGATGGCTACAACACCATATTCAAGATGCTGGGTGGTCGCTATGTGAATGAGGAGATCAGAAACCGTTACGCGAGTTGGAAGTTGTGCCGCCCCCTCGTTATGGTCAGCTATGGCGTAGCGCGGGAGTTCCCGCATGAGCCGGTCCTGACCACGATCATGCTGGAACATCCCTTTACCGTAGGCAACCAGGCGGTTGATGGGATATTTGTTCGCATCTTCAATTACAGCCCCAGGTTCGCCCCGTCGGGCAAGACGGTAGTCCAGGTCGAGTTTGAGACAGAATGGGATTACTGGAATGATCTGCAAAGGGAAGACCGGGCGCGCTACAACTCTGAGAAGGAGCGGGTTGCGGCGGAGATTCTAAAGCGGCTGGAAGCGCACTATCCGGGTGTCTCGTCGCAGGTGGAGGTGACCGATGTAGCCACGCCCTACACCACCTGGCGTTACACTCTGAATCGCAAAGGGGCCTGGGGGGGGTGGTTGCTGGCGGCGGAAATGATTAATACGCAGATGAAGAGAACTTTGCCCGGCCTAGCCAACTTTTATATGGCTGGCCAGTGGGTAATGCCGGGCGGTGGCGTCCCGCCGTGCCTCTATTCTGGTCGCCACGTGGTACAACTCCTCTGCCATCGGGACAGGAAACTGTTTTCGAGTGGTGATCAATCTAGCCGGGCCCGAATCTTTGATTGAATGTCCATTTAACCGGGCAGCCACACGTTGGGTGTCTTTGGTATGCTCGACCAATGGCAGAGCACATCGCCGACACACAACGACTCTGTACAGAGTTGGGGATTCTGTGTATAGCGCAACGGTTGCGCAACCGTTACGCTAATGGAGTGAGATGGGTGAACGCCCCCAAAGATTATCCTGGAACACCGCAACACCAGGCCCTGTTACAGGCCATTGCATCCTACTATGCAAATGATCCTCGTGTCCTGGCCATGGCAGTGTTTGGATCACTTGGGCGCGGCACCTGGGATCGCTATTCCGATCTTGACCTCGACGTTGTGATCGCCGACGGTGTAGAAATTGATGTCATCCAGGAATTGAGGCGGTTGTGTGATTCCTTTGTATCCATCGGTGAGCGGGTTGCGTTGATCATCCCGGATGGTGACGATGCCGGCGATGTGGTCCTTGAGTCACTGATGGAACTTTCAATCCGTTACCATCCGCTCCACACAACCAGTCCGAACATCGTGGACAGCGTTCAGGTCCTCGCAGGGCGAATTGACGGCGCGGCCATCAAAGTGGCAGGACTGGCAAACGAGTGCACGGGAGCCAGGCCGCTGGGCCGGATTTTGGATATGTGTGTGCGATATGCGGTTGGCGTAGACGTTGCTTTGCAACGACGACAGATTTGGGGAGCGATTGAACTATTGCACCGAATGCGCGGACTTTTTATGGAGTCATTTGCCCGCGCCCGTAGTGGTGTGCGCGCTTACCACGTTTTTCAGGCAGAAGCGGATGCGGCCTTGCAGGCCCGGCTGGGCGCCACACTGCCACAGTATGATCTGGTCTCTGCGCAAGAGTCGCTGGCACAGTTCCTCGAAATCCTGGAGTACGATCTTGGGCAATTGGCGGGGGGGCAAGTTCAACTGACGGAAGCACATCGCAAGGTGTTGAATCTTGTTCGTATGAGACAGGCACATCTGAGCCCGAACGGCGGAAACGTCAGCCAATCTCTACCGACCGGAGGAGAAGTGTGAAATACAACAAGTTGGTCAGGGACAAGATACCCGATGTCATCACGAGGCGCGGCGACAAGCCTGTAACCCGGATATTGGATGACGGCGCGTACAGACGGGAACTGCGGAGGAAACTGCAGGAAGAAGTCGCCGAATTCGGCGCATCAGGCGAGGTGGAAGAGTTGGCCGACATTCTCCAAGTCGTATATGCCCTGGCTGCGGCCAAAGGAGTCAGCCAATTCCAACTTGAGGAGGAACGAAAGCGAAAGCGAAGGGAAAGGGGCGGATTCGACCACCGGGTTTTCCTCATAGAAACGGTTTCGGACGGTAAAAATCATGTGAGGATAGCCGTCGGCTCGACGAATCCGGTCAAGGTCGCGGCCACGACTATAGTGTTGCACCGTGTCTATGGGGACCGAGTAGGCGTGGAAGCGGTGGATGTGGAGAGCGGCGTCTCGCACCAGCCGTGGGGCAACGAGGAAACGTTGCACGGTGCACTCAGCCGGGCGCAGACTGCACAGCGCAGGAGCGGCGCGACGCTGGGCGTTGGATTCGAGGGTGGCCTACTGGAGGTGCAGGGGCGCGTGTTCACCTGTGCCTGGTGCGCGGTTGTGCGCGACGACGGCGTGATTGGTATCGCTGGCGGGGAGAACGTGCTCCTCCCGCCATCGGTGGCGGCGGCCGTGCGCGCAGGGGCGGAACTGGGACCGGCGATGGACACACTGACGGGTCTGCACAATACCAAGCAGGGCGGCGGCGCGATCGGCGCTCTGACTGGAGGCCGTCTCGACCGCCAGGCGGCCTACGAGCACTTGCTGACGATGGCGTTGGCGCGGCTGCTGACGCCGTCGTACTATGAGCCGGACAGGGGGAGTGGACTATGCGTATTGATGGGATGTGGTTCAAGGACGAACACGGACGGACTTTGATCCTGCGCGGCGTCAATTTGGGCGGGAGCACCAAAGTGCCCTTACGGCCCAATGGAGCTACTCACGTTCTGGAGGGGTTCTACGACCATCGCAACGTCTCCTTCGTGGGGCGGCCCTTCCCGCTGGAGGAAGCGGACGAGCACTTCTCCCGGCTGCGGGCCTGGGGCTTTACCTTCCTGCGCTTCCTGATCACCTGGGAGGCGGTCGAGCACGCCGGGCCAGGCATCTACGATGAGGAGTATCTAGACTACCTGTACCAGGTCGTGCGGAAGGCAGGCGAGTATGGGATTGATCTGTTCATTGACCCCCACCAGGATGTGTGGGGCCGTTTGTCCGGCGGCGACGGCGCGCCTGGCTGGACCTTTGAGGTTGTGGGGATGGATGCTACCCATTTCTCCAAGGCAGGGGCGGCGATTGTCCACTGCATCCACGGCGAGTCCTTCCCCCGCATGATCTGGCCGACCAACTACACCAAACTGGCGGCGGCGACAATGTTCACCCTCTTCTTCGGGGGCAACGACTTTGCGCCCCGGACGATTGTGGACGGCGAGCCGGTGCAGAAGTTGCTCCAGCGCCACTACATCAACGCCATCAAACAGGTCGCGCTCCGACTAAAGGGGTTGTCCAACGTCGTGGGCTACGACACGCTGAACGAACCTTCGCCTGGCCTCATCGGCTGGACGGATTTGAACTCTAGCGGCGGTATGTTGCGCCTGGGGGAGTCGCCCACACCGTTCCAGGCGATGCTGCTGGGAGCAGGCTTTCCTCAGGAGGTCGAGGTTTGGAGCATGCGGCTCACGGGTCCCAAACTGCGCGGGCGGCGGCTGGCGAACCCGGACGGCGTGCGTGTCTGGCGCGAGGGGTACGACTGCATCTGGAAGGAGAACGGCGTGTGGGGTTTAGACGTAAATGGCGCCCCGTGCTTGCTCCGTCCGCACCACTTTGTGCAGGTCGGCAATCGGTCGGTGGACTTTGCCAACGACTACCTGCGCCCTTTCGCCAACCGTTATGCCCGCGCGATCCGCTCCGTGGACCCCGACGCCATCATATTCGTTGAAGGTGCGCCAGGGGAGAGTCCTCCCGATTGGAGACCGGAGGACGTGCCGAAGGTGGTCCACGGTGCCCACTGGTACGATGGCGTCACCCTGTTCACCAAGAACTTTGTGCCTTTCCTGGGCGTGGATTTCCACACGCACAGACTCATATTTGGCCGCAGACGCGTGCAGCGTTCGTTCGTCGAGCAACTGGCGCACATCAAAAACTGGGCGGATGAGCGGATGGGCACCATTCCCACCCTCATCGGTGAGTTCGGCATCCCGTTCGACATGCGGGACAAGCGAGCCTACCGGACGAGTGATTTCTCCCTTCAGACAAAAGCGATGGACGCCAGTTTTCGGGCGATGGAGGCCAACCTGCTGAACTGCACCCTCTGGAATTACACCGCCGACAACGACAACCGTTGGGGCGACCAGTGGAACGACGAGGACCTCTCCATCTTCAGCCGGGATCAGCAGGCCGACCCCGGCGACGTCAACTCTGGCGGGCGGGCACTTGAGGCGGTTGTGCGCCCTTATGCCCGCAAGGTCGCCGGGGAGCCCTTGCGGATGCACTTTGACCTGTCCAGCCGCACCTTCGAGTTCGAGTTTCGGCACGACCCGTCCGTGAGGGCGGCAACGGAGGTTTTTGTGCCCAACTACCAATACCCCGAAGGATACGCAGTTGGACTCTCCGATGGCACCTACAAGATAGACCGAGAATCACAGACGCTCACCGTGCAGCACACGCCGGATCGAGAGACGCATACTATACGTGTATGGCCAGCCGCTTCGTAGCCGCGCTTTCCATAGCGCGCTGGTTTGCCAGTTTGGAGGATAATATGAACATCATCTGCATTATGCTAGATATTTTTCAAGGCAAATACGAATTGGCATCTGGGAGCGTCGAATGAATGTCTGTCAGTGCTCCAATGATCAGGGGGTGGTCGGACTGGCAGGTTCTGCCCTGCTGCGCTGGTCGGTGCGTGAGTCCGTCAGGCACGACCTACTGTGAAGGAAGCGGCATAAGATGTCCAGGCGTAGAGGAAGCCAGCATGTGTTGCGCCTGTTCCTGTGGCTGGCCCTGCTGCTTGCTGTCGGGCTGGTCGCGCAGGCTGTCGTCGTAACGCGCCAGACCCGCACGCGGGGTGTCCCCAGCGGCTTCCCCGCGCCCGTGGCCGGAGCCGACGTGCCCATCCTCGGCGTCAACGTCGCGCTGGAGCAGTACGATGATGAGGAAGGTGAGGAACTGGAGGCTGCCCTGGCCCGCATCGCCGAGGGAGGCTTTGTCTGGGTGCGCCAGTCCTTCTACCGGAGCCAGATTGAGCCGGAGCCAGGCCGCTTCGACTGGACCGTCCCCGACCGCGTCATAGCCGCGCTGGCGCGCCAGCCCAGGCTGCGACTTGTGGCCGTTCTCGACGATAGCCCCCCTATCCCACCCGCCGACCCCGACCGCTTCGCCGCTTTTGCCGGAGCCTTTGCCGCCCGCTACGGCGCGCAGGTGGACTATTACCAGGTGTGGGACGAACCGAACCTGGCGGCTCATTGGGGCGGTGGCCCGGTCAACCCGCCCGCCTACGCCGACCTGCTGGCCCGCACCGCCCACGCTGTCCGTGCCGCCGATTCCGACGCTCGCATCCTCCTGGCCGGGCTGGCCCCCACTGTTGAGACTGGGCCCCAGAACTTGAGCGACGTGCGCTACCTGGAGCAACTCTACCAGGCGGGGGCCGCTCCCTACTTCGACGTCGTGTCCGGCAAGCCCTACGGCTTCGACACCGGGCCCGACGACCGGCGCGCCCCTGAAGACGGGACGGTGCTGAACTTCTCGCGATTGCTTCTCCTACGGGAGGTGATGGTGGAGCAGGGCGATGCGGGCAAGGCAATCTGGGCCAGCCACTGGGGATGGAACGCGCTGCCGCCGGGCTGGACGGGCGCGCCTTCCTTGTGGGGCCAGACCGGTGAAACGACCCAGGCGGCCCGTACCATCGCGGCGCTGGAGCGGACGCGCGCCGAATGGCCGTGGGTTGGTGCGCTGATCCTGGAGCATTTCCAGCCTGACGCCGGTCCCGACGACCCACGCTGGGGCTTTGCGCTGGTGGGGCAGGACGACGCGCCGCGTCCGGTCTACGACGCGGTGGCTGCCTGGGCCACCGCGCTGCCCGACGGTGCACCGGTCGGCGGCTACCCGGCGCTCAACCCCTGGGCGACCTATGAAGGGGACTGGCGCGCGGGGCCGCTGGGTGCTGATGTTGGTCGCTCGACTGCGCTCACGGCAGGCTCCGGCGGCGACAGGGCCATCTTTCGCTTCGCGGGGTCCGCCGTCGCTCTGATGGTGCGGCGGGGACCGTACCGTGCCTTCCTCTACGTCACGGTGGACGGGCGGCCGGCCAACGCATTGCCTCGGGATGATACAGGCCGCGCCTATGTTGTGCTCTACGACGATATACCCACCGTCGCCACCGTCCCCCTGGCGACCGGCCTCTCTCCCGGCCCGCACACCGTCGAGGTCCTGGCCGAAGGTGGGCAGGGCCAATGGGCGCTGGTGGACTGGCGCGTGGGGTCGGAACCAGTGGCCGACAACTTTGGCTGGTGGATGACTGGACTGGCGGCAGCGGGGCTGGTGCTGGCGGCGTTGTTGATACGCGATGCGCGGCGGGTAGAGTGGAGAACGTTGGCACGGATATTCCTCGGCTGGCCCGAATGGGCGCAGGTAGCCCTGTTGGCGGGGCTGACCGGCGTCCTCTGGGCCAGCGCCTGGGTCAGTTGGGGGCACGACCTCTCTCTTGCTTCCTGTCTCCCATTTCCTGTTTTCTGCTTATTTCTCAGCCTGCTCGTGCTGCCTGCGCTGGCCATGCTCTTTGCACTACGGCCTGATCTGGGTTTAGCACTGGTGGTTTTCACCGCCCCTTTCTATCTGCACCCCGGCGTCATGCTTCACCGGGCGCTCAGTTTACCAGAGGTGCTGGTGGTATTGTGCACGTTGGGAATTGCGGGTCTCCGAATTTACGCATCTCCGAATCTACGGATTTCTCCGATTGACTGGGCCGTTTTGCTGCTGGTGCTGGCGGCGGTGGTGGCGGGGCTGGCCGCCGCTGACTGGAGGGCGGCGATCTTTGAACTGCGGACGGTCTTCCTGCTCCCGGCGCTCTACTATGGGCTGTTGCGTTTGGCCCGGCTGCCCGAGCGGGCCAGGTGGCGGGTCCTGGACGGCTGGGTGCTGGGTGCCGTCGGGGTGGCGCTTATCGGGCTGGTGCAGTACGCGCTGGGGAGCAATGTCAGCATCGCCGAAGGAGGCCTGCCGCGGTTGCAGAGTGTCTACTACTCGCCCAACAACGTGGGGCTGTACCTGGAGCGGGTATGGCCACTCCTGGTGGCAGTTGCACTGTGGGGGGGGAATCTCTCTCCTGGGAGGAGAGGGGAGACATACCGCCGGACGCTATATGGACTGGCGCTGGCGGTGGTGACGCTGGCGCTGGTGCTCAGTTTCTCGCGGGGGGCGCTGCTATTGGCGCTGCCGGCGGCGCTATTGGTGATGGTGTGGCGGGCTGGGACGTGGTCGCGGTCACCGCGCCCTTATCGCTGGGCAGCGTTGGCGCTCGTCGTGGTCGGCGTGTTGGCGCTGATCCCACTCCTGCGCGTGCCGCGCTTTGCCTCAATGTTCGACTTGCAACAGGGCAGCACATTCTTCCGGCTGGAATTGTGGCATAGTAGCCTGACGCTCGTGCGCGAACATCCCTGGTTCGGCGTCGGGCCAGGCAATTTCCTGGATGCCTACCGCACCCGTTACGTCCTACCCACCGCCTGGGAGGAGTTTAACCTGGAGCACCCGCACAACGTCTACCTGGACCACTGGACGCGGCTGGGGCTTCTGGGCCTTTTGGCAGGGGTGGCGGTGCAGGTATCGTTTTGGCGAACCATATTCCATCGCTCCCAGCCCTCGTCCCCGAGGGCGTCGTCGGGAAGACCTTTGCATCAGCGACGACTGCTTGCTGCATGGGGCGCCCCCGTGACGGGGGCTTTGAGCGTTTTTATCGGCCTCGCGGGCAGCATGGCCGCGCTGTTGGCGCACGGTCTGGTGGACAATACACTGTTCTTCCCCGACCTGGCGCTGATCTTTTTCTTGACGTTGGCGCTGCTTGCAGAGGAGCGAGGGGCTGGGGGCTAGGGGCCAGGAGCCAGGAGCGAGTGTCTGTTTGATGCCCAATCCGTTGTTGTCAAAGATAGGGCTGCAACAGGCTCAAAATCTTGGTCAGTGGCGCGATGTCGTCCTCGTCGAATTGGGCCGGCTTGTGTGAGTCGATGTCCAGCACGGCGATGACCCGGTCCTCTTTCATCACCGGCAGGACGATCTCGCTTTTGGAGCGCGGGTCGCAGGCGATGTGGCCGGGGAACTGCTCGACATACGGCACGACCACCGGCTGTCGGGTGCGGGCGCAGTGCAGACAGACGCCGCGATCACGCAGCACCTGGCAGGCGACCGGTCCCTGGTACGGCCCCACGTGCAGTTCATCCTCACCCGCCACAAAGTAAAAGCCGGTCCAGAGGTGGTGGCCTATCTTGTGGTGCAACACGGCGCAGATGGTCGCCATGGCCGCTATCAGGTTGGGTGACTTGTCCTCGATGAGGTCTTTCAGTTGCGCGTAGATACGTTCGTAGCGGGCGAATCTTTTCGGATCAAGCACAGTGTTTGCTCCTTTGGGTGTCCTTGGAGTTGCTGTCAACGGATTACTGGAACGGATTGAACGGATAGCCCCCATCGGCAGCGTTTCACCATCGGGTTTGGGCTTGGATCCGTTCAATCGCTGTCAACCGGATTGCTGGAGCGGAACTCGCCATACGCGAGACACCTAATCCGTTCAATTCGCTCTCAAAATCCGTTGACAGCCTCCCCAGCGCAGGCTACGCCCCACTTCCACTTCCACTACTGCAACTTCCCCTCCAACCGCTCATGGTCGCGGTGGGCCTGGGCGACCGTAGGGCTGCCTAGCGCACTGAAGATGGCTTCGGCCTCGCGTATGAACTCGAGTGCGATGTCAAGGTTACCCTCAGCCTCCTCAACAAGCGCCAGGTTCCATCTCGCGTAGGCAATCTGGAGTCTATCACCAAGGCTCTGAGCAAGTTGCCGGCTTTTCCTCAGTTCGTCTTCCATGCGCCGGGCGATGGCCAGGAGTAGGTCGCTGTAGAGGATGTCGTTGACGTCCAGATCCTCGTCCGCCTCGAAGTAGATGACGGCGTAGCCGGCCTCCTCTAGCCGGGCCTTGAGGCGCAGGAGTTCCGTGGACTTGCCGCAGCCCCGGTGGCCGGTGAGGAGTTGGGCGGTGTCCGAGTTGGACCAGGTGACGGTGTCGAACATCTGCTGCACGACGTCGCGGTTGCCCCGGACGTCGTTGCAGTCCACGTAGCGTGGATCGCCCTAGGGAGCGGCACGGCCGGGTCGGCGGCGTTGTAGGCGTCGCGGAGGATACGGGCTGGTTCAGGCATTAGATGGCTCTTTTCACCTCTTGCGAGCCTATTATACCGCATCCTCCAAGTGGACACCAATCCGCTGAAACTGGCTCTCGTACAATTCGCAGTACAACCCCCGCGCGGCCAGCAGTTCCTCGTGTGTGCCCTGCTCGATGATGCGGCCCTGGTCAACCACGAACACTTGATCGGCGTTGCGGATGGTGCTCAGGCGGTGGGCTATGACAAAGGAGGTGCGCCCCCTGAGCAATTTGTCCAGGGCGCGCTGGATCAGCAGTTCGGTGCGCGTGTCCACGCTGGAGGTGGCCTCGTCGAGGATCAGGATGCGCGGGTCGGCCAGCACCGCACGAGCGATGGCGATCAGTTGCCGCTGCCCCTGGCTCAGGTTGTGTCCCCGCTCGCCCAGTGGGGTCTGGTAGCCCTCCGGCAGATGGGTGATGAACTGATCGGCGTTGGCCAGCCGGGCTGCCGCGACCACCTCTTCGTCGTCCGCCTCCAGCCGCCCGTAACGGATATTCTCCATCACTGTGCCGGAGAAGAGGAAGGTGTCCTGCAGGACGATCCCCATCTGTTGCCGCAGGCTCTCTTGGGTTACCCCCCGCACGTCGTAGCCGTCAATGCACACCGCGCCCTGGTCCACGTCGTATAGGCGGGCCAGGAGGTTGACGATGGTCGTCTTGCCCGCGCCCGTCGGCCCGACTAACGCCACGGTCTGCCCCGGCAGTGCCTCCAGGTTGATGTCTTGCAGCACCACCTCATTCTCCTTGTAGGCAAAGTGGACGTGGTCAAATACTATGTGACCCTCTATGGGGAGCAGTTTAATGCTGTCCGGCGCGTTGACGACCTCTGGCTCTGTGTCCAGCAATTCGAATACACGCTCGGCGCCGGCCAATGCCTCCTGGAGCCGGGCGTAGAGGTTCGACAGTTGGCGGATGGGGTTGTAAAAGCGGCGCACATAGGCCAGGAAGGAGACGATGATACCCACGCTCACCAGCGGCGGGTCGAAAGCCAATACCAGGTAGCCGCCGTATCCGGCGACGATGGCCAGGGCGATGGTCGAGAGGATGTTCAGCGCCGGCGAGAAGGCGGATGCGATGGTTTGAGCAGTCACAAAAGCGTCGCGGTTGGCCACGTTGACACGCCGGAACTCGGCGGCGGTCTCATCTTCGCGGGAGAATGCCTGCACCTCGCGCACGCCGGCGATGTTCTCCTCCAGTTCGGCACTGACGTCGCCCAGCGTCTCGCGGCTGCGACGGAAGGCGGCTCGCGCGCGTTGTGAGAAGATCACCGTCGTGAGCAGGATGAAAGGCAGGATGGTGAAGGAGGCCAGTGCCAGTCGCCAGTTGAGCGCTACCATGGCGATGGCGATGCCGACGAGCCGCATGGTGATGCTCAGCGTGCGCACCAACCCCATGCTAAAGACCTGGCTGATGACCTGGGTGTCGTTGACCAGGCGGGACATCAGGTCGCCGGCCTCGTGCTTGTCGAAGAACTTGAGTGAGAGGGTCTGGATGCGCTCAAAGATCTGCGTGCGCATGGTCAACAACACCCGCTGGCCTATCACGTTCATCAGGTAGAGCTGAACGCCCTGGGCCACCTGGGCCAGCAGGTACGAGACCAGGAGCAGGATCATCGTCACCGTCAGGCCGGTGCTGCGGTCCGCACCCGGCGGTCCTTCGACAGGGCTCAAGATGAGCAATAGCCAGTTCAGCCAGGTGGGACGTGGCGTCGCCGCCGGGAATTGGAGGAACTGGTCCACGGCCACGCCCGTCAGGTATGGCTCGGCCAATTGCAGCAGTGTGCCGGTGAGCGCCAGCGCAAGCAAAAGCGCCAGCCCTATCCAATAGGGACGAAAGTAGCGCAGCAACCGCCGCATTGCCTTTCCCGTCTCTATGGGCTTGACGGCCTCCTGGGCCGGGCCGGGCCCGTGTCCACCATGGAACATCATAGTGCAATCTCCGGAAAGCGGCGTTTACGCATCACGACGCTTCGCGCCCTCCCAACTGTGAGTAATAAATCTCTGCATAGGTGGGGCTTTCGCGCAGCAGTTCCTCGTGCGTGCCCCGCGCCACGACCTCGCCCCGTTCCAATACCAGGATTTGATCCGCGTTGAGCACGGTGGCGACGCGTTGGGCAATGACGAACGATGTGCGCCCCTCCATCAGCCGCTCCAGCGCCTGTTGGATGCGGTATTCTGTCTCATAATCTACGCTCGAAGTCGCGTCGTCCAGGATGAGAATATGCGGGTTCAGTAGCAGCGCGCGGGCGATGGCGATGCGCTGCTTCTGCCCGCCGGAGAGGGTCAAACCGCGCTCGCCGACCTGGGTATCGTAACCATCGGGGAACGACGTGATAAAGTCGTGAGCCTCGGCGGCCATGGCCGCCTCGGTGATCTCCTCCATTGGGGCGTCGGGTTGGCCAAAGGCGATGTTCTCCCGGATAGTGCCGGCGAATAGGGTCGTCTCCTGCAGGACGATGCCGATCTGTTCTCGCAAGGATTCCAGCCTCACGGCGCGCACGTCGTGCCCGTCTACCGTGATCTGTCCCCCGGTCACGTCGTAGAAACGGGGGATGAGGTTGATGATGGAGGATTTGCCGGAACCGGTCGCGCCCAGCAGCGCCACCATCTGCCCCGGTTCGGCGACAAAGTTCACGCTGTGCAGCACCCAAGCGCCGCTGTGAAAGTAACGGAACGAGACGTTCTCAAAGGCCACACATCCCTCAATAGGGGGCAACTTGACGGCGTTGGGCTGCTCCACAATCTCTGATTGAGTGTCGAGAATCTCAAAGATGCGCTCAGCCGAGGCGCCGGCCTGCGAGACCATGGCGATAATCATGCCCAGCATCAACACCGGGAAGAAGGCCATCATGATATAGTTGGCAAAGGCGACCACTTCGCCCGTCGTCAGATGTCCGCCGATGACCTGGTAGCCGCCCAGCCAGTAGGCAGCCACTAGCCCCAGGTTGGCCATGAAAAAAATCGTCGGCATCGCCGCTGCCACCAGCCGCCCCACCTGCAGGTTGACGGCATATAGGTCGCGGTTGGCGTCGCTGTACCGCTCTGCTTCGTAGGGCTCGCGCACAAAGGCCTTGACCACGCGCACGCCTGCCAGATTCTCCTGCAGTACCGTGTTGAGGTCGGCCAGCCGCTGTTGGGTCTCCTTGAAGAGGGGGCGTCCTTTGGCCGCGAACCAGCCGAACAGTCCAAAGGTTAATGGGGTTATGACCAGGATGATGAGCGCCAGCCGCCAATCGGTGGAGAAGAGAAAGATCAACGCGCCACCAATCATCAGGAACGCGCTGACAAACTGGATGGCGCCCATCCCCACAAAGACTCGCACCAGCTCTACGTCGGAGGTGGCGCGAGTGAGCAGTTGTCCTGTCTGCGCCTTGTCGTGGTAACTGAATGAGAGTGATTGGATCTTGTTGTAGAGGACGTTGCGTATGTCGTAGGCGACACCCTGGGCGGTTCGGGCTGCCAGTGCGCCTTGCAGGAATTCGAACAGCGCGTGCAGCAGGGCGCAGCCTACCATCGCCAACGCCAGCCAGAGCACCAGATTGATGTTACGTTGGGCGATGCCCTGATCAATGATCATCTGGGTCAGGCGCGGGATGAGCAGCCCCGAGGCGGTGACGATGAGCAGCGCTACAAGCGTCCCGACAGCCAGCAGCCAGTAGGGTTTGAGAAACTGCAACGCGCGGAGCAGTGATTTCATGCAGCAGATCTCCACTGCGGGCCGGCGATGCCGTCTAACAGCAAATCCACCACCGTATCTACGAGTTCTGGGAGCGGGGCGGGGCGGTAGCCACAGTGGTACATTATCATTTGCTGGAAGAACAGAGCCCGGAGCAGGCTACCCATGTGGATGGGGTCCAGGTCGGCGCGGATCTCGCCGGCAGCCTGGGCCTGGCGCACCTGCTCGGCTAGCAACTGCATTAGCGCCTGCACAGGGCGGACACCCTGGTGGTGCATCCCGGCCGCAAAGAGCCGCCAGGTCATGGCCGGGTCGGATAGCGGATTTGCAGTCACCAGGCGCAGCGCCAGTTTGATGCGCGCGACGGGGCTGGCGGGCGCGCCGTGCTCGGGCAAGAGCGATTTCTCCAGTCGTTGTAGTTGCGATGCGGCCAGGGCGGGCAGAATCGCCTCCTTGGCCTCAAAGTAGTTGAAAAAGGTGCCCTTGGCGACGTCCGCCGCGTTGGTAATCTCCTCGACAGTGGTGTTATCGTACCCCTGCTCGCGGAACAGTTGCAGTGCAACTTGCATCAACCGTTGGCGCGTCTTTTGTTTCTTGCGTTCGCGTCGTGAGAGAATTCCGTTCATTATTCAATCAATTTATGACCACAGAGTAAAAATGACCCGGGTCATATTGTACCAGATGTGGGCGAAACTGTCAATATGGCCATCTGTATCTCGTTCTGGACGTAGGGGTCCGTCTCGCTCCGCAGGGCCATCTCTAGCGCCTTGCGGGCCGCCTGTCCCCCGATATGTCCCAGGCCCCACGCTACGTGTCCCCGCACTAATGGTTCTACATCAGCGAGAGCCCTCATCAGCGCCGGCACTGCCCGTTCGTCCCCCCAGTTACCCAGCGCCACCGCTGTATTGCGCAGCAGTCCGCGCCGCCCTATGCGCGAGATTGGGCTATCCTTGTATCGCTGGCGGAACTTTTCCTCGTTCATCTCAATCAAGTCCAATAACGGTGGCACAGCCCGGTCTGGTTCCATAGCCTGAAATGATCGCTCCCGCGTGGGTCTGGCGAATCGCTGCCAGGGGCAGACAGTCTGGCACACGTCACACCCATAGATCCAGTTGCCTATCAGCGGCCGTAGAACAGGCGGAATAGGCCCCTGCAGTTCGATGGTCAGGTAGGAGATACAGCGCCGGGCGTCCAGCACGTAGGGGGCGACCAGCGCGCCTGTTGGGCAGGCATCCAGACAACGCCGGCAGGTGCCACAAGATGTTTTCGTTCTGCTCAATGTGGGATCTAGCCTGACATTTACCAGAATCTCTCCCAGAAACAGCCACGAACCGATCCGGGGGTGGATCAGGCACGTGTTCTTGCCGACAAAGCCCAGGCCTGCCTCGGCTGCGTAGGCCCGTTCCAGCACCGGCCCGGTATCCACGTAGGTGCGGCAGGTGGCCTCGCGCCCGGCCTCGGCGGTGATAAAGGCTGCCAGTTCCTCCAGGCGGGGTATCAGCAGGTCGTGGTAGTCCAGACCCCAGGCATAGTTGGAGACTAACCCGCGAGAGGGATCGGGCCTGGAACCGGTGGGCCGAGCGCCGGGGTAATAGTTCAAACCCACACAGATGATGGAACGTACCCCCGGCATGATCTTGGCCGGGTCTTCCCGCCGTGCGACCCGGTCTGGCCGGGCCATGTAGCCCATCTCACCGTGGTGACCCTGAGCCAGCCAGGAAAGATAGGCCCCGACGCGTGGGGTGGGGTGACCAGGCGTGACACCCACCAGATCAAACCCCAGGTCACGCGCCCGCTCACAGATTCGCTCCGTCAGGCTTTTCATCATTCAAGCACACCCATTTGTATCGGGCGCGTACAAAACTGGAGGGGGGTCACAAATTGAGACCTCCTATTAGGTATACTTGTAAGGAGTCAACCGATGGGGTAGACTACAGGTGGTGAGCAGCCACTTGCCAGTCTCACCCCATCGGAGACTCGCTCGGGGAAAGAGGACCACAGACCT
>JAXHUO010000016.1:0-78749 GCA_034189605.1 Chloroflexota bacterium
CTGCGATCCAGGCCCAGTTGCGATGTCATAGTGAATTTAGTTTACCAAATGTACGTTAAATTTGCGTCTAATTTTCGTCCGAGTTTCATTAATTCTTGGGGACTATGCCTGAGTAGTAACCCCACGAGTTTCCTGGAGAAGGAGGCTGAGCACATCAAGGGCTTCTCACCAGAACTGGCTGTTGTCACCCACGGAGGTGGCAAGCGACTGGATGAGCCGCTGGCTGTGCGCCCTACCTCGGAGACGATCATTGGGCATATGTATGCCAAATGGATTAAGTCTTATCGTGACCTGCCCCTGTTGATCAATCAGTGGGCCAACGTGGTGCGCTGGGAGATGCGCACGCGACTGTTCCTGCGTACTACCGAGTTTCTGTGGCAGGAGGGTCACGATGCTTTTGCCACCTCTGAGGAAGCACGTGCCAATGCCTTGCAGATGCTCAACGTCTACGCTGACTTTGCCATCGCGGATGCTGCCATCCCTGTTATCGCTGGCTACAAGAGCGAGAGCGAAAAGTTCGCCGGAGCGGTGACCAGTTATACAATCGAAGCAATGATGGGAGACCATAAGGCGCTTCAGTCTGGCACCAGTCACTTTCTTGGGCAGAACTTTGCCCGGGCATTCGACATCAGATTCCTCGACGAAGCCAATGAACTACAGTATGCGTGGACGACGAGTTGGGGCCTCAGCACGCGTGTGGTGGGAGCGATAGTGATGGTGCACGGGGATGATCAGGGGCTTGTCTTACCGCCGAAACTGGCTCCGGTCCAGGTTGTCATCGTTCCTATATGGAAGAGTGACAGCCAGCGTACTGAGGTGCTTAAGGTTGTGACCCGGATAGAGGCGGCGCTGCGTGACGATGTGCGCGTGCGCGTGGACGACCGGGATGAGTATTCGCCTGGCTGGAAGTTCAATGAATGGGAGATGAGGGGCGTGCCGTTACGGCTTGAAATTGGTCCTCGGGACGTGGAACGGGAGCAGGTGATGTTTGCCCGACGTGACGTCGCTGGCCGTGAGGGGAAGATCTCTGTGTCACTAAAAGGACTGCTGGGAACGGTACAGGAGATGCTGGGCACAATCCAGGCCGATCTCTACCGTCGTGCGCTTGACTTTCGTGAGGCACACACCTATGACCCCAGAAACTATGCCGAGTTCCAGGAGGTTGTGGCCAACGGGTTTGCTTTTTCCTGGTGGTGCGGGGACGCGGGCTGCGAGGCCCAGATCAAGGAGGACACCAAGGCCACGGTACGCTGTATCCCACTGGAGCAGGAGTCTGGGGAAGGGGAATGTATCCGCTGTGGGAGAAAGGCCGGTGAACGGGCTATCTTCGGGCGGGCGTACTAGAGGCTGGGGGCTAGGGAGGCAAAGTTGACTGTTCAGCCAGTCTCTAGCGGTCCCTCTAGCCCTGATTCCTATATTCAAGGAGACATGATGAAGCATAGTCACGTTGTTATCGTCGCACTGCTACTGATTGGCCTCATCACGGCCTGCTTGCCCTCTGACCCTACCGCTACTACCGTCTTGCCCAACACACCTTCTCCCTCCCCTTCCCCTTTGCCGTCGCCCTCACCCTCACCTACTCTGGCCCTCACCAGCACGCCGACTCCGATACCGCCCAAGGAATTCACCGTTTGCCAGGCTCTTGAGCCCAACACGCTCTTTGTCTACGGCGGCCCGTCGCGCGCCGCTCGCAACGTGCTGGCGGCAATCTACGATGGACCGATTGATACCCGCACGTATCAGTTCCACCCTGTGATCCTGGAGAAAATCCCCAGCCTGTCCGACGGTGACGCTGCCATGCGGATCATCCACGCTCAAGAGGGTGACAGGGTCGCAGACGTCAACGGGTTGGTGGTGGACTTGCTGCCAGGTGTCACAGTCTTCGCTGCTGATGGTCAAGAGGCCACGTTTGAAGGTGGAGTGGTCACGATGACGCAGATGGTGGTGACTTTTACGCTCCAGACTGGCGTCACTTGGGCGGATGGTCAGCCGCTGACCGCCGATGATTCTCGTTACTCCTTCGAGTTAGCCGGGGAGTTTGAAAGCCCCGCCTTGCGGCTACTTTGGAGCCGTACCAGCAGTTACGACGCCGTGGACGAGCGCACTGTTGTCTGGACTGGTGTCCCCGGCTATCGTGATTCATTCTACTTTCTGAACTTTTACCACCCACTGCCCCGGCATGTGTGGGGGGAGGCTGACGCCGATCAGTTACTCAGCGCCGAAACCGCGCACCGCAAGCCGCTGGGCTGGGGACCCTTTGTCGTCAAAGAGTGGGTGGAGGGCGATCACATCACGCTGGTGCGCAACCCGCACTACTTCCGTGCCTCCGAGGGGCTGCCCTACCTCGACCGCTTCACCTTCCGCTTTGTCCCCGACCTCCAGCAGGCACTTGATCTGCTCTTGGCGGGCGCATGTGATCTCATCGCCCAGGACGTGATTGAAGGCGGGGATATCACGCCAGTGCTGGAGGCCGCGGCTGCCGGTAGGGTGCAGTTGGTTTATTCCCCCAGTGGTGAATGGGAGCACCTGGACTTTGGCATTGATCCGGCCGAGGGGATCCGTCGCCCAGATTTTTTCGAGGATGTGCGGGTGCGCCAGGCCATCGCGTTATGTGTTGACCGTGAGCGCATTGCGCGTGAATCGTTCTCCTACGGGGAGGCTGTTGTCGCCCATAGTTACGTCGCCCCCGATCATCCTCTCCAGGCAGGCGATCAACTCTATCGCTGGAACCGTGATCTGTTCGGTGGCCGGTCTTTATTAGAGGAGGTGGGCTGGTGGGATGAGGATGGAGACGGTATCCGGGAGGCCCATGATGTAGCAGGCATCTCCAACGGCACGCCATTCACGGTCACCCTGCTCACGACCAGCGACCACCAGGCGCACAAGCGGACGGCGCAAATCCTGTCCGAGAACCTGGCGGCCTGTGGCATCGGGCTGCTGGTAGACTATATCCCGACCGAAGAACTTTTTGCCGACGGCCCCGATGGCCTTGTGTTCGGGCGCCAGTTCGACCTGGCACTCTTCTCTTGGTTGAACGGTCTCGATGCGCCATGCGGGCTCTATCTCTCTGCCGAGATTCCACGCTCGGAGAACTGGTGGGCCGCGAGCAACAACCCTGGCTATGCCAGTGCCGACTATGACGCTGCCTGCCAATCGGCGCTGGACGCGCTGCCGGGTACGGACGACTATGCTCTTTTCCACCGTGAGGCACAGCGCATTTTCTCCCACGACCTGCCTGTGCTGCCACTCTACTTTGTGCCCAAACTGGTCGTCGTGCGCCCGGAGGTGAACGGCGTGATCCTGGACGCCAGCGAGTATCTGGAGTTGTGGAACATTGAGGCGTTCGATGTGATGCCGGTTGCAGGGCAGTAATGGCCTTTCAAGATACATATAGATTGAGTGTTCACGCAGTCATTACCAATGACGAACAACAGGTCTTGCAGATCAAGGCGACGTATGACGATGGCCGGTGGGGACTTCCCGGCGGGTCTCTTGAACCGGGCGAAACTGTCCACGAAGCGCTCATCCGAGAGTGCCTGGAGGAACTAGGCTGCGGGGTTAAAGTATGCTATATGATAGCGGATCGGGAGAGGTCAAAAGCGCGGCAGTGCATTTCATCCGTTGTTGTCCTGTAATCCGTGTTCTTGGACGCATAGTCAAACCTGGCCACGCCGAGGGCTGCGCCCTGGTGTCACCTGAACCCGTTGGCTTCCTGGGTGGGGTGGACCCGGATACGGGCATGGTCATTGAGACTGGTCATCCGCTCGAAGGCCAGTGTGTGGCTGGGCGCGTGCTTGTCTTCCCCACGGGCAAGGGCAGCACCGTTGGCTCCTACACGCTCTACCGGCTGGCACGCAACGCTCTGGCTCCGGTGGCCATCATCAACGTCGAGGCCGACTCTGTCGTGGCTGTGGGGGCGATCATCGCCGAGGTCCCGATGGTGGACCATGTAGACCTCTCGCACATCCGCACTGGTGATTGGGTGCAGGTGCGCGATGGGGAAATCATTATCTGGCAAGGAGGAAAATCAATGAAAGAACTGGTAGAACTGATCCCAGAGTTCAACGAGATCCACGATCCCGACCTGCGGGCTAAAACGCTGGCAGTCTGGGAGGAGGGGATGGCGCTTGGCGGCTGGACAGTCGAGGCTTTGGCGGAAATCCCTTTTACTTTGTTGGCTGAAGACGTGGACATCACCTTCATCGAACATGTGCGCACGGTGTGCCGTATGTGTATCGCGATGGAGCGAGTATTGGTGGAGGCCTACGACGAGCGGGTGCAGATTGACCACGATGCGCTGGTGGCGGGCGCGCTGCTGGCTGACGCTGGCAAACTGATCGAGTACTGCCTTGAGTCGGATGGCACTACTATCTTTGCCGATATGTACCGTTACCTGCGGCATCCTTTCACTGGTGTTGCGTTGGCCTACAAGCATGGCGTTCCTGAAAACGTTCTGCACGTTATCGCCACCCATTCCTGGGAGGGCGACAAGTTCAAGCGACGGCCAGAGTCCATCATCTTTCATCACGCCGACTTTACCGACTTTCACCTGGCAAAGTTCAAGTAGCGGATGGCGAATGGCGGCAGCGCGAGTTAATTTTCAGCGTTGATCATAAGCGGCGCGCAAAGGCCCTTGCATTGTGCAAGGGCCTTTTTAGGCGGAAGGGGTGGGATTCGAACCCACGGTGGTCACAAGGACCACAACGGTTTTCGAGACCGTCCCGATCGTCCACTCCGGCACCCTTCCGAGGACTTTTTCCTGCCTCTTGTTATTCGGTTGGCTCAACCTCACGCAAACTGGCGAAAAACTGCTCCAGCAGTGCCTGTGCCTCCTCTGCCAGCACGCCGCGGGTGACGGTCACCCGGTGGTTGAAACGCGGGTCGCGCAAAAGTTCGACCAGCGATCCTGCCGCGCCCATCTTGGGGTCGTCGGCTCCGTACACCAGCCGGGGCAGCCGGGCTGCCACCATCGCGCCAGCGCACATCGGGCAGGGCTCCAGCGTGCAATAGAGCGTCACGCCTGCCAGTCGCCAGCCGCCCAACGCGCAGGCTGCCTCCCGAAGCGCGATTATCTCCGCGTGGGCGGTCGGGTCTCCGTCGGCTTCCTTGCGGTTGTGCCCTCGCCCGACGACGATCCCGTTGCGCACAGCCACTGCCCCGATGGGCACATCGCCGTGGGCCAGCGCCTGCTCCGCCTCGGCCAGCGCCTCGCGCATCCAGGCTATTTTGTCCACGGTGACATTATAACACAAGCCGGATGATGCGACAATCTTCCATTGACAACCGTCCGTGAGGCGGTATAATCTTTCAATGCCCTCAAGTGGGTCGTGATTCGTTGTCCGTGGTGAAATTGTATAGCAGGTCGGATGGAGCGACAATCTTTAACCAGATAGGAGTGAGAGTGAGTATATTTCTGGAAGCCTTGTTGATCTTTGCATTGCGCGTGATAGGCATCGCCGTTAGCACGGTGGCCACCATAATGACTGTTCAGGGGCGCAAGGTTCCTGCTGTGGCGGCTGGTTTCATCAGCGCGCTGGTCTACGTCGTCGCCATCGGCAAGGTGGTGGCGAATCTGGGCAATGTCTGGAATATCCTGGCCTACTGCGGTGGGTTTGCTATAGGCACGCTGATTGGGATGGCCTGGGAGCAGCGGATGGCGCTGGGTTTCGCCGAGGTGCGAGCCATTTCCACCGAGAAAAGCGCTCCCCTGGCGGATGCTCTGCGGCAGGCGGGATTTGGCGTGACAGAGTACTATGGGTATGGGCGCGAAAACGCCGTGGGCACCGTCGAGGCCATTGTACCCCGCAAAAGTGTGGATGCTGTGCTGAAAATTGCCAGGTCTGTGGATAAAAGTGCCATTGTGACGGTGACGGATGCTCGTTTGGTGCAGCGTGCCTACTGGAAACCCGACGTGCGCAGGTAAAAACTAGAAGACGGGTTTTTGGCGCTCCACCCGACAGGGAATGCCAGGCGTAAGCGTTCAGACCTCCGAGGTTTTGGCCGCAATTTGGCTTTAAAGTGGGTCGCTTGCTGTTCAAAGTCGTCGAGAGAGCACCATTTTGTAAACCTCGGAGGTCTTGGCGAGCGTTTTCCTCACCCCCCTGAACGCTTACGTGCCAGGCTTTGCTCCTATTGGAAGAGGATGGCTCCTTGTCCTGCGTTTTGCATTTGAGATCTCTATTGTGGCGAGGTGATATTCTCGCGCTTGATGGGCGATACGGCGTGGGAGCGCCGGGATATATTAGTTGGATGATGATCGGGCCGGGTCCAAGATCGCGGCCAGAGCCCGCAACTGGCTAAAACTGATGGGTTTGAGAAGTACCAGGTCGGCTTCTTGCCGGATAGTTTCGGCAATATGTGAGTGGGCACTGGCGACGATAATACGAGTCTTTGTCAGCCGTGAGTCGGTGCGAATCCGATGCAGGATATCTGGCCCCGATACGTGGGGTAGGCGTAGGTCCAACACTACCACGTCTGGCGTTGTGACGGCCAACCGTTCCAGGGCCGTGTCACCGGACCGGATGATTTCGGTCTCAAACCCGGCTGCCTGTAATGCTTCGGAGAAGATGGTCGCGGCATCGGGGTCGTCTTCGACAATTAGTGCGAACGATTTATTCATGGGTGTCCCTCCTGTGATGGGCTAAGCGGCAGGATGACGGTGAATGTGCTCCCGTGTCCAATCTCGCTTGTCAGCGTGATCTCGCTGCCCATAAGGGTGACCAGTTGTCTGACGATGGAAAGCCCTAGCCCAGCCCCAGAATGTTCCTGCGTGAGCGAGCCATCCACCTGGAAAGGTTCAAAGATGTGGGATTGGGCTTTTGCTGGGATGCCGCAGCCGGTGTCGGATACCTCCAGTGCCCAATGATCTTCGTCGGGCCGGTAAGCGCTCACGCGCACTGTCCCCTCTTTGGTGAATTTGATGGCGTTGCCCATCAAGTTGATCAGAATCTGATGCAACCGTTGCGGGTCGCCGGACAGTGTGGTGGGCAAATCGCTAGCGATGTGACTGATCAATTCTAGTCCTTTGGCCTGTGCCAGCACGCTCATCACTCCCTGCGCACCATCAATCAGGTTGGCCAGGGTGAAAGATGTGATGTTGAGCGTCAGTGTGCCTGCTTCGATCTGGGCCTGGTCCAACAGATTGGTAGCGAGGTTGAGCAGTTCCCCTGTGTTGGCGATGACGCGTGTTACCACGTCACGTTGCTTGTCCGAGAGCGAGCCATAGACACCCTCTTGTAATATGTCGGCATAGCCCAGGATGGCGTTGAGTGGTGTGCGCAGTTCGTGAGAGGCCATAGATACAAAGGCGTTCTTCATCTGGTCTAATTCGGCCTCCCGGGTGAAATCGCGGAACACGGCTACGGTGCCGATTGTCTCCGAGGCAACGCGAACAGGGGCGGCGCTCATTGAGAGTGTCTTGTCGCCTCGCTCGAACTTGACGCTGGGGTAACGTGTTTCTCGATCCCTCAACAGGCCGACGATTGACGCCTGGTCTTTGGCATTGACTCCATCGCCTATCAACGTTTTTGCGTCATAGCCTATGATCTCATCCGCGGGCCGTTCCAGGAGACTGGTGATGGCGGGGTTAGTAACCACAGCCTTGCCATCGTTGTCAAAGACGATGACCCCGTCGGCGATGCCCTCGAGGATGGCCTGGTTCTTGCCCAGGGCCTCGGCCAGTTCCTGGGTCCGCTGCTCCACACGTTGGTCCAGTTCCCGGTTGGTGATACGTAAATCCTCCAGGGCCCGCTCCAGGCTGCGGGCCGAGAGCCAGGATACCAGAGCGATGGCAAAGAAGGCGAGCATGGCAAACGCATTAGGTACGATCTGCACGCTTAGTCCAATAGCGGTGATCAACAGGCCGACTAGGCCGGCCATAATAAAACTGGCGTAGGGACGCAATAGGACACTTGCCATAAGGATTGGAACCGCCAGCATGAACAGGCTGCGACCGTTTGCTACCTCTTGCGGTTCATCGCCGAAGGCCAAAACGGCGGTCAAGAGGAGCACAAAGAGCGAACTGGCCAGCCAGCCAGCCCCGAAACGGTTGATTGCATAAGTGATTGCAAGTCCGACTAACAGGCTAAGACTGCCCGCGTAAATTACGGCGGCTCCTGGTTCTTCAACTCCGACAGTGATGTCGTAAACGATAGTCGCCGATAGTGCCAAGAGTGTGAGTACCGCCACTCCCAAAAGCAGAATGTTGAGTAGCCGCGCGCGTCGTTGTTTGTCGGGGTCTGTCGAAGAAACTTTCAGAAGTTGCCTGATGCTTCTCATCATTCTCATCTCATTACTCCTGCGCCACCAGCATCATGGCGCTCAAGACTGCCGAACGCACCGCTAGTATCGGGCAATACAGGCATTTGCCGATCCAGAGGGGAGGATAGGGTGGCTCCGTGTGGTCTGCCAACCACACAGCGCCTCGTTTCAGCACAGCGCCTGGCACTTGTCCTCCATGGCGTCTCCAGACGACCAATGCCTGCAGGCAATAGGCCGTCTCCTCGGCGGTGGGCGTATAATAGCCCCACGAGCCATCTGTATTCTGTGTCTCCAAAATCCAGCGGATGGCATTGTCCACCATGCCAATATTGTAGCCTGCGCAAGCGATGACGGCGTGGGATGTGGGATAGTATGGCGATGCGTGCCACTTGCCAAACCAAAATTGCTCCGGAGTCCGCGTATGTTGGAGGAATCGCAATATCTTTTGAACTGACGGGTGTCGTGCTCCAAGTCCTGCCTGCCGCAATGCGCCTAGCGCGTGGATGTTGGTGCTTATGGAAGGATTGGTCTCCAGCGTATAACAGCGAAAGTGGTCATTCTTCTCGTAATGCAGTAACCCTTCCAGGTCCACCGGGCGGCCAAAGCGCGCTAGCACATCAAATGTCAGGCTTGTGTCATCTCCATCTAAGAGCGTAAGACCTGCACAAGCGGCAATGCCCTCTCCTGGCTTCCACTCTGTTTCTAGAAAGTTGAGGTGCGGCTGGCACAACGCCAGCGTTTCATTGTCCAGAGGATCAATCAGTGCCAGGTTCCACAATGGCCAGGCTCGCTCAAAAATCTCGATCGGTGCTACATAGGGCACAGCGCCATTGATAGCGACATGATTCAGATACCCTAGCGCTGCTGAATCCAGGCAATGCACGTGCTGGGCGAAAAATGCCGTCGCTGCTGGACTATACGATACAGAGCCATTAGCCTCCTGCAGATTATCCACATCTAACAGATGCAGCCCATCGGGGCCGACCATCTCAGCCGAAAACGCCACGGTGACGAAGCGATTGATTTTCCTTCCTGACAGCGTGGCTATCTTGGCCGCACGCTGGCGGACCAGCCGATCCAAGATACCATTGCTTGATGGTTGGATGATGCCCAGCGCCTTGGCCTCGGCCAACAAGGTGGGCACGATCATCTCGAAACCGACCGTCTCGTCTGCCGGAGCGGCCTTTAATCCTTTGATAGCCTTTTCTATGGCTGGCTGCGCTCGTTGCAATCGCGCGTGATCCTGTGTCTCATGACGCCTGGCAAGCGCCGTCACAGCCGCCAGGGTGCAAATCAGGCGGTCATGATAATACTCTAGTTCGCTGGCCCCCCAGGAACCATCTGCCAACTGGTGCTCTCTCAGCCACTCCAGCGCCTGCTCGCCTATGGGCTCGCCCGACTCGCTCAGTCGGGCGACCCAGGCCGTGTCGTAAGCGGATCTTGTTATCAGGCTAGGTCCAATCTCCTCTTTCAGTAGGTGGTGAATGCTTCGTTGAATGTCCATGTATCCAGGTTGCCCCCCATGTTTCTATGATTTCAAGTCACGTAATAGTTATACCTGCGATAGTGGATACCATACCCCCCTGTGTTTTGTTCCTATCCCCAGCGTATTTTCCAGATTGGCCTGATAAAAGGCTCTCATACAGGTCCAATCGTTGCTGTCCATAGCCGAATAATCTGCCTCCCCTCGGCGGGTGTAAAGGTGATCGTATATGATAGCACGCAATTGCCGCCTGGTGAGGTAGGGTGATGGGCTGATGGTGAAATAGAGATCTGTGGTGCCTGTCGTCACCAGTGGCATGTCAAAGGCGCGAAACTTGGAAAAGCCGATAAAAAGATCCGCTGGCTCTACGTATTCGCCATAGTACATCTCGACTAGCGTGCGCTTACCAGGCACATGTCCGTGCTCGACGTAATGACGAGTCGCCAGTTCTGCTATCGTCTCGGTCGGGTCGTGGGCAAAAACGCCAAAGAAAAGCCGGTACCGGTCGTGCGCCAGGGTTCGCGCCGTTGTTTCGTCGAACAGGTCTGACAGGTACGCATACGGCGTCGGGCCTAGGAACTTGCGATGGTCGCCGTAAAAGCGGACACGTACTCCGTACGCCTTGTAAAAGTCCAGGAAATCCGGCCAGGTCGCCAGCCGGGCCAGCCCTTTGGCTGCCATCCGCATATAATCTTCGCCACGCTCCACGTGGTACAGGCCGAAAGCGGGTGTCAAGAGCGTATTCAGGCCGTGGTCAAAGAGCAACTGGTAGAGTTCAATGTGTCGCCGGCTTGTGATATCGAGATAGGCTGATGCAATATCCTCCATCTGGGCCGATGGATGTTCTAGCATAAACCAGCGCCGGGTGCCGTTGACGGGAAACACACATGTCTTGGCCCCTGCCTTGCACACCATCCGGGCAACGTCTTTCGTGGAAAGGCGCTGAAACTCTCCAAGTTTCATAGATTTCTGCATCTCTCTTTTCTTTTGTCTTTGCTCCTCGTCCTGGTGGCGCAAAGCATAGGTATTGGCGCTGGTGCTTATCTCTCTTGTTGCCCATCCTGGCGATGTCGGAGCGGGTAGCGCAAGAAGATAAGAAAGGCCACGAGCATCATGACGCCGCCCACGACGCCTACCATCCGCACGCCCATAGGGCCATACAGGTCGGAACGGCTGCGGCCCAGTAACAGCAACAGTGGCAGCAGCGCCGCCGCCGCACCATTGACGATGTGGCCAAGTAGTCCCCAGGTAGCGTAATATGTACCCTCACGACGTTGACCAGTCAGCATCTCGTCGCGGTCGGTGATTTCGGCGGTGAAGGTAGCGGACAGCATAACGGCACCGGACATTGCAATTGCCTCCAGTGTGACCCAGATGATGCCCTGTGCCAACAATGGCACTGGTAGCCAGTCACCGATAAGCATCAGCCCGGGTAACACGATCGCCGACGCTAACAGCGAGCCAGAGAAGGTGCGCCACTTGCCCACCTGGGCCGAGAGCCAAGTTATCAGTGGATAGCACGCCAACGACGCCAACACCGCGGGGATGTAAAAGTACATTGCATCTGCCCTGGTCAACAGGCAGACCTCGGTGACGATGAATGGAATCGCTGCCTGAACAAAGGTCGTAGTACTCCAGTAGAGGGCCCAGGTTGCGGTATAGACCAGGAATGCTCGGTTGTGCAGCGTGGTCGAGATGCTTTGCCAAAAATTCAACCGTTCCGCCACAGCGATCTCTCGCCCCGGCTGCTCGTGCAGCACGAGAAAGGGCAGGTAGAGGAACGCCAGCGTGGCGCTGGCGTAGATCAGTGCCGCGGTTACGTAGCCCCGGTTTTCGATGATCAGGCCGGCGAGACCACCCAGGATCATACCGATCAATTGAAAACTGGCGTACCAGGCCGCCATCCGTGTGCGATGATGGTCTGTAAGGGCGAGTTCGGGTAACAGTGCGCGATATGGAATCTGGTGAGTGCTGGAAGCGGTTTTGTAGAGCAGCATCATTGTCCCCAGGTAGACCAGGTTCCAGGTGGACTCGGCCCGCACCGGCGGCGTCCATAGCAGGACGAACAAGAGCACCATTGGCAGTGCGGAGGCAAACATAAAGGGTAGGCGGCGTCCCCATCGGCTGCGTGCGTGGTCGGACAAATATCCGATGGGTGGGTCAATGCCGGCGTGGACAGCGGAAATAATGAACATCACCACACTGTAGAACGTCGCTGGCACCAGTGGAGTCCCTTCTGGCGGCAGGTAGAAGTATAATAGCCAGCCGCTAAGGACAGACCAGAGAGTCGTGCTGCCTAGCGTCACCAGGGCATAAGATATATCGGTTCTCACAGGCGAGTGCTTTTTGCACACGAAAGTTGAGTCGGTAGCCAAGATAGACCTTTCGTCGGGCCTCTGTTGGAAACAATCTACCTAATTGTCATCTGTCGTGATGGACCGCTGCCGGTCAAGCCACTTGTCCAGGTCAATCTTCCTGATCCGCCATATCCTGGGACCGACCTTGTAGGCTGGTAGGCTCCCCTCCTTGATCCAACGGCGTACTGTCTGGACAGAAACTCGTAGTAGGTCCGAGACTTCCTGGGGGTTGAGATAGGATTGTTCCTCTGTTGTAGAATCTGCAGATAGCGTAGGCATATTATGCCCTCGGACAAATCATTAAACGCTCGCCAAGACCTCCGAGGTTTACAAAGTGGTGTTCCCGCAATGGCTGAACGGCAGGCGACCCACTTTTCAAGCCAAATAGCGGCCAAAACCTCTGAGGTCTGGACGTTGACCATTAAACAACACTGACTGCCCAGAAACGATAACAGTGTATCATAAAGTATGAAAATCTTCCATAGGGCATTGGTACTATTTGGATGCAAAACACCTCAACCGTCAGCGGGGGATCGGGGCACGGCGGTCTGCCACTCTGGTTGCCTATTCTCTCTTGTGGTTTGTCCCTATACCACGATATTCACCAGTCGCCTCGGCACGTAGATAATCTTGCGTATTTCCTTGCCAGCGATGTGGCGCTGGATGTTATCGTCGGATAGTGCGGCCTCTTGTGCTGCCTCCTCAGTGATACTGGCGGGCGTTTCCAGGCGTGCCCGTAACTTGCCATTGATCTGCACCACCAGCGTGATCACCTCCTCGGCTGCCAGGTCAGCAGCGTACTCGGGCCACGATTGCTGGTGGATGCTGTAGGGCTGGCCAATACGCGCCCACAACTCCTCGGTGATGTGTGGACAGCAAGGGGCCAGCAGCAAAAGTAGTGTCTCAATGGCTTCCTCCCAGGCTGGGGTGTCGTAGACTGGCATTTCCTTGGCCTTAACCAGGGCATTTGTGAACTCCATCAGCCTGGCGATGATAGTGTTAAAGGCAAAGTTCTCCATATCGTCGGTGACGCGGCGAATGGTCTTGTGAGTCCAGCGGCGAAGATCAGCAACCTGCTTGTCCGTGGGGGTGCTCTCCATCTCCTCCCTGCCTCGGGGGGGCTGGGAGGTGGACTCGACCAGGCTCCAGACCCGGTGCAGCCAGCGGTAGACCCCCTCAATGCCGTGTGAGTCCCATGGCCCGCCCTGGTCCCAGCGCCAGCCGAACATCAGATAGCCGCGCACCGTGTCGGCCCCGTACCGTTGCACCAGGTCGTCAGGAGCGATGACGTTGCCCCGGGACTTGGACATCCTAAGGCCATCCTCGGCCAGGATGATGCCCTGGTTGCGCAACATTGTCATCGGCTCGTCGAATTTCACCACTCTCATATCCCGCATAGCCTTGGTGAAGAAGCGGGTGTAGATCAGGTGCATAGTGGCGTGCTCGACACCGCCGGTGTAGACGTCCAGCGGCATCCAGTAATCCCCCTCAGTTGGATCAAAGGGGGTGGAATCGGCGTGGGCTGGCTCCCCTTCCCGGTAGTAGGGGCTCAGGTAGGCGTACTGGTACCAGGAGGAGCAGACGAAGGTGTCCATTGTGTCTGTCTCGCGGGTGGCGAGGCCGCCGCAGCGTGGGCACGTGGTGTGCAGGAACCCTTTGTGATACTTTAGCGCGTTTTCACCCGATGGGGGGATTTCGGCGTCCTCTGGAAGGAGCACCGGTAGGTCCTCGTAGGGCACCGGGACGGTACCACACTGATCGCAGTAAACGATGGGGATGGGTGTGCCCCAGTACCGCTGTCGGCTGATCAGCCAGTCCCGCAGCCGATAGTTGACGGCAAACTTGCCGGCCCCCTGCTCCGCCAGCCACCTGGTTACCTTCTGCACTGCCACGTCGCCCGGCGTGCCGCTGAAGGCACCAGAGTTGATCATCGTGCCGTACTCGGCGTGGAACAGTATATCCCAATAAAATTCGATGCTCCACAGCACCTCCATGACTGTGCGTTTGTCCCGCATCGCTGGCTCCAGTTTTTTGCAGCGGGCCAGTATCTCCTGCTCGGTCTTGATACCATCAAAGGAGAGCACCTCGTCGGCAAAGATAAAGGCCCAGTGAGCGCCGACCACCTCGGTCCAGAAGCCAGGTTTGATGTGCGCTCGTGCCAGTTCGACGTAGCGACTCACCTGGTCCCTGTCCATTGTGATGTACAGTGAGCCAGTCTGCTCCTCAAACGAGATGCCGGCCTCGGCCAGCGCCTTGGTGAAACCATCTTTCATTGTACCCTGCATTGCGCGGGATTTAACGATACCGTCGGGCCGGTCAATGACCGGGATGATGGGCAGGCCGAATTTGAGGGCGAACTCAAAGTCCCGCTCATCATGGGATGGCACGGCCATAATGGCCCCCGTCCCATAGGTCATCATCACATAGTCGGCGATCCAGATAGGGATGTGTTCGTCGTTGACCGGATTGACTGCATAAGCACCGATAAAGACTCCGGTCTTTTCTTTCTCAGTGGACATCCGCTCAATCTCGCTCTGGCGGGCGGCCTGGCGTTTGTATTCTTCCACCTTTTTGCGGAATTGTGGCGTGGTCAGTTTGTCCACCAATGGGTGCTCCGGGGCCAGCACCATAAAGGTTGCTCCCCAGAGAGTATCAGGCCGGGTGGTGAAGACGATGATGTAGTCCCCTTGCTCGGACAGGAAGGTGACGTCGGCCCCCTCGCTGCGGCCGATCCAGTTTGTCTGCATCGTGACCACTCTCTCTGGCCAGTTAATCTGGGAAAAGTCCAGCAGTTCGTCGGCATAGGCAGTGATTCGCCAGAACCACTGTTCCAGTTCTTTTTTGATGACCGGAGTGCCGCAGCGCTCGCAATGGCGGTCCTCCCCCCACACTTGCTCACGGGCCAGGGTCGTATTACATTGGGGACAAAAGTCAACTGGGGCCTTTTTGCGATAGGCCAGGCCCATGTCGTGCAGTTTCAGGAAGAACCATTGGGACCAGCGGTAGTATCCGGGCAGGCAGGAGATGATTTGCCGTTCCCAGTCAAACATCGCGCCCATACTCCTCATCTGCCGGCGCATGTTATTTATATTTGATATCGTCCACTTGTAGGGATGGATGCTGTGTTGGATGGCAGCGTTCTCGGCTGGCAGGCCAAAGGCATCAAATCCCATAGGGAATATGACGTTGTAGCCCTGCATGCGCATATAGCGGGCGCGGACATCGGAGGGCGCTATGGCGTACCAGTGGCCGATGTGCAAGTCTCCACTGGGATAAGGAAACATTGTCATAGCATAGTGTTTGGGTCTGTTCCGATCAACGACGGAGCGGTAAAGTTTGTCTTCTTCCCACTTTTCTTGCCATTTTTTCTCTATATCTTGGGGCACATAGGGTCCTGTCATTTTTCTCCTCACTCCTCATCAATTATAAAAGTCCGGCCGCCGACGATGGGCGCGGGGCAGAACGGGTCGTCCGGATGTCCCGTCTCCTGGGTAGTCGCCCCCGGCAAGGTCAAGGTAAAAACGTCATCTGTGCTAACCTGGATCTCACTCGGGCACAACTCTCCATTCTGCTGGTAGCAGGTGACCCGGTTGGGGTGAAGGGGGAGGCTCACCGTTACCTCTTGCGCTGTAGTTGCCCAGAGCACGTGGGTGAGTCGCTGGGACTGGTCAGCGAATAGGATGTGCCGGTACGTGGGATCAGCCTGGCCCTCTTCGCGCAGGTAGCGGGCACCGCTCAGGGTGGCCGAGACCAGGCGAGCGGCGTGGTAGGCTGGCAAGGGAGTATTGTCAAAGTCCACCAAGCCCCACGGCCCATCGTTTATCTTGGGATGAGGGTCGCGGTCAAATTCATCCTTCAGACGGTGATAGATCACTACCCCGTCCCGTTGCTTGTGAGTGAAGGCCTGGGTGACCAGGACGTACTGCTGGATCAAGTAGGAGGCTTGCTCCTCGTCGCTGACGCAATGAAAACCGGTCTCGCGACATTGGGCGGGATGGGCCTGCCCTGGTTCATCCCTGTCTGGATGTTGCACGCCTGTCTCGGTGATCCATAGGGCCGGCCGCCAGTCGAGGTCTGCGGTCAGGTCGGCGATGTGACTGACGATGTAGTGAGAATAGTCCGGCCGCGCGTAGGTGTGCAGAGCCAGCCCGCTGATGCAATCTCGCAATGATTCGTCCTCCTGGACGGCGGTCGCCAGCGCCACCAGCAACTCGCGGTACATCGTCTCCTCCCCTTGGGCTGTCTCCAAGGCTATTGGGTGCTCTGGCGATCCGAGCAGTACTTTTGCCGTGGGGTCTGTTGTGATGATCACCTGGCAAGCGACCTCCATCGCTCTGATATAGGCATCTGGGGGCAGTGGAAAACCCCCCTCGTTGCCGATCTCCCAACCGTCTACCACGCTCCCAAAGGTTGACGTGGCCTGGTAGACAAAGTGGCCCCACCGATTCTCCGGGTTGATCTTGGCTGGGCCGTCCCCCACCAGAAAGACCGGTTCACCCAGCCCCAAGATACTTTCGATCTGGCCCTCTCGCGCCAGCACATAGCCTTCTGGGATGCCTGTGAGCACCACCAGGACTTTCAGCGCCGGATCGGTCGAGGAGGGGTCGAACCAACAGGGACGGTCTCGGGTGGCCGCCAGGAAAAAGTTGAAATCCTGGTGAACCCAGCGAAAATGGCCGTCGGCGTTTGGTTCGGCTATGTACCACGGGATTGGCCAGCGGTCCCAGGTAGCGCCGGCCTTGATCGCTTGGCCAGTGGGCAGTGTCACCCGTTGACTGTTGTAGAAACTGCTGCTCCAGGCGATGCCGAAGCGAGGATTTTGCGGAGCCACCGGGAAGGGTGTCGTAGTCGGGCCGATGGTTGGCACTGGGAAAGGGATGACCGTCGCACCTGGGGCTCTAGTTGGAGATGGGGCGGCTGTTGGCACCGGACTGATGGTTGGTGTGCTCGTGCCTGCTGCAACCGTGGTAGGTGTCGCCGATGCCGGCCCCAGGACGTCCGCCGCCGCCCAGATAGCCAGCGGGGACATCGCTAAAAGGATCGCTACAAACAAGCAACCCAGCAGCATCATCATCGAAAGAATCGCCGAAAACAGGCGGTCCACGTCTCTCCTTGCCTCTTTCGCCCCCCTATCTACGCCACAACAAACGATTACCTTCTATCACAGCCGTCACCTTGCCTGCTCGCTCCAGCGAGGAGAGAGCGGCTAGGATAGTTGTCCGAGTGAGCAAGTAGGAGGTCGCCGTTGCCAGGTGGAGCCCAAAGTGGTCGGCTACCTGCTGAACCAGGGCCGGCGTTTCCTGTGCTTCCTCTAGCGCCGCGTGGACTTGTTCCCGCACTTCCTCCAGTCGCGCCCGGTTGGCGGCGCAAATTTGCTCGATCTCCGCGCCGGAGGTGTAGGCCGGGCCGTGGCCCGGTGCAAAGTGGGCGTAGGGCAGACCTGGCAGTCGCTCCAGTGTCTCCAGCGTGGCGTCCATGTCCACGCAGAAGGTTACCTTGTGCTTCTGGAGTGTCTCCGCCGGGAAGGCTGCATCGGCACAGAAAAGTACTTTTCCCACCGCCACCCCCACCTGGTTGAGGGCGTGGCCTGGCAATGGTGTCACCTCTACCTGAAATGGGCCAATCTCTAACGGTCCCGGTTCCAAGGTGTGATCAATTCGGCATGGCTTGGCCAGTGTAAACTTGTGGCGTAATTCCCCGATGGGTGCTGCGCCGCCAAAGAGGTAGAGCGGCTCAATGATGGGGTATTCCATCATTGCGGCCTCCAGCGCTGGGGCATAGATTGGCACCCCCAGGCGGCGCTGCAAAAAGTGGGCGCCGCCAAAGTGGTCGGCGTGGGCATGGGTGATGACTATGGCCTCAAGGGTGGCCCCGGCTTCCTCGACGGCGCGCAGTGCCCGTTTGGCGGTGTCTTTATCCAGCCCCGCGTCAATTAGCAGCCCTTTCTCGTCCCGTATGACCAGTCCTATGTTGGAGCCGCCTTGTAGGTGGAAGATGCCGGGGGCCAACTCGACTTGTTTCACACTTACCCCTTCTCCACCAGTGTCATCCAGCCAAAGCGATCTTTCAGTTTTCCTTTGACTATGCCGAAAAACTGTTCCTGCAGTTGAGCCGTCACCCGCCCGCGCTTTCCCTCACCCACCACGATATTGTCTATTGAGCGGATGGGGGTGATCTCCGCTGCTGTGCCGGCAAAGAAAGCCTCATCGGCCAGGTATAACGCTTCGCGGACGAGCATCTGCTCCTGCACCTTGTACCCCAGGTCGTGGGCCAATTCGGTGACGAATGCCCTGGTGATGCCTGCCAGAACCGAGGCTGCCAGCGGCGGTGTGTAGAGCACGCCGTCTTTCACGATGAATATGTTCTCCCCGCTGCCTTCGCTGACGTAACCGGCCACGTTCAGCGCGACAGCCTCTGCAAAACCACGGTCGTGGGCCTCCATCACGATCAGTTGTGAGTTGATATACTGTCCGCCTATCTTGGCCATTGCCGGGAAAGTGTTCGGAGCCATCCGCTGCCAACTGCTAATGCCCACATCTACTCCCTGCTCGATGGCCTCAGATCCCAGGTAGCGCCCCCACTCAATGGTGCCGATGATCATCTCCACTGGGCAGGAGCGTGGATCCAGGCTGAAGACGTCAAAGCCCCGGAAGACCAGCGGGCGGATATAACATGATTGGAATTGGTTGGCCCGGATTGTCTCCAGGATGGCCCGGGAAATCTCTTCTGGTTGATATGGAATCGGCATACGATAGATCTTGCACGAGTCAAAGAGTCGGTGCACGTGGGGCTCCAGGCCGAGCACTGCCGGGCCATGGGGTGTGCTGTAGGCGCGGATCCCCTCAAAGACGCTGGAACCATAATGCAACGCGTGGGTGAATACGTGCACGTGCGCCTCGTTCCAGGGCACTAACTTGCCGTTGAACCAGATCCAGGGGGTAGGTTCGATGCTCATATTGTTTTTCTCCTTCTCCTCACTTGTTACAAAAAGCCCCTTCGTCTCAGGGACGAAGGGGCACTCCGCGGTACCACCCTGATTGGAGGATGCCTGCGTAGGTACAGGACGTCTCCCTCTCTTGGCCGGTTAACGGGGGCCGTCCGACGCCGGTTACTTGCTAGTTGCTGAATGTTCGCTACCTAGCCTCGCCGGCGTGGCTCCCAGGCGAGTTCGGCCTTCTGGGGCGCTCCTCCTGGGCGCCAGTCACCGGGCTTCCACCTGGGTTTTCCCGGTTCGCTGGGGGGATGGCCTACTGCTCCTGTTCGCTGCCTTTGATATGGTGAGGTGGACCCGGAGGGACTCGAACCCTCGACCCCCACAATGCCATTGTGGTGCGCTCCCAACTGCGCTACGGGCCCACGCTGGGATGATGCTGGTGGAGCTGAGGGGACTCGAACCCCTGGCCTCTACAGTGCGATTGTAGCGCTCTCCCATCTGAGCTACAGCCCCACGACCATCCATTTTAATTCTACTCCAGAATGGAGAGATGTCAAGGTCTGAGGGATTTACGGGGATGGGGCCAACGCGGGCGTCGTTCGCATCTGAGGATGCTCTCTCCTCGCAACCAAAATGGGAATTGCTGCTCATCTTTCCGAAAGAACCAACGCGACAGGGTTTGTCAGAGTTGTGTTTTTTGTTCAAAGAGCATTTTCGTGAGACCTCTTCGCTCGGTGAGAATTCTATCCAGTAAGCGCGTAAGAGGTAAGCAAGCCCTCTGACAGGCGACTGCCATAGGAGGAATCGCTTCGCCCTCTTTTCGGTTTCCAGGACTCATCAATTTTAAGATAACTGCTGATGTTAGACGGTTGGCGAGTACACTGATATACTCGACTTGTGTCAGTTTAAATCCATGTTTTTCCATGATGGTTTGATAATAACTGACCGGTCTTACAGTCCATGATGCGCCACTCTTTATTCTGTCAGATGTGTCTTCGAAGAGAAAGGTCTTTCCCCTGGTGACTCGGCAGATTTCTCGCACGAGATTGGCAAGCATTTCTTCATCCGTATTGTGTTGCAATACAGTAACGGTATATGTGATATCCATGCTCTTATCTTCAAGTGGTAAAGTCACACCGTCTGTAAGAATGAGCTCAACGCTGGGAAGTACGGCTTGCAGATTCTGTGTGGCAAGATCAATCATTTTCTGGGATATGTCGCAGCCAACCAGTCTCTTTGGAGTGGCACTGTGTACTATTTCTAAATTTCCACCCGGCCCACAGCCAACTTCTAAAACCGATTTGTCTCGAAAGTCAATCTTTGTGAATTCTTCGAGAAACCTGGCGCGTTTGTATCTGTAGAAGGGTGTGTCATCTCCAGCGACGAGGCTTTGTGATCCACGAGCCTGGATCCTATCCGCAACTTCTGTCCAGTAAGTGCGAGGATTATATTCCATTGTGCATTTCCTTTTGTCCATGTATAATCGGCAGGTGCTCTCCCCATCGTTTCGTTGAGGCCATTTCGCAATTCGTTCACAAGATTTGTTTTCAGCAAGTATCTCGAAGGTAAAATCAGTTTGAAACTGCATCAACAGCCACTGGGTAGGGTGCTCTTGAAACTTTTCAGGTCTGGCAAACTAGACGTAGCGCACGGTGACGTTGCCTTTTCGTGAGAGGGGCGCAAAGAGAGAATTCTCTCTAGCGTATCTCCTTGCGCTAGACGGGGAAGTGGACCCGGAGGGACTCGAACCCTCGACCCCCACAATGCCATTGTGGTGCGCTCCCAACTGCGCTACGGGCCCACGCTGGGGCGATGCTGGTGAAACTGGGGAAATCTACCCTGCGAGTATTTTCGGTGCGATTGAAGCGCTCTCCTGACTGACTATGGCCCTGTGACCTGTTTTTTAATTCTACCCCAAAATGGAGAGATGTCAAAGTTAACATACCTCCGCCGTGAGGGTCTATTCCTTCATTTCCTCCAGCAACATCTCTAGTTCGGCCAGTGTAGTGACGCGGGATGCCCGGACCACGAAGGTGTGCAGGTCGAGGCTGTGGGCGCGCAACGCTCGCACCGCTGGCCCAGTGGGATCCGCCCCCGCAGCACCCGGCTTGTCGGCATAGGCCCCATGGAAGGCAAAGTATGCTTGGTTCAGTTTACGGATGTAGTAGCCGTGGGCGACGAATTCCTGTCGCCGTTCTTCCATATAGGCTTCTGCCTCTTTGATCCTTCCCTGTGCCAGCAGTTCGTCCACTCGGATGCGTGTCTCCCGCATCTCTGTACGGAAGTCAAAGGCAGGTGTCTCCGGCGGCGTCTTATTTTTCGTCTGTCCCGGCGGGGGCTCTGATTCCGGCGGCAAGAGTTCGGGGTAGTAGCGGGCCACCATCCGTCGCCCGACCTCCTGTCCCACGATGGAAGCCACGGTTTCATTGATGATACGCGCTTCGGGGATGGCGTCATAGTTCCAGCCCAGCGGCCGTGGTGCAAGATAATGATGTGTCCACTCATGCGCGGTTACCTCAGCCAGCCAATTGAGCGAACTGCTCTCCAGCAACATGGCCGGATAAGCCGCCATCCCGCCAATGCCGGTCACCAACGACGAGATGTCGAAAGATGTGTCTACCTGACCCTCAATGGCCTCCCGCTGGGCCACGCTCAACCCGTGGTGCAGGCAGAGGCTGAAGGTTCTCTCAATGTGGTCGCGGGGTGAGATTACTAGCAGCATAGGCAGTGGAGTGAAGTGGGTGCTGATGGGCGGGAACTCTTGGCCGAGGATGCCAAACTTCTCGTCCACCAGGATGTATGCTGTTTGCTCTTCCAGGATCGCTTCGGCGAGCGGTTGGCGGGTTTCCTCCTCTTGGCGAAGTTTGACCACATAGGCGCGTGCCTCGACTGTTGCTGCTTCGGGATCGGTCACCTCTGGGTCAGTGTAGACGCGGTGAATTTCCCACTCGGACCGCTGGATATTGGCCACCAGTTCAAGGTAGTCGAGGAGAAAGTCGTGGCGGGCCATCTCGTCCATGTAGCGCTGCGGTGTGATCAGGCTGTGGGTCAGTTTGCCCAATAGGGCCTTTACTTCCCAGTTAACGAATTTGAACCGCTCGCTAGCAAGGATGCGAGTGACCTGGGTGTCGAGACTGGCAGGAGGAGGCCCTTCGGCCGTTAGACTCAGCAACAGTGCGATCAGCAGCAATGCCAGTTGACACCGCGGGATGATCCATCTCAGAAGGATTTGGAGACTCTCGACCACTTTTTGATGAGATACCATGCAGTCGTATCCACCACTGCCAGGCCCGCAAATGGTACATCGTGCCATTCAGCCACCGTCGGCCAGCGGCTATCCAGTTGGGCCAGGAAGAGCGTCGCGAGCAGTCCGTGCGAGACCACTGCCAACGTCTGTTCAGGATGTATCGCTACCAATTCCTTGATGCAGCGGGTGACGCGCTCAGCGGCCTGGGCTGCTGTTTCCAGGCCGGCGATGCTTATCTCCGGCTCGGCAAAGAGACGCGCGATAACGGTTTCATAGTCCGGCACCAGTCGTGGGCGGCGTAGTTCGTATAGGCAATCCACAGTCACCAAGGGGATGCCCCAGCGACGGGCGGCTGGTTCTGCCGTCTGCACAGCCTTGGGCTCAGGGCTGGAGAAGATCAATTCTACCTCGCGCCAGAAATCTTGTCGTGCCAGGACTCCGGCCTCGCGCCGTCCCTGTTCAGAAAGGGGCCAGCGTTCAGCCGCATCACCCATCATCTGGGCGCGGGCGTGACGAATGAGGTACAACAGCGCCATGCGGCTACCTTTATAGTGACGTGAATTGTAGCAGACGGTGGGCGATTTGGCAAGCCGCCCAAGTTGCATAAAAACCCTGCTGTGAGTATAATGGGTTTTTAGTGGTTAGCAGCGATTTGTCATTTGGTTGTCTGTCATTGGTCATTGAAATGGAGTTTGCTATGAATTTGAAAGCGACAGGGAGATTGGTGGCTCTGGCGTTGTTGTTCATCTCAACTGCGTGCGTCCCGATGCCGGTAACGTCTGAACCTCACACGTCTGCGCCTCTCGTTACTGCTACGGCACCGACCCCGACTCATCCGACTCCCACCGATGTTCCTCCCTCTCTTACTCCGGAGCTGCCCATAGCTGTACTGGTCAACGGTCAGCCCATCTACCTGGCCGACTATGAGCGCAAGTTGGGCCAGTACGAGGCTTCGTTGCCGGCGCAGGGGATTGACCCCAATAGTTCGGAAGGACAGGCTCACCTGGCTCAGTCTCGTGTTTGGATACTTGATGTGATGATTGAGCAAGCGTTGACCGAGCAGGTGGCGGCCGCAGCGGGAGTCGTCATCTCCGATTCCGAGGTGGATGCCTATATGCAGGAAATGGTCGTTGAGAGCGGGGGCGAGGAAGCATTTATGGACAAACTGGCGGAGTGGGGCGAGACTCGTGAGGATGCCTGGCAGGAGGTGCGCGCGCAGTTGATCGGGATGGCGATGACTCAGCGCGTCATTGAGGGTGTACCAGCGACCGCCGAACACGTCCACGCCCGCCACATCCTGCTGGACACCTCTCAGGAGGCGGAGCGCATACTGGCCCAACTCCAGGCTGGCGCTGACTTTGCTGTCCTGGCCAGGACTTACTCTCAGGATGCCAGCACTCGCGAAAGCGGGGGTGACTTGGGTTTCTTCCCTCGTGGTATCCTTGTTGCTCCTGAAGTGGAGGAGGCTGCATTTGCCTTGCAGCCTGGTCAGTTCAGCGGTGTAGTGACCAGTCTGCTGGGGTATCACATTGTACAGGTAATTGAGCGTGACCCATCCCGCCCCGTCGGCCCGGAGAACCTACGCTTTTTACAGGATCAGGCGGTGCACGAGTGGACCGAGGGGTTGTGGGGTCAGGCTGTAATTCAGCGTTTCGTCGAAACAACCCCCTGAGTGTAGCACCGCTGTGAACAGGCAGTGCTGGGGTGGGGATGCTGCAAGGAGATAAAGCGATGAAGAACGACACAAGGACCTTGCTTCTTAATGTTCTGACCATAGCGACGCTTGTGATCACAGTATGTCTGGTGGGCTTTTACGGACTGGTTGCTTTCAATATTTTTAACCCTTTCCCGCCGCCCACTCTTATACCCACGGCTTATTTACCGACGCCTACGGAGACGCCAACGCCGGGTGGTCTGGCCGGCGTCCCCACCTGGACGCCTACCAATACCCCGACTGTGTCGCCTCCCACGGATACCCCCATGCCTACACTGACACCATCGGTCACCCCTACCTTTCCGCCTACCTCTACTTTTCCGCCTACGGCTACTCCTACTCCTCGGGTCACGCGTTCCCCGTGGCCTTTCACCTACGAACCGGATCTTCGTATGCCGCCGTTAGGCTGCAATTGGACCGGGATAGCGGGTCACGTGCAGGATCTGGATGGCAATCCCCTCATCGGCTATCCGGTGCATATCTGGGGAGCAGGCATTGACGGGGTCGTCCATTCCGGTGCCGATGCAGGGCTCAACACTCGCTACGGTCACCAGGCTGCATGGGAGCAGTTCTTTGCCCCTGATCCGAGACCTTATCAGGTGCACGTGCAACTCCACGATCCCTATCGAGAAGACCACCTCCCCATTTCGGAGGAGATTGTGATTGACATGCCCGGATATTGCGGTGCAGCCCTGGGTTACATAGTGTTTACTCAGAACCATTAAAGAGGATTAACAGGAGGTAGGACGTGGCGGATAAACGTGTGCCCACCGGGGTCAAGGGTCTTGATGAGATGTTGGATGGAGGCTTTCTGCCTGGCTCGATGGTGCTGGTACGCGGTGCGCCGGGTACGGGTAAGACCTCATTGGCGCTCCAGTTCCTTATCCACGGCGCGGCGAAGCACGACGAGCCGGGACTGCTCATATCCTTTGAGGAGTTTCCCAGTTCTCTCTACCGTGATGCTGAGGCACTGGGCTTGAATCTGAAGGAATTGGAGGCAAGTGGGAGACTATATCTGATGTTCACTTCGCCAGAGGTTTTCCTGGCTAGCCTGGAGTCCCCCCATAGCCGTCTCAACCAATTGATCCTCGACGCGAACATCCGGCGGCTGGTGCTCGACAGTGTTACCCACTTTAACCGTCTTACCGACGACGCGCAGGAATTGCGTAGTGTCTATACCTCCGTGGCGAATGGCCTGCGACGGGAGGGGGTCACGGCGATGCTGCTAGGTGAGGAGGCTCGGGTCGGGTATCGGCGTGCTGACAAGGGTGGTCTCTTATTTGTCGTGGACGCCATCATCATGCTGCGCTATGTGGAAATTGAGAGCGCTATGCAGCGTGCGGTCGTGGTGCTAAAGATGCGAGGCTCTGATCACGCCAAGGAGATTTGCTGCTACGAGATTGGCCCAGGTGGCCTGACGATCTTGGGCGTTTTCGAGGGGCGCGAGGGGCTGCTCAGCGGTATTCCGCACCGGACGCTTCCATAGCTGCTAGTATTCATCTGTTAGCGGCAGTATTCAAGCGATTCGATATTAATTGACTCATTGCTCGTTGTCCTATGGGCACTCTCTACCTGGTCGCTACTCCCATTGGTAACCTGGAGGATATCACCCTCCGCGCTCTACGTACCCTCAAGGAGGTCGCGCTCATTGCCGCAGAGGACACCCGTCGTGCTCGCATCCTCACCCAGCGCTATGAGATTGAGACCCCCATCACCAGTTACTTTGAAGGCAACAAATTAACGAAATTGGAGACGGTGCTAAAGGCGCTGGGTACAGGCAGCGTGGCCCTGATCTCCGAGGCCGGGATGCCAGGGCTTTCTGACCCTGGTTACGAACTCGTCCGCGCTGCTATTGAGCGCGGCTACCCGGTCGTACCTATCCCGGGGCCTTCGGCTCCTGTGGCTGCATTGGTCGTCTCTGGCCTGCCTAGCGACAGTTTCCTCTACCTGGGCTTCTTGCCTCGACACCTGAGCGAGCGTCGCCGGTTGCTGGCTGAGGTGGCGGGGGAGCGGCGCACGTTGATTGCTTTTGAGGCCCCTCACCGGTTGCGCAAGAGCCTGGCTGACATCGAGTCTGTGCTGGGCGACCGCGCGCTGGCTGTCTGCCGCGAATTGACCAAGTTGCACGAGGAGGTGTGGCGGGGAACCGTTGCCGGGGCGCGCTCCCACTTTGGCGATGTCGAACCCCGGGGCGAGTTCACACTTGTCATCGGTGGTGTGTCGGAGGAGCACGTGCGTTGGGATGAGGGGCAGGTACAGGCCGCCCTGGAGGAACTGCTAGCGCAGGGTGTGCCCCGTCCGGCAGCGGCACGCCGTGTCGCTGTTGCCTCTGGTTGGAGCCGTGCGGAGGTTTACAAACTCAATCTCAGGGGTGGGCGATACTGACTTTTTACCTCGATCACTGATAGCATAACTGCTCGGGTGCAACGCACTTTTGCTACAAATTTGCCTGTTCTACGATGCAATCCACTGCGAGTACTCGTGGCAGGCTGCTGGACGAAATCGCTGAAATGGCAAGAGACAAGTGCGTTGCACCTTATGGCTGAGGAGTAACCTTTTTACATCGATCACTGATAACACGAATGAGGTGGTGTACACGTGAGCAAGTGGGATTGGGTCAGGGGGTACAAGACGATCCGACGAGAGGCGACGGAGGGAATCGTCAGTACCGGATATACCCTCAACGACCTCGTTCGTGCCGACTTGATTGGTCAGCAGCGTGTGGCTCGTTTCTACGCCCAAACCGGCCTGGCGGACTTTGCGTGGCGAGTGTTCTGGCTGCAGACGGCAGTCAGGAGACAGGGCTATCGGGAATCTATGACCCGGGCGCGAGGTTTCGTCATCTTCCTGCATGGCTGGGATGGCAACCACGCCATCTGGGAGCAGATTCCGGCGCTGGTGTGTGCCGCCAATCCCCGGCTGGTCGCGTTGGCTGCCGACGTGAACGGCTTTGGTGGATCTCCTTTTGCCGACGAATTGCCAGCCGTCGAAGCCTGTGACCCGTCTGCGAGCATGGCCGCCGTCGAACACTGGATCGAGTTGCTGGGGCTACGCTCAAGCCAGCGGGCGACCCATCGTCCGCGCATCATCACTCTTGTCGGCCACTCAATGAGCGGCGCTGGACTGTTCTATCTGGACGAGTCTCACTGGCGTCGGCACGAAGTTGCCCGGCTGGCGATTACGCCCGCCCTATTAATCAACGACACATTGCGCAAGAGTTTCTACAAGGCGCTTGGCGTAGGTATCTGGGCCGGTTCGACTACTGATACATTGGGTTGGCTCAAGACCAGGCTGGCACCTTCCATCGTCGAGACGCTCATTGGCGCAGCCAGTCGGGCTGTGAAGGCTGAACATGTGCGGACATTCAACTCTATCTCCAAAGGGGTGCTGGCTCAGACTTTCTTTGCGATGGGGGCCATACCTTGCCATGTTGAACCTCGCCACTGGCGTCATTTCTGTGTTATGCTGGGCCACAGGGATCGCCTGGTTGGGATCACGCCGATGTTGAAACTCTTGGAGGAACTGGGCTTTGCCAGCGGTCAGGTGCGTGTCATTTTAGGCGACCATTATCTCTTCTCGGTCAGCAACCAGAGCCGCCGATTGCATTTGCGCAACCGTGAACTTGTGGTCGCAGAGATACTTGCCCTGCACGAGACATGCTGGCGCGAGTGCTGTGAAGGTTAAGTGACCGGCGTGCTAAAACTTTCGGCTGAAGAACAATCCATGCTAGCCGGTGACTTTGGTCCCGGTGTGCACAAGGCGATGGAGATCATCGTCACGCTGGGACAGATTTACGGCGCTCGGCGGCTGGTGCAGGTTGGTTCCGCGCAGGTGGCGGGGGTCAGTTACCGCAATCTGGGAGAGGCGGGGTTAGAGTTTCTGCGCGAGTGGGCCGCTCAGGGGGTACAGGTGCGTGTACCCACGACTCTGAATCCCGCCGGAATGGACTTGCGCGCTTGGCGGGAACTCGGCTTTTCGGAAGCGTTTGCCCGCCAGCAACTGGCAGTGATCGAGGCCTACCAGCGGCTGGGCGTGCGCACAACCTGTACCTGTACGCCCTACCTGGTGGGCAACGTACCCCGTTTTGGTGAGCACGTGGCCTGGGCGGAGTCCTCGGCGGTGAGTTATGCCAACTCGGTGCTGGGGGCACGTACCAATCGGGAGGGCGGACCGAGTGCTCTGGCCGCTGGCATTGCGGGGCGCGCCGCTGCCTGCGGCCTGCATCTGGACGAAAACCGCCGTGCCACGCTGCAGGTGGTCGTGCGCTGCCCGGTGCGCGAGACTGCTGACTTTGGGGCACTTGGGTACCTGGTCGGGAAGGCAGCACGCAATCGTGTGCCATATTTCGTGGGCCTGGAGGTAGGGACGGGGTTACCCCGCCCCTACTCAGATGCTAACTTGAAGGCGCTGGGGGCCGCCATGGCGGCCAGTGGTGCTGTGGCTCTATATCACGTCGCAGGAGTCACGCCCGAGGCCGGCCAGCCAGACTTGTTATCTCCTGACCACGATACGCTCGTCGTGGACGACTTGCAGCCTGCCTATGCCGCGCTCAATTCCGACGTTCGTGGTCCTGTGCCGTCTGCTCAGAGCGCAGTCAAAGCAGTTGACCTGGTTTGGTTTGGCTGCCCACACTCTAGTCTGGAGGAGATTGAGGAGGTGGTGGTGCTGCTTGCCGGGCGACGGGTGAAGGCGGCTTTGTGGATCACGACGGCGCGGGAGGTGCGGCAGACTGCTGAGGCAGAGGGGTTGGTAGCCGCGGTCGAGGCCAGTGGGGGACGGGTGGTAGCCGATATGTGCGTGGTCGTTGCTCCGATGCAAGAACTGGGCTTTCACACTCTGGCGACTTCCTCGGCCAAAGGAGCTGCCTACGTGCCCTCCCACGCAGGGTTACGGGTATGTTATGGGACAGTTGAGCAATGTGTTGAGGCAGCAGTGACCGGCATCTGGCCGGGAGAGGATCTGCTCTGAGCGCAGCCGCAGGGTGCTTCTGTGGCCTTTGGGAGCACAAAGTAGAACGTGCTACCTTGTTTGGGCTCGCTCTCGACCCAAATGTGCCCCCCATGTAACTCTACGTAAGCACGGGCGATGGCCAGCCCCAGCCCTGTGCCTTGTTGCTCGTATTGTGACCGGTTGATTTGGAGCATGGGTTCAAAGATGTATGGGAGTTGATGGGCCGGGATTCCCACCCCGTGATCCTGGACGCTTACCTGGATTCCCTCGGGCGTCTCTAGCGCCACTACTCTCACCACACCACCCTCCGCCAGAGAGAACTTGATGGCGTTGTCCAGCAATTGCCGCAGTATTTCTTCGATCTGCGTGCGGCATGCTCGCAAGGGTGGCAGCGATGGGGGTATCTCCAGGACAAGTTCCACTCCACGCTCTTGGGCCCTCTCAGCAAATCTGGCAATGCTCAGGTGCAAGAGTGCTGTTAGTTGCTCGTCCACGCGGGCGAGTACCTGGTATTTATGCTCTGCCTTGCCGGTGCGAATCGCCAACCATGTGAGCACATCTTGCACTACCTGTCCCAGCCGGTCGCTCCCGATCTTGATGCCACGCAGGTAAGTTGTCAGTTCTTCCTCGGTCAGGGCATTGCGGCCAGAGGCCATCAATTCCAGATAGCCATGGATATAAGTCAGGGGGGTTCGTAACTCGTGGCCGATCATCATCGTCAGTTCGTCCTTGAGCGTTGTGACCTCGGCTCGAGCCACGGCCTGTCGCGCCTGGGCACGTTCGATCTTGGCTTGCACGATTACTAGCAGGTCATCTGGTAGGAAAGGCTTGGTCAGATAGTCATCTACGCCGAGTTGTTTACCACGTCGTATGTCCTCTGCACGGCGTTTGGCGGTAAGAAATATAAAAGGGATGTCAACCCAGGCTGATTCGGCTTGCACGATCTGGCAGAACTCGTAGCCATCTATCTCTTTCATCATAATGTCCGAGATGATCAGGGCCGGCTTGCGCTGTGTCAGTCGTTCAAGGCCCTCCCGTCCGTTGGCAGCCAGCATGACCTCATAATCAGCCAGTTCCAGCGTATCGCGGATGCCCTCAGCCATTGCTATGTCATCCTCGACGACTAGAATACACGGCTTCACTTTGCGCCTCGTTGTGATGTGGCTGTGGGTTGGGTGACGATCTGATTGGAGTGCTGCTCAACCTCTTGAGGTTGGACTGCGACGGGAAGCCAGACTGTGAAGGTGCTTCCCTGGCCCAATTTGCTCTCCGCCTCAATTTGTCCTTGGTGCAGTTCGATGATTTCCTTCACGATGGCTAATCCCAGGCCCGTCCCGGGTACAGCCAGTGCCCGGGCCTGCTCGCCTCGGAAGAAGCGGTCGAAGATGTGTGGTAGTTCGTCTGGCGAAATCCCGACTCCATTATCGGCGACAGTGATGGTGACGTATGGACGACCTTCAATCTCCGCTGTACCCAGTCGAGTGGTAATCTTGCCCCCCGGCGGGGTGTAACTTATGGCGTTGGCGATCAGGTTGCTTAGCACTTGGATGATCTGATTGCGGTCGCCGTTGGCTGGAGGGATTGCGGGCGGAAATTGTGTTTCCAGGTGCAAGTCCTTGGCTGCAGCCGTCTGCCGGTGAATCTCTATCAGATTTATCAGCAGACCCTCAAGTTCGATCGGGCGAGGAATGACCGGGGCCTGACCAGCGTCCAGCCGCGAGAGATCGAGTAGATTTTCGATTAGATTCTCCAGGCGCGCGCTTTCTTGTTGCAATACCTCCAGGTAGCGTGCCCGTTTCTCTGGCTTACCCCTCTCGAGCAGCGAGAGATACAGTTTAACGTTGGAGATGGGAGTGCGCAATTCGTGTGAGACGTTGGATACGAACCGTGTTTTCATGCGATCCAATTCCCGCAGCCGGCTGACGTCGCTGAGCACGACTACGGTTCCCAGTGAGGGATCCTTTTCACTGATGGGTGTAGCCCGGGCCTGTAGTGCCCAATCTCCCAGTTCGACAATCTCCTCCACCCCCTCGCTGGCCCGGAGACCCCACTCGCGGACATAACTGATGATGTCTTCTTGATCTTCAGTCCGCAGTTGTCTATCCAGGAGGTGTCTGGCGCGCTCGTTAGTAAGCGTGATTTCACCCTGCGGGTCGGTGACGAGCACGGCATCGGCCACGCTGTGCAGGATTGCCTCGGTGCGTTCCTTCTGGCGGGCGATCTCAACCGTGCGTTCGGCTACTCGCTGTTCTAGGCTGTCCGCGTGTGCCTTTAACTTGCGGTACAACAGTGCATTCTCGATGGCGATCGCAACCTGATTGGCGATGGTGGAAAGGAACCGTTGGTCTGCCTCTTTGAACTCTATTGGCCCTGTGCGGGCGACTGTGAGTGCACCTAGTGGCTGCTCGCCCACAAATAGGAGCGCGTAGATATCTGAGCACAATGCTGGTGTATTATCAGGACGGACATTGTCAGTGTTCTGCACGTGCCGTTGGATCGGGGTGGTGGCCGGTGCGAGCGATGTGAGGGTGGGCCAGTGGTCGAGCATGTTCCGCTCCAACTTTTTGAGCGCTGCCTCTCCCACTGGCTGAGAGATGTGGAAGAAACTGTATAACATGCCGTCTATTTCAACCAGTAGCCCGGCGACGTCGTTAGGGATCAAGCCACCTAACTGGCCCAGGAGCCGCTCTGGAATGCGTTCCATATCCAGCGAGGTCATCTGGCGGCTCAGACTGTACAGGGTGCGTGCCTCGCGCCTGCCGGCCTCAGCCGCTTCGAGTAGTTGTGCCTGGTTCACAGCAATGGCCAGCGATCCAGCCAGTGATTCCAGTAACTCTATGCGCCCAATATCATGCGGGTCATGCAGGCCCACGATGTCCAGCACGCCGATGATCTGGCCTTTTGCAATCAGAGGCAGCACTAGTTCGCATCGCTGCTCCCCAGTTATGGTGTGGGCAGGCGCACCCTCCGATCCATCCGGGCCGATAGGCGATACTACCGTCTGGTAGCTGGTCAGCGCGCGGGAAACCGCGCCATCTTTGATTTCAGGCTGCCATAATGGCAGGGTGTGGGCATCAACTCCTGGGGCTTGTGCGGTGGCGCAGGTATTAGAACCTGGTTTCGGTTCATCTTCCTCCAGTAGGGCTATACAGACACGTTCATACCCAAAGGCCTCCTGGATTTTGTGTGCCGTGGTTTGGGTCAGAGCAGTGAAACTGTGCAGTATCGCGATCTCGCGCATTGTCTCATTGGCGAGAGTCATCTGTTCTGCTTGCTGGCGCAGCGTCTCCATCAGGCGGGTATTCTCCACAGCCACGGCCACCTGCTGAGCCAGTTGGGTGAGCAGACGCAGGTCGTGGCTGTCGAAGCGGTGGGGCTCATTGCTTTGAACAGAGAGTGCGCCGATAGGCCGATCCCGGATGAGAAGTGGTACACCCATCCATGCGTTGGGTACTTCCCTGCTTGTGTAGGGAAGACGTAGCAGCGCATTCGATTCCACGGCGAAATCTTTGATCAGCAATGGCTTACCGGTGTGGATAATTTGACCTACGATGCCCCCCTCGTCGAGGGGGGATGTGATGGATGGCATCCGCTTATGCCTGTCAACCACTTCGATCTGCAGTATTCCGCTGGCTTCGTCGTACAGGGCCAGCGCGACAGTTGTCACGTTGAGCAGTTCGTCCAATCCCCTGACCAGCAGTGAGAAGATACACTCGGGGTCGAAGGTGGAAGCCAGGGCGGTGGCAATGTCGTATAGCAGGGCCAGTTGCCACGTTGAGTGTACCATGTGCGAATAGGGAGCAGTGGCACTCCCGGGTGTATCCTCTATACCCACTGCTGGTGCCAGGGTAACTGGATTAAGCGTAGGCAAGGTTCTCGGCCTTCGATGCGTAACGACGGATAAGGGGTACCAAGTCGGTGCTGAGGGTAGGTTTGGCTACAAAGCCATCTGCACCTGCCTCTGCTGAGGCAGATCGGTATTGAGTTGTGTCGAGTAGCGTGACGAGGATCACGACCAGGGTGGGGTGTTTCTCCCGTAGCAAACGCGTCAATGCTAGCCCATTGACTTCCGGCATTGCGATATCAACCAGCGCGACTTGAGGAGATACCTCCTGCACCAGGTCTAGTGCGTCTTCGGCGCTGGTGGCTTCGGCCACCACCTCGATATCGGCGAAGCGAGAAAGGAAGCGGCGCACGATGCCAATGAAGGTGGGGTTGTCGTCCACGATCAGGACTTTGATCGGCTCCATGGTTTTCCTCTCTTCAGCAGGCTGATTTCTGGTATATGCAGAAGTGGACAGACGCGCCGACCTGCCGTCCGGATGGATTGAGAAGCCTGCCCCACACCATTTCGCACCGGGAACCCGGCTGGTATCCAATATTCACTTTCCACCGATAAAATGACGAGTCTCTCATCCGTAGCGAAACAATCATACCGCAATCTTCCGACTGTGTAAATCCCCAATAGTACGGATGGTGATGTGAGAATGGCGTTGGTTGGTCAGAATCGCATCCGTAGTACTACGGATGCTTCCTAGAGTGCCCGGCCTTTACCATATTTTTACGTTTCAGTAACCTGTCTCTAACAGGCGTGCGCTAGAATCTATGGTAAGAGCATTGGAGGTGAAGGGCTATGTTGGAGACACAGCGCCAAGTTTATGAGCAGTTGCAGGCCCTGATGAGTCGGCTGGCCTTGGCCGGTCTGGCCGTCACAGCCCTCGTAGTGGTACTCGTGGCCCTGCTGGGGACAGGATAGTTCGATTTGGGGTGTCCCTGGCTATAGCAGTCGCCTCTGAGGGTGCTCACTCCTCGACGGCGATCATTCTTGATGGTAGCGAAGCGAGGCGTCCTCTTTCAAGAGGACGCCTCGTTGTCTGTTACTGAAAGGCTGATCGTCCTGCTAGCCTTGGCGAGGGTACACCGTGCCGGTATCTCCTGGCGTGACTTGGGTCACGGCTGGTATAGCCATATGTGGCGGAATGTTTGGAACAGGACGGTTTCTTCGCTGGTCAGTTCGGATGCCATGCCAGGTGTTGTTACAGGCAGTCTCATCCTGATCGTCGCCTCGGGTGGATCGGTGTATTGATTCACGCCGGGCAGATCCAGTCTGCCTCTGATTGTGAAAAAAGCGCCCCTGGGTAGCCAGTGGATTCTGGCATACCGTATGTCCATTCCGTCGCCAGCGCCGTCTGGCCCATTGTAGCGCCACGTCCTGCCGTGGCTCGTAAAGACGATGCTGTCGGAGCCGGTTACATCGGCGATGGTGAGAGATAGTATCATATCCTCGCTTAGGTCTTGGTGCGTGTAGCCTGTGGGCAGGTCGAACTGTCCTCGCAGAGAGAAGAAGGCCCTGCCGTCACCGCTATGGTTCCACCTGATCCGCGCTTGATTCAGATGCATGTCCTCTAATGGCTCGGATGAGACTAACTCCAGGCCAATGAGCACAGGGTCGTGGTCAGAAGCACGGTAGGGGTCTGGGTTGTAGAGGTCTGGTTGGTTATAGTCATTGTAGTCTAGTGCGGCCGGCTCGTCGGCATTGATGTGCCATTCGACCACATCTGTCACTTGTGGTGTCAGGTCGGCGTTGGCCAGCGCGTGGTCGAGATAGCCGGCCTGCCCGTCGTAGACGTACGAGTAGGCGTCGAGTCCGATGAAAGCCTCAATCAGGTTGGTGTAGCCTCCGGCTTTGATAGCGTCTATGGGGTCCTCCATGGCGTAGGCGTTCAGGTCACCTATAATCAGAAAGTCGGGATCGCCACTGCCGGTGGGGTCTGTAGCTAGCCAATTGACCAGCGCGTTGGCGGCGTTGGTGCGGGTCAGGTTACAGTTACCCTGACCGTCGCCCATGTCCGGGTCTCCCACGTCATCGCAAGACGAACCCTTTGACTTGAGATGATTGACCACAGCGGTGAACTTTTCGCCGGTCGCAGTTTCCTCAAAGGTCTGGGCCAACGCGGGCCGATTCTTGGTATCAAGGAACAGTGGGTCCACCGACGAGTCTAGGATAGCATACGAACCAACAGGTGTGACTGTACCGGTTTTGTAGATGAAGGCCACTTTGATGGCGTCCGTGCCGATCGTGCCGGTGTTGACGAAGGCATACGTCCCGGCTCCGGCTGCGTCGTTCAGGCCGTCCACGAGGTTTTGAAGCGCATCATCTGTGGGGTGATTTTCCATCTCCATCAGGCCAATCACATCAGCGTCCATTGTGATCATGGCATCAATGATCTTATCACGCTGACGGGTGAACTCAGCGGCAGTATCTGCGCCACGACAGTCCATGTCGCCCGAAGGCCCGCATATAGGTCCGCTATCGTCGAGAGTAGTAAAGTAGTTCAGCACGTTGAAACTGGCCACTTTGAATGTGCCGCCAACGTCCGGCGGGATTGCGTCGCGGGTGTTGACACGGGTAAAGTTCACCTCTCCCGTGGGGTGTACTTCGTAATCGCCATAAGCATAGTGCAAGACACCTGTCAACTCAGGAATGGTGTCGCCCGCGCGCAGGGTGTTGCCAACGCCCATATATGGGGCCGGTACGGGGTTCTGAGCTGTGCTGCCGTCTTCCAATTGAATACGGCTGCGGTCGTTCAACTCCTGCAAAGCGATGGCCGGCGCGCCCGGTGCGACGACGTTGGTCGGAGTGTCCAGGCGGTCGCCGATTGAGAGGTCAACTTCGCCATACCGGCCCTGGTTATAGTTGCCGGTGGCGTACAGGGGACCCGAGATGTTGATCAGCATGCCCTCGTACCACTCCCATTCCGCCGTGCCCGCGATGGGTAGGGTTACTGCTGCTGCTGTAGCGCTGCCACCAGGGGGGCAAATTATCACGTTGCTGACGCTGGTCAGTTCCGTGAGGTCATAGTACTCGGCTACATTGCCCTGGACGCGCACCACGTCGCCCACATTCACGTCAACGGCAGGGGAGGAGCCATCATAGACAAAGATGCCCTCAGAAGTCATAGGGTCGGCATCGGCGTCAGCATCCTCCTCTTGGAGGAAGAAACCCCTGAGATGCGAACTAGTCTGAAAGTCGCCGACGACCATGCCTTCAATCACGTGGGTGTTGCCTACTTCAGGACTGCTTGTGCCGCTGCCCTGGATATCGTGGATGAAGGTGGCCGGGTCGCCGCATACCTGGATCTGGATCACGTCAAAGTTCCAGATATAGTTCGCCTCCATGTTGTCCGGCGTGCCGTCCTGGTCGGCGACCTGATTGGCCAAGACCGTTACCGTGCATTCGTCATTGGATACAAAGTCGTCATCGGGGTCTAGTGTAAAGTCCTGCGGGCCACCGCTGACGAGGGCGGTGTGGGTACCACTATTCGTGCAGATTATCTCGTACCAACTCCCAGTCACCGTTACCTCTTCGCTAAAGTTGATTTCGATGTTGGCGTCTACGGCGACATCGGTCTCACCGTTAGTAGGGGTCGTGCTGGTGATGGTGGGAGGCGTGTCGGTGATGATAGGCGAATATGTGCCTATGGGGAACGGTGTGGCTGCGGTAGCGTTAGTCGTCTCACCATCAAGCGCATTGGGGCCGCTGAAGGTCCAGTTTGCCAGGACGAATGTGTCGCCGTCGGGGCCTGTTTCATCTACTCTGTAGGCCCAACCATCCATGTATTCCCAGGGCTCCCCGGTACCATCTACGTTGATGTCACCGAAAACGTCAACGACCACTCCGAGTTGGAACAGCTCGATGGCATCATCGCCGTTGATGCTGGCTGCGCTACTCGTATAGTCGGGAGCGAAGCCGAAAAAGTCGGTGAATCCGATCGTTTCAGAGGCCACGTAGATAAAGGTGCCGGCCGTGGCGGCAACGGCGGGGAACGTGAATTCCTCTCCATCGCTGCCGCCGCCATTGTTGGCCGACCCAAAGCCATAGATGCTGAGATCGGCTATGTCATCTAAAACGTAGAACTCGATGGCCTTTGGCACGCCACCAGTAAGCGGACCGTCAACCACACCCGTGATGAGCAGGTTTGCCGGTGGTGGTGGGGGAGTGGTGGTGTATGTGCCTATGGGGAACGGTGTGGCTGCGGTAGCGTTAGTCGTCTCACCATCAAGCGCATTGGGGCCGCTGAAGGTCCAGTTTGCCAGGACGAATGTGTCGCCGTCGGGGCCTGTTTCATCTACTCTGTAGGCCCAACCATCCATGTATTCCCAGGGCTCCCCGGTACCATCTACGTTGATGTCACCGAAAACGTCAACGACCACTCCGAGTTGGAACAGCTCGATGGCATCATCGCCGTTGATGCTGGCTGCGCTACTCGTATAGTCGGGAGCGAAGCCGAAAAAGTCGGTGAATCCGATCGTTTCAGAGGCCACGTAGATAAAGGTGCCGGCCGTGGCGGCAACGGCGGGGAACGTGAATTCCTCTCCATCGCTGCCGCCGCCATTGTTGGCCGACCCAAAGCCATAGATGCTGAGATCGGCTATGTCATCTAAAACGTAGAACTCGATGGCCTTTGGCACGCCACCAGTAAGCGGACCGTCAACCACACCCGTGATGAGTAATGATGTGTCGTCTGCTTTTGCTGGCACGGCAAAACCAACGAAGAACGAAGCCAACAGGCTGGCAATGACCACGATGGTCTGTACTTTGCCGATTTTGGTCTTGATATTCACAGGTTACTCTCCTTTGTTGTGGATTAACTTGGGTTGTCTACCGCAGGTTGATTGGATGTGTGAGGTGAAAAACGTCGCCTATTACATGTTCAATTGTTGCCTCCCTTCTATCCTTTTAGTGGTTGGACTGTTGAGTGTTTTTTTTGCAGTGCCGCCAAAGTCGCCCTGACGATTGGCCGTCATTCTGAGCGTAGCGAAGAATCTCCATTACGGTGGTAGAGACCCTTTGCTTCGCTCAAGGTGACAGGGCGGGTTTTGCGCTATTGCGTTTTTTTTATTATACCACAAATGGGAATGTTGGGAGACTAGAGAGTCCTTAAATTTGATTCCGCCACAACCATTGTGCCCACAAGTGGTTAGAAGCAGCCACATATTTGGGGGATAAGATGGGACGATGAGGAAGCAAACATGGGTCAATGTCCCATAGACAAAGCGTTCAGGAATTGATACAATATGGTGTTGGACGTTGTCCCTGGTCTCGTCTATTTTCAGGTCAGAGTCTAACAATCAGAATCTCACAAACAGGAGGTAACTATGCCTACGAAACACTGGAAAGCGCTTAGCAGCACACTTCTGGCGTTGGGGATGGTCGGCCTGGTTCTGCTAACCACTCGCGCCGCTGGGGGAGCGAATCCGGAATGGTCCACCGACACCTTCTCTGACTTTTGTGATGGTACTATGGACGACGTAGATGTCTGGAGCGAGCCGGATACGGCCCGGCTGGACCGAGACTGGTGGGCCAACGTGCGGGTGAACGACGACCTGGCGCAGGGAAAGGTCTCCCCCCGTCTCTCCTTTGTCCTCACCGACACCGCGAGCACGACAAAGACCCACTTCCTGGCTGTGTGGGAGGATGAGCGCAACAGCGATCACTGTCCCGACATCTACTTCTCCAAAAGCACCGACGGTGGCGGGAGTTGGTCGCCCAACGTCATGGTGCAGGACCTATGTGATCCTGATGATCCCCCTTATCCAGATTGCCCCTGCCTGTATAGTCCCGACATCTCCGTGCGTGCGGAAGACGAGAGTTTCTGGGTCGTGTGGCAGCACGATGACATAGGCCCGGATGGTGGGGATATCTACTACTCCGTCAGTCACGATCGGGGACAGAGCTGGGGTTCCACGCCTGCATCCCCGGTGTACACTGGCACGGGGAAGCAACTTTTTCCCCACATTGCCCCTCATGGCCAGTCGGGCTACCTCTATGCCGTCTGGGAGGACGAGCGGGATGACGATGGCGACATCTACATCAGCCGCTACAACCCGGACGTGGACTTGACCTGGAGTACCCCGGTGCAGGTCAGCGATGTCATCACCCCCACTGAGCAGCGGGAGCCCAACCTGACCGTGGACGCCGATGGGAACGTCTATGTCGTTTGGGAGGACTTGCGGGAGAACGACGACGGAGAAATCTACTTCTCCCGCTGGATCAGCGCCACCTGGGGTACGGGTACCTGGAGCGCTAACTCCCGGCTGAGCGATCCCACGATGGATTGGGCAAACGCTCCCGACATCGTCGCCGGGCCGGGCGGTGTGCTCTTCGCTACCTGGTATGAGCGAGTCCCCACCGGCCCTGCTACCTACGACTTCCAGATCGTTGTGGCCCGGAGCGGAGACAGTGGAGACACCTGGAGACGTTTGATCGAGCACCGGCTCTACCATGCCTCCGCCTCCAACGCCTCCTACAGGAACCCCGCCATTGGCGTGGACCTCCTGGGGAAGGTTTATGTGGCCTGGATACATAGCCCTGACCAGCAGGCCGCCACTGCCAACCTTTTCTTCTCTCTGAGCCCCGATAGAGGCGAACACTGGACTGAACCCCGTATCCTTAGCCGCCAGCCTCAGAACACAGTGGACATTAGCACCGTTCCTGGCCTGGTCACCGGTTTCGATGGCGATGTTGTAGTCGCCTGGCAGGATTACCGAACCGCTTCCGCCCCCCAGATATATGCTACCGGTTACCCGGCCGACGACTACCTCGCCAGAGGCGAGTACCGCCGCGACTTTGACGCCAGTGGCCCGGCGGCCTGGGGTATTATCACCTGGACGGCTACGATCACGCCGGGCACCAGCCTTGCGCTTGCCACCCGGGTGATGACTACCGCCGGTGCAGGATGGACAGACTGGTTCACCCACACTGCTTCCGGCGAGACCATCCCCCATCCTTCTGGGCGACTCATCCAGTATCGGGCCGTCTTCACCTCCACTGGGAATGACACGCCGGTGTTGGACGAGGTCGTCATCTCCTACGAGCAATATCGTATCTTCCTGCCCCTCGTGCTGAGGGAAGGCTGACGGGCCCCAACCGGCGAACCACCATCCGCCTGCCGAAGGCATACAGCATAACAATAAGGCAGGGCCTGCACACTGGCAGGCCCTGCCTCTTTTTTACCGGCCTTTTACATCGGCGTAACGGGTGTGTGATAGCTGCCTGTTATGCTGGTTGCGATAAAGTTGAGTAGGTGAGTAAATGAGTGAATGAGTAAAGGAGAAGACGTGCGATGAAGAAACTGTTTCTGTTGTTAGTAGTCCTGTTGTTGCCGCTCATTTCTGGTTGCCAGTCTGTGCAGCCGGTTAGTGCACAGTCGCCACTGGAGATAGCAGATCTGCACCGGGAGGTTCAGTTACTCAACCTGATCAACGGGCTGGAACTGAGCCCCGAACAGATGCGCCTTATTGTCGGAAAGGCTCAAGAGGTGCAGGAATTACACGAGGAACTAGAGACCGAGGCCGATGAGGAGGAGATGACCTCCGTGCTGGAAGAATTCAGGGCCACGTTGATGGCGGGCGAGAACATTCCTCCCGACCTGGTGGAGCAGTGGCACATCGTCCAAGGCCAGTTCCACACGGCACGGGATGCCTACGAGGTCGAACTGACTCGCATCGCCGGTGAGGTCGAGGCGGGGTTGGAGGAGCACCAACTGTACGCTCTGGAGCAGTATGTTCCCTGCGTCGTTCCTCCCCAGGGCGAACTGCGCGTTGGCCAGGCCCGGGGCACAGGCGGCAGTGAGGCACTGCTGGAGCGTCTGCGTGCTCTGCCCGCTGAGCGCTTCGAGCGTCACGGGAAGGAAATCGCCCGCCGTATCCTGGAACGCATCCGTGAACACACGCACGGCGCGGTGGTGATCCTGGACGAGGAGATCGAACTGGAGCGGATAGTGGGTCTGCTCGAGGATGCCCGTGCCCTCCCTGATGTGGAGTTCGAGTTGCAGAAGGAAAACCTGGCCGAGGAACTGCTGGCTCCCTATGAGATGGCTCGTCCTCAGCGGGACCCCACGGCGGTGATCTCCCGCCATCTACTCGACCCATCTATCATTCCGCTGCTGGAGGAGAAACTGGCGCTGTCGGGGGAGTGAAAAGAGGAGGGGGAGACGGGGGGACAAGGAGGCAAGTGTGCTTTTAGGGCGCTGAAGCGGTTGCGGCAAGCCTGACAGAAGAAAGGAAGGGTAAGGTATGAACCATCTTTGGTTTTGGTGAACATTTTCTACAAAAATCTCAGGAGGCACAAGAATGAACTCGAAAAAAGCAACCCTCAACTGGTTATCGCTCGGAGCGGCATTGGTGCTGCTCTTGACCACGGCCGGTATCGCGCAGGCCCAGGGGGGAATGATCACCGGCACGGTCACCTCACCCGGCGGATACCCACTCCCCGCAGGAACCCGGGCCAAACTCTTCGAACCGGGTGGGTGGGATGCCTTTGGGCAGGCGGTCGTGGATGTGGACACAGGGGCGTTCAGTCTGGGACCGGTGACTAATGGCCTGTACGTTCTCAAGGCCGTGCCGCCGGCTGACAGCGGATATACTCAATCTGAGCCTGTGCCGGTCTCGGTGTTCAACGGGCCGGTGGATGTGGGCGTGGTAGCGCTGACGGAGCCGGAGATATATGGCATCGTCACTGAACCTGATGGCACAACGCCCGTCCCGGCTGAGGTGCGGGTCTACGCTGGTAATAGTACGCTGGTGCAATGGGTGGAAGCCCCCGCTGGTGAGTTCCTCATCGGCGGGCTCCCTGCCGGCGGCTATAGCCTGAAGGCCTCGCCCGTCACCGACGATCCCTACTGGCACTCGCCGCTGAAACCGGTGACGGTCAACGGTTACACCCAGACGGTCACACTGACACTGACTGCGGCCGATATCTATGGCATTGTTACCGATCACCTGGGCCAGCCGGTGTCGAACGCAACTGTCCGCGCAACTGAGATGAACGGGGGGTACCGCAGTCGCCACGATCAAACCAGCAGCAGTGGGTACTATGCCATCGGTGACCTCGAAGACGGCACCTACATCCTGACTGCTCGGCCGCCATGGTACGAAGGCGCGCTTCTACCACCAGTACCTGTCACCGTTACCTTGCCGCCCACGCCGCAGGAGCACGATCTGGCCTTCCGTGCACCGCCCAAGGTAGTTACGGGCACGGTGGAGACGAATACTGGCGACCCGGTGCAGGACGCCCAGGTGGTGGCACACCGGCTGGATAAAGGGGGCCGCGTCAAAACGCTGAGTGGCGCCGACGGCGGTTACCAACTCGACCTCGCCGATGGGCTGTGGGCGCTGACGGTGAAAGTTATCAGCACCACTATGCCGTCCGAGTGGGTCTACCCCAACCCGTCTCAACTGGTCCACTTCAAGCACAATGCTGAGCCAGAGCACAAGCAGGTGGACTTTACCGTGCTCACAGCCGACGCGCACGTAACTGGCGCGGTGGAACTACCAGGCGGTGGCGTGCCGACGTTCACTGTTACCGTGTCGTTGCACAACGACGAGGGAATCGGTGCGCGGACCGTCATCACCGCCGATGGGACCTTTGATATTGCCATACCTAATGGCGGTTATAAGGTCTGGGCCACCCCCGACGACACGGGCTACATGGGGCCGGTCGTTGAGCCGATCCAAGTGCCCCCCAACACCACTTTTGATCTGGGAACACTGACGCTCTTGGAGCGGGACGCGGCTATCACGGGTACGGTGACTGACAAAGACGGCGTGGGTCTGGCCGATATCCCGGTCTCCGCCTGGCGGCCCGGCGCGCCCGGTGGGGCGGAGGGTGTCACCGGACCTGATGGCCAGTACGTGCTCTCCGTCGTGGCCGGCGAATGGCACGTGCAGCCCTCGCCCGGCCCCGACCAGCCCTACATCTACACTGGCCCCGGTGCTCGGGTCACGATCTCGTCCGCAGAGACAATCGGTGGCGTGGATTTCTCGCTCGTCACTGCCGATGCGACCATTGAGGGCTATCTGGTGGACGAGGAGGGCAACCCGGTGACTGATGCAGAGGGCTGGGCCAGCGCGACCCACGTCGTCACGCCGACGTTACACAACGGCGCGCCCATCCAGGCCGGGACCTTCAGCATCTCTGTTCCCGGCGGCACCTACTACGTGGCGGCTCACCTGCCGGCGGGCAGCCTCTATATGTCGGCCGGCGAGAGGGCAGTCGCCGTGGCCGCCGCAGAGACGGTGAGTGTGACGTTGACGGTCAAGGAGAAGGACGCCCGTATCGTCGGCGGCCTGTGGGATCCGCGCAACCAGGATGTTGTCGAAGGGGTGAACGCTGGTGTGCTTGCCTGGGCCGGGGGTAACTGGGTGCGCACACCGATTGATCCCGGCAACGGCACTTACACGATGAGCGTGGCTTCGGGGTTGTGGCACCTGGGCTACCGCGTTGACCCGCAGTCGGACTATGTGGGGCTGCGCCACCACAAGAACGTGCCCGTGGCCTCAGGCCAGACGGTGCCTGTGCCCCTGCCCGTCGCCGAGCGGGACGGTCTCATCACTGGCACGGTGCTGGGGCCCGATGGCGCGCCGCTGGCCGGGGCCAAGGTCATCGCCGATGGCATCGGCCCGGTGGTGACCAATCTCTGGCTCTCGACGCACTCTGGCGAGGACGGCAGTTTCCGCCTGGCTGTGCCCCACGGTTACTATCACCTGGGCGCGACGATCGGTGTCACTGATAGCATAAAGCCGGCACTGCGCCACGTCTACGTACCGCCCGACGGTGTCTCCGGCGACCACGTCCTTCAGTTCCGCTGGCCCGACGCGGTCATCTCCGGCACGGTCAGTATCAGCCCCACGGCGGGCATAACCGGCACCGTCCTCATCTGGGGCTGGGCTGAGGACGACGCTTTCGTCCACACCCGCGTGCCGGTGACCGGCTCAGTAGGCTCCTACAGCCTGGACGTGATCTCGAACACGACCTGGCACCTGGGGGCGGTCTACGAGACGGAGAGCCAGTACTGGCTGGCGCAGGAAGAGGTAGTGCTGGGGGCCGGCGATGCGACGCAGGACCTGGTGTTGACGGGGCCACATCCCAAGCCAGCACCGGTGGCGGTCACCTTCGACGCTTCCCAGCCGCAGCGCATCCTGCTGGCCGACGGCGCACACATCTACATCCCCGCTGGCGCGATGCCTGTGGAGGGGCTGGTGACGCTTCACGTCGTGCCCATCGCCACGCTGCCGCACCAACGGCACGCCAATGTCTACCGCTACGGCTATGCCTTCACCGCCGTGGACGAGGAGGGGCAGCCGATCACCGAGCACTTTAACCAGGAGGTAGTCATCGGCTTCGCCTACGACGAGCGGGAGTTGTGGGCGGCGGGCATCAGCGAGCACCTGTTAAAACCAGCCTACTTCTCGACGACGACGAACGAGTGGACCTTCCCGGAGAGTTACGTCGTGGACAACGAAGGGAACCGGGTAGTGATGCAGATTGACCACTTTACTGACTTTGCCCTCACCGGCGAGCCGGGGTTCCGGGTGTTCCTGCCGCTCGTCGTGAGGTGACCCGAAGGGCTGGTGATACATAACTGAGAGGAAAGACCCCCGGTTTCTTTGAGAAACCGGGGGTCTGCTTCGCTCCCATGTTCGTTTGCCGCGTTATGCTATCTTCTACTCCTCGCCGAAGAGCGATCCCAGGATACCCAGTCCCACCAAGAGCGCAACTATCCATAGCCACCAGGGCCAACACCTGGGCGGCCACCAAATGGAGGTGCAAGGTGTAGGTGTGGGTGTTGGGGTGGGATCTGGTGTGTGTGTCGGCGTAAAAGATTCTGCTTGTGCCAATATTTTCTCGTAATCTATCACGGTATCTTTATGACTGGCTACTATGTGGCTAAGGACTTTAACCTCAATACCTACCTCTGCCTTGAGACCTCCGTAAAGTTTCCACCAGGGCGTGTCTAATGGATCAGCAGCAAGTTTCAGATATCCGTCTATTTCACCATATGGTCCTGCTGTTCCATAGATCAAGAGAGACAGTTGTGGTCCGGCATATACTCTAACCCCACAGTTTGTGGAAAGTGAGGGAGGGGCAAATTGAAACTCGTTCTGTAAATCATCCATGGGGCTCCAGCCCCCATTGTCATAAGTCAAACCTGCTGTGAGCGTTGCCTCCTGGGTCACACTGGTAGTTATGCCGACCGATACGTTTCCATCCAGGCCGACATAGACGGCCAACTCAGGGGTAATAACTATGGGAACCCAGCCTACCCATATTGTCTGGGGTGCAAAGGAATAATGCGCTATTTCCACTTTTCTGTGAATGTCAACGATTTCCACTTTTGTCTCTAACTCAAGTTGCACTCTCTCCGTTGTCCTATTCACAAATGTAATCTGTTTTAACTCAAAGTCTTTTATTTTCACCTTGAAATCAAAATGTGGCACAAAATCTATTTGACCTTTTGCCCTTATCTGGTCATCTGTTGTTTCTAGATCGCCATCTTCGTCCTCTAACACTGTATCTATTACAATGGAGAATCCCTCAAATGCTGGGGCGCAGCGCGCTTTTGCCAAGGCCACACCCTCCCGTTGTGTGGCAGCGCCAACGTCAGCGGGTGTTAAAACTGTACTGAAATCAATTGTCCCCTGTTCTATTGCCTCATCAAGCGTAGCCTGGATGGTTTCAACTATCACTTGATCGCCGCTCATTGAAACATTGGTCACCTTGCGCAAAAAACCATCGGGGGCAATACTTGTTTTATCACTAACGATTATATCCCCTTCAGATAACGATACCAGTTCTGGTCTAGCCTCCGAGAAAGTGAGAACAGCCCCATCGTCCGAGATTGATAGATATTGCATCATCGTTTCATCTAACATCTTGGTAGTTGATGGAATTAATGCAGGTAGTTCCTCGACAATCACCGGCGTCGGGGTGGCGGTGATCACCTCGACTTCCATGGGAGCCTCGACCACCACCTCCTTCTCGACCTCGACGGTGACCTCAACCTCCTTTTCAACAACCGCCGGCGTGGTGGCGCACCCAGCCGTAATCAGGCCGAGAACCAGAACGATGTTCAATAGCGAGACAAGCCTTTTCATTTCCTTGCTCTCCTTTGTTTAGGTCGAACTTGGCTGGCTCAAGCGTGAGGCATTACGTTTTGCTGTGATGCATCATTGCCTCCTATCCTGTCACGGCTGTGGCCGCTCCTACTGCCTCGGCGGTAGACTTGCTCACCCCAGGCAGTAAAAGCACAACCCCACACTTGGTTAGAGCGATCATCACGCCCGCTTTGCAGGCCTTTACGTAGCGCACAGTTATATTCTTCAAGCAGGCAAAATCCAAACGCAACTGGAAAACGAAAGCCGATTACCCCTTTGCCGTTTTATTTGGCTAGGAGTAATCGGCCCGCTGATGCCCATCTAGCGTCGCATCCCTTTGCGCTACACAACCCCCGCCGCCTGGTTCTCCTCCTGCGCCACGCGGATACCTTCCTTCTCATCCACGCGCTGCAGCAAAAGCATCCCCACGACGAAGAAGACGACCAACGAGGCGATGCTTAGGCGGCTGCTGCCGGCAAAATGGCCGACCACACCGAAGAGCAGTGGCCCGGCGATGCCGGCGAACTTGGAACTGATGTCGAAGAAGCCAAAGAACTCGGCGCTGCGCGCCTTCGGGGTCATTGAGCCGAAGAGCGAGCGGCTGAGCGCCTGGCTGCCCCCCTGCACCAATCCCACCATGAAGGCCAGGAGCCAAAAGTGCCATGCCTCTGCCATAAAGTAGCCACCGAGGGAGACCAGTACGTAGATGCTTAGCGACAGGAAGATGGAGCGCTTGGTGCCCAGTCTCCGGGCCAGGTATCCAAAGAGGAAGGTGAAAGGGACACCCACGAACTGGGTCAGCAGCAGCGCGCCGACCAGGTCGGTCATGCCGATGCCGATCTCCGCACCGTAGATGGTGGCCATCTTCATGATCGTGCCGATGCCGTCCGCGTAGAGCCAGAAGGCGACGAGGAACAGGAGCAGTTGCTTGTACCGGCGTAGATCGCGGAAGGTGTGGCCCAGGCGCTGGAACCCAGCCCGCACCGGATTGACCGTCGCCACATAGTCGCTGGAACGGGGTGGCTCCTTCACGTGGCGGAAGATGGGCACGGAGAAGACTGCCCACCAGATACCCACGCTGAGGAAGGAGAGGCGCACTCCCCAGTCCTCACTGGGGATGCCGAACCAGCCAGGATAGGTGAACATCAGCAGGTTAACTATCAGGAGCAGCCCCCCGCCCAGGTAGCCCAGCGCGTACCCCTTGGACGATACCTGGTCAATTTCGTCGGGATGGGCTACGTGGGGGAGCAGCGAGTCGTAGAAGACGTTTGCCCCGGCGCTGCCGATGCCGGCCAAGGTGAAGAAGATCAGGCAGAGCAGCCAGTCGCCTGTGCCGATGAGTACCAGGAGCGATGTGAAGATGACAGCGACGATGAAGAAGCCAAACATGAACTTCTTTTTGGAGCCGGTGTAGTCGGCGATGGCTCCTAGAATGGGAGACAGGAGAGCGATGACTGCCATCGTCAGTGAGGTCACGTAGCCCCACATGCTGGAAGCCTGTGCTCCGGTGAAGCCTGCTCCCTGGGCCACGCTGCTAAAGTAGGGCGGCAGCATGGCGGCCATCACCGTCGTGGAGTAGGCACTGACGGCCCAGTCGTACATACACCAGGCGTTGACGATCTTGCGATGTGCGCGGTCCGATTCCTTGTCCATAAAATCCTCCTTGTTTCGTTTGATGGCGTTATGATACCCCAATTCCATCCAGCGTGCAAATCCGGCTGAGTCAATATTTGGTATTGTTGGTGATTTGTGCTACAATCAGGCCTGGGGCGGGTAGAACAGGAGCGGCTGTGAATCGCAGAGAGTGGCGCTGGGTCGCACTGGTGACGCTGGCGCTGGTGACCGCCAGCAGTCTGCCTTACCTCGTCGCCTGGATAGTGACGCCTGATGGCGCGCACTTTACCGGGCTGATTTTTAATCCCCAGGATGGTAATTCCTACATCGCCAAGATGCGCCAGGGGTTCGCAGGCTCCTGGTTGTTCCATCTGGCCTTTACCCCCGAACGACATCACGGAGCCTACATTTTCTCGTTTCACCTGCTGCTAGGGCATGTAGCACGCTGGGTGGGCTTGCCCCTGATCGTGGTGTATCACATAGCGCGGGTAGCGGGCGGCGTGGTGATGCTGCTGGCGCTCTACGGGCTGGCCTCTCGGCTCAGCGATGACGTAGGTGAGCGGGGTGTGATGTTTCTGCTGGCAGCGCTGGGGTCGGGATTGGGCTGGCTGGTGGGGGTGATGGGCGTGATGACATCCGATCTCTGGGTGCAGGAGGCATTCCCTGCTTATGCGCTGCTGGCAAATGCGCATTTCCCGTTGGCGATAGGGCTGATGGTGGGGATGGTGAATAACGAATTGCGAATGACGAATGGTGGGCAGCGCGAATGGTTGTGGGGCCTGGGAATGGTTTTGTCGGCGCTGGCGCTGGGAGTGGTCCAGCCGTTCGGGTTGCTACCGGTGTTCGGAGGGCTGGGGGTGACGTTGGCGGCGCGAACAGTGCGCATGCGGCGTGTGCCGTGGCGGGCGGTTGCCTGGGTGACCGGAGCAGGAGTGATGGCGTCGCCTTACCCGCTGTACATGCAGTGGGCGATGCGAACCGACCCGGTGCTGGCAGCGTGGAATGTGCAGAACGTGACCCCTTCGCCGCCGCTGTGGGACTGGGCGCTGAGTTATGGGCTGGTGCTGGCGCTGGCTATGCTGGGCGCAGTCTTGGTTGCACGGCGTGGCTCCGGCGGCGATTGGTTGCTGCTTGGCTGGGCCGGCGTGACGTTGGTGGGGATGTACCTGCCGCTACCGCTGCAGCGCCGGTTGAGCCTGGGGCTGGGTGTACCGCTGGGGTTGCTGGCTGGGATGGGGTGGTGGCGGGTGGTGCGGCCGCGGGTCAGGGTTCGCAGACGGGGATTGCTGCAGAGGGCGATGGTGACCTTCTGCGCGCTGACGCCGGTCTTTTTGGTGCTGATGACGCTGCTGGCAGCGCTGGCAGGCGAGCCGTGGTTCTACCTGAGCGAGGGGGAGTGGGCCGCGCTGGAGTGGCTGCGCGACGAGGGTCAGCCTGATGCGGTGGTACTGTGTGCGCCGCAGATGGGGTTGTTCGTGCCAGCCTGGGCTGGGCAGCCGGTGGTCTACGGTCACCCTTTCGAGACGGTGGACGCGGAGTGGCGAAAGGGGCAGGTGGAGACGTTCTGGGCTGGTGGTATGGGCCTGGCGGAGCAAGAGGTGTTCTTGCAAGAGAATAGGGTGGGATACGTGCTGGTGGGGCCGAGGGAATTGGAGATTGGAGGCTGGAGAATGGAGAATGGAGAATGGAGAACGGAGATTGGGGAGTTGGAGGGGGAGCCGGTATTTGAGGCGGACGGCGTGAGGGTTTATGAGGTGACCGGGGGACACGGAGACACAGGGATGGGGACACGGGGATGGGGAGACAGGGTTACAAGGTGAGACGTACGCCACGGTCAGGTGTTGTTCGTTGGGATTTGGAATTTGTCACGTGTCAGTTGACATTGCTCATTCTTGCGTTGATCTTGCTGTGGCCAGTGGTGGTGCGTCCGAGTTGGTGGTTATGGAAACCCGGCTCGCCACATTCTGATCTGGCGGTGGCGCATTGGCCGAATGCTCACTTTACGCGGCGGGCGTTGTGGGAGCATGGGAGGTTCCCACTGTGGCGGCCCACGATTATGAGTGGGACCCCCTTTGCGGCTAACCCGCTGGCGGGACTGTATTATCCGCTCAACTGGTTGTTGCTTTTCCTCCCCTGGCTGCCGCTGGAGGTGGGGTTCAACCTTTCGGCGCTGGTGCACCTGTGGCTGGCGGGTGCGGCGATGTACGCGCTGATGCGGCGTGGCCTTGGCACGGGTGTGTGGGGGGCACTGGTGGCGGCAGTGGTCTACGAAGCGGCGCCTAAATTGGTAGCCCACCTGGGCGCAGGGCACGTGGGATGGGCGCAGGCGTGGGCGTGGTTGCCATTGGTGGTGTTGTGCTGGGTGCAGGTTTGCAAGTGGGCAAGTATGCCAGTGGGCAAGTGGGCAAGTATGCAAGTGGCCAAGTCTGCACGCTTACAAGTCTGCAAGTGGGCAGTGGGGGGGGGAGTAATATTGGCGATGCAGTTCTGCGCGGACGTACGGATGGCGGCGTATACGCTTGTTGCTGGTTGCTTGTTACTCATTGCCTGGATGCTAGATGCTCGAACGCTGGTTCCCCATTCCCCATTCGCCACTCGCCATTCGCCATTCGCTATTCGCCATTTGCCATTTCTCATTTGCTCATTTGTCGTTTTCGCAGGGCTAACTGCCTGCCAGTGGTTCCCGTTGGTGGCATTGCTGCCAGAGACGACGCGGGCCTCAATGACGCTGCACGATGCGGCGGTCCGGTCGCTGCCCTGGTCCTATTTCGCGGGGCTGCTGCTAGCCGACCACGGTGGTTTCCACGAGTGGATGACCTACGTTGGTATGGGTACGCTGGTATTGGCGGGGATTGGAGCACGGGTTTTGTGGCGGGAGCGGGGAGAACGTTGGCCAGGTAATTGGTTGGTTAGTTGGTTAGTTGTTTTGTTGGTTGGAGCGGCGTGGTTCAGCCTGGGGGAGAACGGGGGACTGTTCCAGGTGCTGTGGCGCGTCGTGCCGGGATTGGGGTTGCTGCGGGTTCCGCCCCGGGCGTGGGTGCTGGTGGTTTTTACGATGGCAGTGCTGGCAGGGCTTGGCATGGATAGTATGGGGGGACAAAGGGACCAAAGGACCAGGAGAACGGGACGCTGGTGGCGGATGGCCATGCTGGCGGTGGGAGCGTTTCCGCCGTTGTTCGTTGCTGGATATTGGCTGTTGGTGGAGATGCCGCCGGTCAACATGGCGATGTTTGGGGTGGTGACGCCACTGGTGGTCGCGCTGATCGGTTTCAGGTCTCAGATTTCAGGAACTCGGATTGGCGCTAACTTGAAACCTGGAACTCGCAAACTTGAAACCGCTCTCGGATGCGCTGCGGTTCTGCTGGTAGCCATTGACTTGTTGGTCGTTGACGTCACGCTCGTAGAGGCCAGGTCACCGGAGGAGGTGTTCACTGACGGGCAGGCGGCGGCGGGGTGGCTGGCGACGCAGCCGGGTCGCTTCCGCGTCTACTCGCCTAGTTATAGCATCCCGCAGCACGTGGCGGAACTGTACGGACTGGAACTGGCCGACGGGGTGGATCCGCTGCAACTGATGAGTTACGCCGGTTACCTGACCCGTGCGGCGGGGCTGGAGCCGCACGGGTATGGCGTGACGTTGCCACCTTTCCCGGAAGAGGCCGACGTGCGTACGGTATTGAAGGATACGGTGCCAGATACGGAGATGTTGGGTTTGTTGGGAGTGCGGTACGTGGCGGCGGCGTTCCCGGTTGCAGATGACGAATTGCAACTGGTGGGCCTGTTCGAGGGGGTGTATCTCTATCGGAACGAGAGGGCACAGCCGATGGTGGACGCAGGATTGGGCGATGAGATTGTGCTGGCGGATGGGACGGTTTTATTTAGGTATCGCCCGTGGGCAGTGTACGCTGGCTGGGCGATGTCGGGTGTGATGGTGGGTGTTTTGTTGGCTTGTTGGTTACGGGGTCGGTGGGCCGATGACTGACGCAGACTCGTTATTCGTAATTCGTAATTCGCACGAATACCGTTTTGTGCTGATTTTCAGTGTCATTGCTCTTGTCATTGCCTCTATTCCCTATGTCGTCGGCGCGGCATTGGCGACGGAGCAGCGCCTCTTTGGCGGCTTTGTCTACGGGGTCGAGGATTGTTACTCCTACCTGGCAAAGATGCGGCAGGGGGCTGAGGGAGCCTGGCTGTTTCACATCGCCTATACCCCGGAACCACACTCGGGCACGTTTTTCTTTCCTTTCCACCTCCTACTGGGTAAGGTGGCGGCGCTGTTGCCGGGCGGCGGCCTGACGGCGCGGATGGTGTGGGTCTATCACAGTGCGCGGGTGATCTTTGGGCTGGGGCTGCTGTTGACGGTGTACCGCTTCCTGGCATTTTTCACGGTGCGGGTGGCGGTGCGGCGGCTGGCCTGGCTGATGGTGACCTTCGGCGGGGGATTGGGCTGGCTGTTAGTCGCGCTTGGGCAGTCCAATTGGCTGGGTAGTATGCCGCTCGACTTTATTCTGCCGGAGGGATTCACGTTTTTGGTCTTGTACGCTCTTCCGCATATAGCCCTGGCGCGGACCCTGCTGCTATGGGGTATCTTGTTCTTGTTGAGGGCCTGGGAGAGGGGTCCGACGCCCGATGTCCCAAGCCCAGGTCGCGCAACATGCAACACGCAACATGTTTCACGTTTCACGTTTCACGCGGCAATGGCCGGGGCCTGCTGGCTGGTGATGGGTCTCATCGTGCCCTTTTACGTGGCGGTGGCATGGGCAGTGACGGGGGTGGCGTGGGTGGCGTTAGGGTTACGCCAGCGGCGGGTGATGTGGCGGGAGGCGTTGGTAGCGACGGTGGCGGCGCTCATCTCCGCGCCAGTTGTGGCCTATAGCGCCTGGGTTTTCACCACCGACCCGGTGTATGTGACCTGGGCGGCACAGAATCGCATCCTGTCGCCGCACCCGTTGCACTACCTGGCGGCGTATGGAGTGTTGCTGACGCTGGCGGCCTTTGCCGTGCGGGATGCCTGGCACGACAAAGGCCCAACCTGGCTGGCACTGGCGTGGGTGGCGGTGGTGCCGTTTTTGGTCTACTTACCGTTCAACCTGCAGCGGCGATTAGTCGAAGGGGTACAGATACCGTTGAGTCTGCTGGCGGCCCTGGGAGTTTCAAGTTTCAGGTTGCAGGGTTTCAGGTTGCGAGTGGTTGTATCCATCTTGGTAATTGGACTGTCGCTCACCAACGTGATGCTGGTGGCGGGGAACTGTCTGGCGCTGCGGGGACAGCCCGCCCCGGCCTACCGGGATGCTGGCGAGGTGGCGGCGCTGGACTGGCTCAACGGGCGGGTCGAATCCGGCGACGTGGTGCTGGCGACCTACGAGACGGGCAACTACCTGCCAGCACGCACTTGGGCGCACGCCTTCGTCGGCCACGGCCCTGAGAGCGTCCGCGCTGCCGAGAAAAAGGCGCTGGTGGCCCGTTTCTTTAGTGCGACGACAGACGAGGCCTGGAGACGTCAACTGCTGATGCAGTACGGCGTGGACTATGTCTTCTGGGGGCCAGCGGAGCGGACATTGGGGGGCTTTGATCCCGGCCGGGCGGTGTATCTGAGGATGGTCTACGAAGAAGAAGGATACTTGATATTTGAGGTAGTAGATGAGTAGATGAGGGTGTGGTAGATGAAGTGGGATGGAATTCGCAATTCGCAATTTGCAATTCGCTACGGTCCACTCGCAGTGTTGCTGATATTTCCGTTACTTTTGCTTTGGCGCGCGCTCTTTGCAGGCGAAGCATTCTTCTGGGGTACGCCATTGCTGCAGTTCGTGCCGTGGCAGCGGATGGCCGCCGAGATGTGGCAGGCGGGTCACCTGCCGCTGTGGAACCCGTTGGTGGGCTGTGGCGCGCCGTTGGCTGCCAACTATCAGACAGCAGCCTTCTACCCGCTGAACTTGCTCTACCTGCTGTTGCCGGCTGAGGTAGCCCTGGGTTGGACGACGGCGCTCCACCTGGCGCTGGCCGGTTGGGGGATGTACAGATGGGGACGGGCCGTGGGACTGGATCGCTTCCCGGCGCTCATTGGATCGCTTGCACTTTCGGGTAGTGGCTTTCTGGTGGCGCGGGCGGCGTTATTCCCCAGCATTGCTTTCACCTTTCCCTGGTTGACTGTCTGGCTGTGGCGAGCCGAGGCGCTGGTGCGCAGCGGGCGGCTGCGCGAAACACTGTGGTTGGGGCTGGTGCTGGGCTTGGGGTTACTAGCCGGCCACGCGCAGACCGCTTTCTACGGTGGGGTGCTGTTGGCGGCTTACCTGGCCTTCCGAACGGGTCAGGAGGCGAGAGACAAGAAGGGGCAGGCTGGGGGCTGGTCATTGGTCATTGCTCGCTGGTCATTGGTTGCCTGTGCATTTGTCATTGGCCTGGGAATGGCAGCCGTTCAACTTCTGCCGACTGCGGAGTTGGCGATGTTGTCGCAGCGGTCTGCCGGTGTGGATTACGACTTTGCAATGACCTACTCGCTGTGGCCCTGGCGGTTGATTACCTTTGTGGCGCCTGACTTTTTCGGCAACCCGGGCCGAGGCGACTATGTGGGGTATGCTACTTACTGGGAGGATGCCGGGTACATTGGCGTGTTGCCATTACTTATGGCGGCGGGAGCGGTATTTGGGAGGAAGCAGGGGGGGCAAGGGGAGGGGGAGACAAGGAGACAAGGGGACAAGGAGATGGGGGGGCAGTGGGGCAGGGGGGCAGGGTTGGTTTGGTTCTGGACGGTCGGCGTGGTCATCACCCTGGTACTGGCGTTGGGGAAAAACACGCCGGTCTTTCCGTTTTTGTTCCATCACGTGCCTGGTTTTGATATGTTTCAGGCACCAGCCCGCTGGATGGCGGTCACTACCATTGCGTTGGCGGCGCTGGCGGCGTTGGGCGCGCAATCGTGGCCGACGGGCCGGTACAGGCAGCGGCAGGGGGCGCTGCTGATGGTGGGCGTGGCGCTGCTCATCGGCGGGCTGGCCGCGCCGCGCCTGGTCCCTGAGGTGTGGCCTACTTTTGGCCCGGCGACTGCCCGGCTCGGTGGAACACTGGCTGTGGTAGGTGTGCTGGCATTCCTCCGGCGTGACGTGGCCGTTCGGCTGAACGCCTATGCCCAAGTCTGGTGGCGGGTGGCAGTGGTAGTCTTTGTAGCGTTGGACTTGTTACTTTTCGGTTGGCCTCTGGTGCCGACGGTGGACCGGGCGTTGTATCACGGTGGTACAGAGACGGCTGCTTTTCTGCATGGCGAGACCGTACCGGTGCGGGTCTACTGGCCCACCGACCCAACCCATCTCGACCGGGAATACGACGCCGAGTATAGGGTCAAGTATGGCTATCTGCGTTGTGATCCAATTTGCCGTGACTTTGTCCCGCGTGAGGTGGACTATTGGTGGGAGATGCGCGAATCTTTGTTGCCCAACGTGGGGATGCTGGATGGTGTGTATTCTGCCAACAATTTTGAACCGCTGATGGTAGGGCGGTATGGTACTTTGTTGGAGGCTGCCGTCGAATCCCCGGATCTGCTGCGAGTGATGGGCGTGACCCACGTAGCGAATAGCGAATTGCGGCTACCGAACGGCGAGCCACGGTTCTATCGTCTGCCTGATGCTCTTGGTCGTGCCTGGGTCGTACCTGTTGCCCGCCAGGTATCCCCAGACGAGATGTTGATGGCGCTCGTTGACCCGGCTTTCGATCCCGCTGCCGAGGTGCTGTTGGAGAGAGCAGAGGGCCGGGAGCAGGGAGCAGAAGGCAGAAGGCAAGAAGCAGCACCTGGCATCCAGCGTCCAGCATCCAGCGTCGAGTATCAAGTGGCCTTGCAGGATGCCGCTAACCAAGTTACAATACACGCTATCCTGGACACGCCGGGCTACCTGGTGCTGGCTGACACCTGGTACCCAGGTTGGCAGGCGACGGTGGATGGGGAGCCAGCCCCAGTCCTGCGGGCCAACTATGCTTTTCGGGCGGTTTGGTTGGGAGCGGGGGAGCACGTCGTGGAATTCGTATATCGCCCGCGAGCGGTGATGATAGGGATTAGGCTGTCGGTTGGTTCATTGATTTGTTTGTTTGTTGGTTGGTTAGTTGGCCGAGTAAGCGGGTTGGTTCAAGTCTGAAATCCGTTGTTGTCCTGTTATCCGTCGTTCTAATTCTGGAGGTGATCTTGCAAGTAACTGTTATTGTACCAACTTACAACGAACGGGAGAATATCGAATCGTTGGTAATACAACTCCTCGCCCTTCCGGTGGCGGTGTGCGTCATCGTCGTGGACGACAACTCGCCCGATGGTACCGGTGCTATCGCAGACCGGCTGGTGATGGGGAGTGATGGGCGCGTAGAGGTCATTCATCGCACTGGCAAGTTGGGGCTGGGCACAGCCTATATTGCCGGCTTCAAGCGGGCGCTGGCTGAGGGGGCCGACCTGATCTGCACGATGGACGCCGATTTCTCCCATAACCCGCGCTACATCCCGGCTATGGTGGACAAGATTGGCCAGGGATATGATCTAGTTATCGGCTCGCGCTACGTGCGGGGTGGCGGGACCAGCGGCTGCACCTTTGACCGTAAATTGCTCAGTTGGGGAGCCAACGCTTTCGCCCGTATCATGCTCGGTCTGCGTGCCCACGATACGACGGCTGGCTTTCGTTGTTATCGCTGCGCTGTACTGCAGGGGATGGATCTGGATGGGATCAAGGCCAGCGGCTACTCCTTCCTCATCGAGATGCTCTATCGAGTGCAGCGGAGCAACTGGCGGGTGGGTGAAGTGCCTATTATCTTTGAGAACCGCCGCCTGGGCGCTTCGAAAGTCTCAAAGGATGAGGTCTTCAGGGCCTTGGGGACGGTGCTGCGATTGGCCTGGGGACATTTGGCGGCAAGGGGAATCTGATGGAACACGTGCGCTGCAATTTGTGCGGGGCCAACGACACGGTTGTGCGTTACCCCTGTACCATCAAGCAGGGGGAGAGTGGCGACTGGCGGGCGTTTCGCTGTACCCACAGCGGATATGGGCGGCATCACACTATCGTCCAGTGTCAGCAATGCGGATTGGTCTACACTGACCCGCGCCCGGACGGCCAAGACATCGTCGAGACCTACCAGGCGGTTGAGGATTCGTTATACATTGAGGAACGGGAGGGGCGGGTGTTGACCTTTGAGAATCACCTCAAGCCGTTGGAGCGGCTCACCGGGTTGCCGGGCGGTCGCTCGCTGCTGGACGTGGGGTGTTACATTGGAGTCTTTGTTGAGATCGCAGCCTGTCACGGCTGGGATGCCTGGGGGGTAGAGCCTTCCCGCTGGGCGGTGGAACAAGCGCAGGCGCATGGGCTCCACGTGGTACAGGGGACGCTGGAGACGGCGAACTTGCCAGAGGAACACTTTGACGTGGTGACGATGTGGGACGTGATTGAGCACGTGCTTGATCCGCTTGGGACGCTTCAGCAGGCATACCGCTTGCTCAAGCCGGGCGGATTGGTGGTGGTGCACACGATTGACATAAACAGTCTCTTTGCGCGGCTAATGGGTGCCCGTTGGCCCTGGTTGATGGAGATGCATATTTACTACTTCTCGCGGCGCACGTTGGGAGCGATGCTAAAGCGGTGTGGCTTCCAGGTGCTCAGTGACCGACCTCAGGGGCGTTACCTGCGCCTGGGCTATCTGATGAACCGGGTGGGAGCGCTGATGCCACTCGTGGGCCGACCGGCGGAATGGATGGTGACAAAGTTAGGGCTGCGGGGCTTGGCTGTGCCGGTGAATCTAGGAGATCTATTCACGGCGTACGCGCGGAAACCTGGGGGAACTATGACCTGAGAGGGTGGGGACAAGCCCCGCCCCCACGTGCGGCGAGGATCGAAAAAAGTACCAAAAGATGGGACGCTTTGGAAGCCAAGATGGGACAATGTCCCATGGACATGGCCTTCGAGAACGAGTATACTATATGTATTCGGGGAAATGTCTACGCCGAAGGCATCTCCTATGCTGCTGGGTTACCGGCTATGACACGGCTCATGACGGCAACGTCAAGGGTCCCAGGGGGATAGATGAGTGGGAAGCCAAATGGAAAGTTTGCAGCGCGTTTTGTTCTGCCACTGATCCTTTCTGGAGGAAGCCTGGCGATCTTGCTAGGGATGCTGGCCAGACCTCGGAACGTAGCCTACGCGATCTCAGCGCCCTCCCTGCCTGTAGCGGGGGGCCGCCACGCTGCGCTTGATCTTATTCCCCCCCCCGAACATGACTGGTCGCCGTCCGCAAGTCCTCCGGTAGCCCCTATGGCCCAAGGCGGCGCCCCTTCCGTCATCACTGTTTGCGCCAGCTGCCCCTACACTGCTGTCCAGGCCGCCGTGAGCGCCGTCGCCCCCAGTGGTCTGGTCAAGGTCGCGCAGGGCGTCTACACCGATGCCGACAGTGATGGCCGGGTAGTCTACATCACCAAGACCCTCACTCTCCGGGGCGGCTATACTACTACCAACTGGATCACTCCCGACCCGGTTGCCTACCCTACTGCCTTGGACGGAGAGGGGGACGCGCGGGTAATCTACGTCGCTGCTGGGATTGGACCGACCATTGAAGGTTTCTACATTCGCGGTGGCTCTGCCACCGATGGCGGAGGCATCTATATAGCCGGTGGTGAGCCAGCATTGCGGCGCAACCGCATCTACAGTAACGTAGCGGACGAGTCCGGCGGAGGCGTCTACATCGCCGGAGGGGGGGCGGTGCTGGAGAACAACCTGATTTATACCAACACGGCCTTCTCGAAGCGGGGTGGTGGCGTCTACGTCGCTGATGGCATTCCTCTCCTGTATCACAATACCCTCCACGATAATCGGGCGGGCGATGCGGGTGGTGGCGTCTACATTTCCACCGGCTCGCCAGTCATCAGTGCCACCATCGTCGTCAGTAACGTGGCCTCAGATGGCGGCGGTATCTATGGACATGGCGGCACGCCCGCGTTGGCCTATAACGACGTGTGGGGCAATTTACCCGTGGACTACTCTGGCGTTACCGGTGGCACGGGCAGCATCTCGGGTGACCCGTCTTTTGTGGATCCGGCCGGGGCTGATTTCCGCCTCCAGGCCGACTCGCCTTGTATTGATCAAGTGCCGATCGCGCAGACAGTGGGAGTGGACTATGATGGGCGGGCACGTCCGTTTGGGGAGCAGGCCGACATGGGCGCGCACGAACTCTACACCGGCGAATGTTTCGTCCGTGTTGGCAGCGGTCAGGTTTACACCGATGTTCAGAGAGTAGTGGATGCGGCCACCGGCGGCGCGCGGGTCTTGGTCGCCGGGGTCTGCCGGGGTGTGCTCACCCGCACGGTGGGGATTGACACGTTTACTCAGACGGTCTATATCAGTCAGGGCCTCACCCTGCAAGGTGGCTACACCGTCACCAACTGGAGCGACCCCGATCCAAACGCTCATCCCACTATTTTGGATGCTCAGGGGCAAGGGCGTGTGGTGTACGTTGACAGCCCTGCGGCGGCGGTGGTGGAGGGGTTCCACATTTATAATGGCTTCATCACAGGCCTCACGGCTGACAATGGCGGCGGTCTCTATCTCGATGGTGGTGGGGCTCACGTGATCCGGCAGAACCAGATTTACAGCAATACGGCCGACAACGACGGCGGCGGGCTCTACGTCAAAACAGGTGACATCCTCGTCTACGGGAACGAGATCTATAGCAACACGGCGCGTGGTAGTGATACCATTGAGGGCGGCGGCGGCGGGATCTATCTTGAGAGCGGCTACTTGTACACCAACGTCATTCACAACAACTGGGTTGCCCCTAGCGCGGACAGTGGCGGTGGCGTCCATGCCTCCAACTCAACGGTTCAGGATAACATCATCTATAGTAACACAGCCAAAGGTGATGGCGGTGGCATCTATGCCGAAAGCACGATAGTGCAGGGTAACTTTGTCTACAGCAACACGACCGATCAAGAATTTGGCGGCGGTATCTACGCCGATGGTGCGACGGTGCAGGACAACTTTATCTACGGCAACAGTGCCCCCCGGGCGGGCGGTGGTGTTCACATTCACTTTTCGAGCACGGGCAATAGCATAGTGGGTAACGAGATACACGACAATCAGGTCACGGGCAACCCTGGTGACCCAGGTGGCGGCGGTATCTCTATCTGGGAGGACGCGGAAGCAACGATCCGTAGCAACTCCATATACCGCAATACAGCCTCGGACGATGGTAGCGGGATATATTTTTACCTGGGGGCTGATGGGACGGTGGAGCGGAACGCTATCTACGACAACACGGCCACTGGGCGGGGTGGTGGCGTTTACATCAGCACTGGTGATGTGCATCTGGAAAACAATCTGATCTACAGCAACACGAGCAGTTTAGATGGCGGTGGGGTTTGCATAAACGTGGCGGGCCTTCCTCAGGAAGACAGTCCTACCCTGGTGAACAATACCATCGCCAGCAACACGTCTTCATCTGACGGGGGCGGCATCTGTATCCGAGACACCGGCGCTTCCCAAGTAACTGTCATCCGCAATACTATTGTGGTCAGCAACACCGGAGTTGGTATCTTTAACATGGATTCTGATACCGCGCCTGTCCTGGTCTACAACGACGTATGGGGCAACGATGGAGGGAACTATAGCGGCGCGTCTGCTGGAACCGGGAGTATCTCCCAGTATCCCTTGTTTGTGAACCCTGCTGGCGCGGATTTCCACCTCCAATCGGGCTCCCCCTGTATTGGCAAGGCTCACCCCAGCGAGTACCCTGCCGATGATTACGACGGCTATGGACGCCCTTTTGGTTTCTATGCTGACATAGGGGCCTATGAGTTCTACGCCGATACCTGCTTTGCCAAGGTTGAAGGCGCTGCGCGGGTTTACTCCACCACCCAGGCTGCGGTGGATGCTGCCACAAGCGGCGCGCGGGTCTTGGTGGCCGGTGTCTGCCAGGGGGCCCTCACCCGCACGGCGAACGGCGGCACATTCACCCAGACGGTTTATATCAGCCAGGCGCTCACACTGCGTGGGGGCTATACCCTCACCAACTGGCTCACTCCCACTACCCCGGCGGTTTTGGATGCACAGGGGCTGGGGCGGGTAGTCTATATCACCGGCACCGGCGTGGTGACGGTGGATGGGTTCGTCCTCCAGGGTGGGGAGGCAATCACCGGTGGTGGTATCTATGTTGCCACGGCGCTGAACCCTATAATCCAGAATGTCGTATTTCATGATAACGCGGCTTCCTATGGCGGCGGCTTTGGTTCGGCCGGGGGCGACCCGAGCCTATACAACAACACCTTTGTCACCAACACCGCCACCGTCGCCGGAGGAGGGCTTTACCTGGCGGCTGGATCCCCGACGGTGAGCAACACTATCGTCGTCAGCAACGGGGGAGGTGGCATCTACGCTGCGGTCGGAGCCGTTCCCACGCTGGCCTACAACGACGTCTGGCAGAACGAGGGCGGCAATTACGCCGGCAACGTCACCACCGGCACGACCGATTTCTCGGCTGCTCCGCTCTTTGTAGATCTCGCCGGGCGCGATTTTCACCTGCGCTTCGATTCCCCTTGTATCCACAGCGCTGACCCAGGGACAGGTCTGGTGACGGACTTTGAAGGGGATGCTCGGCCGCTGGGACGTGGGTGTGACGTCGGCGCCGACGAAAGCACGTTTTACCCCGATGTCGCTTTTGCTCCCGAAAACCTGAGTGGTAGCGGCACCCCTGGTCAGCAGGTTGTTCACAATCATACCTTGACCAATGCCGGTAGTATCAGTGACACCTTTGATTTGACCCATACCTTGACTATCAGCGGACCGGGCACCGGCTGGGTGGTGGACTATGTGCCAGTCTTTGCACTGGCAGCCGGGGAGGTGGCGGAGTCGCCGGTCAGCGTCAGCGTGCCGGCCGACGCTATCAGCGGTACCTACGCTATTGTTATTCTGACCGCCACCTCGCGGGTCAACACTGCTATTTACGACGTAGTGAGCAATACCACTGTCGCCAACTGGAAGCCGGGCGTGCTCCTTGCGCCGGCCTATGCCGAGCACGTCAACCCAGGCGCGGTGATGACTTATGTGCACACGCTGACCAACACCGGCAACGCGCCGGACACTTTTGATCTCACCTTCTCCAACGTGCAGGGCTGGTCAGGGGTGACACCCACCCAGATCGTTGACCTGGGGCCGCAGATGACGGCCACGCTGTGGGTCGGCGTGGCCGTACCGTCCACCGCGCCAGGTGGTCTGATTGAGACGGCGATCTTGACTGCTACAGGTGTCAGCGGCGCGTGGGCGGTGGTTAGTGATACGATTGAGGTGAACCATACCCCTGGTGACCGGTACGTAGCCACAACAGGCGGCGCTATAGATACGCTCAACAACTGCCTGGTACTTGCCTCTCCCTGCCGCACTGTGGCCTACGCTGTGGGACAGGCCACCAGTGGTGATGTTGTCGAGGTGGCGACCGGCACCTACAATGAGTACGACGTCACCCTGAATAAGGATATTACTCTGCGCGGTGGGTACAGCGCTGATTTCTCCACCTGGGATCCCGACGATTACCCCACTATCCTGGACGCCAATGGGTTGGGGCGAGTGCTACACATCTTTGGCAGCCCGACCGTGGAGGGATTTACGCTGCAGGGCGGCTCGTCCCCCGGCTCTGGCGGCGGGGTCTACGTTGCTCTGGGCTCGCCTATCATTCGGCAGAATGTCATCACTGGCAACAGTACCGGCGCCTACGGTGGCGGGATCTACAACGGGCAGGGAAACCCCACACTGGAGCGGAACGTGTTGGCTTTCAACACTGCCCAGCGGGGTGGCGGATTTGCCACTGACTCCGGGAGCCCGGGCTTTTGGAACAACATGGTGTACGAGAATACGGCCGGAGTGAACGGTGGCGGTGTGTACGTGGCTGGAGGGAGCCCTCACGTCTGGCACGACACCATCTACAGCAACACTGCCGACGCTGGTGGTGGTCTCTACCTGGCCGGAGGCTCTCCCGTCGTCAGTAACACCATCATCGTCAGCAATACCGCTGGTATCGCCGGTGGTGTCTACAGCCAGGCTGCTGGCGCGGGGCTGGATTACAACGACGTGTGGGGCAACATCAATGGCGACTATGTTGGCCTGAGCGCTGGGAGTCACAGTGTTTCCATCAATCCATCCTTCGTGGATGCCGGGGGGAGGGACTTTCACCTGCAGGAAGGCTCCCTTTGCATAGACATCGGCGGGGCGACTGCGTTGGAGGAGGATATAGACGGGCACCCACGCACTATGGGCGATGTACCGGATATCGGCGCCGACGAGTTTCTACAACCATGGGTGGAATTGGAGCCCGACCACGCCAGCGTTGGCTACCCTGACAATACGATCCTCTATATCCACACCCTGACCAATACCGGCGACTTTACCGACACTTTTGCTCTCGTCATTGCGGGCTGGGGCTCTATTCTCAGTGACACCCAGGTGACGCTGGGAAGCGGTCTCACTGCGACGGTGTATGTGCAGGTGCAGATTACCGCCGACGCCATCAGCGGCACAGTGAACACGACGGTCATCACTGCCACCTCTGAGCGCAACAGCGCAATTTTCGACACCGCTATAGATACCGTGACTGTTGGCCTGGCCAGCGATGTGCTTCTGGAGCCTCACTGTACCTCTTGGGTGGACTCTGATCCCGAGCAGCCTATTCAGGTCGTTTACACTCACCGCCTGACCAACACCGGCAACCATACCGACACTTTTGGTCTGGTCTGTGAAAGTGACCAGGGGTTGGCGGTGGCGGTTGCCCCCACCGAGGCGACGCTGGGGGGTGGGGTGGGTACTTTTGTCTATGTCACTGCCACGGTGCCATCAATGCCCACCGACGCCGTGTTGGTGGACACCACAGTCGTTACCGCCGTCTCCCAATCGGTCATTACCGTCACCGACCCGGCCACCGACACCACCTACGTCAACCTGCAGTTGGGCCTGGAACTAGCGCCTGACAGGGAGGGTAGCGATGTCCCTGGTAACACGGTCTACTACACCCACACCCTGACCAACACCGGTAACTACACTGACACTTTTACATTTGACGCCCAGAGCAGCCAGGAATGGCATGTGACGTTCCCTTTTTCGATAGAACTGGGGAGCGGTCTAACTACGGTGGTGCAGGTGGGGGTACAGATTCCAGGCGACACTCTCAGCGGCACGGTGGATACCACTGTCGTCACGGCCACCTCGCAGTTCAGCGCCACGGTGAGCGGTAGCGTAATGGATACCACCACGGTCGAGCAGGCTCTCGCTGTCTCGCTGGAGCGTGAGTGGCCGGATGCAGAGGGATGGTGTGTCGAGTCCCCACCTGGCACCACGGCACACTATCTCTTTGAACTGTCCAACCAGGGCAACTTTACCGACACCTTTGACATAACCGCGCAGAGCAGCAACGATTGGCAAGTCACGGTCGTACCAACCTCTGCGATGTTGGCTCCTGATACTTATACTATCGTCTGGGTTCAGGTACACGTGCCCAGCACGACCGCCCAGTTCCTGGACACTGTTACCGTCGTTGCCACTTCCAGGGCGGATGGTAATGTCTCGGACAGTGCCTACTATGCAACCCGCGTCAACTGGGACATTGATGTGGAGTTGGAGCCCAACAACAATGGCATCGTTGTTCTGGGGGACTCTATTCTCTACACTCATACTCTGACCAATACGGGCGCAGAGACCAATACTATCAACCTGGCCTGGGAGAGCAGCCAGGGATGGGATGTGATGGTCAGCCCGAGCACGGTAGAGTTGGTGCCAGGAGAGGCGGTGATGGTTGAGGTCACGGTCACGGTTCCTCTCTCTGTCATCAGCGTCACGGATACGACGGTCATTACTGCTGGCACGACCCAGTGGTGTCTGGCACGTAACATTGCTGTGGATACCACTACCGTCGCTCGCCCTCACGTGACGTTATACCCTGACTATAACCAGAGCGTGGCTCCAGGGACGACTGTCACTTACACGCACGTCTTGAGCAACAGCGGCGCTGTATCCGACACTTATACCATTACCTATACCAGCGGCCTGGGATGGGCCACGTCTGTCACCCCGACCGTGGTCTACACTCTGCCGCCGGGGAGCGCAGCGCCGGTCACGGTGACAGTCAGTGTGCCGTCTGGGATTCTCAGCGGCACGATAGACACTCTAATCATCACCGCTACTTCCCAGTTCACTGACACTGTCTTTGGCACCGCCACCGACGAGACGGCGGTGGGTTACGCGCCGGGAGCAGTGATCGCGCCCGATCGCAGCGGCCAGGCCGACCCGGGCAGCACGATCACTTATACCCACGTCCTGACCAACACGGGCAACTATACGGAGACGTTTGATCTGACTACCCACAGTGAATTTGGTTATGCTGAGGTATCTCCGACTATGGTGGAGTTGAGGCCGGGCATGGCCTATACCGATGTGCAGGTTGTGGTGCAGATACCGGTTCATGCGGCGGCCGGAGCGACGGAACAGACGGAGGTCATCGCCACGTTCGCTGGTCAGCAGGAAGTGGCCGTGGATTTCACCACGGTCAATTCCATCGGCGGCACGCGCTACGTCGCGCCAAACGGAACGAACGAGAATAACAACTGCACGAACCTGGAGTACAATCCCTGTGCCACGGTGCAGTATGCCGTGGATTATGCGTTGGGGGGAGACGAGGTGCGCGTCGCCCAAGGGATTTACACTGACGTCCACACCACCGGCGGGTACACGCAGGTGGTTTATCTGGAGAAGAGCGTCACGCTGCGTGGCGGCTACGGCATCACTGACTGGGGTTCCTCCGACCCCGTGGATCGCCCGACGGTTCTGGACGCTGGTGGACAGGGGCGGGTGGTCTACGTTGCGGGGAGTGTCGCGCCCACCATTGAGGGCTTTTACCTGTGGCAAGGGGACGTGAATGGCGACGGGGCCGGGTTGTACATAGCCACCGGAGCCGTGCCAACAGTGCGGTTGAACCTGATTCATAGTAACACGGCCTCTGGTGTTGGAAGCAGGGGGGGCGGTGTGTACTACGAAGGAGGTGGAGCCCCGCTTCTGGAACGTAATACAGTCTATAACAACGCGGCCGAGGATGGCGGTGGGTTCTACATTGCTGGTGGCAGCCCTGCTGTGTGGAACAACGTTATCTACCACAACGCAGCCGCCGATCTGGGCGGTGGCTTTTATGGCAGCGGCAGCCCGACGGTGTGGAACAACACTTTTTTCAGCAACACAGCCAACACTGGCGGCGGCATCTACATCGCCAGTGATTCTCCGGCCATTAGCAACACCATTGTCGCGAACAACGCTAATTATGGTATCTACAGATCCGCTGGCGCGCCCATGCTGGCCCATAACGATGTGTGGGGTAACACTGGTGGAGACTATAGCGGCGTGACCACTGGCACCAACAGCATCTCCGCCGATCCCCATTTTGCCGCCGATGCGGCTTACAACCTTCGTCTGACGGGGGTTTCTCCCTGCATTGACGCTGGCGATCCCGGCACAACGCTGGGCATAGACCGGGACGGCAACTCACGCTCACTGCTTTCAGGCTATGACATCGGCGCTTACGAGTATGGGCTGATGAGCACCAAGATGGTCACTCCGGTCACAGCCTTCCCTGACGGGACTGTCACCTACACCATTATCTTGACCAATACTGGCAGTGTCACTGCCGAGGGCATCCCGGTCACCGATACGCTGCACCCCTATCTGGACTATGCTGGTTTGCTGACCTACACCACTGGCAGCGGCGAGTATGTGACTGGTACGCATACTATCTCATGGACTGGCGACTTGACCGGCAATAGCACGGCCTATATTACTTTTACTGCCCATCTCGCCGACTGGCTGGCGGCCGGTACCTCCATAACTAACGTCGCCTGGGTCAATTCCGCCGCCACTGATGTGGTGACCACCGTCGTTGGTGCGATGCCTGGCATACGCTACGTAACGGTGGCTCCGGCGGGTGACGACGCGGACAATAGTTGTCTGCGGTCGGAGAAACCGTGCGCGACGGTACAGTACGCAGTGGGCCAGACGATGGATGGCGACTTGGTGAGGGTGGCGATGGGCACCTACACCGATGCGCTGAATGCTGGTCAGGTTGTCAGTATTGCTCATTCCATTGCCTTACTGGGCGGCTATACCTCCACCACCTGGGCACGTGACCCCGAGGCCTACCCGACCTACCTGGATGGTCAGAACGCCGGGCGCGCGAGTGTTATCACCGGCCCGGTGACGGTGACGCTGAACGGGTTCCGTATCCATAGCGGTACTGGTGGCGGCGTGTATGTTTACAACGCCGCCTCAGCCACCGTCAGCCGCTGTCGCGTCTACAGCAATACCGGCGACGGCATCCGCGTCGTAGACGGCGATCTGGCATTGGAGCGCACCTGGGTTTACGGCAACACCGGCGACGGAGTGGGCGTCAACGACGGTGACTTTGCACTGGTCAACAATGTCGTCGCCCACAACGAAGGAGCTGGGCTGCGCACGACGGAGGTGAGCACAGGGTCGCTGCGGCACAACACATTTGCTCACAATACGGTTGCTGGGGCCGTGATCAGCGGCACGATTTACTTTACCAATACTATCTTCTATAGCCATACCGTGGGTGTCAACCTGGCGGTAGGATATGCTGGGCTATGGAATACTCTGTGGTGGCAGAATCTCACCGACGCGGTGGGGACCGTCGTCAGTGCCACCAATGTCTACAGCGAGCCAGTGTTCCGTGACTCAGAAGCGCTGGATTACCATATCCGGAGTGGTTCAGGGGCTATTGACACGGGTGTGGAGGCCGGGGTGAGCGATGACATTGACGGTGGGCTGCGTCCACTGTTGTCGGCACCCGATATCGGCGCCGACGAGTTCTCGCTCCAAGTGACCCGTTTTGCAGTTCCGGCCCTTGCCCTGCCGTGCGCTCGCGTCACCCACACCCTGATGCTGACCAATCTGCAAGGGACGCCGCTGACCGGCATGTGGATCAGCGAGACGCTGCCAGTCGAAGTTGGCTACGTCACCGCTACCCTCGACTCCTCCACCGGCTCCTATGGTTTTGCCTCCGGCGTCATCACCTGGACGGGCACTGTCACCGACACGGTGCTGGTCACCTTTGTCGTCCAACCCAATCCTTACCTGACCGGTGGCACCGTCATCACTCACGTGGCCACCGTCGGCGATCCCATTTCTGTTTTTAGGAATCTGCCGCTCGCGGTGACGGTGGAGACGCTCGAACCGCAGTTGGGCAAGGCTGGACCGGTTCAGGCTACCATCGGTCAGGTGGTTACCTACACCGTCGCCTACACCGTCCCCGCCGGCCATGTGGCCTACCAGCCCGTGTTGGTGGATACTCTGCCGCGTCTGATCGCTGGCGGCAGCGTCTCAACCACTCCGGCGTTGACCTACGTCGTTGGCAGTGGTAGCCCCTCCCCTGCCATCGTCTCTGCTGATGGGGGCGTTATTACCTATGCACTCTCGACCGTGACGGCAACCTGCGATGCACCGGAAACGGTTATTGTCACCTTCGCCGCGCAGGTGCGGGATCGAGATGACAACGACGCGGGTGATCTGTTGACCAACACTGTCGCTCTTTCCTATACCGAGACGACGGTCACCGGTCCGGCGCACTTTATCACTGCCACCTGGACGACCACCCTGGTCGAGCCGCAGGTGTCCATTACCAAGACCATGACCCACGCGGCCAGCCTGGGTGCTGGAGACGAGGTGACTGTCACCCTGACCGTCTCCAACACTGGCACGGGTGTCCTATACGACCTGGTGGTGACGGATACCCTGCCGGCTGGCCTGGCCTATCTCTCTGGTTCACCAGCGCCTGGCGTGGATGGGCAGGTGGTGACCTGGGCGCTGAACAGCCTGAGTGTGGGTCAGCAACAGGTTTACGTCGTCACTGCTCAGGTCTCCAGCACCATTGGGGCAGGGGAGGTATTGGTCAACGTGGCCGACGTGCGCGGCACGTCTTTGCCCGGCGACGAGGATGAGGAGCGGGCCTACACGGACACCGCCCAGTTCACGTCCACCACCGGTTACCCCGACCTGGTCATCAGCAAGGAGCACAGTTCGGCTGTGTGCTCCCCTGGCCAGACCATTACCTACACCCTCCGTTATACCAACACCGGCGCGGTGCGAGCGGAGAACGTGCGTATCACCGATGATCTACCCGTCTCTGTGACCAACATTCTCTCCGCCACGTCAGCCGCTGCGATGGTGGAGCAAGTTGGCCAGGTCGTCACCTGGACGCTGAGCGCGCCGGTGAGCCGGACGGTCACGGGTACTATCTGGGTTGCGGGTACTGTCGTTCTTTCGGCTGAAGAATGGGATTTACTGACCAACACCGTTGGCATCACCACCACGACAATGGAACTGACCACGAGCAACAACGCTGATTTAGCCGCCTCTGTTGTGCGTCTGCCGTCGCTGGGCATCACCAAGACAGCGGAGCCCGCGGTGGTGCCACCGGGCGACCTGCTGACCTACACACTGACCGTGTCCAACGCCGGTCCGGCTGACGCACTGGGTTTGCTCATCAGCGACACTGTGCCGGCCGACGTTGCCTACCAATCTTGCGACGGCGGGTATGGCTGTGGGGAGAGCGGTGGTGTGGTCACCTGGACGGTGACGACGCTCCTTGCTGGCGGTCAGGTTCCGGTCACCTTCACCGTGCAGGTAGACAGCGATGTGGTCTCTGGCACATTCGTCGTTAACCAGACTTATGGTGTCACCTCCATTCATAGTGTGAGCGATGCCGGTGCACCGGTGAGCACTGCTGTGGGACTGATGGGAGGCGTAGAGGTGGTGCCGCCTGTGGACACCCGGTTGGGCAAGCCTGACGAGGTAGTGACCTTTACGCTGCGGGTGACCAACACCGGTAACTATGCCGATGTCTTCACTGTTACCGTGAGTGGTAACCTCTGGGCGACGAGTGCACCGGCGACAGTTGGATCGCTGATGATAGGTGAGAGTGATGATGTGGAGGTCACGGTGGTTATCCCAGGCGCTGCTAAGTGTGGTGATTCCGACGCTGCGACTGTCGCCTTCATCTCGCAAAGAGACAGCAGCGTCTCGGACAGTAGTGTGCTGACCAGTTCGGCAGGAGTGGTGTACGGCGTGGAGATGACACCGCCGACGGCTGCCCTGCAGGGTGAGCCGGGTAAGATGGTGACGCACACGCTGCGGGTGACCAACACCGGCAACTGCGCCGACACATTTGCCGTCGCCGTGAGTGACAACCTCTGGCAGACGAACGCCCCGGCGACGGTTGGGCCACTGGCGGCGGGTGAGAGTGTGGATCTGGAGGTCACAGTGACCATCGCGGTCACCGCTCTGAGCGGTGACTTTGACACTGCTACTGTCACCGTCACATCGCAGGATGACCTGTCCGTCCACGACAGTGGTATGCTGATAACGATGGCCACCGTGGTTTGTCAGCCGGTATCCGGTGTCACTTTCGACTACAGCCCTGCCACGCCACTGGCCGGGCAGATGGTCACCTTCATCGGAACGGTGGCTGTCACCAGCACATCCCCGATTGATTACACCTGGAACTTTGGCGACGGATTGGAGGATGTCACAGGCCAGGTTGTCACTCATACCTACGACGACGAGGGTTCCTACACCGTGATGATGACGGCGACCAATGCCTGCGGCGAAGACACTGCTCCTGCCAGGACGATAAAGGTGGGTATGGCTGATTATTACATTTACCTGCCGCTCGTCTTGCGGCATTACGAATGAGGTTTGCCGCCCTGTGTGGAGAGGTGGTGAGACTGAAAGGCATCCTGGACTGCTGGCGACGGCAGTGTTATGTGTTGTGACACTGACATTCTTCGCCTGGCGGCTGGGTGGTGCCCCCGCTGCTTTCCTTTACCGCCCTGGCAGTCAAGTCTCTGACCTGACTGTCACCTTCTGGCCTAATATCCACTACATTCAGGAGATGTGGCGGGCGCACAGGCAGATACCGCTGTGGCGCACGCTCATTTTCAGCGGCTCCCCATTCGACGCGGACCCGCAGTCTGGGTTATGGTACCCGCCCAACGTCGTTTTTTTGCTGCTGCCAGCGGCGGTCGGTTTCAATCTGCTGTTCGTGCTGCACGTGGTGGCTGCGGGCCTGGGAATGTGGGTCTGGTCGCGGGCGACGGGGACATCGGCCGGCGGGGCGTTGCTGGCGGCGCTGGCCTATGCTTTCACGCCGAAGGTTTTCGCCCATCTAGGGTTCGGCCACGTGGGGCTGGTCTACGCGGCGGCTTACGTGCCGTGGGCACTATGGGCGGCCTATCGCGTGGGACGCGGCAGTTGGCGTCACGCCGGCGCGTTGGGGCTGGCATTGGGCTGGCAGTTCATCGCCCACCCGCAGTTGGCCTTCTACACCGGGTTGGTGGCTGGTATCTACGGACTGGCAGTTGCCTGCTGCTCGCCATTCTCCATTCTCCATTCTCCATCCTCCATTCTCCATTCTCCATTCTCCATTCTCCATTTGCTCCTGGGTGCTATGTTGGCCTTAACCGTGGCGGCGGTGCAATTGCTGCCTCTCATGCGGCTCGCACCGCTCAGTGCGCGGACAGCGATGGGTTTTTCCGAGTCGGCTGTATCGTCGCTGCCGTTGCGTTATCTATGGGGTCTGCTGCTGGCGGACCATCGTGGTTTTATGGATTATGTGCTTTACGTGGGAGTGGGGGTATTGGCATTGGCGCTTTTGGCGTTGCCGCGCCGCCAGGCCTGGTTCTGGTGGGTGTTTGTGTGTGTGGCGCTGGTCTATGCGTTGGGAGCCAACACGCCGTTCTACGGATGGGCCTTCCGGTTGCTGCCTGCTCTGGCCTGGCTGCGAGCGCCTTCGCGCTTGTGGTTTGTGGCAGCGGCAGCGTTGGCGCTACTGGTTGGTTGGGGGGGCGACCGCCTGCTGGAAGGACTGAGCGGCCGTGGTCGCCGGACGCTCAACCGGGCTACCGTGGCGCTGGGAACGCTGGCGTTGGCCTTGGTGTTGGGGTACGCTGCCGCCTTTGGGAAGCCGCCGGTCAACCTGGTGGTGTTTGGCGTGGTAACTCCGATCACGGCAGCGTTGTGTATGATCATAGCCAGACGGTCTCTGCCGCGCCGGATGTCGGTCACAGCGTTGACGGTGCTGGTGCTGGTGGACCTGTGGATGATGGATGCGACGCTGGTTGATGGGCGATCATCGGAGGCCGTCTTCGCTGAGAGTGGCCTGGGCTCTTACCTGGCCCAACAGGTGGATGGGGAGCCGTTTCGCGTCTACAGCCCCAGTTACAGCCTGCCCCGCCACATTGCCGCTCGTTATGGCCTGGAGACTGCCGACGGTGTAGATCCGCTTTATCTGGAAGAATATGCCGCCTTCATAGAAGTGGCCTCCGGTGTCCTGCGCCAGGGTTATGGTGAGACTGTGCCTGCTATGGATGGTGATGCTTCCATTGCCACCGTCAACCGTGCCGCGGTGCCCCGCGCATCACTGTTGGGGTTGCTCAACGTGCGTTATGTGGCGAGCGAGTTCCCGCTGACAGTGGAAGGGTTGCGGGAAGAGACCCGTTTTGACACTACCTATCTATACGAGAACGAACAGTTTTTACCCCGAGCCTTTATTGTCGGTCGGGTTGAACCGGTGGATGATTTCGCCGCGGCATTGGAGTGGGTACAGACCCACGACGTGGCGCGGGCAGCGGCCGTGGAAGGTGGCGAGCCGCTCACCCCCCTCGGCCCCCCCGAAGCGGGGGGGAGCTCGATATCGGGCGAGGTAAAGGCCGAGGTCGTGTGGGTGCGACGGTCGCCCAACCGGTTGGTGTTGGATGTCACGCTCGACCGCCCGGGATTCTTGGTTTTGAGCCAGGCGTGGTATCCTGAGTGGCAGGTAGAGGTGGATGGGAAGCCAGAGGCACTCTACCGCGTGGATGGAGTGTTGAGTGGGATCTACCTGGAGTCAGGTTCCCACATGGTGGCGTTTGTCTACTGTCCGCCGGCGTTGGGCTGGGGTCTAGGGGCCTCACTGGTTGGACTGATGGCTTGCCTTGCGCTTCTCGCTCGACGACCGCCCCCGAAACGGTGGCTCTGCCATGGGTGAGCCAACTTGCGAACTCGCCCCCGGGGACGGGGGCTGAGAGCGTTGGGGGTGTCTTTGGAGGTTCGTATCACATGACAGCAATGAACGAGTGCAAGATGGCCAGGTATATCTTTATCCTGCTACTAGCCCTTTATCTGCTCTCTGCCTCCTTGCGCATAGATAGCGGCGACGGCGAGACGATGTACCGCGTGACCTATAGCCTGGTGACCGGTCAGGGACTCGCCATCCCGATGGAGCCTCGCATGACCGACACCTTCGGGGCCTGGGGGGAGGTAGAGCCGGTCGAATTGTTCGAGGGTGGTGATGGCTATGGCCTGTGGGGGGCCGACGGACGTTACTATGCCAAGTATGGCCTGGGCTGGTCGCTGGCAGCGGCTCCGCTGTGTGCGCTGGGGCGAGCGTTAGCATCGCTGTTACCGGGTGCGACAGAGGGCTTTTTGACGCGGGCTGCGGTGATGTTACTTAACCCGCTGCTGACCGCTGGCGCTGCTGTACTATTATTCTATCTGGCCCGTCGCATCTACTCTATCTCTCTGGCGGTTACGTTGGCCCTTCTCTATGGCCTGGGTACCATCGCCTGGTACTATGCCGAAAGTGCCTTTAGTGAGCCTCTGGCGACACTGCTCCTGCTGGGAGCGATATATGCAGTCGAATGTGATCATCTCCCGGCAGCAGGGGTGATGCTGGGAGGGATGATCCTCACACGCCAGATGGCTCTCCTGCTGGCGCTGCCGGTGGCTGCCTGGGCGCTGATCCGTGTTTGGCTGGATAGGCCGGACCGCCTGTTCAGAAGCGCAACTGTGTTATTGATCCCGTTGGCGTTTGGACAGTTGGCGACGTTGGGTTATAACGTCTATCGTTTCGGCGACCCGCTGGAGTCTGGCTACCGAGGGGTGGCCTGGAACACACCACTTTTTCTGGGACTCTACAGCCTGCTCCTGAGCCCGGGGAAGGGGCTCTTTGTTTTCATGCCGCTGCTCTTGTTAGGTGTACTTGGGTGGCCCGCACTCCGGCGGCGTGATTGGGCCTGGCTGATCCTTGGGCTGGCCCTATTCCATCTGGTGAGCCATGCTCTCTACCGGGATTGGAGTGGTGGCGGTGGTTGGGGGCCGCGCTTGCTGTTGCCCATTGTGCCCTTGGTCTTGTTGCCGGCAGGCGAGATAATCCCTCGCTGGCAGGCACGGCGGATAGGCCGCATTTTCCTGGTGTTGTTAGTGGCGCTCTCGCTGTTTATCCAGGTGCTAGGTGTTTCGGTCAACTGGGTGCGTCACCTCCAGCGTGTGCTGGACGAGTCGGCGACGCCGGTAGAGTACTTTTACCGTGTGCACTACCACTGGTCCGCTTCGCCAATCACGGGCCAAGTGCGCTCACTGACAGAGGCGCTGACGCTGGTGCGCGATCCCGCATCGCGGGCCGCCCTGGCGGCGCTGATTGGTCCAGAGAATGGTACTTTCATCAAGGACTGGCAAAGCAAGGCAGTGGGGGTGCTTTCTTTCAATGTGCCGGACTTTTGGTGCGTCTACCTCTGGTTTCTGGGCCTGCCAGTGGGTTGGCTGATCGGTGTTGCATTGGTGCTGTTCAGCGTGGCAGCAGGCACGGCGCTGCAATTGCGGCGGGCATTGGCTGGGGACGGGTTGCAGTATGGTAGAGGAGGTTGAGAATGGTGGGTGGTGGTGATTCCGAGGGAGTACCGATTTCCTTCGATTCCTGGATGCTGTTGCTAGCCCTGTCGGGCTATCTGCTGGTGCGGACTGTTTTTTCCACGTCTTTGGGTCTGGGGGTGCTCGTACCTATCTGCATGATCTACCTGGCCCTGGACGGAGTGGCCCGTGTCCGACGATTGGCAGACCATCGCCATCTCATCTTTCGCCTCAAACTGGCGCTGATATTTGTGGCCGTGCTGTTCCTCCTGCTGGTGCCGGCGCTAGAGCAGATAGCCTGTCGGCGAGCCGAAGGGGCACATCTCTGCGTTCACGATGGCTTGATCCAGACCGAGGAGGCGGTACGGCTGTTGTTGGAAGGGAAGAACCCCTACGTTGAAGATTATGTGGGGACCCCCTTGGAGCAGGCCCCTTTCCCGCGCTCTCCCAATCCGGCCGTCTACCATCTGGCCTATCTGCCTCTTACCTTCCTCGTGCACCTGCCGCCGGCCTTTCTGAGCTGGCGCATTTTGGGTTGGTACGACGGCCGGATGCTATACGTGGCTCTTCTCTTGCTCAGTCTGCCACTCAGCGCTGCACTGGCTACGCGAGAAGAGCGGAGGCTGGGCATGGTGATCGCTCTGGGCATGAACCTGCCCTTGCTCACCTTCACCGCCGATGGGCGGAATGACATTCTGGGCATGTTCTGGGTATTGCTGAGTCTTTACCTGGCGCTGCAGAACCGGCGATCATTCTCGATGGTAGCGATGGGATTGGGTTGTGCCACTAAGCAGACTATTTGGTTCGGGCTTCCTTTTTACTTTCTGTACCTGCTCGGAGATGATATCTCGTGGCGTTCTCTACGACGACTGGTGCTCCATGCCTGGCCCTTTTACCTGACAGTGGCGCTTATTGTGGGGCCGTTTCTGCTCTGGGACCCACGAGCCTTTGTAGATGATGTCCTCTCCTACCTCACAGGCCGCTCTCCGACCAGTTACCCGTTGTGGGGAATGGGGTTTGGGTTCTTGCTCCGGCTGTTTGGATTGGTGGGCTCGGAGACAGCCTATCTGCCCTTTTGGATCCCCCAGTTGCTGATCGGTGGCCCTGTGCTCTGCTTGCTACTGGTCTGCCAAATACGGCGCAATAGATTGAGCACCTTCTGGTTTGGGTTCGCTATGCTTCAGTTGGTGCTGGGATATTTTTCCCGCATCTTCCAGGACAATTATCTGGCGATGATCTTGAGTTGCCTCTCCTTTGCCTTCTTGTTGGAGATTAGAGATGGGTAGAAAATGGTGGGCCTGGCTGGATACTCGCCGGCTGGTGTGGCTGGTGACGTTGACAGCCGTGTTTGCGATGTCAGCACGGGTACCGGTGGATCACGACGGCTGGTGGCACCTGGCGAGTGGTCGGTACATCGTCGAGCATGGCTTGATCCCTCACACAGACCCCTTTTCGCACACCAAGGCCGGTGCACCATGGATAGACAACGGCTGGCTGGCCCAGGTCGGGTTTTACCTGTTCTATCGTTGGCTGGGCTATGCTGGTCTGGGCCTGCTGGTCGCTGCCGGAGCGACGGTGGCGCTGGCATTGGTCTGGCCGCAGATGAGCGGTGGGCCTTTCGTGCGGGCCTTTGTGCTGGTATGGGCGGCGGCCGTCAGTGGGCCGGTGTGGACAGTGCGACCGCACCTGGCGACCTATGTGTTGACGGCGGGCCTGGGAGGGCTATTGTATCTCTGGCGGCGTGGCGAGCGGAGGGCGCTGTGGTTCATTCCACCACTCTTTGTACTATGGGCCAACATGCACGCCGGGTACGTCCTGGGCATGGTGTTGCTGGCTCTCACGTTGGTCGGCGAGGCCTTGGACCACTTGTGTCACGTGGACGGGACGCGCTCATGGCGCGAAATTGGGTGGCTGGCTGGGGTGGGAGCACTGGCATTGTTGCTAGTTCCACTCAACCCTTACGGTTTCGAGATGTGGGGCTATCCGTTCTACAATGCGGGACAACAGGTGGCCCGCCAATTTATAACAGAGTGGGCTTCTCCTGATTTTCATCGCCTGACCAACCAGCCCTTTATCGCATTGCTTTTGCTGACTCTGGTGGTGGTAGGTGTCTCTGACAGACAGGGGCGTTGGGCCGAACTGCTGCCCGTGGCAGTGTTCGCTTACATGACCATGCAATCGAAGCGCGCGATGGGACTCTATGCTGTGATTACTGCTCCTGTCCTGAGCCGGCACGCGGCCCCGTGGCTGTCGCAGCTCAAGACGCGCTGGTTGGGCCGCCACTCGTCACGGGCAATGACGCCTGGAAGAGCGGCTCTCAATGGGGTGTTGGTCCTGTTGCTGATAGGCGCGGCGTTGCTCAAGGCCGGAGCGGTATGGCGCACTTTAGTGGTCGAGGCGGCGGTACGGCAGACAGGGTTCCCGGTTGATGGAGTGGATTGGATCGCGGATCGGCGTCCACCGGGTACGCTCTATAACCCCTATGGATGGGGTGGCTATCTCATCTGGCGGCTATCACCTGCTTATCCGGTCTTTGTGGATGGGCGAGCCGATCTCTATGGCGATGATTTTCTTTTGGATTATCTCTACCTGGAGGCGGCTGCGCCGGGCTGGGAAGCCATGCTGGAGGCCCATGGCGTGTGCACGGCACTGGTCACGGCGGAGGGGCCGCTGTCCAGGGCGCTGGCGGCCTCGCCGGACTGGGAGCGGGCCTATGAGGACAAAGTGGTGATGGTTTATGTGTGTTCAACACGGCGTTGCAGTGGGGGATCCCCTACCTGAGGGTAATCTCTATGGCGATGCGATGGTGACTGATGCCGAGAGACCAGGTTTTCCGGAAAAAAGAGAGACCAGGTTTTTCGCAAAGAACCTGGTTTCTGATCTGCTGTGGCTGTTTTTTCTGGCGCTGACCGTGCGGTTGATCGTGGCGGTCATCATCCGTCGCCCAGGGTATATGGATACGGCTTACTACGCCGCTGGAGCGGTGCGCCTGGCTCAGGGTGACGGTCTCAGCGAGCCTTTCCTCTGGCATTACCTGGATGATCCGGTCGGCCTGCCCCACCCGGGCTTCCTTTACTGGATGCCACTTCCCTCTCTTCTAGCGGCTCCCTTTGCCGCTCTTTTCTCCAATCTCCAATCTCCAATCTCCAACCTGCATTATCTTCCTGGCTCTTTTTTCGCTCTTCAGATTCCCTTTGTTTTCCTCGCGGCTCTGTTTCCCTTGGTGGGGTACATTGTTGCCTGGCAAACTATGGGTGTGCGCCGCCATGCCTGGGTTGCTGGCCTCCTCACCCTATTCAGCGGTCTTTTTTTCCCGTACTGGACTCTCCCAGAGACTTTTACTCCCTTTGCCCTCTTTGGCAGTCTGGCGCTGTGGCTGGCTGGAAACTGGAGACTGGATATTGGAAACTGGAAACTGGAAACTGGTCGCTGGTTGCTGGTCGGGTTGCTGGTCGGCCTGGCCCATCTCACCCGTGCCGATGGCATCCTGCTGCTGCCCGTGGTCATCCTGGCTCTACTGGCCCGTCCCTTATCATGCACCACGTACCACGCACGACGTTTTGTCATTTGTCATTTGTCATTTGTCATTGTTCATTGTTCATTGGTCGTTCTCGGTTACTTGCTCACAATGGGTCCATGGTTCCTTCGCAATCTGAGTGTGATTGGTCTGCCGCTCTCTCCGGCGGGCACCAAGACCCTCTGGTTGCGCACCTACGATGATTTGTTCTGTTATGGCTGTGATCTTTCGCTGCGCTCCTACCTGGCATGGGGTTGGCTAGAGATTGCGCGATCGAAACTGTGGGCCACAGGGGTGAACCTGGAGCGCTTCCTGGCCGAGGATTGCCTGATTTTCTTGTTGCCCTTGGTCATCGTTGGCCTCTACCGCCTGCATCGTCGTCTTCCTTTTACTCTTTCTATCGTCTACCTCTGCCTCGTTTACCTGGCCCACTCTCTGGCTTTCACCTTCCCTGGCCCACGAGGTGGCTTTTTTCACGCTAGTGGGCTCGCACTGCCGTTCCTCTTCGCGGCGACAATGGAGGGGTTGGACGCGACAGTGGGTTGGGCGAGCCGGCGGCGGCGCTGGAACCTGCGACAAGCCCAGACGGTGTTCGCTACCGCGACGGTGGTGGCAGCCGTGGCACTGAGCGGCTACGCGATGGCAGGTAAACTGCCTGCCTGGTCGCAGGACGCCGACCAGGCCTATCAGGAGGTCGGCGCGTGGCTGGATGCGCATGGTGTCCCGGAGAGTACGATAATCATGGTTGGTAACCCTCCTGGTTTCTGGTATCATGTTCGTAGACCGGCAGTGGTCGTGCCTAACGCGGGTGTTGATGTTCTCCTGCAAGTCGCCAACCGGTATGATGTCGGGTATATGTTGCTCGACTGGAACCGTCCTGTGCCACTAGTGGAGTTGTATGCTGGAGAGACGACTCATCCTTTGCTACAGCCGGTGGCGGTGTGGGGCGAGGGGAGTGAGCGAGTGGTTCTGTTCAGGGTGGAAACGATGTGGTCGGGCAGTGCCTATCCAGAGTGAAGACAGGATGA
>JAXHUO010000017.1:0-75636 GCA_034189605.1 Chloroflexota bacterium
TTCGCAGTTACATCTCGACCGTCCGCAAACACGGCCTGAACGTGATTGGTGCCATTTATGATGCTTTGACTGGCTCCCCCTTCATTCCGTGTACCACTGGAGAGGCAGCCTGAGTAGTAACTGCCAGAGTTGAATAGACAGCCCAGTGCCGGTGACGGTGACGGTGATTCATCCTGTATCCTTCCCATTGAAAAGTCAAACAAGTCGTTTTCATCAATTACATCGCCTCCGTCATCCACGATCGTCTGTTTCAGGCGGATGCGCTGGCCTGCGGCCAGGGAATGGGGATTCGTGTTGTAGAAATCGGTCTCGGTCGTTGACGCCGGGGAGTAGCCCGGCCAGGATCACCGGCATCCAACGAACGATCAAGTGCGTATGGTTACGATTCATTTTTCACCCCATTGTTCATCGTTCCCTACCTGGCCCGAGTTGGGGTCCACCATCAGCGACGACACATCCACCGCCTCGAAATCCGATCCGTGAACCTGGTGTAATTCGTGGAGGTGGTCGTTGTCCCAACGCTCGTCGGGCACGCCGGAGATGAACCAGGACGAACCGTTATCGGATAGGATCATACCGTATTTCTTGAGTGCCTGCAAGATGACCTGCACCTCAGGCGAAAAGCCCGAAATATCAAAATCGGCCCGCAGGCGAAAGCGCTGGCCCATGGGTGGATATGACGCTCCGGTAAGACTCGACGCATAGTGACGCGCGGGCCAGACGTAGGCCCTGCGGGTCTGCGGCGCGGTGAAACGAATCGCGTGCCGCATCTCGCCCCCGGCCACCTCGTCGTAGCGCACCAGGCCCGGCAGGATAGGCAGGCCGGCCGCGTCGGCCGAGGTCCAGCCCTCTGGCCGGAGTGCGTGCGAGTGCAGGTCAAAGATGGCACCCGATCCAGCCTCCCAACTCCCATCGGGCTGCGGCCAGGCATAGAACATCTCGTACAGAATACAATTGTCGCGGTCCAGCACCAGCACGTGCCGGTCGCCATCGCTTCCGGGGCCGCCCTCAATGAGCGCATCGGCGGGGATAGGGTAGGGACCGGAGTCACTTTCGTCGTCGTACTCAAAGGTGACGTCCACCAGTGGCTGGCTGCCCGGCACATCTACGTAGGGGATGCCGATGGGGCCACCGTCCCAGGTGCCGGAGCCAAAGTCGGCGTGGACATAGCCGTTGGCCCCTATGGTGTTGACGTAGGTAGCCGAATTGGGATCCAAGGGCAGGGTATCCACGGGTGCGTTCCACACGTTGTCGGCGGGAAAAACGGCACATCCTGCCACTATGGGAGACATCTGAGATTTGAAAATCAACGGGAAGTAGATGAAGGAATCACTGTCAAGGATCAGGTTCTGCTCGCTGGTGCCGGGCGGGAGTATGGTCAAGCGGGCCACACCGTTCAGGCGAGTCTCGGTGACGACCGGCTGTGTGGCAGGCGCGTTCCCATCGTCCACATCGGGCGGGCCGACGCCGCAGGCCAGGGCGAGGCCCAAGAGGCATGCCAAGATCAAACGAGATGCCAAATGTTGGTGATAACAATTCATCTTCACCCCTTTCCCCAATCACGCTCTCTGTTTTGCGCTCCAGGCATCCCATATCACCGCTGGCAAAAAGAGATTCCGCCACGGTTGCAGAGAGGAGAGATCCCACTGACAGTCGGGCTAATAATAGTCCCGAAGCACCAGGGGGAGATAGACTGAATGACACACCGGGCACTGCACGAGAAGTTGATTGTGGGTGCTATACATAAAACCACCCGCCGCGCCCTGCTCGGCGTAGAACTGGCCATCCCAGCCATCCCCCTCCAGGCGATAGAGAGCAACAGGGATTTCCGGCCCGTAGACAAAGCCACCCGTCGTCTCATCCGCGTAGGCCGAGGCTGGGAGCAGCGTCCCGTCCTGGGCCACGCCGTTGGCAAGCCAGATCTGGTACCGCCCCTCGTACACCATCCAGCCATCGGCCATGCCCCACCATGGCTCCGGGAGGGGGCCCAGGTCAGCGTTCTCGCCGTTAAAGGTACCGGTGGCGAGGTCATAACAATGCGTGGCGCTGACGACATTGCTATAGTAGTCAACGCCGCCGCCCACACAGATAGATCCAGCGTCACCTACCCAAGGCACGTACCACGAAGCGTGAAAGTTGAACCAGATTTCGGCAGGAAAATAGTCCAGGTAGCCGCCAGAGTTTGTGGCAGGATGATATACCCACAGGTCTCTCGTTCTACCCCCACCTGTCTGGGTGGACCCGCCGGACAGGTAACAGACGTTTTGGTTTACGCCAGGGGTATTGAGCAGAGAGACGACATCCTGTCCCCAGCGACCCTCGGGGGGATAGAAACCGGGCACAGGGCGGGTATACCACTGGTCAGCCGTGATGTCATAAACGTGCAGTGAGCCAGTGATGATGGTATCTGGGAACAGAACGACGATCTCGTGCGGAGGGTCCTGGTCATCCAGACCATAACAGCCATCCATTGGATACTCAATGGTAGGCGACATCTCCGTCGCATGGGTGGTCCAGGTGCCGGTGTGGGGGTCGTAGCGCTGCGTTGCTCCGCCGGCACCATACCCCCCGATAGACCACAGACCGCCGTCTTGATGGGAGGCCCAGACAACAACGTTGTCCATCGTCGGGATAGGGCTAAAGGTACGTCCCTGCCAACCCGCGAGTTCGGTGACGGTATTGACGATGGTAGAATCATCGGATTCGCCGTTGCCCACAGCCTCAAGTGTGACGGTCATCTGTTCACCCGCTGCCATGCAGAGATCGGGCTCCAATTGAACGGTAAAGGTCACGGTCTCTCCGGCGGACATAAAGAAACTGGATGGGCCGGTGAAATCCCCACAACCTTCGGGCGCGTTGTACGCCAGGTTGAAAATGCCGTCGCCGCCCGTGTTGTTCCAGAGTTCAAAGGTATGCGTCTGCGTGATGCCGTTGCAGCCCTCCACCACCAGGCTGCTGGGCTTTAACATCAATGGCATGCACTCCTCAATGCTCAGCGTGCCGGCGATGTCATGCGGCTCTGCACTAAAGGGATCTTGATCGCCGGAGAGTCCCCAGTTGACGATGCGGGGGCCGTTGTAGCCGAGAGGAACGGTCACGGCAACGCAAAAACCCCAACTGCTTCCGGAGGTGATCTCACCTATATTTGGTGTCTCAATGTCATTGTCTGTGTAGAGCACTTCGTAGGGGAAGGAATTGCTGCAGGTAAGGTTGACCGGGTAGCCGCTGGAATCTGTCGCATCCTGCGACTGACAGGACACAGTCCAGTCGCCCAGGGAGGTGGGAAAGGTCAGCCTCACCCTATCCAGCCACTCACCATCGGTGGACCCATTGTAGACGGTAAAGCACAGTGTCTGCGTGTGACCAGGTTCATAGCAATTTTCTGTCGTCACCGACGAGCCAGCGATGGATCTGATGCCCCCAACTAGAGGAAAGGACACGGGAGCCGTCGGGGCCATGCCTGTGGAGGGAAGCGGAGGCTGTTCAGTAAGCGCTATGGCGGGATACAATTCAGTGCAGGGTTCTGTATCCACACCCACAGGCTGGGCCAACCCTTTATCGGGGCTAGCCACGAGAACCACCAACAGCCCCAGGGTCGGGGCCAATGTGAACCAATGTACCTTTTTCATCGCTGTTCCTCCTTACAAATGAGAGATTTCTCAGCAAGTCGAGCGGGTAACTTTCTGACGGGCAACAGGCCAATCATTTTGGCCGTCTTGGGCCGGGAAACGCCCAACGAGGTTGGGCTCCTACCCTTTTCCGAGAGAACTCGCGAGTGATGTCGTAATTCCCACACCATATAGTACACCAAACGGCGTACATTTTCAATAGTGATTATCTACCAGTGATTCAAAAAGTCCAACCGCCCATAACACAGGTGAAAGGCCGCACCACACAGCCAGGGAGACGCAAGGCATCACATACCCATCACCCTCTTTCCGTGGACGACAACGCGAATAGGCCGGGCCAGCCCTATGACGAAGAACTGACACCGGCCTATCCATTGCTGTCCTGGCATCCGCTGTTCTACTGGTGATTGCGCAGCGTCAGCGGCAGGAACACGTGATAAGGCCACACGAGCCGCCCGCGGATCTCAAAATCGCCGCCGGCAGAATTGCTGTCCTCCTCGGCCATCAGACAGTCCCCATTGGTGGCGCAGGCCACGGCCGGGTACATTTGCGCGGCCACATCGTTGTCCAGGGCGAACTCGCCGCCCGCGCCGCTATCCCGCCCCGGCATTGCGTAGCGTCCGTACACGTCGTAGTTGCCCGGGGAGATGAAACGCTGCCAGGCGATCAAGTAGCCGTATCCGGATCCATGGGCCACGCTCGGAGCTTCATCGTAGCGTCCGGGAGACCCGGTGATCCAGAAACCGCCGCCCGGCCCCTGGGGCGTGCCGTCGGCGCTCAACCGTCGAGCGTACATCTCCGTGGTCGAACCGCTGGGACTATCCTCCCAGACAGCCAGGTATTCTTCTGCGCTGCCGGCCACGGCGACAGTGCCCTGGTCGTTGATGTCATCGCAGATGTGGATCTCGGAGCTGAGGTAGCCGATGTTCCATGAGGCCACCTTGCCATAGATGTCGCCAGGATCGGTGACGCTGCTGGGCTGGAAGGTGTACGCTATCAGGTAGTAGTTGCTGGCGGGGCAGTAGGCCACGTCCGGGAAACTGCGGTATCCCGCACCAGCGGCGATGTTGACCCAGCCCAGTGCCGTCCCGTCGCTGGCACGCACGCGCTCGGCGTCTACGTCCTGTCCGCCGCCCCCCCACGTGTTCTGATACACCACCAGGTACTCGTCGGCGTCGCTGTTATAAGCGACGGCGGGGTGGTGCTGCTTATTGGTTTTGCGTCCGATGGCGAACTCGCTGCCCATCCAGCTGCCATCCCACTTGACGCGCCGGGCCCAGATGTCGCTGTCCGTAATGACACTGTCGTAAGTGTATACGACGAGATACTCGTCCTGTGCCGGGCTGTAGGCCACGTCGGGCTCGTAGTTATGGAAACTCGCGTTGTGAACTATGGTGAAATTGCTGAGCAGGGTCCCGTCGCCGCGCACCCGCTGGGCATAGATGTCCTTGGTTGCCCCTCCACTCCGTGTGTTAGACCACACCACCAGGTACTCGTCGTGATTGCTGTTGTAGGCTATCGCCGGCTCCAGGTTGTCCACGTTGGTCTCCAGCCAGATGTTGATGAATGCGCCGAGCCGGGGCGCGGCGACCTGGTTTGCCCCGTCAGTCTTCCACACGCCCTCGCGGGCCGCGGCGATGGAAGTTACCATGCCGGCCAGCAGGATCAGACCGGCGACCAGGAACAAGATGGTGCGTGTTTTGTTTCTCATGGGATTCCTCCTTTTGATGTTGACTGGGCTGACGCTCGCAGCGTCAGCAGGCCGTTTCACTGCACGTCCAGCGAGATGTGAAGGGTGAAACGTCACATCCACACCTTGCCAACAGACTATCTTGTCATCTGCCGTTCTATCCCTGACGTAAGGCCAACAGCAGGAGCACCGTCAGGTCAATGACCACTGTGTGTTGGGTTCAAGTATTATAGAAGTGGCGCAGATTGTCAAGTCCAGGCTGAGAACACGGATTCCAGGACATTGACCGATTGCACAGTTGCCACACCCAGCAGTAGCGTGTACAATCAGAGAGAGGGGAGAGAATGGAGAATGGAGAATGGAGAATGGGGAATGGAGGGTAGAGGGTGGAGAAGAAAATGAAACACATCTGCCGTTGGTCATTTGTCATTTGTCATTTGTCATTTGTCGTTTGCCTTGCCGCATGTGCACGTCCCGACGCTGCTTGGGAGCGTGTGCACGAGAGCGGCATCCTGCGCGTGGGAATGGACGCCAGTTTTCCACCTTTCGAAGCCACCGGTGGTGACGGGACGCTGGTCGGGTTCGACGTGGACCTGGCGCGGGAGTTGGGACAGCGGCTGCGGGTCGAGGTGCAGTTCGTCGCCAATCTGCCCTACGACGGCCTCTACGACGCGCTGGCAGTGAACCGCGTGGATGTCGTCATCTCTGCGCTCGTCGTCAATCCCGCTCGTATGGCCGATTTCGCCTACTCGGCCCCCTACTTTGACTCCGGGCAGGTACTGGTGGTGCGCGAGAAACCTGACATGTCTCGGAAAAACTGTCAGGTTTCTGATCTGGACGGATGCACGCTGGCGGTAGAATTCGGTACGCAGGGGGACCTAGAGGCACGAAAATGGGCACAGGAGTCCTCTGACCTCACCGTTGTACACTACCAGACGGCTGCCGAGGCGTTGGCGGCGGTCGCGGCAGGGGAGGCTGACGGTGCATTGGTGGATCACGTCTCGGCGCTGGAGGCGATGGCCAAAACCCTTGGGGTTTCGGAAAACCCCAAGGGTTTCGCGTTGGTCATCGTGGGGGAACCAGTCGTCGAGGAACCCTATGTCGTGGCCGTGCGACACGACAGCCAGCGCCTGCTGCGAGCGATCAACGAGGCGCTGGCAGAGATGAAGGCGGATGGGACGCTGGAGATGCTGGTAACGGAGTGGCTGTTGGGAGAGTCTTCCTAACCCCTCTTACGCCCCAACCCTTATGCAACCGTTCAGGGGCTAGACCAGAAACCGGGTTTTTGGTGCTTCATAAGCAAAGTAGTGTCGCTTGCGGGTGCTTCCCCGCTGTCAGGAAAGTCTTCCTGTGCAAAAAAACCGGTTTCTTGGCCCTCACGTGGACGGCTACCCCTCACTTGTGCAAGATCTGGCTCAGGAACTGCTTGGTCCGCTCGTGCTTGGGCGCAGTGAATAGTAATTCCGGCGTGGTATCCTCGACAATGATGCCGTTGTCGAGAAGGATCATCCGGTCGGCGGCCGCCCTGGCAAAGCCCATCTCGTGCGAGACGACCAGCATCGTCATACCTTCCTTCGCCAAGTCAAGCATCACGTCCAGCACCTCGCGGATCATCTCAGGATCAAGTGCCGAAGTGGGTTCGTCGAAGAGCATGATCTTGGGATTCATCGCCAGCGCCCGCGCAATCGCCACGCGCTGCTTTTGCCCGCCAGACAACTGCGTAGGATAGGCATCTGCCTTTTCCGGGATGCCCACGCGCCCCAATTGCTCCATCCCGATCGCTTTGGCCTCCTCGGTCGAGCGCTTGCGTACTATCCTTTGGGCAAGTGTGACGTTCTCCAACGCAGTGAGATGGGGGAACAGATTGAAGAGTTGAAAAACCATCCCAATCTCGGTGCGGACAGCGTTGAGTTGCTTCGGGTCGGTCGTCAACCGCTGACCATCTACCCAAATCTCTCCGCTGGTCGGCACCTCCAAGTGGTTGATGCAGCGTAGCATGGTTGACTTACCTGAGCCACTGGGTCCGATCACAATTATAACCTTGCCTTGCTCGACCCTCAGGTTAATGCCGTTGAGCGCTATAACGCTGCCAAAGTGCTTGTGGAGATCTTTGATGACGATAATGTCTCTATGCTCACCCATCTGTACGTAACCGCCTTTCCACGAATTGCACTACCAAGGAGAGCGCGACTGTCATTGTCAAGTACAGGACGGACAGCGTGGTGTACGCCTCACGGAAACGGAATGAACGGCCGGCGTACAAACGGGCGACCTGCGTGATGTCTCGCACGGCCAGAACCGATACTAACGACGAGTCCTTTACCATCGCCACAAAGTCGTTCCCTAGCGCGGGCAGGACGTTGCGGATTGCCTGGGGCAGGATGACGTAACGCATAGCCTGCCCGTAACTCATGCCGAGCGAGCGCGCCGCTTCCATCTGCCCACGGGTGATAGATTGAATACCGGCCCGAAATATCTCGGCCAGAAATGCCCCATAGGTGATGGACAGTGCAACAACAGCCCGCACGTTCATGGCGATAGCCTGGTTCTCCATACTGGTTAGGACACCCCCGGCCGATGTCAGGCCCAGACTGTTTAGCCAATGACCCAGGCTATTTATGCTATCCACTACAATTGGCACCCCCACCAGCGCGATGAAAAATATGAGCACGAGCATAGGGATACCACGGACAAGTTCGACGTACAATGTGGCGAGATTGTTGAGCACCACGTTACGCGAGATACGGCCCAACCCAGCCAGCAGACCCAACACCAATGCAATCCCATAAGACACTAGCGATGTGACGATTGTCACGCGGAGGCCTATCAGTATGAATTCAAAAGCCTCGCGATAATTTTCATTGTTGTAAATAGCATAGGCTGTCCAGACAGCGATCAGGATCATCGTCAGGAACCACCAGGGGAACTCAGACACCCGTTTCCCCCTTTTAATCTGGCGTGACTCTATCTGAGGTCTGTCTTGCACTACTGAGATAGATGGATTATCAGCCACATATAACTCCTATCATTCCATAAAACCGGTGTGCAGAATCCAAGATTCTGCACACCGGTCAGGCCTATCCAACACCTATATTAAGCAACATCTATTCTTCGCCATAGGCGCCAGGGCCAATGTCATCGTAGGTGATAGTAAAGTTCGGGCCGAAATACTCGAGGTTCAGTGCCTCAAGCTTGCCGTCCGCCTTCATCGAGTTGATGGCCTGGTTCACGGGATCAACCAGGTCGCTCCCCTTGGGGAAGATGAAACCCAACTGGTCGCTGGACATCGAAGGACCAACCAGTTCCAGCTGGTCGGCGTTCTCACCCAGGTACCCCTGGCCGGCCACCTCGTCAATGATAACTGCATCCACGTCACCGGCGATCAGCGCCTGCACAGCAAATGGGAACTGCTCAAAGGCCTGGATGCGTTCCTCCGGCAGGAACTTGGTGGCCGTCTCATAGTTGGTCGTACCGGTCTGCGTGCCGAGGACGAGGCTCTCATCGTTCACGATGTCATCAATGCTCTCAATGCGATCCTCATCCAGGCGAACCAACAACCGCTGGTCAATGTTGATATAGCCAGTGGAAAAGTCCACGATCTCGGCGCGCTCGTCGGTGATGGTGATCCCATCAGCCGCAGCGTCGAACTGGCCATCGCCCACCGCCTGGATCATGCCCTCCCAGGCCGCCTCCACGTAAACAGGCTTGCAGTGCAACCGGGTGCAGATCTCATCCCAGGCATCATAGTCCCAGCCACCAGGCTCGCCCGTCTCGATATCAACGTAGTTGAAGGGCAGATAGGCATTCTCGATAGCAACCATGATCTCGCGGCACTCGAGGTCAACGATAGCATCCTCGGCGGTTCCCAGGCATCCCTCCACCTGCGGCCCGCCGCCCCCGCACCCCCCCAGTACCAGGGTCGCGGAAAGCAAAACGAATAATATGGAAAGTCTATTCTTGCGCATTCTAGTTTCTCCTTTTGGTGATAGTTCAGTCTAGCCTGACGTGAGGTATTAAAAACGTGAACATGAGCCCCAGCGCACCACCCCCTTTCGCAGCACGAGAGTTCTCGGCAAGTCACACAGAAGCCTTTTTATGGGTAGCAGGCCAATAGTTTTAGCCATCTGGGGCCGGGAAACGCCCAACGCGGTTGGGCTCCTACCCTTTTCCGAGAGCTCAGCACAAGTGACAAACCCCTATGAGTTTAACATGATTATAGTTCAAAGTCAAGAATAGAATCCACCTCGCTCCTCAACAATGGCCTGCACTTTGGCCACCAACGTCTCGGCACGGTGCTCCAGTGCAGCCAGTTCCGCCAGCCAAACCGCCGCCTGCGCCTGGTCCTTCAATGCCGCCGCGTTGACCCGCACGTTGAGCGCCGCTCCCGCCACAGCCGCCCGCGCCACGTGCGCGGCAGTCCCCGCATCGGTGATGGCCCTGGCGTTGCCGGCCTGCGCCGTCGCGCGGGCCAGTTCCAACGCCACGACCGCCTCCCGGGCTGTCGCCAGAGGCACCTCAGCAGACTGCACCAGCGCGGCCTGAATCGCCGCTCGCCGCACCCCCTTCTCATCCTCATTGCGCCTGGGCAACCGGTAGGCCGCCATCACCGCTTCGAAAGCGGCGCTGTCCTCAGCGATGCGGGCCGTGAGCACCTGCCGCAGCCGCTCCGCCTCTGCCACCAGCGTCTCCATCTCCGCCTCCACACCGGCGTACTTTGGCTTGCCCAAAGTCAGCCGCCCGACCATTGCCGCCAGCGCCGCCGCCAATGCACCGGCCAGCGCAGCCACCGAGCCCCCGCCCGGGGCTGGCGTGCCGGCTGCCACCGCGTCGAGGAAGGAGACCGGGGTAACGTCCGGTTCCAACCCAGCCAGCCGGTTCTCCAGCACTTGCTCCGGGGCCATACCCAGCTGCAGATACCAGCGAGCCGCCTCCAGAAGAGCCGCCTGTGGAGTCAGCCCTACCAACTCGCTGCGAGTCACCAACACGCCATCACGAGCCGCCTCGCTGCGGATCATCTCCACCACGCGATGGATGGGCGTGCGGCAAAAGTCAGTCAGGTTCATCGAGACCTGCGCCTGTCCCTCCACCAGCAATCCCAACGCCTTGACGTGGTGCAGCCCACCGGAAGAGTGCCGCACAGCGCGGGCGATACGTTTGGCGATGGTGACGTCGTCGGTGCTCAAGTAGACGTTGTAGGCAATGAGGAACGGTCGCGCGCCAATGGCCGTCGCTCCGGCGGGGCCAAGTTTGGCCGGGCCAAAGTCGGGGGCGCGGTCAGGGTTCGTCTCAATCTCCACTTTGAGCCCCTCGTACTCACCGCGCCGGACGTCGGCCAGATTGACTCGCTCGGGCCGGGTAGCCGCCGCCTCGTACAGATAGACCGGGATGGAGAGTTCCTCTCCCACACGCTGGCCCAACCGGTGCGCCATCTGAATGCACTCTTCCATCGTCACACCACTGACCGGGACAAAGGGGACAACGTCGGTCGCACCGATGCGGGGGTGCGCCCCCTGATGTTCGTCGAGGTTGATCAGTTCGGCGGCGCGGGCAATGGAACGGAAAGCCGCCTCCTCGACCGGTTCCGGCGGGCCGACCAGCGTGACGACCGAGCGGTTGTGGTCAACGTCCGACTGAACGTCGAGGACGTGCACCCCGTGAACGCTGGCCGCAGCCTCGACGATGGCCTGGACAACCTCCAGTTGGCGCCCTACACTAAAGTTTGGCACACATTCGACAATGGATCTCACAGGATACCTCCTCATCTGCTACTTGATCTCTCCCCGATCCCTCCACTCCCGCCTCAAGTTGCGCCGCATCTTGGCCAGGTACGCCACCTCCAGGTCCACACCGGTGTAGTTGGCCAGTTTGACGATATAGGCCAGGCAATCGGCCAGTTCCTCAGCCAATCCGTCGCGGTGCTGATCCAATGCCACGCCGGAATCGCCCGTGCGCTGCTCAACACACCATACTCGCGTCGCAACCGACGCCAGTTCCCCCACCTCCTCCTGCAACAGGAGCAGGTTGAAGTACAAGTCAGGGTGGAAGCCCTTGGCCGCGTCCAGTTCGCGGTGGTAACCCTGCAAGTCGAATAGCGTGGGATGGTCACTCTCGAACATAAAACCTCCTATGCACAAAACACCAGTATCTCCGCCTCCCTCCCCATGAGGTTCCGCCGTCCTCATCACTCATCTACTCATTCCCCATCTACTCTCCCTGATACAGCGCCACTCCCCCCGCCAGGCGCACCAACCACGCCCATAGCCGGGCCAGGACAAACGCCTGCTGAACGATCAGCACAAGTGACCACCAACCAAGCGGCAGGTGTGGCATCAACCCCCAGCGGTAGAGCACGTGCAGTGCGCCCAGCAACAGGAACGCCAGCCCATAGAACCCGGCCACCGGCAGCGGGTGGCGGAAAACAAAACGCATCGCCTCGCCAAAAGCGTGGGCGACGTGGCGCGTCTCCTCTACGACAGCGACGATGCGGGTATATTCCATCAGCACCAGCCAGAGCATTGCCAGAAAAACCAGCAGGGGAACAGCCACCCACGCCAGCCACTCGCCGGCTGCGGCGACGGTTCCCCCCACAATGGCGATAGTCGGGACGAACACCGCCACAGACACGCCTCCCTGCACCACGCCCAGCAACAGGAACGCGCCCCACCAATGGTAGCAACCCCACAGGAAACGTCGCCAGCGAAAGGGCTGTGGGGCCTCGGCGTAGGTCAGTAACACACCGCCGCTCAGAAATGTGGACGGTAGCCAGGCCAATAGGGGCAACATCGCCGCCGTGAGCAGCCCCAGGAGCGTCGCCTGCCGCAACCTGCGCGTCAGTTCCGGCCAGCCATCTCCCAACGCAGTGCCACTGAGCGGCGCTGCCAGCGTCTCGACCACCAACCAGGCGTCCACCCCGTCGGCGGCCTCCCGGATAGCGGGCCGGTGGCCAAACTCTGCAGCCAGACCCAGCGCCGGGAGCAACGCCAGGAGCAGCGCGCTGAGCAGATTGACGGTGAATAGAATCGGCAGCACCCACCGGTAACGCGCTGCACGAGAGAGACCAATGCGGAAAACGCCCCAACCTTTCATGCCTACAGCCCTCCCAGTATCAGCAGCGCGTTCTGGAGGTTGTAGAGCAGCCGGGTGACCAGCGCCAGCCACGGCGAGACCTCCAACCGGCGCGCAAGGCCGTTATCGGCCCAGAGCAGGTCCACCGCCAGTTTGCGCTCCGGGTCCACCTCGGCGCAACGTACCGGCGGCCGGTCATCATAGAAAAAGGTCATCTCAGCCTGCTCCCCACCCCACGGCTCCAGCACCGTGCTGCCGTCGGCAAAGGTGACCAACACCTCGGTTGGGATAACCAGGCTATGCCCTGAGCCTGTCGAAGGGCCGCCCTGGCGCGCCACGGTGACGCTGTGTTCGTCCAGGTTGGTCACAGTATAGTTCAGCACCCCCCCGCTGTAAACCAAACCATCGAAGAACCACGAGAGATCCTGTCCGGAGACCTCCTCCGCCACGGCGCGGAAATCCTCGGTCGTGGGGTGGGCGAACTGATAACGCTGGAAGAACGTGCCCATGATATCCAACATCGTCTCCTCGCCCAGGAAACGCTCCAGCGTGCGGAGCGAGACCACCGGCTTGGAGTAGGCCGCGATGCCGTACTCTAACATCCCAAAGTCCCAGGCCCGCCCGTACATCGGTACCTGCGGGGCAACCAGGTATTCCATCCGCCGGGCGTCCAGATAGCCCATCTGCAGGTAACCGGCGTCCAGGAGGGAACCGTCGGCCCCGTACAGCATCTCCATCACCCGCAGGGCTGAGTAGTCGGTGAAACCCTCGTCCAGCCAGGGCTCCTCAGCCTCGTTAAAACCGACCATTGACTGCCACCACTGGTGGCCGAGTTCGTGGGCGATGAGTAGTTCGAGCGAATGCTCCATCCCAGATCGGTTCAGGCCCAGCCCCCACCCGAGCATACTCTGCGTACCGGCCGCAGCCAATGTGGGATATTCCATCCCCCCGGCCCCTGGCGCGTCGTCGGGCACATCCACGACGGTGAGGCGGGCGTAAGGATAGGAGCCATACCAGCGGCCATAGTGGCTCACCGCCGCCTGGATTGCATCCAGCGCCCGCTCGACCGACCACTCGTGCTCGGGCAGGTAGAGGTAGAGCAATTCGATCCCGTCCACCTGGCGAGTAGCCTCCCTGAAGTGGGGCGACGCAGCCCAGGCAAAGTCAATCACGTCCTCGGCATGGTAGCGCACACTCTGAGTGCCATCGCCGTTGTCCACTTTGGAGACGGGCAGCCCGGTCCCACCGGTGACATAGTCGGTGGGCAGGGTGATGGTCACGTCGTATGTGCCAAAGTCGGCGTAGAACTCGGTGTGGGCGTGGAAGGGATGAGCGTTCCAGGCTCCATCCTCCCAGACACCCAGTTTAGGGAACCACTGCCCGACCATAAAAAAATCACCGGCATAGCCAGTGCGGGCAAAGACACGGGGCAGTTGGGCCAAAAAGTCCAGTTCGATCTCCACCATCTCCCCTGGCGCGATAGGCGCTGGCAGGCCAGCGCGGGCCAGCGTGCCGTCCTCGATCTCCTCCAGCGTCAGCGAGGTGCCATCACTCAGGCGGATACCGGTGACCTGAATCCAGCCGGGATGTTCCGGGTCCCACTCGCTGCCCCAGAGTTGCTGGCCCTCCTCTTGCAGGAAGAAACTGTTCTGGTCGCGGAAGCCGTTGAGGTAGAGGTGAAAGATCAGGTCAGGGATGGGGGCGGCGGTGGTATTGACGTAGGTGACGACTTGGTGCGCCGCCAGTGCCTTGGCCTCGGCGTCGAGGGTGACCTCGATGGTGTACGAGGCCACAGGAGGAGTGAGGGAGGCGTGGGCGACGGGAGGAAAAAGCAGGAAGCAAAAAACAAGGAGCAAAAGAAAGGTAGAGCGGGTAATACGTCTGTAATAATTGCGCTGCTGTAGGCGAATGGAGCGACGATGATGTTTGCCTGGATTATACCTTGCCAAGATACACCTCCACCCCCTGGAGCGACGCACTCTCAAAAGAACATTTCGCTGGAACGTGCGCCATTGTATCCGAAATGGGCAGGAGGTCAACTGGTGAGTGTGATGCATCAGAAGCGTTTCTCCGCCGGCGACCGCGCGGCGATGAATTCGCCGCGCTACGGAGCCGCGCCCCGTGAACGGGGCTGGAAGACACGTCGCCGGAGCACTTTCAAGATCGATTCAAACGTCAAAATCTCTTTCAATCGTTCGATGTATCGTCGAACAACCCCAACTGGTACGCTCCATCAGGAGCATCCGGGTTGATCCGGCGTGGCACCAGCCGCTCTTTTTCGTCCACGCCGTCCAGCCGGTTAATGTTCTCGACGATGGTGGGCACACAATACTCGGCCATCTTCTCACGGATGTGGAGAGTGTTAAAGCGCAATACTCTCCAGCCGGTTGTCTCCAGGTCATTGTCGCGCAGGTTGTCCAGTGGGATACGCTCCGGATCGGCATGCCAGGTGTCGCCGTCGGTTTCCACGTCTATCTTCCCCGACGTGCAGTATATGGCAAAGTCAAGGGCATAAGAGCGCTCCTTCACCCGGATGAACTCTTGTCGCTCGGCGCTGATCTGCAACCGTTTCAACTCAGCCCACAGATGGTCTTCCAACGGACTCTCGTCATACAGGTCGTTAATCTCGCTAGCAGTGCTGAATTTTTCCCAGGTGGTAGGTATAAAGACGATGCGTCGCCAGCGCCGGCTGAGGATAGGTTTGGGCAAACGTCGTAGAGGTTCCAGGATGAGTTGGTAGTAGCGTCTTTTTCCCTTTTCGTCGTGGGGCTGATCGGGGAAGAGTTGCCAACGGTAAACCTGCCGCACCTCGAGCACCCGGGCATAGTAGTTGACGGCAAAGGCCTCGCTGCCAAAGATTTTTGTCTGGTAAAAGGCGAGCCACGACGGCGGCCAGCGGCCCTGCAACCACTTGTTAACGCTGCTGACCGGGATGCGGTACCAATGTTGGTCGCGTGCGACGGCAAAGTCGAGCAGGTTATTGAGAATGGCGACCAGCACTTTACCACGGGTGACCATAACACTCCTTAATCATCATAGAGGACTTTGCCAATTATAAACGAACAAATGACAAATGACAAAAAGGCGGCTCAATATTCTGAATGTCATTTACAATCCTGGGTCAATGATGACATAACGTCAGTTCCGCGACGGGGACGGCGCTTCGCCTCAGTGCAGCGAACTGATCAACTGCCTGGCGTCATACCTGCACGCGGTCAACCTTTCCCATGGGCAATCCATGGTGTATAATTGGGTGGACAAAAGCCCTCATGTGAAATGACCACAATAGCGCAAAACCCACCCTGTTACCCTGAGCGAAGCAAAGGGTCTCCACCACCGTAATAAGGAGATTCTTCGCTACGCTCAGAATGACAGTCAACCATCAGAGCGACTTTTGCGGCACTGCGCGAAATGACAAAGTTCAAAGGGTTGCCTTATGAAACGAGCCGTCAGCGTCAGCCTGGGAAGCCACACCCGCGATAAGCAGGTCGTCGTCACTCTCAAGGGGGAACCAATCAGCGTCGAGCGTTTGGGTACCGATGGGGACGCGCAGAAAGCCCGCCGCTTGTTCGCCGAGTTGGACGGCGTGGTAGACGCTCTGGGCGTGGGCGGCGTTGACCTGTACCTGCGCCTGGGTGAACGCGAATACCCCTTGCACGCTGCGCTGAAACTGGTCCAGGACGTGCACCAGACGCCCGTGGTAGATGGCCGGGGGCTGAAGCACACACTGGAGCGGCGCGTTTTCGAGTTGGCAGCGCCAGCACTGGGCGACCAGCCCCATTTCCGCCGCGCTTTCGTACCGGTGGCCGTTGATCGTTTGGGTCTGGCCGAGGCCGTGGCAAAAGTGGCCGACAAAGTAGTCATTGGCGACCTCATGATCGCCCTCGGTATCCCCATTTCCATTCGAGGCATCCCCGCATACCGCAGGTTGGCCCGCGTGTTATTCCCCATCGTCAGTCACTTTCCCATGAGCCTGCTCTTTTATGGGAGTAGTGGTCAAGAGCCCGATCCCAGGTACCAGCGTTACTTTACGGACGCCGATCTGATCGCCGGCGACTTTCTCTTTATGCGCAAGTATTTACCCGATGACCTCACGGGCAGAACAGTCATCACCAACACCACGACTGAGGAAAACATCGAGTTTCTGCGAGCGCGGAACGTGCGCCAGGTAATCACGTCCACACCCCGGTACGAAGGCCGCTCCTTTGGCACCAACATGATGGAGGCAACACTCACTGCCCACGCGGGCAAAGGCCGCCCCCTCACCGACGCCGAACTGAACGGTCTGATAGATGAACTTGATCTCCGGCCTAGCGTGGAACTACTGAACGAGTAAAATCAGCCTTGGCTAAACCTGAAACTGGGCCCACAAAATGCGGTGGTCCGAGATATAGTAGCGCATGTAGGCGAGAAAATCCTCCCGACTGCGCGTCTCCCAGAGTGTCGCGAAGAGAGCACCGTCAAAGTCGAACACGCCAGATTCTCCCGTGAACTCGTCTTGAGTCTGTCCAGGGAAAAACGCAATCTGGTCATAGTGGCTGTCCGTGGCGATGCTAGAACCAACCTCGCCCGAGTGGGCCGGCAGGTGCAGCCCGCGCTTTGTGAGTGCCTCGTAGATCGGATCACCGGGATCCACCTTGGGAAGGTTAAAGTCGCCCAACACGATGATGTCGCGGGTGTATGCGTTCCTGCTTTTGCGCCGCAGATCGGCCCAGCGCGCCACTGCATAAGCCTCGAGGCTTCTCCGATTCATAGAGATCTTGCTGTCCGAGCCAAAATAGAGGTGCACGTTTACCAGGACGAAGGTGAACGATCCGCTTCTGAACGCAGCGAGGTAGGGGTTCCGGTCAAAGCCACGGAACTTTTGCTGGGTTCCAGGCAACCTGATATAACGCTGGTCGCTGGGCGGTATGGCAACTTCACCCACCTTCTCCAAAAGTGTGACCCTGCTGGAATCGTACAGAAAGACCAACCGCTCTTTGTTCCCGGCATAGTCCGAGAATAACACTCGGAACGACGGCGGTAGATGGTGCTGTATCGCGCGCAGGCCGCTGAGGTCGTCGTTGACCTCCTGCATGGCCACCAGATCGAACCAGCCAACAAGTTCCGCGATCAGCCGGCAGTCCTTATCCCGGCGCTCCTGCACGCCGAGATTCGCGACGTTCCACGTGGCCAGCAGCAGCCGGTCCGCCGCCTTGCTGGGGATGGCACGCCCTGGCTTGTTCTGGCGATATGCGCGGAGGGCCTCTATCTGCGAAGAGACTTGATAAGCATAGGTAAAGCCGGGCTTGTCAAAGGGTGGCATGTGTCACCCTCCTTTATATTACTCTCGAGGTGCAACGCACTTTTGCTACAAATCTGGCAAGAGACAAGTGCGTTGCACCTTACGGCAGGAAAGGCAGAGAAATGGCAACCCCCTTGAGAATCACAGCCATTTCAGCCGCTTCGGCCAGGGAAAACAGGCCCTCGAACTCCTTCTTCAATTCCAGGCTCTCGACTTGAAAATCAGGGGAGAGACTTGCTCTCAACAGATCGTTCTCAAAGTCCATCCCGCCGGTACTATCTTCTATGACCAGGTACGACTCTTTCCCGCCTTCCCGCCTCCTGATGGCCCACCCCCCCGCGCCTCTTTCGACGTAGAAGGCATTGTCGTCTTCTTGCTCAAAGTCGCTTTTCTCCAGGAAAAGCCGGGGCTTGTCCAGGTAGGGTCTGCCATCGTGGACACAGAAGGTGGCGCAATTGCCACACTCGTTGCAAAAGTCGTCTACGTGAATGATCTGCCGGGCCTGCTCAATTATAAAGGTCTCTTCTCCCTCCACCAACAACCGGCCCTGCTGACAGGAGATTTGTGGTAGAACCAGACTCACAGGATAAACAAAGAAGGTATAGTTAGCCCGGTTGGGGCACACCTCCACGCACTTGTCGCAGAAAGTGGAGCACTGCATACACCTGGCCGCCTCGGCCAGCGCTGCTTCCTCCGTCAGGGTGGCCTCCACCAGGTCAAAGCCTCCGCGCTGTGCGAGCGGAAGCATCTCCGGCCTGCGCCGCGCTGCCTTTCTGGCCCGGACGCCCTTTATTCGCACGATATCTTCTTCGGAGAGTGGGAGCGGAGTGACCTCGCCCCTACCAGATTGTTTGAACTCTATGCCCAATTCCTTACAAATCGCCTCGGCCGTCCGTCTCCCGTCAGCGCAGGCCTCAATGATGGTAGCGGGTCCCCGAACCGCGTCGCCTCCGGCATAGATCTGCTCTGCGCCCGCCAACCCGGTCTGAGGATCGGCGGCAATGATCCCATTCTTGCGCAAGGAGACAGTGCTTCCATCAAGAAAAGCAACGTCTGGGGTCTGGCCAATGGCAACGATGATCGAGTCTGCCTCGATCTGAAATTCGCTGCCTGCGACAGGAAACGGTCTCCTTCTCCCGTCTGCGCCCATCTCTCCCAACTCGTTCCGCACACACTCCAGGGCTATGACCTCCCCCTCTCTCAAGATAACCCTGGTGGGAGAGACCAACTCTTGCAACAAAATGCCCTCTGCCAGCGCGTCTTTGATCTCCTCATCATCAGCCGGCATCTCCTGCCGGGTCCGGCGATATACGATGGTCACATGGTCCCCCCCCAGTCCTCCCCGACCTGGGGGGGAAAGAGCGCCCCCGGTGAGCCGCCTGGCAGACCTGGCCGCATCCATAGCCGAGTTTCCCCCACCGATCACCAGCACCTGGCTGCCCAACTCAACACTCTCACCTCGCCGCGTCCGCTCAAGAAAATCGAGAGCATGGTAAACTCCCCCACCCTCCTCACCCTCAATGCCCAGACGGGCATCCTTCTGAGCGCCCGACCCAACGTAGACGGCATCGAAGCCCTTCCCCAGCAACTCCTCCGGGGGAGATGCGACAGGATGGGCAAGTTCGATCTTCACACCCAATTCCTTGATCCGGTGTATGTCCTCCTGGACAATGGCTTCGGGCAGCCTGAAGGCAGGGGCCAGGGCCAACATTCCGCCAGCCCTGTCTTTGGCCTCGTAAATGGTCACCTCGACGCCACTCAGAGCCAGGAAACAGGCCGCTGCCAGCCCCGAGGGGCCACTGCCGATCACTGCTACCCGGGCCCCAGAAACCAGGTTTTTCGGAAAAAACCCGGTTTCTTTACTCTTTTCGGCGGCGAATCGCTTCAATGCACGAATGGCCACTGGCTCGTCATAGTTATTGCGGGTGCAGCGGGTCTGGCACAGGTGGGTGCAGACGTAACCGGTCACCCCGGGAAGAGGATTGCGAGAGAGAATGACCTCCAGCGCCCGGTCGTATTGCCCCTGGGAAATCAGCCAGGCATACTCGGGCACGTCCTGCCGAACCGCACATTGCTCCGCGCACGGGGCGGTTATGCAGTCAAAGAGTTCCAGGCCAGATGCAACCTTGGGCAGACCGTGTGGATGATAGCCCTTTTTGTATCGCGGGTCATCCAGGGCTTGGGCAGCCTCTCGCTCCAGATTGGCCAACTTATCCTGGGCCAGTTCCTCCAGACTCGTCACTCCCAGGCCTTGCATATCCCTCTCCAGGTTCTCCAGGTATTGAAGGAGCCGGGAGTAGCCGCCCGGTTTCAGGATGTCCGAGACCGCGGTGACCGGTAGAGCGCCGGCGGCCAGGATATCCGTCAGGTTGAGCGCATCGGCCCCGGCAGAGAAAGAGACGTTCAGATCGCCGTCGAACTCTTGAGAGAGTTTGTGGAATAGATTGATGGTGATCGGATAGAGGGCGCGTCCCGACATGTACATTTCGTCGCCGGGGAGAGTGCCTTTGCGATTGGCCATAGCCAGGGTGTTGCTCAACTTGACTCCAAAGGTCAAGCCCCGCTCCGCAGCCACCTGCTTCAGTGTCTTGATCAACTCCACCGCCCGGCCGTACTGCAAGTCATGCTCGAACACGGCATCGGGGATATAGATATCTGTGAACCCAAGGCGGTCGTGGAGAATGCGCGTTACCGTCTCTTTACCCAGCAGCGTGGGGTTCATCTTGACCGTGGTATGCAGACCCCTCTCCTCAAGAAGGTACCTGCCGATGCGTTCGATCTCGTCCGGGGGACAGCCGTGCATGGTCGAAAGGGTGACGTTGTCGGTAATCTGGGAGGGAATCTCGACATCGGCGAACTGGGAAAAGTCCTTTCTCAGAACGGCCTGAAGCGCAGAGATCTCCTCAGACGCGTCCTGCAGTCCGTCCATAAAACGGGTCATAGGCGGGCTCTGAACCCCCTCCAGGTTGTAGCCGACGCTCATGTTAAAAATCGTGCCACGGGGAACATCGCCCTCAAAGCCGAGATGCCTGCGCAGGACGTGGATCAACACCCAGGCCTTGACGTACTCGTCGGCGGACTGATCCAGTTTTAGTTCCTGAGACCATTCGACGTTATATCCCTCGTCCTCCATATCAATGCAGGGTCTGGGGATCTCCAGTTCGTCCATAATCTGCACGGTCTTTAGTTCGATGAACCGGCCGCCGGAGAGCCAGGCGCACAAGATGTTCTGGGTCAACTGGGTATGGGGACCCGCCCCTGGCCCGACGGGAGTGGCCAGGTAATGGCCAAAGAGATCACTAGAATAGGGACTGTCCTTTTGAGGGGTGTAGAAAAGGGAACGATGGATGCCAAAGATGGACTGGTTCTCCTCAAGTTCTTTCAGAATCCAATTGAGAAGAACGTCAAAGGGTTGGATTTTCATCGTGTCAGACATGTTTCCTCCATTCTCGTGTTACGTGTTGCATGTTTTGGCTTCCATTATACTCTACGGGTATGCGACTGACAAATTCATCAACCCCCACTCTCAACAGCCAGCATGCTACTAGACGTGCCCTTGCAGCCTCCTAGGCGTTCTTGGGTTTCGTTCTGCACGACGAGTCCCTTGTAGGATGGGGGGTAAAGTTTTTCACGCATACGGCGAGGGTTTCGCAAGGGTCGCAACAGATAGGGACCGCGGGCTGGTCCTGCGGCGAAAGGTGGTCACCACACCCACGGCGGGCCGCTCTCCCACCTGGGGCCGGGTCAACGAAGGTCGCTTTCTACCTCGACGGCGGGAGAGCGTTCCTTCGACTATGCTCAAGACAGGCCCTGCTTTGCATTCCACGGCGTCTCTACGCCGCTCGTCCCCAGCGCAGTCGAGGGGACACTGCTCTACCGAGAAATCGCGCTCAGTCTTCTCTAGTGAGAAGCAATCTTAGCAACTCTTGCTGCTCTTCGAGGAGGTTTCGTTGCTCTTCAACCAACACCGCAAATTGCATATGCAGTTGTTCAAGCAATTTAACCGAGTCCCGGTAGCGCGTCAGTAAGCGAGTTTCTTCAGCCCGTTGCTGTTTGCGTAAGCGATAGGCTACAAGCGAGGGACGGTTTAGTCGCAGGCGTTTCAACGTGAAAGCACCCGTCGGCGTCAAGGGGTAAAGTGTTCCATCATCAAGATTGAAAAGATGTTGGGAGAATGGTTCTTGGCGAGGATTCCACAGCGACGGATCGTCGGGATCCATCGGCCAGTAATCCAGTTTGTACTGATTGCATCGAGCGCAACAGTAGAGGTAACTACTCAGCCTATGTCATTGCGAGGGCGTTTTTTTGCCCGAAGCAATCCCCAAGTAGCATCATAGGAGATTGCTTCGTCGCTACGCTCCTCGCAATGACAAATGCGGCGTTGTTGTGCTGTATGTCTGAGTAATTACCAGTAGAGCAAGTTTTCGAGACGGTCACCACCTCCCTTGGTCTTCGGGCAAAAATGGTCAATTGTGAGTTGGCCACCTGTGTCCGTCTCAGTGACACCGCAAAACTCACAGGCGAAGTTAGCACGCCGTCTGACTTGCTCTCGAATATCGGCCGTGATTGTCATGCCAGTTGCAATGTAGGTTGATGGGCCAGTCGGTGACGCAGGATGGCTATTTCGCGTCTCAACGCTTCGTTTTCAGAAGCAATCTCCTGTATGCGCTTTGTGACTGTTATCAACTGCACTAACGCCGCTTCAACTTGAGCCTGCAAAATCGTCAATGCCTCTTCATCGGCAGCCAAGCCTAACGCGTTGCTCTCAGTACGGTCTTGAAGCGCATACCAGTTTTCCAGCAATGATTGTTCTTCTGCCGAGAGCGATACACCACGTGTTGCCTCGTCGTGCAACTGTTTGGCAATCTCATCAGAAATCATTTTTCCGCTCCTTCCCCAGTACGTAACGATGTTTTTATGGAATCTGTAGACATTCTATCACAAATCGGGAGACTTGGCGAATAGTGGCCCGCCTCGATTGTGACTCACCGACAGTCCTTACACAAACGAACGCCCCTTCGACTTCGCTCAGGGCAAGCAGCCCGCCGTCCCGCTCCCTCCGTCATGCCCTCAATCAACTCGTCCGCCCAGGGGCGCAGCGTCGCCACCGCCTCCCGGGCCTGACTTGGGCAAGTGCCGTCGAGCCATCGGCGGACTACAGATTGTACCAAAAACACACATTACATCCCCGTAGGGATGTCCAGAAATACCGTATCCAGCCCGAACTTTTCCTCCAGATGACGGGCCAGCGCCTTGACGCCCAGCGTCTCGGTCGCATAGTGGCCCCCGTAGACAACGTTGAGGCCATACTCGGCAGCATCGTGAAAGCAACTGTGACTGGTCTCGCCGGTGATAAAAGTATCAAAGCCAGCACCGGCGACCTGATCCATCAGAAAAGCCGCCCCGCCGGAGACACACCCCACCTGTGAGATCTTCTCCGGCCCGTGGGCCAGGATGCGCAGGGGAGGCTCGCCGGTGGCCTGCGCCAGCCGCTCAATCAGTGCTTCCAGCGGGATGGGCGGGTCGAGCATGCCGCCGATACCGATCTCGTTGCCGTGGCACTCGCCAAAGGCGCGGGTGTCCTGCAGTCCCAGCAGACGGGCCAGTTCGGCATTGTTGCCCACCTCTGGGTGAAAATCTAGCGGCAGATGGACGGCGTAGAGGCCACAGCCGCCCTCAATGAGCATCTTCACCCGCCGGAAGAGGGGACCGACCAGCCGAAGGGGCTTGTCCCAGAAGAGGCCGTGGTGGACGACGAGCAATTGCGCTCCGGCGGCGACCGCCTGCTCAAATGTGGACTGGCAGCCATCCACGGCGAAAGCGATTTTCGCCACCTCCTCCGGCCCCGCGACCTGGAGGCCGTTCTGAGAGGCGTCCTCAATCTCCTTGACGCGCAGGTAGTCATCGAGATAAGTGATCAGTTTTTGACGATGCATTGGTCTCTCCGTATTGAGTAGGTGAGGAAATGAGTAAATGGATGCTGCCGCCGACTACCAGGAAGGCGGCGACGATCCAGAAAAGCCGCCGCCTCGTCTACTCACTTACTCCTCCACAAACAGCGGCACAAAGTCAAACTTTTCCACATCCACCAGCCCCTGGTCGGTCAATTTCAGCGAGGGGATGACCTCCAGCGCCAGGAAACCCAGGGTCATAAAGGGATCGTGCAGGGAGGAGCCGAGGCTCCTGGCGACTTGCACCAGCCGGTCCATCTGCTGACGAACGGTCTCCACCGGCTGGTCGGACATCAAGCCGCCGATCGGCAGCGGCACAGAGCCCAAGACCTCCCCACCGGCAGCGGCCACCAGACCCCCGCCCATGTCTCCCACAGCGCGGGCGGCGGTCAGCATCGAGGTATCATCGCAGCCGGCGACGATGAGATTGTGGGCATCGTGACCCACGCTCCCCGCCAGCGCACCCCGCTTGAGCCCCAGCCCGCGCACGAATCCCAACCCCACGTTGCCGGTTCCCCGGTGTCGTTCGATGACCGCCATCTTGAGCAGATCTCGCTCCGGGTTGGCCACCACCAGGCCGTCCATCACCTCGGCCATCTCGACCAAGTGTTCGGTGACGACCTGGTTGGGAACGACACCGATGACCTGCACGCGCCTCCCCTGGGCGGGGATAGCGAATTTGAGACGCTCCCACTCCACGTGCACGGTGTCGCGCACGCGAGACTCGTCCACAGCAGAGATGGGCCAATCACCGACAGGAAGGCCGTCCTGCGCCACCAACGTCCCACCGGCAAAGACCATCTCTGCACGGAAGTCCTTCAGATTGGAAAAGACAACCATGTCAGCCCGCTTGCCGGGGGCGATGGCCCCCCGGTCGCGCAGGCGGAACCACTCGGCAGCGTTGAGGGTCGCCATGCGGAGGGCGGTGATAGGGTCAAGCCCCTCGGCGACGGCCAGGCGGATGAGATAGTCAATGTGTCCCTCGTCCAGCAGGTCCGCCGGGTGGCGGTCGTCGGTGCAGAAAGCACAGCGGCGGCTGTTATGCAGGGTGATGGCCGGCACGAGCGCCCGCAGGTTCCTGGCGGCGGTGGATTCACGGACAAATACGTACACCCCCAGCCGCAGTTTCTCCAACATCTCCTCGGCGGTCATACATTCGTGATCGGAGCCAGGGCCAGCGCCAACGTACGCCTGGAGCCACTTGCCGCTGACGGCAGGGGCATGGCCGTCAATGATCTGCCCTTGGAAAGCGACCAATTTCTCCAGCGCTCCCGGCAATCCCAACACCGCCCCCGGCACGTTCATAAACTCGGCCAACCCCAGGACGCGGGGCAGGCCAGCCAGCCCGATCAAATCGTCGGCGGTCAGTTCCGCTCCGGCAGTGCCCATGTGCGTGGCCGGGACGCAGGAGGGAAGGTTGACGTAGACAGCGAGCGGCAGCCCCGCAGAGGCCGCCAGCATGTAGCGGATGCCGTCCGCCCCGGCGACGTTGGCGATTTCATGGGGGTCGGTGACGACGGTGGTGGTGCCACGCGGCACGATGGCCCGGGCAAACTGCGGTGGGGTGACCATTGATGACTCGACGTGAACGTGGGCGTCAATCAGGCCTGGGCAGACGTACCGCCCGCCCAGGTCAACCTCCTCTTGGGCCTCACAATCGGGCCCCACCCCAACAATAGTGTCACCGGCGATGGCGACGTCGGCCCTGATGATCTCGCCGGTAAAGACATTGATCAGACGCCCATTACGGAGCGCCAGGTCGGCGGGCTCGTCGCCTCGGGCGATGGGTAGGAAATCGGATAGGTTCATTGTGTGCCTCCTGTTGGAAGTATTTGTGGATCTAGATCGTAGCGCTCAATGGGCGGCAACTGCGCGGCGACTTTGTGGACCTCGATCACCAACCTCTAGGCCAATTGCCAGCATTTGAGGTCCTGGAAGCCGAACCGTTGGTCGGTCATAGATTCCCCCCTCCCCTCATCTATTCATCTACTCATTTACTCTCTAAACGAGAAACGCGACGCCAATGCCAGTCACCAGCATCAACACAAAACCCGGCAGCAACGCCCGGCGCAGGGAAGATGACCCGCTCGTCAGCACGATGCCCCCTTTGACGGTGGTGTTCGACATGGCGGCCAGCACGATGGCCCGCGCTGCTGTGTTCATGGTCAGGCCGCCCGCCGTGCGGCTCAACTCGGCCACGGAGAGCGTAATCGCGTCCACGTCCGCCAGCCCGGCAACGATGCTGGAGAGATAGAGGCCGGTATCACCCAGATACGTCTGCGCTGCCTTGGAGATCAACAGGATCAACGCGTAGATCAGGCCAAACTTGACCGCCGGCCCCAGTTCAAACGGGTTGGAGAAAACGACCTCCCCTTCCTTGTCAGTGCGCTGAGCGAGGTAGAGATAGACACAGTAGGCCAACCCCACCGCCGCCGAGGCAGCCATCGGCAGCCACAACACACGCAACAGTGCACTGTTCAATGCTGCAACCTCCACAATTACCCGAGCGAACATCACCGTCCAGGCCACCGTGATCGCCAGCGCAAAAGGTTTGGCCAACTCTGCCTCCCTCTGGCTGCGTTGCGCAAAACTGAGCGTCACCGCCGTGCTCGAAACCAGACCACCCAACAGGCCAGTCAGACCGATGCCCTGCCTGGATCCAACCACCTTGACCAGCACATAGCCCAGGAAACTGATGCCGGAGATGAAGACGACCATCAACCAGATTTTGTATGGGTTTAGCACATCCAGCGGTGGGGGGCCGAAGGTTTGATTGGGCAGCACCGGCAGGACGACTGCCGTGATGACGGCGAACTTGAGCGTGGCGTAGACGTCCTCCCGGGTAATGTGTTGTACGAACGCGTCCATCTCCAGTTTGAGAGAGAGCAGAACAGTGGTCACCACCGCTATCGCTGCCGCCAGCGCCAGGTAATCCCAGTAGCACAGTGCACCGGCGAGGACAGTTACCAGTGCCGCCACCTCGGTCGTCATACCCACGCCACCGCGCCACGCGCCGACGAAATAGGTAACCGCGATCAACGCGCCCATTACGACAAAGATGCCAACAAACGGCCAGGGCGAAGCCAACACATCAGCCACCATCGCAGCCGTGCAGCCGACCAGCCCCATCAACGCAAACGTACGCTCCCCGGCGAATATCTCCCTATCGCCCCCTCCGTAGGCATACTCTCGCTGTAGCCCCACCAGAAATCCGATGGCCAACGCCACACCAAACCGGTAGAAAAGGCCTGTCTGCTCCATATCGTATCCTCCTCATCTACTTGTTCATCCCTCATCCACTCCCCCCCGCGCCACAAACCGCCCTCGTCCCTTGCGCCCGTTGAACCGCCCCTCGCGGTAAATGATCTGCCCCCGGGAGATGGTCGCCTTGACCCGCCCCTGCACCCGCAGCCCCTCGTAGGGAGTATAACCGGCCAGGTGGTGGAGACCCTCGGCGCTGATGGCGACTTCTGGGCCTGGGTCGTAGATGACGACGTCGGCGTCGGAACCGGGGAGAAGCGCCCCCTTGCGCGGCCACAATCCCCAGATGCGAGATGGATTGGCGGACAGGAGTGCGACCAGTTGGGGCAGCGTCAGCCGCCCCCTGGGCTGAGGCGAGTCGAAGCCTTCCGCGACACCATAGGTGTACATCAACGGTAGTAGAGTCTCCATCCCCGGCAGTCCCCCCGGCGTGCGGGTAAAATCGTCATCGGCAGTCTTTTGCGCCAGCGTATAGTCGCAGTGGTCGGTGGCAATCAAGTCCACCGCGCCAGCCTCAACCAGCGCCCACAGCCGGTCGGGATCATCGGGGTGACGCAGCGGCGGCTGGAGAATATAGCGCCAGGGCTCGGGCCCCTCGTAGACGGTGTTGTCTAGCAAGAGATACTGAGGGCAGGTCTCGCAGGAGGCTACCTGTCCGTTGTCCCGAGCCTCCATCACCAGCGCAACGGAGCGAGCGGTGGAGCAGTGGACAATGTGCACCGGGCAGCCAGCGGCTTCGGCCAGGAAGAGCACTCGTTGGACCGCCTCTTGCTCTGCCAGGGCGGGGCGGGAGCGACCGTGGTAACGCCAGCCGGTTTCACCAGCAGCGATCAACGATTCAGTCTGTGCCGTCACCAGTGCATCGTTTTCGCAATGCACCAAGGGCAGAATCCCAAGATCTGCGCAGGTCTCCATCAGGCGCAGGACCGTCGCGTCGTCGGCGTAGTAGTTGGGCCGGTAGGTGGTGTAGAGTTTCATGCTGGGAGTGCCCAGGTTCACCAGGTCGGCCAATTCCCCCTCTCGCCCCGGTGGCAGGTCGGTGACCATCACGTGGAACCCATAATCAATTACCGCCTCCCGCGCCTCCTCCAGCCGCGCCTCCACCGCTTCCCGCAGCGTCTGCCCGGGAAACTGGGTGGCAAAATCCACCACAGTGGTGACACCCCCGCAGGCAGCGGCCCGCGTGCCGATGAACCAGTCGTCGGGGGTCTGGTAGACGCCGGTATCAAGTGCGATATGGGTGTGAGCGTCAATGAGACCGGGGAGGATGTAACAGCCGGTGGCATCCACCACGACGGTGTCGTCCACCACAGGAAGACCATGTCCGATAGCCTTGATATGCTCTCCCTGGACAAGCAAATCGGCTTCAAGGACGCCTTCGGGGGTGACGAGGGTGCCGCTCTTGATGAGCAAAGTTGCACTGGAGTACTGCTTCATCTCAGACCTAAAACCTCCAATCCAGATGGTGTACCCTGCACTTTCAGCACCGCCTCGACCCGGCCCGCCGCCACGTCGGCGATGCGCTCGCGATGCTTGGGCAATAACATCGCCGGCAGATCATTGAGAGCGAAGGCACGGTGTTCGGCGGCCTCCCACGTGGCACAAAACACTCGACAACACTTTGGGGAGACTATCTTTCGGTCAGCCGATTGAAATTGACAACCTCCTCCAGTGGCCTGCGCTGGCGAGGGTCACGCGATATTCGCTGGTGCCTCTCCTCCAATGTCGAGATATCCCCCTCATACCCGATGGCGATGAACACCATCACCTCGAACTCGTCGGGAATGTCAAACATCTCCTTGACCTTCTGAGGAGAGTACCCAGCCATAGGACGGGCGACCAGGTCGAGTTCGGCAGCCTGAAGCAGAATATTCTGGACAGCCATCCCCAGGTCGAACTGATAATACCGCCGTCCATCAGAGAGGATGCAGTCCAGATCCGGCTTGGAATAGCCGACGATAAGCACGGGGGCCATCTTGGCCCAATAGTTGCCCCTGGACAGAGCCTGCCGCCCTTTCTCCAGAGCCTCCGGCTCATCGAGAACTAGAAAGCGCCACGGCTGCTTATTGGCGCACGAAGCCGAGAGGCGCGCGGCCTCCAGAATGACCTCGACCTTCTCCGGCTCCACGGGCCGTGCGGCGATGGCCCGAGTCGCTTTGCGGCGCCATAATAGATCAAGAACCTGTGTTTCCATCAAACCACCTCCACTAACTCCTGGCTGATCCGATTATGCCGCTCAATCACCGGCCCCAGGTCCACCGTCAAGAGATGCCCATCCTCAACGACTACCCGGCCATTGATGACCGAGAGGTCCACCCCCCGCGGGGTGCAAAAAACCAAAGCCGCCAGTGGGTCGTGGAGCGCGCCGGCATAGTCCAGGCAGTTCAGCCGAAAGCCGATAAAGTCGGCGGCCTTGCCCGGGACGAGTTGGCCAATGTCGTCCCGGCCCAGCACCTGTGCACCGCCCACCGTCGCCAGCCACAGCGCCTCCTCTGCACTCAGTCCTGCCGGGTCGCCCGATACCCGCTGCAAGAGCAGTGCCATCCGCGCCTCGGCCAGCAGATGGGAGGAATCGTTGCTGGCGGAGCCATCCACCCCCAGCCCCACCCTGACCCCCGCGTCCAGGTAGGCCCGCACCGGGGCGATACCAGAGGCCAGCCGCATATTCGAACTAGGACAGTGACAGACCCCCGTGCCAGTTTGGGCGAACAGCGCGATCTCCTGCTCGTTCAAGTGCACGCCATGAGCGTGCCAGACGTCGCTCCCAATCCAGCCCAACTCCTCGGCGTAGCCCACCGGACGGTGACCAAACTCGCGCAGGCAGAACTGCTCCTCGTCCAACGTCTCCGCCAGGTGTGTATGCAGGCACACGCCGTAAGAGCGTGCCAACGCCGCAGCCTCTCGCATCAGGTCTGGCGTGACGGAGAAAGGAGAGCAGGGCGCGACGACTATACGCAACATCGCGCCGAACTCTGGGTCGTGGTAGGTCTCAATGGCCCGCTGTGTGTCCTTGAGGATGAAATCCTCGTCCTCGACCACGCTATCCGGCGGGAGCCCCCCCTGGCTCTCTCCCAGACTCATTGAGCCCCGACAGGGGTGGAAGCGGATGCCGATCTCCTGCGCCGCCTGAATCTCGTCGTCAATGCGACAACCATTCTCAGGGGGGTAGATGTAGAGATGGTCGGATGCGGTGGTGCAACCGGAGAGCATCAGTTCGGCCAACCCCACCAGTGCGCTGGTGTAGACCGCCTCCGAGGTCAGCCCAGCCCAGATGGGGTAGAGGGTCTTGAGCCACCGGAACAGCGTGGCGTCCTGCGCAGCGGGCACGGCGCGGGTCAGCGTCTGGTAGAGGTGATGGTGGGTGTTGACCAGCCCCGGCAGGACGATCATCCCCCGGGCGTTGATGACGCGGTCGGCCTCGGCCGGCAGTTCGGCGGTCGGTCCGACCCACTCGATGACGTTATCGCGCACGAACATGCCCCCGTCGGGGAAACGATGCCGGTCACCATCCATCGTCACCAGCAGGTCAGCGTGTTTGACAAGCAGTGTGGACACGGGGAGCCTCCTCATAGTGGTATCCTGTCGCGGCGCCAGTGTAGCACATCTGATAAAATTTGGCAACGTTTCGCGGCTTTGACTGTGTGGCTTGACAAGGAACTGAAATTGTGGTAAAATACTTTACAATACAAAGTACTTTAGGAGGTAGAAATGAACTCATCGGACAACGCATTGGACGACCTGAAAGCCATCCGCCAGATTATGGAACGGACCCGCCGGGCTGCGGGTGGAGACAGCGGGTGGTTCATGGTACTGTGGGGCACCATCTGGTTCGTCGGCTTCTTGGGCAATCAGTTCTTGCCGGCCGAGGCATTGGGGTGGTTCTGGCTGGGAATGACTGTTCTCGGCACAGCAGGCAGCGCCTGGATAGGAGTGCGGATGGGGCGTCGTAGCGGCGTGCGCTCTCCTATCTGGCGGCCGATCTTGCTCTGGATGGTGGCCATGGCCGTCTTTGTTTTCCTGATCGCGTGGCTGTTCGATCTGGATACAATCCACGACTTGGCGCTACTGATTGTGTTGACTGTTGCCCTGAACTACTTCCAGATCGGGCTCTTCACCCACTGGACCATCAGCCTCGTTGGCACGATGCTCGCGGCACTGGCGGTTGGGACGGCGGTGCTACTGCCCAACTATTTCTTCCTGGTGATGGCCTTCTCAAGCGGGGGACTATTGGTGGGAAGTGGGTTATGGTCCGTGCGCCACGAGGAGTGAGCGATGCATGAACTGAACCCCCTGATCCACCAACCGACCCGCCTGCGCATCATGGCCGCGCTGGTCAGCCTGGACGAGGGAGATCAAGTGGACTTTAAATTCCTGCGTGATCTGCTGGACCTTACTGATGGCAACCTCAGCGTCCACCTCCAGCGGCTGGAGGAGGCGGGCTATGTGGCGGTGGAGAAAACCTTTGTCGGGCGGCGGCCCAAGACCTGGATTTGGGCCACGCCGGAGGGGCAGGCCGCCTTCGCTGAGCATGTAGATGCGCTGGAGCAGATCGTGAGCCAGGCGCGTGCTTAGACCGCTACGAAGGGAGACATTCCTTGCCCGCGGGCAACGACTATACAAGGAAGGATTAAGATGACACAAGCAATCACAGTGAACGACCTGCGCAAGTTCTATGGTTCAGTCCGGGCCGTGGATGGCATCGCTTTCGACATCCAGGAGGGAGAGATCTTTGGCATGGTGGGTCCCAACGGAGCAGGCAAGACAACTACGATTGAGTGCATTGAGGGGCTGCGCCGGCCCGACGGGGGCAACGTGCAGGTGCTGGGTCTGGACCCACAGCGGGACGGTTATGAACTGCGAGAGCGCATCGGCGTACAACTGCAGGAGGCCGCGCTGCCCGACCGGCTCAAAGTCTGGGAGGCGCTGGATCTCTTCGCCGCCTTTTACCATCGGTCAGTGGACTGGCACCCCATCCTGGAACAATTGGGCATCTCGGAAAAGCGCAATGCCCCCGTTGCCAAACTCTCTGGCGGCCAGAAACAACGGCTCTTCATCGCCCTGGCGCTGGTCAACGACCCTGACCTGATCTTCCTGGACGAACTGACCACCGGCCTGGACCCCCAGGCTCGCCGGGCGATGTGGGACCTGGTGCGGGATATTCGCGAGCGGGGCAAGACCGTCTTCCTGACCACGCACTATATGGAGGAAGCGGAGCGGTTGTGCGACAGAGTGGCGATCATAGACCACGGGAAAATCGTGGCACTGGACACGCCGGAGAACCTGATCCACTCGCTGAGGGCCGATAGCCAGGTGGTCTTTGATGTGAATGGACATTTTGACGAGGAGCCGCTGCGGGCGGTTCCCGGCGTCACTCGGGTGGAGCGGGTCGGGGAGCGGGTGGTGGTCTATGGTCAAGACGATGGCCTGGTCGGCGGCGTGGTCAACGCGCTGGAAGCGGGCGGCGTCCGCTTCCGCGACCTGCGCACCGAGCAATCCTCTCTGGAGGACGTGTTCCTGGCCTTGACGGGGCGAAAGATGAGAAATTAGAGTAATAAGGCAACGAGTAACCAGGTGGCATATCACCTCATCGTCCTGTTGCCTCGTTACTCATTGACTCCTATGGAGGTGAAAATATGCGCAGTTTATGGAAATTGACCTGGACAGAGGCAAAACTCTTCCTGCGGGAACCGTGGGCAGCCTTCTTTACCCTGATCTTCCCACTGGGAATGCTCTTCCTCTTTGGAAGCATCTACGGCAACGAACCCTCAGATTTCTACGGTGGGCGAGGATCGGTGGACGTAAGCACCCCTGGCTACATGGCCATGATCATAGGCACTATAGGGTTGATGTCCATCCCTATGACCATGGCAGCCTATCGGGAAAAGGGAATACTGCGCCGCTATCGGGCCACCCCATTGCGCCCGACGGTCATCCTGGCATCCCAGGTGGTAGTTTTCTTCCTTATGACTCTGCTGGGCACGCTGCTTTTGGTCGTCGCCGCCAGGCTGGTCTATGACCTTCATTTCGAGGGAAGCGCGTCAAGTATGCTGGCAGCATTCACCCTGAGCAGTTTGAGTTTTTTCTCCACAGGCTTTCTGCTGGCTGGGCTGGCACCCACCGCCCGGGTGGCCAACATCGTGGCGATGGTCATCTTCTACCCCAACCTCTTTCTCTCTGGAGCGGGTATGCCGAAAGAAATGTTCCCTGAGACCATACTCAAGGTCAGCCGCATGCTGCCCTTGACCTATGTGGTGGACCTACTGCAGGGGCTCTGGTTTGGCGAGGCATGGGGAGAGCACTTGACGGAGGTACTCGTGCTGGTTGGAGTGTTGGTGGTAGGAGTAATCGTAGCGGCCTGGACGTTCCGCTGGAAATAGAGTAAGTGCCAGGCAGATACTCTGGCTTGGTCTGAAAGGCCACTTCAGAACGATTTCGACTTTGGAGCGACTTGTGATAGAATAGGGGCACTCTGCAAAAAGTCGGGATGCGAGCAAGGAGGTCGTCTGAGATATGCGCGCACGCACCTGGGCCATCGTTATCGTGGTCAACGTCATCGTCTCGGCAGCAGTTATGCTGACCATCCTGTTTCTATGGAATCGCGCCCCTGATTCCACCACTCCTCTCCCCATACCAACCCCTCCGGTCACTGAGGAGGCAGTGAGCACCCTCCCCGTGCCGACCGCTGCCTCACCCACCCCTCCAGATACGTTGGTGCACACCGTCCAGGCAGGAGACACGCTGGGGGCCATCGCCCAGGCTTATGGCATCTCCATCGGGGATCTGATGGCCGCCAACGGCATCACCGACCCCAACGTGCTTCACGTCGGCCAGACACTCGTCATCCCAGCCGATTCTCCCCCTACCCCGGCCCCCGGCCCATCTGCTCAAGTACCGCTTGAGCCCTCCCCCACAACGGTGCCGTTCCCCACCTCACTGCCCACTTCCACTCCTTCCAGCCCACCGCTGGTTGAGATCGGCCAGGTATTGGGCTCCGGCGACCTGACGGCTGAGGTAGTGATCGTGCGTAACCGGGGCGGAACGGCAAGCCTGGAGGAATGGACGCTGTCCGACACAGAGGGCAATACCTTTACCTTTCCAGCCCTCACCATCTTCACCGATGCAGAAGTACGTGTGCACTCGGTTGCAGGCAGCCCTACACCCAGCGACCTGTACTGGGGTCGCGTGACCCCGGTTTGGAACGGGGGTGAACTGATCACGCTGCGCGACAGGGCGGGAAACGTAGTGGATACCTACGTTGTGCCCTAGTCGGTACAGGTAGGGATGCGCTGAATTCTGGCCCCCAACCGGCGCAGTTTCTCCTCCGCCCTCTCGTAGCCCCGGTCAATCTGCCGGATATTATAAATGCTACTCTGCCCCTCGGCACAGAGAGCTGCGATGAGAAGCGCCATGCCAGCGCGGATGTCCGGACTCTCCACCTCGCCGCCGTACAATGGCGATGGCCCCTGCACCACGCACCGGTGAGGGTCACAGACGATGATACGTGCCCCCATTGCGATCAGTTTGTCCACAAAGTAGAGGCGGCTCTCAAACATCTTATCGTGGATCAGGACAGTTCCTTGGGCCTGGGATGCCATGACGATAGCGATGCTCATCAGGTCGGGGGGAAAACCTGGCCAGGGAGCATCGTCAATGGAGGGGATGGCCCCGCCGATGTCCGGGATGATGGTGAGGGACTGCCCGGCGGGCACAAAAACGTCATTGCCACGCGGTTCGAACCGCACTCCCATCCGCTCGAAAACCAAAGCCACCATACGCAGGTGCTCGGGGGCGGCGTCTTTGATCAGCAACTCGCCACCGGTCACTGCCGCCAGAGCAATATAACTACCCACTTCCATATAGTCTGGGCCGATGGTGTACTCCCCGCCGCCCAGCCGCTCCACCCCGTGGATGGTGAGCGTGTTGGAGCCAATGTTCTCAATCCGCGCCCCGAACCGGCACAACATGTGGCACAGGTCCTGTACGTGGGGCTCGCAAGCCGCGTTGCGGATGATACTCGTGCCATCGGCAAGCGCCGCGGCCATAATAGCACTCTCGGTGGCAGTGACACTAGCCTGGTCCAACAGGATGTCGGCCCCGCACAGCCGCTTACCATGCAGGTGGAAAGTACCATCAGCGTCCAAATCCGCCCCCAGCGCGCTCAACGCCAGGAAGTGGGTATCCACTCGCCGTCGCCCGATGACGTCGCCGCCAGGTCGAGGAAGGTACACCGCGCCGGTACGGGCAAGCATCGGCCCGGCCAGTGTGACGGAACCGCGGATGCGTCCGAAGAGTTCGCGGTTCAACTCAGACGTGCGCACCTCGCGAGCGTGCACTCGCCAGGTATGGGCATCCAGTTTCTCAATGGAGACCCCGACGTCGGAGAGCAGTTCCCCTATTGTCTGAACGTCTCCAATGGCTGGCAGATTGTGCAGCGTGACCGGCTCGTCGGTCAGCAGACAGGCGGCCAGCAGTGGCAATGCCGCGTTCTTATTCCCGCTGGGAATCATAGTACCAGAAAGAGAATGCCCGCCCTCAATGATGAATTTTTCCATTCTCGCTACTCCACATTTCTCCCAATCATAATGTTGTCAAAGGATCAAGGTTATTACTCACCCTCCCGCAGGTTTTGACGGGTTTTCAACGCAAAAGCACATCCCAACGGCTATGCAAGCCTGCGAGTACAACTAATCGCAACCTGCGGGAGGGTAGCCTGAGTAATAACGAATCGAGATACTCAAAGCGTATCCACGTTCATGACAGTCTCAACGCCACTACATCCCCCACATGCAACCCCAATTCCAGGGCAGCGTTCCCTTCGCGCACTGCAATCTCCAGGTAGGCCTGGCTGCCCACCAGCGCCAGCGCCTCACCAGACGCGACCTCCGCGTAGGTACGATGCACGCCAGCGATCTCCCGTCCACCCACTACAACCACCACCTCGCCGGCCTTGACCCGCACCTGTCCCCCGTCACCAGCCTCGTGCTCCTTGCCACCTGTCACTTGCATTCCACCTCGTGCCCTCCAAAAGATCGGCTCAAGCACAAGTTCGTCCCCGCCCCACACCATTCGCCCAATGCTGGTGATCACGTTGCCAAAATGATCGGTGTGCAACACCTCGCCTGTGATGCCAGCAGGGGTGACCTCCAGGCGCGGCGGTGAAAAGGTGACTGGATCAAGCACAGGTGAGCCGAGGGCTGCGATAGAGAGACCGGCTGCCAGGTGCGCGGCGACAGGAGCAAAGACATCACGCCCGTGAAAGGTATGGCTGACCTGGAGGAACTGGCGCGGGTCTAGTTCCACCAACGCCTCGACCGGTTCACAGGCCATCACGTAACTAAAGATACCGTTATCAGGTCCAACAAAGTAGCCAGCAGGTGTGCGCAGAGCGATGGGCCGACGTGCGCTTCCCACGCCGGGGTCCACGACGGCCAGATGCACGGCGTGCGACGGGAAGAAGGGATAGGCGGTGTAGAGCACGTATGCAGCCTGGCGGACGTTCTGGGGCGCGATTTCGTGGGAGATATCCACCAGAAGCACATCAGGGGCGATGCTGAGAATGACGCCCTTCATCGTCCCCACGTAACCATCGGCCGTGCCAAAGTCGGTCGTAAGCGTGACAAGCGGTACCTGCTCCACGGGCGGTATTCTACAGGGAAGTGTTGAACTCGTCAAGCCTCCGTCCCCTCTCGCTGGTGATTACCCTCAAGTTCATTGCCACCTCAGACCTCCGAGATTTTAGGCAAGTGCTGTGTCAAAGCACCACATTGTCGAGGGCAAAATGCGGACTGTTTTGTTGCAGAAAGTGAAACCTCGGAGGTCTTTCGGACATGGTCGTGAGCCGGTTCATGAAACGCAGGCGGTAGTACCCAGATCGTCAGCGCGAGCAGGCGCATTTGCGCTCTGGCGAAGGCTATAGTACAATCCCAAAACTGCTCCGCCCAGACCAAGGCTTCGGCCGAAGCGGTGAGCGCCTTTGTACTCACGTTGCATCACTCCAGACCGCCCGCCGCGAGGCCGGGCGGTCTGTGCTTTTGCATCTTTCTACGGAGTCAATGACCGGGTTCTAACATCCTCGTAACGGAGCAAGATGAAGCGCGTCTGGGATCGTGGCAAGTCCATAACGGAACCAGAGACGCCAGCGATGGAGGGTATCTCCACGGCTGGCGTCTTGTGGATGGTGAGCGATTGGAGCAATTTGCTCACCTACCTGCATCATGCTACAATCTCTATATGAGGAAAAAGCCTTGCGACCATACAAGAGTCGGATGCGTGCCGCCAGCGCAGTGCAGTCGCCAAGGTGCAGATGCTGCACCATAGCACGGGACGGGTGTTTTGTCGTCTTGTTTTTCACAAGAGTTCTCATTTATGTCTGAACACACATCTACCGACAACCTCACACCGGAAGGAATGCGCATCATCCTGGGTCTGCGTCTCCTAGTAGCCCGGGCTGCCAACAAGGACAGCCTGGCCTGGTGGGACGATGAGTCGCTCACCACCCACGCTGGGTTTCTCCTGGAGCGTGTTTTTCCGATGGCACCCTCCCTGGCTGCGCGGAGCCTGGCGCTGGCGGCCGCCTCGGCACGGCACCAGGCAGCCTGCCCGGAAAGAGCCCTGCATCTCTACCGGCTCGATGCCGACAACCGGGACAGGCTCGCTCTGCGCTTTGCGCCGCTCCTGCCCATCCCCGTGCCGGGGGAACCTATCACAACCGTGGATGGACTGCGCCAGCACCTAGTGTCGCTGACGAGCGAGCCGATAGTCTACACCGTCGTGCGCCGCAATGGACACGGGCTGCAGATCGAGATCCCACCCTGCCCTGCTGACAGCTCGCCGCTGGCGCACCGTGCACATACGTTAGCCTGGGCCTATCTGGAGGGCAGCCCTGGAGAGCCGGTGTTACCCTATTGCCTGGAGTAGGCCTTTGACCCAATCCCCTGAACCTATCTACACCAGCCGCATCATCAAAGCCAGCGCCCTGATCGCTGACACCAAGGTTCTGCTGGCTGCGTGGGATCCAGAACGGTCGGTGGCGGAGAATCTCGACCGGGCCCGGCGGGAGAACATCTTTGGCAAGGCTTCCCGCAGCCGTGTACAGGACATTCTGAAGATTTTCCGCCAGCGTTACTTCGACGATGCCGACGTCGGTACGGCGCTGGTCACGCTGACCCAGGACGGTGCACCAGCTCAGTGGATCGACCCCCTGCTCTACTTCTTCTCGGCCCAGAATGACCGCACCTTGCGAGACTTCGTCGTCGAGGTGCTTTACCCCCGCCACCTGGCGGGCTACACTGACTTGCCGGTACAGGTAGCGGTGCGCGCTGTGCGCAATTGGGTCGCCGAGGGCAAGACCACAACGCCCTGGAACGACAGAACCATCGAGCGAGTAGCCCGAGGCCTGATGGCGACGTTACGCGACTTTGGCGTGCTCCAGGGGGCCGTCAACAAGCGACTGACGCCCATCTATCTCCCTACGCCATCTTTCGCCCTGATCGCTCTCTGGCTTCAGCAGCGCGAGCGCTCCGGCCACCTCGTTCTCCAGAGCGACGACTGGAGGCTCTTTTTCCTGCCCGTAGAAGGTGTAGAGCGCTTCTTCATCGAAGCGCACCAGGAGCACCTGTTGACTTACCACGCGGCCGGCTCGGTGATACGGATTGAATTCCCGGCCGGCGATCCTTCGACAAGCTCAGGACAAGGCCTGACGGAGTATGCCCATGCCCTCCTCGAAAACGAAATTGAAAGAGCGGTTTAGAACCCTGGAGGCGGATATGAAGGCCTCCCCGATGCGGCACTACATCTATCACGATCTGCCCTTTGCCATCTTCTGCTACCCACCGGAGCAGGAATGGGCCATGCGCCGGGAGGTTGACCTGCTCAAGACCCGGCTGGAAAATGATACCAACCGCACGATCGCGTATGTGTCCCTGGCCGAACTCCTGTGGCAGGCGATTGACGAGAGCGAGGGGCTCAAGGCTGTGGTGGAACTGGAGCGGCGGGACGGGTTCGAAGCGGCGCAGTTGCAGATCCAGGACTACCTCTCCGATCCAGACTGGCGCCCGCTGCCCGACCTTTTGGCCGAGCGGCTGGCCGAACTGGACCCCGATCGCTACATCGCTTTCATCGTTCGCGCCGGTGCTTTAGCTCCCAACATCTACCGCGTCTCCAAGCTGCTGGACGAGATGAAGGGTCGCACGCGGGTATCATGCGTGCTGTTCATGCCGGCCACCACCGAGGGGCGCAGCAGCCTGCGCTTTATGGGCATTGCGGAGAATGAGGGGCGGGGGAGTTATCATACCAAGGTGTACGTCGATTGACGATTTTTGATTGACGGTTTTCGATTGGCTTCCGCATTCGCAAGTCATAAACCGTAAATCGTAAACCGTAAATCGCAAATCGAAAAGGGGGATCTGGATGGACAAAGAGCAATTCATGGCTCGCACCAAAAGCCTGGCTCTCCGTGTCATCAAGTTGGTCGAGGCGCTGCCGAAGAATCACACAGCATCGGTCATCGGCAAGCAACTTCTGCGCTCTGCCACCTCGGTCGGAGCCAACTACCGCGCCGCTTGCCGTGCCCGGTCCACCGCCGATATGATTGCCAAACTCAAGATTGTAGAGGAAGAAACCGACGAAACGCTCTACTGGCTCGAACTACTCGTGGAGGCCAACATTATGCCCGAAGACCGATTGGGGCCACTCATGACCGAGACGGACGAAATCCTGGCCATGACTGTCGCCTCCATCAAGACCCTTCGCAAATCGTAAATCGTAAATCGTAAATCCTATGGCACAAGCACTGACCGACGAACAGCGTAAACTGATCCACGACCTGGCCCTGGATGCCCGCAGATTGCTGACCCGCGAGGCGCGGGAACTGCTGGAGGGCACCTACGGCCTATACGCCGACGGGCGGCTGGATCCGCCAGAGAAGTTGCCCCAGGTGCAGGCCGACCCCGAGACCGGCGAGACCTACCGCCGCCTGGCCCAGTTCCTGGAGGACGAGGAGCGTGCGGGTCTGGCCCGGACCGATGCGGTGGATAAACTGGTCAAGGAGGTGGCCTTCACCCACCTCAACTGGCTGGTGGCCTTCAAGATGATGGAGGCCCGTGGCCTGATCCGGGGCACGTTGGATAAGGGAACCGACTCCAACGGCTTCAAGTACTATCTGGCCGACCGCGAACACGCCGACGACCTGGCCCGCTACGAGCGGGGCGACGCTGACACCGCCTATCGCCACTTCCTGCTGTGGCAGGCCGGGCAGGTGGCACAGGAGGTGCGGGTGATCTTCGATCCCGATACCCTGCCCAGTCGCCTCTTCCCCCGGCCGCGGGCTTTGAACGCGCTTCTCGATATGCTCAACCAACTAGGGCTGACCGACGCCTGGCGCGCCGACGAGACCATCGGCTGGGTCTACCAATACTTCAACGAGCCAGACTTGGAGGTATTTCGAAGTCAAAGAGCACCAAAAGTGCCTTCTCATTTGGTGGCAGCGAAAACTCAGCAGTTCACCCCACACTGGATCGTTCGTTTCCTCGTGCAGAACACGCTGGGCCGGTTGTGGGTGCAGATGCACCGCGACACGTGGCTGGTCGGCACCGAGGTGTTGGATTACCTCGTGCCATTGGAAGGTGAGGTTCCCCCTGAACCCCTGCGACCCGTCCGGGAAATTACACTGCTGGACCCGGCCTGCGGTGGGATGCACTTTGGCCTGGTGGCCTTTGACCTGTTTGCCGCCATGTACCAGGAGGAGCTGGACCGCGCCGGGGAGCCCGGCTGGCCTGAGACCCCTTCGGTGAGCGATCCGGCCGAGATCCCGGCGGCGGTCATCAAGCATAACCTCTTTGGCATTGATATTGACCTGCGGGCGGTGCAGCTCAGCGCCCTGGCGCTCTACCTCAAGGCCAAATCACTCAGTCCCGAGGCCAGGATCACCGGCAGCAACCTGGCCTGCGCCGACGTGTGGCCCCTGAACGGCGCCCGCCTGGGGACCTTCCTGCGCGAGGCCCGCTTCACCCGGCCCATCTACGAGCGGCTGATCCGGGCGCTGTGGGAGCGGCTGCGGGACGTGCACCAATTGGGATCGCTGCTGCGGTTGGAGCGAGAGCTAGGCGAGCTGATCACCCAGGAGCGGGAGCAGTACGAGAAAATGCCTCTCTTCGCCGGAGTGGACGGCGAGTTCGAGGCCGAGGCGGCCGAGGAAGAGTTCTGGGATATCATCTCAGCGCAGATTGTGCAGGGGCTGGACGAGTTCGCCCGCCAGCAAGCCAAGGTTGGAGTGGACCAGACCTTCTTCACCGGAGAAGCATTCAAGGGGCTATACCTGCTCAAGTTGATGCTGCGCCGCTACGATGTGGTGGTCACCAACCCACCTTACCTTGACACCCGCGACTTCAATCCTCATCTGAAATCATTCGTTGATTCCGCCTACCCCGAAAACAAGCGCAATCTGTACAGTGCCTTTCTGGAACGCTGCCTAGAATTTCTCAACAGTTCGGGCCGCCTCGGTATCGTTACTCCCCATACTTTCATGTTTACCTCACACTTTGACAAAACACGGCAAATCCTACGGGATCAAGTGGCAATTGAAACGCTGGTCCACACGGGCTTGAACACATTCTCAGATGCTGTGGTAGATGTGGCATTCTATGCTCTTCGCCTTGAGCCAGACCCTGCACGTCGCCGCGGGACGATAGGCGTCTATTTCCGACTGGTTAAAGAGCCAACGTCCCAATTCAAGCAGAGCAGGTTTGAGCAAGCAATGTCGCGTCTCAGGGAGGGAGCAGATGATCCAATCGTTTTCCGCTACTGTCAAAACGATTTCGATGCTATTCCCGGTAGTCCATGGGTGTATTGGATAAGTGCCGCTGTGCGTCAGCTATTCGCGACTCTTCCGAAGTTGAGGGAATTGGCTCAACCGCGCCAGGGCTTGGCCACCTCTGACAACTTTCGTTTTTTGCGCTTTTGGTGGGAGATCGGACAGAATAGCGTGGCCTTTGCTTGCCGGACAGGGGAAGGTGCCTCTACCAGCGGTAAACGATGGTTCCCTTACATGAAGGGAGGAACCTATCGTAAATGGTATGGCAATCAAGAGCACCTCATCAATTGGGAGAGGGATGGAATTGAACTGAAGGTGTGGGCTTCACACTTGTATGTGAATTGGTCAAGGATTATCAAGAATGTGAGATTCTACTTTCTTGAGGGAATAACATGGACTGATCTTAGCTCTAAGGGATTCGGCGTGCGCTACCTGCCGCCTGGCTTCGTATTTGATGTAAAAGGCTCGTCGGGTTTCCCCCCTGCTGAACTGATCTTTCCAACGTTGGCCATTATGAATTCACCCTGGATGGCCTTCACTCTAGGCCTACTCAATCCGACCGTGTCTTTCCAAGTCGGTGATATTGCACGTGTCCCTCTGAAGCGACCGGACGATCTTGAGCGAGCACGCTTGGATCAGCAAGTCCGGGCTGCTGTGCATTTAGGTCAGTGGGAAACGACTGTCGATGAGGTAACCTTTGAGTTTACTGCTCCGCTCGCATGGGATATTGGCCTTGAAGGCTTCACCAATGCTCAAGTGCGCTTGTCCAACCTCGAAACTAGGATTAACGATGAAGTCTACCGTCTCTACGGCACCAGTGACGAGGACCGCGCCGCCATTGAGGCTGAGCTGGCCGGGGAACCTCTCATCGGCGAGGAGGACGAGGACGCTGAGCCCACCGGTGATGAGGAAGAAAACACCGAACCCGAACCCCCAATGACACACGAGGAGCTGGCCGTCCGCTGGATCTCGTACGCTGTGGGCGTCGTCCTGGGACGCTTCCGGCCGGGCGTCCGCGGTGCGCTGGGCTCCGCCGTCTACCGCCGCAAGGACTTTGCCGTCGGCTCCCTGCCTGCCCCCGACGAGGCCGAGTTCGACCAACTGGTCGGCCCGGCCGAGCGCTTTGCCTACGTGGACGAGGACAGTGGCCGCCACCGCTTCCCCGCCGAGGTCGAGGCTGCCCTGCGAGACTTGGCGCTGCCAGATGGCATCGCCGTGCTGGACGAGGGCCACCCCCGCGACCTGCCGGCGTTGGTGGAGCAAGCCCTCCAATTGATGCTCGACTGGGACACAGACAGGGAACACGTTGCGCCCAACACACGCGAGGTCATCGAGATCGGCGCTGGTGGCGATCTGCGACGTTTCTTCGAGCGTCACTTCTTCACCAAGTGGCACTTCCGGTGGTACCGCAAGCGGCCGGTCTACTGGCCGCTGCAATCGGCCAAGCGCAGCTATGGCTTTGTGCTGTTCCACGAAAAGGTAGATAAATCCACCCTCTACGTCCTGCAGCGCGACTATCTCGACCACAAGCTGAACGGCCTGCGGTTGCAGATCGGCGACCTGCGGGGCCGGGCAGAACCGCTCAGCGGCGCGGCCCGCAAGCGGGTGGAACGCCAGATGGACCGCGCCACCCAGCAACTCGACGAAATCACCGAGTTCGCCGCGACGATGGAGCAGATCGTCCGCGCGGGGTACGAACCGGAGCCGGACTGGATAGACGATGGCGTTATCCTTCGCATGGCGCCCTTGTGGGAACTGATCCCCATCTGGAAAAGCGAGCCGAAAAAGTACTGGGAGCGCCTCCAGCGCGGCGACTATGACTGGAGCCACATCGCGATGCGCTACTGGCCCGAGCGGGTTCGGAACGCTTGCGGGACGAACAAGTCCTTCGCCATCGCCCACGGGCACGAGGAGTGGTACGGGGGATAGCCGTGTGTGGACAGGCGGTCAACAGGGTGCAACAGGAGGTCTAATGGCTCTGGCGCTTCGAACGGACGAGGTATACTGGGAGGCCATTGAGTCCGTGTTCCTCGCGCTGGTGCGCGAGTTGCCGGACGACTACATCGTCGTGGATCAAGGCGGCACGGGGGCCGTCGCGTTCGTGCGCGATGAGGTGGAGTGTTGCCTCGAATGGGGCGTGCTGGTCCTCGGTCCGGGCATGGTCGCTCTGATCCACGTGAATGACTGGGCGGATTTCATAGACCTCAAGGAGGAGGGGAAAAACAAGATACTGACGTACCTTGACGACAGTGGGCAGGAGCGGTCAGTAACTTACAGACCATCTGCCGATGCGCCTGGGGATATTGGGTTGGAGGACGTCATCGAGTTCATTCTGCGGTCGGACAACTCGCTCTCTCCTGCCGATCGCCGCTTCTTCGCCAACCTGCAGGTGGGGTGGGCGACGGCGCTTCCGTATGCCTATGCGGAGTGGGATCCGGCCATCGGGAAACTCTTCGGCTGTGAGCGGATGTTCACCATCGCGCAGATTGTGGCCTGGCTTCGCGAGATGAGCGATGCGGCCGTATTCCAGGACAGCCGTTGGAACGAGAGCCGGGTTCGTACGTTCCTGGACGTCATCCGGGGTGGGATTAGCCAGCGCTCATGGGAAAGCATCTGGGGCCCTGTTAAGCGGCAGATCGAAGCTCAACGAGAGATTCCAGATGCAGCACTCCGGAAAGAGGTCTCGCGGGCGTTCCCATTTCCGCTAGCCGATGCCTTCGGGGTCGTGGCCACTTCCCAGGAACCGAGGATAGACTATTCCGAGAAACTGCGCTGCGCCGAGAACTTCCTGGCCTATCTGGGCAGTCTGGGCGTGGCGCTGGCGCAGGCCGCCGGACTGAGCCTGAAGCCCGGAGATGATCTGAAGGTGGATCTGGTTAAGTGCTGGTCGCGCGGCATATCCGCCGGGCATTGGTTGGAGGTTATACGCGAGACGACGCGCGCTTTGCGCAGCCTGGACGATCCCGATGGCGTGCCGATCCCCGAGTTTTCATCTTTGTGGTGGAAGGCGGGCCGAAAGTTTCGCCAGGCCGGCACGGTTGAGATCCTCGAAGGTTTGGTCAAACTTCGGAACGATTACCATCACCACCGAGGCCCCAGGACGCCGGAGATGCTTGAGAAGGCAGCCGCAGACATTCAACACAACCTCCTGGAGGTGCTAAGGAACTCGCGTTTCCTGACCCGTTATCCCCTGTGGTACGTGACGGACTGCGAAGCCCAGCGGCGCAGTTCGCAGTTCAAGGTCACCTACAAGCTCTGCATGGGGGACCACCCGCGATTCGCGCCGCATGAGGCGCAGCATGATCGTTCCTTGGTGCGCCGCTGTGTCTACCTGCGCTCGGGTGGATGCTTGTTCGACCTCACGCCGTGGATTGTCCTGCGCAGGTGTCCTACCTGCAGGAATGAAGCGATGTTCTTTGTTGACCACGTGGATAGGAAGAACAAGAACATCACGTACAAGAGCTTCGAGCGAGGACATGCGGATCGGTGCACCGAGTATTGGGAGGACATCGCGCGGCCCCTGGGCTTGATGGAGTGACGGGTCGCAGGAGGCTGTCTCTTCCGAAGAGATGATCCTTGCCTATGTCCAAGCACACGGGCGCATCACCCGCCGCGAGGTGATGGCGCTGTGTGGCGTCAATGAGCGCCAGGCCACCTATTTGCTGCGGAAACCCACCGGCCGGGGAGCGCTGAGACGCCAAGGGAGCGGACGCGGGACTGTGTACACCATGCCAAAAACCAACGAAGCGGACACATAAACGGACATTGTCCGATCTTTTGTCCGTTTTCGGAGTCGAGTCAGGAGATAGTGGGATGTGGACGTACAACTCATCATTGACTGACTGCCGACACACCGGAGGAGGATGCTGGATAAACAATGCGCGCGCATTTCCGCATGTATTTCCGACACCAGGTTGGGCAATCCAGCGAGAGTAGTTAGGATCGTGGTCTGAAATGGAGAGAAGCGATGGAAACCATGACTGAGCGCAACCTGGAGTACATCAAGCTCCAATGGGCGGACATACACCACAGCCGGCAACAGGAATGGAAAGCGTTGACCGTCGTCGCCGGCATCTTCTATGCCATAGCCCAAGTTGACCTCCCGTACCCTGAAAACGTAGGAGCCAAAATCTTCTTGGGACTACTAGGCGTATTGAGCGCTTTCCTCGGCGCCTGCATTTCTTGGCAGCACTATACGATCTTTCTGCAGAAAATCTCCGTGATCAACAGATTAGAACGGCAAATGGGAATACAGTATCCAATGAGAACAGTCAAGTTTTCTGTTCAAGTCTTGCTGTTCCTGTTATTCGGTGGCATTTGCAGCGCCTTCGTCGGAGTGACTATAGGCTATGTGGCGGAGGCTTTCCAGTACAGCCACCTGCGGCTCTGGGCGTACGTTGTCGGGGTAGTAGTATTTCTTGTCGGGTTCGTAGGCTTTGCTCTCGCCCATCGTTGGAGAACTGCGAAAGTCACACCCTATGGCTTCAGCCATCCGTTCTATGCAGAGATGGAAGACCTTGAGCAGTGCCTCGCAGCTCTGGGGGATGTACCTCTCAAGCTGGTGGTCGGATGCACGCTTGACCGGCCAGGAGTCAAAGAAACTCCTTGGGAATCTCCGCAATGGACTTGGGACCTGGACAACGAGGCGATGACCAAGCCGGTTTTGTTGAACCGACGCGACGTGTTTCAGTTCTCACTGGCAAACACATCCTCAAGGCAAGATTGGCACCGTCACAGTAACACGTTCGAAATATACGTCTCTGATGATCCGATAGATCTGGAGTACGAGGAGCAAGGCGTTGAAAGGAAAAGGCAAGCATTGCACGTCAACCGAGGAGTGTTGATCATACCGCCCGAAGTGCCTCACAAGGTCAATCTGTCGGGAAACACCTTCGTCTTTCAGGCCACACCGGCTGGTCAGGGTCTAGGTGAGGACAAAGTCAAGGTCAGGGAGTCGTAAGACCTGCTCGTTTGACAGAGAGGTAGAATGAATATGGACAGAGAGCCGGACGAAACAGAGTTCCTCAAGCATCTGCATACTGAGAAGCTCAAGGCTGAAGAAGCGCGAACAACGTACACGCTCAGAAAGCTTGCCTATGCCACCACATTGCTGGGACTTGGTTCCCTCAACATTGACGTTGCGCAAATCACTGCCATTGGACCAATCAGTCTTGGACACCTCCTGTACCTGGCCCCCTGGGTTGCTCTTGCTTTTGACCTGTACATACTCGCCGAAGACTACAGTGTCAAGCGATTCGGGGCATTTCTTTGGAAGAACAGCCCCGATGTCCTGGAACGAGGCTGGGAGGAGTGGGTGTCCGAGAATCGGGATCCCTTTGCTCCAATTGCCATGCCTGCACTCACGACGCTACTGTTGATTGGCGCCGCCCTCATTATCTGGATTGGAGGGTCTGCCGGAGGCCCGATCTTTTGGGGGTGGCTGATTCTCACGCCGTTAGTAACCTGGGTCTTGTACGTATTCTACCGGTGGCTTCGCAAGCGTGCGCGCAAGAATGCGAGGCTCGTCACAGAGTCCACCCCGAATGCAGATGAGTGATCCACGACCTTCCGAGCCCTTGCAGCGTCTAAGAGTGGCTGTAGAACAGGCAGACCACGTTGCCGGTGCAGCAGTCTATCACGAGGCCCAGAGCCTATTCACTGCCTGCCTGTCCAGTCCGCAGTACTTGAGGAACTTGCAGCAATTGGCCCCTGAATATGGCAAACCAGAGTTCCTTCTTTGCGTTGACAGCAATGGCTCACCCGTTTACCCGACTGGAAACATCGTTGAGGATTTCAGGAAAACGGTCACCGAACATCCGAGTTTGGGACTCTGGTTCCAGGAAGCCACAGTTGAGAAAGACGGGCGACCTGTATTGCTTATAGCCCGTTGGCTATGCCACCTGGTCGGATTTCGGCACGTTTCTGTTCACCTGTTCATTGATCACCCTACTCGGGACGACTACACACTCGTTCAGGTTCGTAGCGTTCACAAGTTCGAGTCCCCAGCGTGCTTTGACGTACCGGGCGCAGGCCACGTAGTGGGTCTGGAATCAACAACGGACACCCTATACAAAGAACTTGAGGAGGAACTTGACCTGGACCGAGACGATATTTACGATCCTGAGATGGTTGGCAGTTACGATTATCGCGGACCGTCGAGCGATCCTATCCTACGCAACGTCGAGTTTCGAGTTGTCTTCCAAAGTCGCCTCAAGGCCGATAGGTTATCCAGCATAGGATTTGTTGATCGTGAGGTATCTGCCATTTCCGTATTCGCGCTTTCTGAGCTTGAGGCTATAATCAACACATATCCGGAGAGAGTAGCGTCTGGGTTGACAGAATCGTTTCCAATATACTTGAGAGGCAAGAGCAAATAGCATCATCGTGCTCAATCCGTTCGACATCGCGCACGAGCACGAGGAACTATCAAGGAGGCCAAGATGTTGAACCTGTATTGGAAGTCTGGCGAGCAGACCCGCAGCCTCATCGAAAAACCATTCAAGTCTGAGGCAGAGTTTGAGAAGTACATCTTCGAGAACCAGGACATCTTGGGTGATATCTACATCATCCATCGCCAGATTCGGACTGGCAGCAAGCAGGGTATTCCAGACATGCTGGGCGTGGACCAGGATGCCCGCGTCTGTATCATTGAACTCAAGAACGAGGAGGCGGACGAGAGTATTCTGCCGCAATCTCTGGGTTATGCTATCTGGGCGGAAACGAACCCCGACTCTATCAAAGCGATCTGGCTCGAAAGCAAACGGAAACCCGAAGACATTGAGATTGATTGGGACAATCTGGACATTAGAGTGATTTTGATTGCTCCCTCATTCAAGAGCACCGTACCGCGTATGGCAGGCAAGATGGGCTATACTATCAATCTGTTCCAGGTTCGTCGCTATTGTTTTGAGGAGGAAGAGTTTCTGGCCGTAGAAGTCGTGGAAGATAAGCCCCAGCCCAAGGTCAGCACAACCAAGACAATGGGCGACTGGGATTGGGAGTACTACGAGTCCGAACATGGCAAAGAGGCAACCGCCCAGTTTCTTCAGGCAGTAGACGCGGTGGCTGCGCTCGTAGCGAGACAGGGCTGGGACCTTCCGCATAACTTGAACAAGTACTACACCGGTTTCAAACTGGGCAACAAGGTAGTCTTCAACGTCGCCTGGGGTGGCACCTATGCCTGGAAGTTAAAGTTCAAACTGCCGGAGGCTGTAGCCAGGGATTTCAAGGGCCAGCATTGGGAATTTCAACGATATGACCATAGTTTCCATGAGGCCATCTTTCAGCCCCTTCAGTCCGATTCACTCGACATCGCAGAATTGGAGACTCTCTTTGTTCAAGCCTACAAATACGTTTCGGGTACGAAGTAGCCCGTGATTCCGTATTGTACATCTACTGAGTGTTGTTACAGGAGCTTTCTATGAAAACCATCCGCGACCTATTATCCCGCGACCTCTCGCAACCCATCGAGGAGGTCATCAAGCTCGACCAGCAGGACGAGCAGACCGTCTACACCGAGATCACCGAGTACGTGGCCACCGACCGGATCAAGCGCCAGTATCAGGAGATCCTGCAGGCCATCGCCGACGCACCGGGCGACCCGACCGAGGGCGTGGGCGTCTGGATCTCGGGCTTTTTCGGCTCCGGCAAGTCGTCCTTCGCCAAGAACCTAGGCTACGTCATCTCCAACCGTCAGGTGCTGGACCACCCGGCCGCGCGACTCTTTGTCCAGCAATTGCAGGAGCAATCGCCGGGCGATCCGTTGGTCCGGCGCATCGCCGACACGGTGGACTTTATCAACAAGCGCTTCGACGCCCACGTCATCATGTTCGATGTACAGGTGGACCGGGCCGTTCGCCGCGCCACCGAGCCTATCGCCGAGATTATGTACACGGTGCTGCTGCGGGAACTGGACTATGCCCAGGACTATGACGTGGCCGAGTTGGAGATGGAGTTGGAGGCGGAGGGCCGCCTGGCCGACTTTGTGCGGGCGTGCGCCGAAACGCTGGGGGAGCAGGTGGGCGAAGGGATGCCGGCAGAGTCGCTGCCGCTCACCCTGCTTGCCCTGAGCGGCGTCGAAGGGGCCGACGTGCCCTCCGAAGCCTACGCCGTCTGGCGCCAGGTGCGCAAAGGAGCGCAGCGCATCCAGCGGGCCAGCGCGGTGCTCCACGAGGTAGACCCGGATACCTACCCCACGCCCGATTCGTGGGCCGCATCGCTCCAGACGAAGGAGACCGACGTCACCATCCGTACGCTGGTGGATCGCACCTTTGAGTTGACGGCCCGACGCCGCCCCAAGCACACCGTGATCTTTGTCATTGACGAGGTGGGCCAGTACGTGGCCCGCAGCGCGGAAAAGATCGAGAACCTGCGGGCGGTGGTGGAGCACTTTGGCCAGGAGAGCAAGAACCGGGTCCTGGCCGGCAAGGCGGTCGCGCCGGTGTGGGTCATCGTCACCTCCCAGGAAAAGCTGGACGAGGTGGTGGCGGCGATTGACGACAAGCGGGTGGAACTGGCCAAGCTCCAGGATCGTTTCCCTATCCGCATAGATATGGCCCCGGCCGACATCCGCGAGGTGGCCACACGGCGCGTGTTGGCCAAGAAGCCGGAGGCCGAGCCGATCCTGCGGCAGCGTTTCGATCAGGCGAAGGCTATGCTCCAGACCCACACCCGGCTGGAGCGCACCGCCCGCCGGAGCGACGTCACCCCCGACGAGTTCGTGCAGTTCTACCCTTACCTCCCACATTTCGTTGATCTCTCCATTGATATCGTATCGGGGTTGCGGTTGCAGCCCGGCGCGCCCAGGCACATCGGCGGCTCCAACCGCACCATCATCAAGCAAGCCTACGAGATGCTGGTCAGCGACCGTGCCGCGTTGGGCGACGCGCCCGTCGGCAGCCTGGTCAGCCTGGATCGCATCTTTGATTTGATCGAGGGCAACCTGTCCAGCGAAAAGCAGAAGGACATCACCGATATCGCCCAACGCTGGCCCGAGACCAAGTCCCCCTGGCCGGTGCGCACCGCCAAAGCCATCGCCCTGCTGGAGTACGTGCGGGACCTGCCCCGCACCGAGACCAACCTGGCTGCGCTGCTCTACCGTCGGCTCGGCGACGACTCCCCCCTGCCCCACGTCGAGCAGGCCGTTGATGCCCTGCACAAGGCGCAGTTTGTCCGCCAGACCGAGAACGGCTGGAAGCTACAGACCGCCCAGGAGAAATCCTGGACCGCAGAACGGAACGCGCACAGCCCCAATCCTCGGGAGCGGAATGACATCCTGGAAGACCGTCTGCGGGTGATCTTTGCCGAGCCGGGCCTGACGCGCTATCTCTATCGCAATCCTTCGGCTCCGCTCAGGACAGGCCTGCGCAACTTCCGCGTCGGTGTGGCGTGGGATGGGCGGACCGTCACCTCCGGCGAGGCCCAGGTGCCGCTGGTGCTGCGCGTGGCCGACGGCCCGGACACCTTCCAGGAGGTCTGCGATCAGACGCGCGACGACAGCCGGGCCGAATCGCACCGCAACGAGGTGTTCTGGGTCACGAGCCTGACCGCCGGGATTGATGAGGTCGTGGCCGAACTGTACCGCTCCCGACAGATGGTGGGCAAATACGACCAGCTCCGCGCCCAGGGCAAGATCACCAAAGAGGAGGCGTCGAGTCTGGCGGCAGAAAAGACCGAGGCCCTGAGGCTGGAGGAGCGGCTCAAGGAACGGCTGGAAACGGCCCTGGCCGACGGACGGGGCTTTTTCCGGGGCGTCGCCAAGGACGGCGCGGCGCTGGGCAAGACGCTGAACGAGATCCTGAAGGCGCTCTTCGACTACGCCGTGCCCGATCTCTACCCCAAGTTAGAGATGGGCGCTCGACCGCTCAAGGGGACTGAAGCAGAAGAGATCCTCAAGGCAGCCAATCTCAACGGGCTGCCCAAGGTCTTTTACACCCCTCCCGACGGCCTGAATCTGGTGATCAAGGAGGGAACCAAGTACGTGGTCAACCCAAACGCCGCCATCGTCAAGGAGATGGCCGACTATCTGGCCAGCGAACACTCCTACGGCAACAAGGTCACCGGCCGCACGCTGGAGAATCACTTTGGCGGCATCGGCTACGGTTGGGAGCGGGAGATGCTGTGGTTGGTGCTGGCGACGCTGCTGCGAGGCGGGGCCATCGAGGTCACCTACCAGGGCCGGCGCTACCGCAACCACCTGGATCCCCAGGTGCGCGCGCCCTTTAGCGGCACGAACGCCTTCCGGTCGGCCTCGTTCGCGCCGCGCAAGGCCCCCGACCTGCGGACGCTGGTGGCCGCCGCGCGCCGGTACGAGGCGCTCGCCGGCGAAGAGGTGGACGTGGAGGAGAGCACCATCGCCCAGGCTTTTCAACGGTTGGCGCGTGCCGAACTGGAGGCCCTGCTGCCGGTGGAGGCCACCGTCCGCGCCCACCGTATCCCGCTGACCCAGGTGCTGGGCGAGTACCGCACCACGCTGGAGACGATCCTCAACAGCGCGTCGGACGACTGCGTCAACGTGCTGGCCGGCGAGGGGGCCAGCTTCCAGCAATTGCGGGACCAGGTCGCCACCATCCGCCAGGCGACCGGTGAGAAAGGGCTGGCCCGACTGCAGCGGATGCGCACCGCCGTGGGACAGATCTGGCCGCTGCTGCAGGCCGAAGGGCTGAACGATGAACTGGCCGACCGCGCCCGGTTCCTGCGCGAGCGACTGGACGATGGCACCTACTACCAGGTGTCGGCGGAATTGGACGAGGCGCTGGTCTCCCTCGAAACGACGTACCGGGACCTGTACCTGGGATGCCACAGCGAGCGCGCCACGGCTTTCGCCGTGGCGGTGGACAGCGTCAAGGGCCTGCACGACTGGGCGCTGGTCCCGGAGGAGATGCAGGAGACGCTGTTGAAGCCGCTCCTGAGCCGAGTCCACGACCTGGACCTGCCAGAGGACGGACGGGTATGCACGGTCTGCCGGGCCAGCCTGGCCGAGATGGCCTCCGACCTGGTCGCCGTGGACGGCTTGCGCTCGGACGTGCTGCTGCGCGTGCAGGAGCTGACCGCGCCCGAGGAGACGGTCGAACGGGTGCGGGTCTCGGACGTGGCCGGGGTCGGGCAGACGCTCAGCACACCCGAGGAGGTGGATGACCTGCTGGAGCAGTTGCGCGATCACCTGCTCAAGCTCATCGCCTCCGGTATCAAAGTGGTGTTGGAGTAGGACGATGGCGACGATCACCCCGTTCACGATGCTCAGCCCCAGGCAGACCTTCGAGGACAATATGCGGCCGGCCGAGTTGCTCCTGCGCGTCTACCGCCTTCTCGACGCCAATGACGTCATCCTGACCGAAGGCGAGACGGTTGACGCCCTGCGGCAGGTCGTTCAGGCCACGAGAAGCGAGGAATTGATGCTCATTTACAACGAGATATTCCTCGGCCTGGTGCGGGAGCGGGCTCAGTTGCCTCGCTCGACCCTGCGCCAGGTCACGCTCTGCCATTTGTTGCGCCAGGCCGTCGTCGCCTCGTGCACGGCGCTGGAAACCTACCTGCCCGCGTTGCTCCGGGCCAACCTGCCGGTGATGATCCGTGCCCGCGGGCGGGACTTTGTGCCACACGGCGATGAGACTTTCGCAGACTACTTTGGCGACCTCCAGTTTGACGTCGATGAGGTATTGCGACTCTTGGGGGATGAGAACGCCCCAGAGTACATCTCAAGCAAGATCCTCGGTCTGACCAACTTCAAGTACCTCAGCTCACGCAAGGGAGTACACGTGGTAGGTGTCCTGATGGGGCTGACAGACCCCAGTCCCTGGGACGCCGTCGCTGCCCACCTGAACCGCGACAAAAGAGAGTTGATGAGGATCCTCGACGAGACCGTATCCCGCCGCAACGACATCGTCCATCGCGCCGACCGCCCCCAAACGGATCCTGGTGGCGAGATGCAGGAGATCGCCTTTGCCTGGACGCAGCAGGCGGTGGATACGACCAAGCACGTCTGCCTGGCGCTTGATGAGTTGGTGACAGCACGGGTGGCAGAACTGGAGGCGATGATCTCGGCATAAACGCGTGGAAACGAAATATGACGCCGACCGCTGCAGTCGGGTCAAATCAAGAGAATTAAACGAAACTGATCGGCTGTCTCGCTAAACATCGGGCAGTAGAATCAAAAGACAGAAAGGAGATTGACTACAATGTCTGAGCAGTACATTCTGGTAATTGATGAAGGTACCACCGGCACCCGAGCTTTGATCGTTGACCGCAACAGCAAGATCAAGGCTCAAGCATACACAGAGTTCACCCAGCACCACCCCGCTCCCGACCGAGTAGAGCACGATGCAGAAGAAATCTGGAGCGCGACGCAGGCAATGGTGACACAGGCGCTGGCGGAGGCTGGTCTGAAACCAACCGATGTGGCCGCTATCGGCATCACTAACCAACGCGCTACAACCGTCGTCTGGGACCGGGCCACGGGCAGGCCGATCGCACCTGCGATTGTCTGGCAGGACACACGCATGGCTGGCTACATCGAGACGATCCGCGAAGAATGGGCGGAGAAGGTGTACGGGCACACCGGCTGGCCCCTGATCCCGCTCTACTCGTCGCTCAGCCTGCAGTGGATCATGGAGAACGTCGCCAACGCTCGAGCGCGGGCCGAGGCAGGAGAGTTGGCCTTTGGCACCATTGACTCGTGGTTGATCCACAAGCTGACTGGCGGCAAAGTGCATGCCATCTCGGCCTCCAACGCATCGGCCGCGGGTTCCTACGACCATTTGAACAACGAGTGGTACGGCGAGTGGTTGGGCTTTTTGGGCGTACCGCTGGCCCTGTTTCCCGACATCTATGATGACTCGGGCGCTTTCGGCGTCACTGCCCCATCTGTCCTGGGAGCAGAGATTCCGATAACCAGTGCCCTTGGCGATCAGCAAGCGGCCCTCTTTGGACAGGGATGCCTGGAACCTGGCACGGTAAAATGCACCCATGGTACCGGCACCTTTCTGGATATGAATATCGGATCCAAGTTAGCCATCTCCAAGAGCGGTCTGGGCACCATCATCGCCTGGCGCATGAACGGGGAGAGCACTTATGCCCTGGAAGGATACGCCGCCGTGACCGGTTCGGCCGTGCAGTGGCTACGTGACGGCGCCGAGATGATCGAGGCCTCGGCCGAGACCGAAGCGCTGGCGACCAGTGTGCCCGGCAACGACCGGGTCTACTTCGTTCCAGCACTGGCAGGGCTTGCTGCTCCGTACTGGGATTCCTTCGCCCGTGGAATGATCATTGGCATCACTCAAGCCACCACACGCGCCCATATCGTGCGGGCCACACTGGAAGGGATCGTGTACACGACCAAGGACTTTTTGGAGACGATGCGCCAGGGATCGGGAGTAAAGATCACATCCATCAAAGTGGATGGGGGCGCTGCTCGCAACGATTTTCTCATGCAGTTCCAGGCGGACATGCTAGATGCGGAGGTCGTGCGGCCAATCAACCCAGAGGCTACCAGCCTGGGGGCAGCCTACATGGCAGGATTGGCTGTGGGCTATTGGGACAGTACTGCGGATTGCTTTGCGAGCCAAAAGGTCGACCGCGTCTTTCAACCAGAGATGTCCGCTGAGGAACGGGAGCGGCTCTATGGCGAGTGGAGCGAGGCTGTCAAGCGCTGCATGGGTTGGGCAAAGTAGAAACATAGTGCTGATGAACAGAAACAAAAAAGAGGTTCTGAGACAGATTGCCTCAGGGCTGGGTTACGCCGATTCTGCCTACCTGTTGGAGATACTGGACCTTCTTCTCTCAGAAGAAGAAGCCCGTTGGATCACAGCTCTCCCGGCTACACCTCGACAACTGGCTGAACGCCTGGATGGGGATGAAGAGAATATCGCAGCCGGGCTGCGCGAGCTGTTCATGCGAGGACTGGTTTTCATTGCCGAGCACACTGACCAGGGACCCCGTTACGTGCCCGACCAGAGTGCAACCCATCTGATGGACATGATTCTCTACGATCCCCGGTACAAGCGTTTGGGGACACCCTTTGTTGATCTATGGCGCGATTTCTACAACAATGAACTGGTCCATGCCCCCCGTTCTCCCGAGAAAATGCACTTTCGAATATTGCCCGTGGGGGAAGAAATCGAGGATGACCGCTGCATACTGCCCCACGAGCGCGTCTCAGAGATCGTCAGGCGAGCCAGGCGAATCGCTGTGCAACCCTGTCCCTGTCGTGTGCGCGAACGGGCCTGTCACACGCCGCTAGAGACGTGCATCTCACTCGACAGAGCGGCCGACTACTTTATCAGCCGCCAGGTTGGCCGCGAGATAGACGCCGAGGACGCGCTGGCTATCCTGCAACAGGCAGAAGAACTGGGATTGGTACACGAGACCGAGAACATTGATCACCCAACGGTTATCTGCAACTGCTGTCCCTGCTGTTGTGTGTTTCTGCGGGCCATCACTCGCTATCAGAAGAAACACGTCATCGCCAGGAGCCGATACTGTGCGGTAATTGACAAGGAAAAGTGCACGCTTTGCGAGACCTGTCTTGGGCGATGTCACTTTGACGCGATCCGGCGAGAGGAGAATGGTCTGGCTGTGGACCGCGAAAGCTGTCTAGGATGCGGTCTGTGCGCTACCACCTGCCCTAGCAAAGCCATCGCTCTGCTTGAGATACGGAAGCCAGAGCATATACCGTCTGAGGGCTACACCTTCATGGCGGGAAAGGATGGAGTGCCCTGAGAGCACAATGCGAGGCTGACCCCCTTTAGTGGGTATATGCAGCGAAATGGACAAAACGCTGCGCAACGCCATCTATAGCACCGTCGTCCAGTGCCGCCGGTTATTGGAGGAGGATCTGGCCCGGCAACTGGAGGGCACCTACGGCATCCACGCCGACGGCGCGTTCGAGCCGCTGGAGGGCCTGGCTCACCTGGACGCCGTGGGACGGGCGGACCGGGGAGCCATCGAGGCAGCCATTTGCCACGAGGAGGCGGTAGGGGCAGGCCAGCGAGAGGCCGTCGAGCGCTACGTGCGCGAGAGCGCCTTCACCTTTCTCAACCGGCTGGCTGCGCTCAAGCTGATGGAGCATCCCAGCCGGGCGCTGGGCTCGGAGGAGGACGTGGAGGAGGCACTCCAGCGGCTGCGGGACCATGTGGTGAAGATGATTGCCTCGGGTGTCCGAGTGATACTGGAGTGAGACGGATGAAGCAATCCCAAGAAATCATCGAACAAGTTGACCAAGGCGTATCCACTGCAAAGATCGCCAGCAAGTATGCCTGGAATGATCTATCACCGGTAACTCAAGCAGAACTTCTGGAGGAAGCTGGGCGAAGAGACAAGACATCTGCGGATCTAGTCCCTCTCCTAAAAGCACTGTATGTTTTGACGGACAAGGAAGATCCCTGGGCCGCCTTGCGAGTATTGTCTGCTCTATACAGTGCGGTCGAGGGCAAGAGAGAAGACATCCTGGATTCTATGCGGAAGAGGTTGAAGAGAATCAGGGACTCGCTGAGGCGTGAAGAAGCCATCCAGTATCTGCGCTATGAAGCAGAGTACTACGTGCTGAAGGCTCACACGGAGATCGACGCCGCGAACCTGGATGGAGCGATCGGGTCTTATGGAAGGGCACTTGAATCTTATAGGAAGGCATTTGATGAAGGCGATTCGTCGTTGTCAGATAGAATCGCTGTGGTCGAAAAGGACTTCAGCCGACTGCGTGCGATCCGGTCAAGAAATCAGCGCCTCATCCCCAAGGCGGAATTGGAAAGCAGAGATCTTCGGCTTCAACAAGAGATCAGCAGGCGTGCCGAGGAGCTAGAAGCGATACGAAACGATATTGAGAATGAAGGGGTTCGAAGAGATAGGCTAAGGGAGCAGTGCGACAAGCTGAGGCAGGAGGTCGCAGGGTATGAGGAGCAAGAAAGAAGATTGAACTCATTGATGCAACAAGTCCGTCAACACGAGGCGGGATTGGAGTTCTTGACGGCACTACCCCGAGCCGCAATGGCTCCCTTGTGGGTTGAGGTGGTGCGTTTGGCGCTGGAGCAGGGAGAGATCGATTCACTGGTCCGGCAAGCCGTGGATCGGCTAGCTCCGCGATTCCCGGAGGAGGCGTTGCCTCTCCTGGCCGAGATTGTGGCGCGCACTCCTGGTTCTCTCAGTATAGCTCAGGACCGCTATCAGGCCTGCACACATCATTGGATGGGGAAGATCGCTGAAGCCCGACGCTTGAAAGAGGAAAAAGGAACCAGGGCTGCTGCCGAGATCCTGGTTGAGGCATGGGATGCCTATTTTGATGCGCTAGGAGACAACGTGCAATGACCACACCCATTGCCTATCCCGCCCCCACGGGTCCTTTGCGGGATATTCGTCTGTATATGCAAGATGGGCGCTTGTCCCCCCGGGGAGCCGAGATTATGCTTAGACAAGACACACCGTGGCACATCGTCGCCCGTCACGTACAAGATCCTGGCTGGTGGCGAGAGCAATCCCCTGCTGTGTCTCCTCCTCCACAATTGCCTTGGCGCATCCAATCTTGGGACGCTGCTCTGCGTCTGCGGGTGCCTGGTCTGGATATTTGGATCGATCCAGGACCGGAGGCCCCGATCCCTGCCCAAGCACCCAATCTGATTGCAATCACCCATGCCCATTATGATCACACGGCCCGGCTGGGAGACTTCAGCACGGCTTTTCCTGACACACGTGTGATCATGAGTGACGACACGTATGGACTGCTATCCCTCCAGGCGCAATCTGACATTCAGCTTAGAAGATGCCTCGAAGAGCGCACTGTCAGAGTCGACCTCGGTGCTCAGAGAGTCATTGAAGGGGCAAGACTAACTCTTGTGCCAGCAGGGCATCTACTCGGAGCGACAATGATCGACGTTGAGGTAGGTGATGACGCGATTCTCGTGACGGGGGATTTTGCCTTGCGAGATGTAGGCGGGGTCCCTGGAGCCCCTTGGCCTGAGAAGCAGTATTCGCTTGTATTGATTGAAGCTACCTCAGTTCATCGGGGAGCGTTGCCCGTCGCAGATCCCCAGGCCAACCGGATACCGTTCTTGCGGGACCTCTCGCACTGGCTCAGGCAGGACAAGACCAGGCTTCTGGTCATCGCTCAAGCGATGGGACAAGCACAAGAGCTTTACGCAGCTCTCGTGTTGGCGCAGCAGGCAGGAGCATTTCCAGATCTGAAAGTCCGATTGACCAGATTCGCTGAAGCGGTCTCCCAGCGATACTATGATGCTCTGAAAAAGAGCAGCCGTGTGTGGCACTGCCCATTCTATACGCTGGAGGCTGATCAAATTCCTCCACAAAGCGTGGTGATTTCCAGCGAGGACGAAGGTTCTAGCTTGGCCCGGAGTTTGCGTGAGGCACCCGATGGAGAATGCACAAGCGCTCCGGCGGTCTACACCCACGCCGGGTGGGGGGAACGTATGACGTGGGCAGTTGGTGTTCCTTCTTATGCAGTGGGTCTATACGCCGGCTACTCTTCGTCATGGCACTCAGCTCTGTCAGATACGGGTAGAAGAGTCAGAGCGCTGTCTCAGGAAGGAGAAGAATGGTTGACAAACGAGGATCAGTGAGCCCTGACAGAGTTGATGAATTGACCGCTCGTCTTGACCAGGTGACGGATGAGGTTCGAGAGACCCTGGAAGCACTTCAACAGGAACTCACTGCGGCACGGCAGAAGATCGAGACGCTTGAAGGGGAGCGGGATAAGGCAAAGACCCTGGAAGAGAAAACCCAGAAGGCTCTTGAGGATGTGCGGAAGCAGCTGGAAGACGAGCAGGAGAAGAAGGGGCAGGCTCTAGCTCAAGCTGAGGAAGATAAGAAGAAACTTCAGGAGAAACTCACCGAGGCACGGCAAGAGGTCACGGCGCTTGACGAGAAACTGGGGCAAGCAAGAGCTTCAGAGGAGGAAACCCGCCAGGCACTTGAGGAGGCGCGGAAGCAGAGTCAAGACTTGGAGCAACAGGTGAGCGACCTGGAGAATGCACAGGAGGAGAAGGAGCAAGCCCTAGTTGAAGCCCAGGGAGAAAACGAAACACTTCGAGAAGAGCTCACCAAGGCAAAACAGCAGAACTCGACGCTTAAAAAGGAGCGGGATCAGGCAAAGGCATTGGAAGAGGAAACCCGGCAGGCCCTTAAGGATGCGCGTAAGCAACTGCGAAACGAGCAGCAAGCCCTAGCTCAAGCCGAGGGAGAACAAGGGAAGCTTGAACGAGAGATCTCGACACTTGAAGAGGAACGGGATGAAGCAAAGGCATCGGAAGAGGAAACCCGGCAACGTCTTGAAGACGCACAGGAGCAGAATCAGGCGTTGGGACAGCAACTGGCGGACTTGAAGAACGAGATAGAAGGTTTACGATCGGACAAAGCCGTTATCATCAAGGAGCGAGATGAAGTAAGGGCGAGGGTTGAGGAGATCGAATCACAATGCCAATGGGAGTTAGTCAAGGATTTGTCACCGATTCTGACGAAGCTCTCTGCACTTGCTGGCTTAGAACCCGAGTCAGTACGGGGGTTGACTCCCCGAGCTGTCTTCGAGAAGATGAAGGATTGGATGGAGAAGGCCACTGGCGAGCAATTGGTGGCTTTTCCAGGCCAAAAAGAGCTCAAAGACAGCCTTTTCCTTGATCCAGATCGAGATGGTCTGGAGGCCTTGATGGAAAACTATGATTGGTCACCCGAGCATCCCTTCGAAGGTTTGCCAGAGGGTGATCGTTGCCGAGAGTTTCGTGTCCTGCGACGCGGCTGGCGTGCTAATGCAAGGGTACTAACTCGCGCTCGGGTGACACCTGTCGAGCAGGACGACTGAAGCCAAGCGACTTGCCGAGCAGGGGGAGAGTAAGAGCGGAATGATGGGCAAAGGCGAGACGAGACAGAAGCAGGAGCTCCTGGAGCATCTTCAAGAAGAGTCCCACGAGGTAGTGGAAGAGATTGAGCTACACTACGAACGTCTTATCCAGGAATTCGAGCGGAGATACCCGCCGTTGTCCTACGTCGACGAGCTTCGTCTATCCAATAGATCCATGGAACAGTGGATCGCAAGGCACCGCAAGAGGGAAGTTTAGCGTGGAAGAGACCTACCTCATTATAGATCTACGGAACAACAAGTACGCCGCTGCTCTGCTGACGATAAGCGAACTGAAGTGGTACGCTGAGAGCATATTTCAGGTCGTTAAGGATTGGGATACCGGCGCTCGTGACTCTGCCAGTGTCGTCCCTCTTTCCTTTTGTGGGCGCCCGAAAGATCGCAACTGGTCTCCCATACAACCCGAGGTGATTCAGGCATTCGACGAAAGCGAATTCGAGGTCATCCACTCCCTCTTCGATGAACCAAGAGACCGCCTGGAAAGACTGCTCCCTGCGACGCTTGGGCCTCTATTGAGAAGGACCTTCGAACAATATGACAATGTGTCGCACCGTTTGATGCTGATGGACAATGCAAATGCCTGCGATGTTCTGGAGAGCAGGTTCGAGGGATTCATCAAACAGAAGAACATACGCGTGTCCATCCCTGGGGACTGGGGGGCTCTGGGTGGCTTTGCCCTTGCTTTTCGCGAGGTGGGCGCTGAACAGACGCCGAATGAGGGGGCGGAATGGCTTTGCGAGTTTAGAGATTCGACCACGAGGAGGTATACGTGGAATGATGGACGGTTCACCTTCGAAAGCGCGGATACAGCACGATCCGCCCCTGGAGATCCTATCTCTCGCTGGAGATCCGCCGAGGAATTGGAGCGAGCGGGTGCGGTATTGCTGGTGCTCTGCTGGCAAGATCTCCTGACAGAAGGAGTCAGTCGACGCATTGATGTGCTGAGAAGGCAACTGGAGAAGGACAGACATCTGCTTGATCGTCTTCGCGGAGCTTATGAGCGTCTGTCGGCCGATAGTTTCGTGCTGCGCAGGCAAACTGCTTGATCGGCAGATCGCATAGAACGAGGAGGTGCTCTATGGCAGTACTTGTCGGAATTGATCTGGGAACGACCACAACACTCGTAGGTCGCGCCGTAGACGAAGAGGGGGCCATCTCTGTCAATGTCATTGATATTCGCCAAGGGGACGTAGAGTTGTCCTATCTCCCTTCAGTTGCGTATTTCCCTCCCGGTGAAGAACCTTTGGTCGGTCTGGCAGCCCAAAAACGCGGGCCGCAGGAGGACGCTTCCCGATACGTCCGAGCGGTCAAGCGGCAGATGGGACGCCGCGTGCTGCTTCCGGTCGTCGAGCAGGCGCCATACCAGATATCAGCTCTCTACTTGGCAAAGGCCTTGGACGAAGCACGCTACAAACTACCTGAGGATGAGATAGTTTTCACAGTAACCGTCCCGGCGAGCTTCACTACCAATCAACGAGCTGACACCCTACTTGCACTTCGCGAAGCCTGTGATCGAGTGGGAGGAATTCACTATCCGGAGGATGATGAGGGCAAGCTCTTCATCAGCGAGCCGGTGGCGGCTATGTTGGCATTCCTCAACGAGGAATTCGAAAAGCCACAGGCTGTGCGCCATCTAGATTTCTCCGATGTTCGGCGTGTCGTGGTCTACGATATCGGCGGTGGGACGTTGGACCTTACGAGGATTTTTGTCGAGCCCAAAGGAAGCGAGGTCAACGGCCTTACCGATCTAGAGATCCACGTGGACGAAATCGGATACTACAATCCTTTTGGTGGTGAAGACTTTGACTTAGCGCTGGCCAAGGTGCTCTATAACCGGCTTATGGAACAGTTTCCCGAATTGCAGGACGTCCATTTGACCCCTGAGCAAAGGTTGGGCGTACGGCTGCAATTGATGGATCAAGCCAAAGAGATCAAAGAGAGCCTTAGTGATCAGATGCAGAGTGCCGACGATCTTCTACTTTTCGATGAACCTGAGGAAGCAACTCACTACCACTCTGGCGAGATCAACGTTCAGGGGCAACTCTACTCGCTGGAAGGAGAGATTAACGAGTCGGCATTCAGGGAAGCGATTGAGGACTTGATCTCACAGGGCGGCGCTGGCACTCAGAGGAAGAATCTGATTACGCCCTTGGACGATCTCTTGACCAAGAGCAAACTGGATCCGGCTCGCCTGGATGGCTTGCTGATTGTCGGAGGGGCAGCGCGTTTGCCCTTGATTCCAGAAGCCTTGAGGGAATACTGGCCCAATGATCGCGTTTGGGTTTTTCAACCTCCTGACCACGCTGTCGTCACCGGCGCGGCGCTTTATAGCTATCTGCGGGACCGGGCCGATTTCATTCTCGTGGAAAAAGCAGCCGATGCCTACTACGTCCGCCTCGAAGATCGCTTCGACCTGATTCTGCCAGCCAAGAAGGATCTCGGGAAGAAGAATCGCTACGAGTTGAATGCCGATGCTGATCACTTGAGTTTGCAGGTATTTGCCGGTCAACAGAAAGACGGATCAGACGATCCAGTCCTTTCCAGTTTGGTTCATCAGGGGGGAACCGTCATCAATCTGGGGCAGGAGTATCAGCAGGGGACGCCGGTCTGGGTGCAGATGCGCTATGCCGGTGAAACTTCCGAGACAGACCATACCAAAGTCCCCTGGGTCTACGTCTGGATTGGCAAGGAAGAAGACCCACCTCAATTCCGCCGTCGTTACAGCGAGCTAGTGCAGGAGGTACGACATGGATAGGCTATTTGAACCGGGCGCAGTCGAGTTCGCAGATCCCCGCGGTGACCCCAACCGAGTCATAGAGGTACAACAGAAAGTACAGGAGTTGCTGGAGGCCAATCGTCAACGTCGAGAAGGAATCAGGCAGGAATTGATCCAACAGGGAGCGTGGGCTCTGCCCGGATTGATGAACGCGACGTACGTCTGGAAGAATGAGCTAGAGAGCTCTCCCTCCGACCAGGATTTGCTTTCCTCAATGATGGCGGACTTGGCAGCGGACAACTCGGCAGCTGCAGATCTGCTGTTTCGTTACGGCATCCTGGAAACTCCTTTTTCAACTCCGCGATCCATTGCACGAAAGGCATTGAAGAGAATAGATTGGAAGCCAACCGCAGCTGATCTTCAGGGTCTAAGAGAGACAATCAATCGCTATAGGCAACTCGAAGGTACGCAAACGGTGATCGATTTGTATGATGTGCTATTGAGTGCCCATCAAGAAGAGGATTTTCGGGAAGCACTGGGCTTGTGCAAGCTGTGGGCGAGGAGATCCATGAAGCCTGCTGGTGAGCTGCTGGCCCTGCTAATCAGGCGTTTCCCTGAGCGAGCCAGGGAGATTCTGGTCGAGGTGTTTCTTGCCGTTAAGGACAAATACAAAGACAAAAACCTTGCCGAGCTGCTTCTCCAATCTCTTCAGGACAGTATTCCGGTTGCCTGGCTAAGAGAGGGCGTCTTGCTACAGGTTTCTAAGGACGTTCTGCCCAATACAGTATCAGGGCGCCACACAGCCGTGGAGTATCTCTGGGCATACGCAGTGCAGAGTTGCAGAGGTCAAGCACCCGAGGTATGGCAAGAGCTGCTACACGAACTAGACAACCAAGTGCGACAACAAGACAACGCAGAGGTTTATCGGTACTGGTTCGAAGCGGCGGGCAAAGCGGGTGAGGTCGAGTACCTGGCGCGACAGGCACAAGCAGATACAAGAGATGAACAGTGGGGGATCAGAGCTGCATGCCAGTTGTTCTTCCTCCAGCGTTATCACCGGCTAGCCAGCCAAGCCTTGGAGGACTTGAAGCGTGAGAGGCCTGGACGATACGAAAGGGCTTCACGCCTGTTCGAGACGATAACTGGGTCTCCGGGAAAGATAGAGGGCGAAACTGAAGAGGGTCCAAGAATCGGGCATTTGATTTGAATCGACAGGCTATCCGCTATGCTCCTGTGTATGCAGTGAAGGCAATCAGTAGCCTGAAGTCGTAGAGCGGCCATTTCAGATGAAGCCATCGTTACGCAGCCACATCTACAACACCGTCGTCCAGTGCCGCCACCTGCTGGAGCGCGACATGGCACGGCAACTGGAGGGCACCTACGGAATCCATGCCGACGGTGCGTTCGAGCCGCTGGAAAGCCTGGCTCACCTGGACGCCGTGGGACGGGCGGACCGGCGGGCCATCGAGGCAGCCATTTGCCACGAGGAGGCGGTGGGGGCGGGCCGGCGAGAGGCGGTCGAGCGCTACGTGCGCGAGAGCGCCTTCACCTTCCTCAACCGGCTGGCCGCACTCAAGCTGATGGAGCACCCCGACCGGACGCTGATTCAGCCCTCGGTCGGGGCGGGGGATCAGTCGAAGGGCTTTCAGCAGTTCAGCTTGATCTCACCGGAGGCGATGCGCGCCCAACCGGACGGCGGCTACCGGCTCTACCTGGAGCTCCTCTTCGATGACCTGAGCCAGACGTTGGGCGTGCTCTTCGACCGGACGCTGCCCACCTCGATCCTCTTTCCCACCCAGTCGTGTCTGCAAGAGGTGTTGGATTTGCTCAACGACCCGGCGCTGGAAGCGGTGTGGGCCGAGGATGAGACGATCGGCTGGATCTACCAGTATTTCACCCCGACCGAACTGCGCGAAGAGGCGCGCAAGGCCTCCAGCGCGCCGCGCAACAGCTACGAACTGGCGTTTCGCAACCAATTCTACACACCGCGCTACGTGGTGGCTTTCCTGGTCGATAACACGCTGGGCAGGCTGTGGTGGGAGATGAGAATCGGCGATACGAGACTGACCAAACAGTGTCGGTATCTGATAAGGCTAGATGATACCCGCAAGGATAGATTGACGATTGACGATTTACGATTGACGAATGAGCAGACAATCGAAAATCGTAAATCGCAAATCGTAAATCGAAACAAGCGTGATCCTCGTGAACTGCGCATCCTCGATCCGGCGGGGGGGAGCGGGCATTTTCTGCTGTACTGTTTCGACCTGCTGTTGATCATCTACGAAGAGGCATACGATGACCCTGACTTGGGGCCAGGGTTGCGGCGGGATTTCCCCGACCGGGAGGGGTTTCGGCGGGCGGTGCCATGCTTGATTCTGGAGCAGAACCTGCACGGCATTGACGTTGACCTGCGCGCCGTTCAGATCGCCGGGTTCGCGCTCTGGCTGCGGGCCCAGCGGGCCTGGGCCGAGATGGGGCTCAAGATGCGCCAGCGGCCCCGTATCGCTTGCACTCACGTCGTGTGTGCCGAAGCCATGCCCGGGGAGTACGACCTGCTGGGCGAGTTCGCCCGCGACTTGAAGCCGGCCGTCCTGGGCAACCTGGTGCGCGACGTGTGGGAGAAGATGCGGCTGGCGGGCGAGGCGGGGAGCCTGCTCAAGATCGAGCAGGAGATCCGCGACTCGGTGCGGAAGGCGCGGGAGACGCTGGCCCGCATGCCGCCGGCGGTCCAACTGACGCTCTTTGGGCCGCAGGAGCCGCAGCAGATGCCAATGCATCTGGATCCGCGCGACCTGCACGACGAAGCGTTCTGGGCCGAGGCGGAGGCGCGGGTGGTGGAGGCGCTGCGGGCCTACGCCCGGCGGGTTGGCAACGGCCGGCACGTCTCGCGCCGCCTCTTCGCCGAGGATGCGCTTCAGGGCATCGCCTTCGTGGACCTCCTGCAGCGCCCCTTCGACGTGGTGCTGATGAATCCGCCCTTCGGCGCGGCGAGCGTGGGGAGCAAGGACTACATCAAGAACGCGTATCCCCGCACCAAGAACGACCTGTATGCCGCTTTCGTCGAGCGGGGGCTGGAGCTGCTCCGAGAGGGCGGCTACCTGGGCGCTATCACCAGCCGCACCGGCTTCTTCCTGACCAGCTTCCGCAAGTGGCGTGAGGAGATCCTGTTGAAGGAGGCGCAGTTCATCGCCCTGGCCGACCTGGGCTACGGCGTGCTCGATACGGCGATGGTGGAGACGGCGGCGTATGTGCTGCGCAAGGGAGACGCCGCCGATGAGTAAATCCATCTTCTTCCGTCTCCTCAGAACCCCCATCGACGAGAAGGGCGACGTTCTGGCCGCCCGGATCGCGGCGTTGAACAACGCGGCACTGAACGCCGCCGGCGAGGCCGAGGAGACTTTCGCGCTCAGCCCTGCCGACTTTTCTCTCGTTCCGGGCTCGCCATTCGCATATTGGGTGAGTGATTCGATTCGCCTTCTGTTTGCGAAGATGCCGCAAATGCAATCTGATGACCGTAGAGTATGCTTTGGCCTTTCTACTAAGAACGACTTCCGTTTTCTGAGGCTTAGTTGGGAGATTAGACCTTCTGATCTACATCATCATTGGTTCTCTTTTGCCAAAGGAGGGACTTTCTCTCCATATTATTGTGACATTCATCTCTTGCTAGATTGGGAAGGCGATGGGAAACGATTGAAGGCCTTTGCGGATAGAAGGACACAAGAGCTTTTTGGAACAGCGAGCTGGTCAAGATGGATCAACAACTGGACCTACTACTTCCGTCCTGGCCTGACTTGGCCTCGGCGAACAGGTGCCTACAGTGTCCGCGTTCTTCCAAAAGGTTGCATCTTTGCTGACAAGGGACCATCCGTGTTTGTTCCTGCCAATGATTCAGAAACCTTGCTTGCCTTACTTGCTGCGATGAACTCAGCTGCATTTGAAATGCTTGTGCGTGTGCAACTAGCTCGTACAGAACTAGCTCAATCCTACGAGGTTGGCCTTATCCAAAGCACCCCCGTACCTCCGCTCACGGATCATGCTTCACGCGTCACACTATCTACCCTCACCCGCGAAGCCCACAACCTGCAGCGCGACCGCGACCGCGCCGATGAGACCACCCACGCCTTTTGCCTGCCGGGATTGGCCCGCCATACGGACAAAGCCCTCCTAGCCGGCTCTCTAGCCCTGGAGGCCGAGGAGCAGGCCCGCACCGCCCGCCTGGCCGAAATCCAGGCCCAGATCGACGACATCGTCTTCGACCTCTACGGTCTGAGCGAGGCCGACCGGGCGCTGGTGCGCGAGGAGATGGGGGAAAGCCACGGAGACACAGAGAGCACAGAGGAACAAGAGGAAAATCTTGGTGATCTCTGTGACTCTGTGGCAGAAGCCGACGAAGACGACGAGCCCACGCCGCCCGAAGACCTCCCCGCCCGCGTCCAGAACCTGCTGATGTGGTGCGTGGGGGTGGCCTTTGGCCGCTGGGACGTGCGCTTTGCCCTGGACCCCACGCTCCTGCCCGCCCTGCAAGAGCCCTTCGACCCGCTGCCCCGCTGCGCTCCCGGCGCCCTGGTCAGTACCGACGGCCTGCCTCCGGCCAACGTGGACGCCATCGCCCCCGAAGCCTGGCTCCGCACACGCCAGAACGTCCTCGACATCCCCTCACTCCCTTTCCCACACCCCCACACTTCCTATTCCCTTCCCATCGCCTGGGACGGCATCCTGGTGGACGACTCCACCCATCCCTCGGACATCGTGGCCCGCGTGCGGGGCGTGCTCTCACTCCTGTGGGGCGACCGGGCCGGCGCCATCGAGCGCGAGGCGTGCGAGATCCTGGGCTTTGATTCCTTACGCGACTATTTCCGCGACCCGCGCAAGGGGTTCTTCCCCTTCCACATCAAGCGCTACTCCAAGAGTCGGCGCAAGGCACCGATCTACTGGCTGCTCCAATCGGAGAAGCGCAACTATGGTATCTGGCTCTACATCCACCGTCTCAGGCCAGACGGTCTGTTCGTGGCTGGGCGCGACTATGCCGACGCCAAGGTAGCGTTGGAACAAGTTCGCCTGGAGGAACTGCGGGCTGGGCTAGAGGCCCTCGACGGCAGCACCCGCCGTCGGCGTGAGCGTGAGATCGAGCGCCAGCAGAAGTTGGTTGTAGAGGTGACCGAATTCCGCGACCGGCTGGACCGCGTCGCTCTGTTGAAACTCCCGCCCGACCTGAACGACGGCGTGGTGATCAGCATCGCGTCACTGTGGGAGTTGGTACCGTGGAAGGAAGCACAGCGCACATGGGAGAAACTCGTCGCCGGGGAGTACCCTTGGAGTACGATGGCGCAGCAAATGCAGAAGCAGGGGCTGGTGAAGTAGACTAGGGGGTCAACGTACCCACGCAGAGCGCCGGGCTTCTTCGCCTTGCCTTCTGTTCCATTGGGAGGTATAATCCACTTACGCAAGTCTTGTTTTGTGACGGGCACTGCCACCAAAGGAAAGAAACCTAAGAACAGGTAATGTGATGATGTCTCGTTCTCTCTCCCCCCTCGAATCCAAACTCATCATGCATCTGGAGTGGGAAAAACAGCCGGTGGTCACCATCAAGGAGACCATGGATATCCTGGACTGCTCCCACGACCACGCCCGGCAGGTGCTCCACCGGTTGGCTCGCCGCCGCTGGCTGGCCCTCATCACGCCCGGCACGTACGAACTGATCCCCGCCGAGCGGGGCGAGCAAGCCTCTCCCACCACTGACCGCCTCTTCATCGGCAGCACGCTGGTGACGCCCTACTACTTCTCCTTCGCCACAGCCGCTTTCTTCCACGGCCTTTCCACTCAGGCCTCGGCCACGGTCTACATCGCCACCACTGCGCGCAAGAAGCGGCGCCTGCTGATCGTGCGGGATAAGGCATACCGGTTGGTCGTTCAGCCGGCCCACAAGTTCTTTGGCGCTGCCGAGGTTGATGCCTATGGTACCCAGGTGATGATGGCTAAACCGGAGAAGACGGTGGTGGATTCCCTGGATCGGCCAACCTACGCTGGGGATATCCCAGAGATCGCCGGCATGCTCTGGCGGGGCAAGGGGCGGCTGGACTGGGACCAACTGGCTGACTACGCCCTGCGGTTCCGATCTCAAGCACTGCTTCAGCGCCTCGGCCGCTTGACAGATCGCCTTGAAATCCCCTTCGACGAACCAGCCCGAGCGTGCCTGCTGGCTGCCATCGGCAAGAGTACCCCCTACCTGGGCCGGCCCAGCCAGTGGGGGACCGGTGGCGAATACGATGACACCTGGCATATCGTGGACAATGTCCCGCGCCGGGAGTTGTTGTCCGAGACCGAGGTGTACTGATGATCGAATTCAGGAGAACGGCATGCCCCTCGTAACAAAAGCATTGCTCGACCTGATACGCAAACGGGTCGAGGCCCACTCCACTGTCGTCTGGTTCGACCCGGAGAAATCATACCTGGATCTGGCCCGGACGCTGGAGCCGGATGCGGTGGCTGGCGCCGCAGTCCAGCGCTACGACCCGGAGCGGGGCTTCGTCTGGCTGCGCCGCCAGTTGGAATCAACCTGGGGAGAGCGAGCCGATCCACCCCGGCTGCTCATCTACGTGCCTCTGGCCCAGGCCGATACGCACGACGCGCTGGTGGAGTTCGAGGTCGCCGGCGCCGTGGTGCGGCCGGGCCAGCAGCCGCCGGAGCAGAACACCGCCCTGGCCGCGGTCGCCCGCCACGCGCTGGGGGTGGTGTTCCCACCGGCGGCTCTGGAGGAGATCGTGGCCCAGGTCGAGGCCGGACAGTTGTCCCTGGCAGAGTTGGACCAGTTGGCCGAAAAGGGCGCCGAAGCACAGACCGGCGCGGTGGCCGTCATCTTTGGCACCGGCAACGTCTCTGAGGTGGCGCTCCGCTTCCTGTCCGACCCGGCGCTGGATAGCGAGATCGAGGCCCGGCAGGCCCTGGCCAGCCTGGCGGGGCTGCTATCCGGTGCGCTAGGCGTCGCGCTCCCGGCAGACCAGGGGGCCACACCGCTGCGGGCGCAACTGGCCCGTCAGGTGCTGGTCACCGACTTGATCGAACCGCTGGGGGACAGCGTGCCTCAGTCGCTGCGCACTTTTGCCGTCGCCGGGCGGCCGGTGGCCCGCCAGGCGGCCGTGGACCTGGCCCAGGCCTGGCGGGTGCGGCGGGACCTGGCCGAGAGTTACGTCCATTGGGCCGGGCGGGTGCAGGCCGAAATCGGGGCAGGATCCCTAGACCTGGCTCTGGATGCTCTGGCCCGCACCGAGACCTTTGCCGCTGGCGAGGTCCGCCTGCAGAGGGAGGTCGAAACAACGCTGGCGAAGCGGCCTGCCTCGCGCCTGGTCGAACTGGCAGAAGCGCGGCTCGGCGGCTTCTGGTCGGTGCAAAAGCCGGAGATCAAGGCCCGCTGGGAGGTCGTAGCCGACGCCGGCCGGGTATTGGTCGAAGCGGCGCGGGTGGAGAGCGCGCTCAAAGGCAAGAAGTGGTCGGCCGGTGCGCTCCTGTCCGGCTACGCCCTTGGCGACCAGCCCTGGTGCGAGTTGGACACCGCCCAGCGCCACCTGGAGCGGGATTTCCACCGCTTCGAACTCGACGTTCAGCAGCACGAGTCGTTGATCCAGTTGGTGGCCCAGTCTCGCCAGCGCTACGCGGCCGTGTCTGACCACCTGGCCGACCTGTTTACGCGCGCCCTTGCCGCCGGCCGGTTCGAACTCCCCGGTGTCCTGCTCCAGGCCGACGTCTATCAGGAGGTCGTGGCCCCGGCGTTGAAGAGCGGGCCAGTGGCGTACATCCTGGTGGATGCGCTGCGCTTTGAAATGGCCCGCGAACTCGGCGCTATCCTGGAGCAAGATTGGAAGCCCGATCTGACCCCGGCACTGGCCACACCGCCCACCGTCACCGAGATCGGCATGGCGGCGCTCCTGCCCGGCGCGGAAGGGGGACTGACGGTAATCCCCGCCGAGGGGAATCGGCTGGCCGCGGTCATCGCCGGCGGGACGCTCAAAACGCGCCAGGACAGGCTGGCTCACTTTGACGCGGTCGTAGAGGGCAACGCAGTAGTGGCCAGGTTGGATCAGTTGGCGCCGCTTTCGGACACTCCCTTGAGCCGGGCCATCAAGTCGGCCGACGTAGTCGTGGTCACGGCAACGGAAGAGATTGATGGCCTGTGCGAAAACAACCCGGCGCTTGCCCGTCGCATGTTGGACGATGTCCTCAACCAGCTTCGCCGGGCGATCAAGACGCTCTTTGCCCTGGGAATCGAGACGGTCGTCATCAGCGCCGATCACGGCTATCTCTTCGGCGAAAAGCTGACCACTGGCGACAGGATCGACGCACCAGGAGGCAAGACGGCGGCCCTCAAGCGGCGGGTGTGGGTCGGTCAGGGTGGCGCGGAGGCGCCCGCTCTTCTGCGCGCACCTCTGTCTGCCTTTGGCATCGGCGGCGAACTCGAGATTGCCACCCCGTGGAACCTGTCTTGCTTCAAGGTGAGAGGCGGCGCTATGGAGTATTTCCACGGCGGCCTGTCATTGCCAGAACTGGTGGTGCCGGTGCTGACCGTCCGCCCGGCGGTCGCTCGGGCGCCAGCCGTACCTGCCCGCGTGCAGTGGACGCTAACGCCTGGCAGCCAGACCATATCCACGCGCTTTCTCTCCGTCACGGTCGAGGGTCGCTCGGAAGAGCTGTTGCCAATCGAGCCACCAGCGATCCGGGTCGAAGTGCGGGCTGGTGAACAATCTATCTCCGTGCCAGTATCTGCTTCCTACGGCTTCCAGGAGGCGACCAGGGACGTCAAACTGGCGCTGGATGCTGACGAGCCCCGGGCGATTGCCAGGAACACCGTCACGCTTATGATCACAGAGACGGAAACGACGCCATCCGTAGACGAGGTGACGGTGCACCTGCTGGACGCGACGACCGGCGTGAGCCTGGCGCGTCTGGACCGTGTTCCGTTCTCCATCTCATTGTGAGAACGAACCAGGCTTGAGGCTGTTGGCGAAAGGAACGAGGTGACAAGATGCCGGAACTGGATCGTAAGGTAAACGAGATTTTCGCGGGCAAGGTGGTGCGAAAGGACCTGGTGCGCCAGGTCAAGGTGGGGGCCAACGTGCCGACGTACGTGCTGGAGTACCTGCTGGGCAAGTACTGTGCCACGGACGATCCCGTCGCGGTAGAAGCGGGTCTGCGCCTGGTGCACAATACCCTGGCCGACCACATCATCCGGCCCGACGAGGCGATGAAGGCTCAGTCGCGGGTGAAGGAACAGGGCCAGCAGCGGTACATTGACAAAGTGCTGGTGCGCCTGGACGGCACCAAGTATTGGGCTGAGGTGGTGAATTTCGGCAACCGCTTCGTTCACGTCCCCGATACCTTCGTGCGGCGCTACGAGCGGTTGCTGGAGGGAGGCGTGTGGACCCAGGTGGACATTGAGTTTCGTCCTGACGAGGAGGTCGGCGGCAAGACGCGGCCCTTTTTCATCACGGATCTCAGACCGATTCAGGTGGCCGCGTTCAGTCTGGACGACTACTGCGCCGCGCGGGCCGAACTGACGACCGATGAGTGGCTCGACCTGCTGATCCGCTCGATCGGGTTTGAGCCGTCCGCCTTCAAGCGGCGGGTCAAACTGCTCATACTAATGCGCCTGGTACCTATGATCCAGCGCAACTACAACCTGATCGAACTGGGCCCCAGAGGCACCGGCAAGTCCTACGTCTATCGCGATCTCTCCCCCTATGCCATCTTGATCTCCGGCGGCAAGACGACTGTGGCCAATCTGTTCTACAACATGAGCACGCGCCGGGTGGGCCTGGTGGGAATGTGGGACGTGGTCGCCTTTGACGAGGTGGCCGGCATTAGCTTCAGCGACAAGACGGCCATCCAGATTCTGAAGGACTATATGGAGAGTGGCAGCTTCAGCCGGGGGCGGGAGGAACTGGTCGCGGAAGCCTCGATGGTCTTTAACGGCAACATCAACCAGCCGGTCGAAATGTTGGTCCGCGCGGGCACATTGTTCCAGCCTCTCCCGGAGGATATGCAGGACATGGCGCTGATTGACCGGTTGCATTTCTACCTGCCCGGCTGGGAGATGCCCAAGATGCGGAACGAGTTCTTCACCGACCACTACGGCCTTGTGATTGACTATCTGGCCGAAGCCCTGCGCGAGCTGCGCCGGCATAACTATACAGATGCATTTGACCGCTATTTCAGCCTGGGCAGCGACCTGAACACGCGCGATGCCAGGGCCGTGCGCCGCACCGTGTCCGGCCTGGTTAAGCTCCTACATCCTGGCGGTGATCCCGGCCGGGAGGAGGTGCAAGAATACCTGGAGTTGGCCCTGGAAGGACGTCGCCGCGTCAAAGAGCAGTTGAAGAAGATGGGCGCGTTCGAATACTACCAGACGTCCTTCTCCTACGTAGATACCCAGGCGATGCAGGAGCACTTTGTCGGCGTGCCGGAGGAGGGCGGTCGGCAACTGATCAGCCAGGACCCGATGCCGCCGGGCAGTGTCTACACGGCTGCTCTGACCGACAGCGACAAGGTGGCGCTACACCGCATCGAGGTCGGCCGTATGAGCGGTTCGGGCAGGCTGCGGGTCACCGGCAGCCCTGACCGGGCGATGAAGGACTCTATCATCACCGCCTTCGACCATATCAAGGCCAACAAGACACGTCTGGGGATCGAGCGCGACGTGGATAGCTACGACTTTCACGTTCAGATCGTGGACCTGATGCACAGCAAGGAAGGGTCACAAGGGGGAGTGGCGTTCTTCGTGGCGCTATACTCCCTGCTGCGGGAGAGGCAGGTGCAGGCCGGGCTGGTCGTTCTCGGGGAGATGACCATCCAGGGGAATATCCTGCCGGTGCGTTCGTTGGTGGAACCGCTGCAAGTGATTATGGACAATGGCGCCAAGCGGGTGCTGGTCCCGATTGGCAATCAGCGGCAGTTCATGCAAGTGCCACCCGACATCCTGGAGCGGGTGGATCCGATCTTTTACTCAGAGCCGCTGGCAGCAGCGCTAAAGGCTTTGGGGATGGGATAGCTCAAGATAATCCCAAATTGGGGTGACGGTCGCCCACCGCCCGAGGGCCTCTTCGACGACGCTCCTTATGCCCTGCCCTTCCCTCTGCCAGAGATGGTCTTTGGTGGCCTCCTCTCGCTGTGGAACATTTTCGCGCCCCAGTCTATCCCCGAGGAAACGCGCACATTCGCTCGTGACCGCGTCGTCGTCAGCCGCTACCAACTGCACACGGAACTGGTTAATTTTGGGAGTGGGCGTCGGGGGCACGTGTGAGCAAGGGTCCGGCAAAGTGGGCAGCGCCGGACAAGTTGCGTCTAATACGCGGGTCAGCCTCACTTGCAACAGGAGCAATACAACACCAGGAGGAGAACCCCGTGCTGGCACACGGGGTTCTCCTCCCAAGCGTTCGACGCGTATAGTTATACCTGCGCTGCTACAGTAACAGCAGTTTTCGGCGCAACAGCCACCACGCTACGCTAGCCAGACCGGTGGTGGCAGCGGCTCCGGCCGCTGCGACCGGGGTAGCGCGCTGCAGTGGGCCGGAAGAAGTGGGGGTGGTGAGTTCATCGCTATCACTGTCCATGATAGGCAACGATGTGGTGATTTCCGCACATCTATCGTGCGGGCGGATATGCGGCCCAGATTGAGAGTCCAGTAGATACCACTGACCAGCGCTGCCGACGCAGCTTATTTCAGGGCCATTGCTGATCTCCATCGCGCCAACCGACGCGCTCAGCCCCTCATTGGTCGTCACTGAGGCGCTACCAGTGCTGTCATCTCGGCCGTTATAAAAGATCGACTGTGGCGCGCTGGTCGGCTCTAGCCGTCCAGAGGGGTTGAATTCTGTGCCGACCTTTATGTGCAGCGTGCGACTGTCACCTGCCGAAATCACGCCAACCGACCAGGTCAGAGATTCGTGCATCATCCCATTGTTGGGATCAGGGGGTGGAGTGATCGTGACATTGCCCGGGTCATCCGTTTCAAACGGCTGCGCTTCGTTGCTGAAGGTGTCTCCCACGACAACCCCTGTCAGTTCCGTGCCACCACAGTTCTCCACTGTGATCTCTACCAGGAAGTAGAAGAGATTCTCCTCGTTATCACTCTCCGGGCCAAGTGGATTAATGTCACGCTGCACGGCGATCGGAATGATCCCATCGGTCAGGAACAGATCATCCGCAGTGCGGTAAGGACCATCAATCGTCTTGGTCAGCTCAATGCAGGACGGCGCCGCAGTGATGGTCACTGTGGCGTCGTCGTCGTCGCTGACGGGATTGCCGTCGTCGTCGCTGCCGGACGCCGTGACCACGTCGGTCTCGACGTCGCCAGCGTTGCCGGAGACGGTGGCGCTAAAGCTACAT
>JAXHUO010000018.1:0-30701 GCA_034189605.1 Chloroflexota bacterium
GTGTCCGTGTCTTGACATTCAGTGGTTTTGCCGTATACTAGTTAGTTGCAGGCGCGGGCGGCCCGACGCAGTACGTGGGAACGCCCGCTGGGGCAATAGCCTTTCCTCGATAAGCCTGACAACACGCGAAAGGAGGTGATGGGACGGGATATCTTCCTCGCATACGTACCAACTCGAGTTTGTGTAACCATTCCAAAGGAGAAGAAAGATGAAAACCTCACGTATTCTGAGTGCCATGCTGGCACTGACTTTGATCGTTGGCCTGGTGGCGTCGTGCACCACGCCGGCGACCGAAGCACCACCTGAAGCACCGGCGGCGACCGAGGCACCAGCACCAACCGAACCACCTGCACCAACCGAACCACCTGCTGAGCCTGAGGAAGAATTCGAGCCTATGAGTCACTCGGCGGACAACTGCGACTACGGCGGTGAATTCCTCACCATTGAGGCCCTGGACAAACTGGACGTCAAGTTCACGCTCTGTTATCCAGACCCGGCCTTCCCATCCAAGATCGCCTTCTCCGCCTTCCCCATCAACGACACCGAGTACCTGGAGTCAACGGGTGGCGGCGACGACATCGTGGACAATCCCATCGGCACAGGCCCCTACATGCTCGATAACTGGAACCGTGGGTCCGAAGTTGTCATGACCCGCTTCGACGACTACTGGGGCGAGCCTGCCAATGTCAAGACCCTGATCTTCCGCTGGAACTCGGAAGCGGCGGCGCGTCTGGTCGAGTTGCAGGCTGGCACTATTGACGGCATGGACAACCCCGGCTCGGACGACTTTGCCGTGATCGAGGAAGATGCCAACCTGGCTCTCTACGAGCGTCCCGGCACCAACATCTTCTACATAGGTATGAACAACACCTACCCACCCTTCGACAACGAACGCGTGCGCCAGGCATTCGCCATGGCCATAGACAAGCAGCGCATCGTGGACAACTTCTACCCCAGGGGCTCCATCGTCGCCGACCAGTTTATGCCGCCGGTGATCTTTGGCTACACCCCCGAAGTAGAATGGTACGAATACAACCCCGACATGGCCAAGGAGATCCTGGAAGAGGAGGGCGTACTGCCGGGCTTCAAAACCACCATCACCTACCGCGACGTGGTGCGCAGTTACCTGCCCGAGCCGGGCGTGGTGGCCCAGGACTTTCAGGCCCAGATGGCCGCGATTGGCGTCGAAGTAGAAATCGTAGTCATGGAGTCGGGTGCTTTCCTCGATGCTGCTGACGCAGGCGAGGTTGACGGCTTCCACATGCTGGGTTGGGGTGCCGACTATCCCGATGCCACCAACTTCCTCGACTTCCACTTTGGCAAGGGCGCTTCCGCACAGTTCGGTGATGGCTGGGCCGACATCTGGGATGCCCTGGATCGCGGTGGGGCCCTGGCCGACCCCGACGACCGCTACCCCATCTACGTTGAGGCCAACGAGCTGATCAAGCAGCACGTACCCATGATCCCCATCGCCCACGGTGGCTCTGGCTGCGCATACCAGGCGGATGTTACCGGTGCCCACTCCAGCCCGTTGGGCAACGAGTACTTTGCCGTCATGACCCCCGGCGACCGCGACCAGTTCGTCTGGATGCAGAACGCCGAGCCGATCGGGTTGTACTGCCCGGACGAGACGGACGGCGAGTCGCTGCGTGCCTGCGAGCAGATACACGAACCGCTACTGGGCTATGAAGTGGGCGGCGCCGCAGTCGTGCCCTCGCTGGCCACGGGTTGCGATGCCAACGACGATCTGACCGAGTGGACCTGCCACTTGCGTGAAGGCGTCAAGTTCCACGACGGCGCTACCCTCGACGCCAACGACGCAGTGCTGTCCTACGTGGTTCAGTGGGACGTTGCGAATCCGCTGCACGTGGGCCGCGACGGCAACTTTACTTACTTCAACGCGCTGTTTGGCGCCTTCCTGAACGCGGAATAGCACAAGTCTTGACCCCATTGGTGGGGCACTGGTCAGGCCAGTGCCCCACCAATCTCTATTCTCCATACTCGAAAGAAAACATCATGATCAGTTATATCATCAGACGGTTGCTCTTGGCGATCCCTGTGCTCCTGGGTATTCTCTTTGTGACTTTTGCGCTGGCGCGTATGCTTCCGGGAGACCCGTGCCGGGCTGTGCTGGGTGAACACGCCACAGACCAGATTTGCGATGCCTTTATTGAGCGCCACGGCCTGGACAAACCCATCCCAACCCAGTTCGCCGTCTACCTGGGCGAAATTGCGCACGGGGATTTCGGAGATTCGCTGCGCTTCCAGCGCCCGGTCACCGAGTTGCTGTCCGAGCGCTTGCCGGTGACAGTTGAACTCTCGCTCAACGCCCTGATCTTGGCGGTTGCTATCGGTATTCCCCTGGGCATTATCTCTGCCTACTGGCGTAACTCTGCCTTGGATGTGGGCACCATGCTGCTGGCTAATATGGGCGTCTCAATGCCCGTCTTCTGGCTGGGCCTGATGTTAGCCTACACCTTTGCCGTGCTGTTGAAAGATACGCCCTTTTGGCTCCCCCCGTCTGGCAGGATGACCTCTGGTATGTCCCTCTCGCCATTGTACGAGGTGTGGAACCTCTCAGTGGTCGAAGGGGAAGGATGGCACAGCGTTTTGGCCTTCCTTTCCAACATCAACACCTTCAACGCGCTGGTCACCGGCCGCTGGCCGGAACTATGGGATGCTATCAAACATCTGATTCTCCCTGCAATTGCCCTGGGCACGATCCCGATGGCTATCATCGCCCGGATGACTCGCTCCAGCCTACTGGAGGTGCTGGGGCTGGATTACGTACGTACTGCGCGGGCCAAAGGGTTGCGCGAATACGCGGTCGTGCTTCGCCATGCGCTGCGCAATGCTATGCTCCCAGTCGTGACCGTCATCGGGCTGCAACTAGGCACTCTGCTAGGCGGCGCGGTACTCACCGAGACCATCTTTGGTTTGACGGGCGTGGGCAAGACACTGTTCGATTCCATCACCTCGCGCGACTATGTGGTGGTGCAAGTATTCACACTGGTTATCGCGATCGGGTTCGTGATGGTCAACCTGATCGTGGACCTGTCGTATGCCTTTCTCGACCCGCGCGTCCGTTTGGACTGAGGAATCCTTATGCAAGAACATACCGAGACAAAAACACAGACCAAGCGAAAGAGAAGCAGCCTGTGGCACGACGCTTTGCGCTACCTGTTTCACCAGCGATCTGCCATTCTGGGAATGATCATTCTGGGCGGGATGCTCTTCCTGGCTATCTTTGCCCCGGCCATAGCCACTCACGACCCCACGCTCTCTATGCTCGACGTGCCAGAGCAAGTCGCCATGGGCGTCAAGCGGCGCATACCACCCTGCATCCATTTGCTGGGCTGTCCTGAGGAACAACCGCAACACCTGATGGGGCTGGATAGCAACGTGCGTGATCTGTTCAGCCGGGTGGTCTATGGTTCGCGCTATTCACTTTACATTGGCTTTGCCTCGGTCGGATTCGCCATCGTGATTGGTTCTCTGCTGGGCGCGGCAGCAGGTTACCTGGGTGGCTGGGTGGATAACATCACGATGCGTGTACTGGACGTGCTGTTAGCCTTCCCTGCCTTGCTGCTGGCCATTGCCATTGTCACTGTCCTCGGCCCGGGCCTGGTCAACGCACTGCTGGCCATCGGCATCGTTTCGATACCCGCCTACGCGCGCGTGATGCGAGCGAGCGTGCTTTCGATCAAGGAGCGGGACTTTGTGACGGCCGACCGGGCGCTGGGGGTTTCCTCGCCCCGTATCTTGTTTCATCGCATCTTACCCAATGCCATCACTCCTCTGATCGTGCAGGGAACGCTAGGCATTGCCACGGCTATCCTGGACGCAGCAGCACTCTCCTTCCTGGGGCTGGGCGCGCAGCCGCCGACGCCCGAATGGGGCACCATGCTGGGCGCGGAGCGGAACCAGGTCTTTACCGCGCCGCACCTGGTGTTTTTCCCCGGCGCTGCTATTATGTTGATAGTGTTGGCCTTCAACCTGATGGGTGATGGGTTACGTGATGCGCTTGACCCGCGTCTCAATCGTTGATGCTGCTGCAATGCATAATGCGTAGGACAATGAACGATGAAAACAATGCCAATCACGAATCACGAATCTCCTGACGTTTTGCTGGACATCCGTGATCTGCGTACCTACTTTCACACCCAGGATGGTGTGGTCAAGGCAGTGGATGGGGTGGATTTTGCCGTCCGGCGAGGCGAGGTTGTGGGACTGGTGGGCGAGTCGGGCTGCGGCAAGAGTGTCACCTCTCTCTCCGCGATGCGCCTGGTCTCATATCCGGGCAAGATCGAGTCAGGCGAAATCTGGTTCGATGGTGTGAACCTGCTCACCCTGCCACGTCGTGACATGACCCACATCCGTGGCAGCCGCATCTCAATGATCTTTCAGCAACCCACCAGTTGCCTGAACCCTGTCTTTGACACTGGCTACCAGTTGTCCGAGGTGCTGGCGATCCACCAATCACTTGAGCGCCACACTGGCCTGGAGCAGGCCATCGAACTACTTCGCGTGGTCGGTATCCCCGACCCCGAAAAGCGCATCAAGTCCTACCCTCACGAGCTATCGGGAGGCATGGCCCAGCGAGTGATGATTGCGATGGCGCTGGCCTGCGACCCGGAACTGCTCATCGCCGACGAGCCGACGACGGCTCTGGATGTGACCATCCAGGCGCAGATTCTCGACCTGATGCGTAATCTGCAAGCCAGGACGGGGACAGCCATCGTCTTGATCACCCACGACCTGGGAGTGGTGGCCGAGATGGCTTCTCGAATAGCGGTGATGTACGCCGGCCGGATCGTCGAAGAGACAGACGTGCATACCCTGTTCAACAATCCGATGCATCCCTACACCCAGGGATTACTCGCTTCCGTCCCGGTGCTGGGTCAGGTTCAGGAGGAATTGGACGTGATCCCTGGCGTCGTGCCCAATCTGATCAACCTACCACCTGGATGTCGCTTTGCGCCTCGTTGCCGCACCCGTGTAAAAAAGAGACTAGAAATCTGCACACGGGAAGAGCCGAGTCTCTTGCCTGCGGTGCGTGGTCACGCAGTGCGGTGTTGGCTACATCAATGAGCGCCGCGAAGAACTGGGAGAATGGCCGTGGAGCAAACCGCCGCTGAAAACCTCATTGAGGTTCGCAATTTGGTCAAATACTTCTCCGTGCATGGGGGAGTCTTACAGCGCGTTCAAGGCTGGGTCAAGGCAGTGGACGACGTCAGTTTCACTATCCGCGCCGGTGAGACACTTGGGCTGGTAGGCGAGTCAGGCTGTGGCAAGACGACCATCGGGCGCACCATCCTGCGACTGATCGAGCCGACCAGAGGCCAGGTGCTGTTTGAGGGGCGGGACATGGTGACGATGAAGGCGCAGGAACTTAAGGCCAAACGGCGCGAGATGCAAATCATCTTTCAGGATCCCTATTCCTCCCTTGATCCCCGCTCACAGATTGGCGACGTCATCGGTGAGGCGCTGTACATCCACGGCATGAAGGACAGAGAAGATCGCCGCCGCCGGGTGCTGGAGATTATGGCCACCGTGGGGCTTGCTGAGGATCACATCCGCCGCTACCCCCACGAGTTCTCCGGCGGGCAGCGCCAGCGCATCGGGATCGCCCGCGCATTGGTGCTGCGCCCCAAGTTCATCGTCTGCGACGAGCCTGTGTCGGCGCTGGACGTTTCTATTCAGTCTCAGGTATTGAACCTGCTGCGCCGCCTCCAGCGCGAGTTCAACCTGACTTATCTCTTCATCGCCCACAACATGAGCGTGGTCGAGCACATCAGCGATCGGGTAGCGGTGATGTATTTGGGCAAGATAGTCGAGCTGACCAACCGGGTGGAATTATATAGGAACCCACTACATCCATACACGCGGGCCCTGATGTCAGCCATCCCGATACCCGACCCCGACCTCAAGCGGGAGCGCGTTATTATTGAGGGAGACGTTCCCAGCCCAATCGACCCACCACCCGGCTGCCGGTTCCATCCTCGCTGCCCCATCGCGGAGGAGGTCTGTTCCCAGGAATCGCCCCCTCTCCGACTGATGCCGGGCGACGAGGAACACCTGGTGGCCTGTCATCTGGTATAGCACTAGCAGTCAGCCCTTGGCCGTTGGCCCTTTCCGCACTGCACGTTCATAGCCCTCACTGTCACGCAGTTGTGGCACGGTCGCCAACTACTGTCTGCCAGCCGGTTGCTGCTATCCCCACACCACCCGCTCCATCTCCGCATTGTCGCAGGGGGCGCGGCCAACCTTGGCCATATCCACCCAACCCCCCCCAGCCCTCCCGTGTCGGGGGGGAGCCTGCACCTGGATGCGCACCACGTCCGCCGTAAAGTCGGTGTTGGTGCCGACGATGGCATCGTTGGACATCAGCGACGAGCCCACGCCGTAAGAGTCGGCCGGCACGCCCAATCGCTCAAAGCGGCGGATGCGTTCAGGATTAAAACCACCGGAGACGACAATGTTGACGTTGCGGCAGTACTCCTGCGCCCGCTCCTCCCACCCCGGCGGCAGGCCCCAGTTCTCCCAAGCCCGGTTCAGCGTTTCGCGCACGATGAACACCAGGCGCGGGTTGACCCCCATGTCCAGTTCGGGGTCTCCCAGCGGTGACACGGCCACGTCGCGGACCGAGCGGGAGGTATCGAGCCGCACACCATGGAGGATGTATTTGCGGGCCTCCTCCTCGTTACCGGCCTCCATCAATTCCCGATAGCGATTGAACATGGCCTTGAGCGTGCGCAGGCTGTCGGTGACGTTGTCGTTGTTAAAGTCCACCAGGGCGATGCGGGACACCTCCACGGGTAAAGTGGAGGCAAAGGCGACCATAGCGGCAGCGGTATCGCCCAGGAAGCAGGCGACGACGGCGTGGGGAACGGTACCGATGCCCATACTGCCCCAATAGTCCCCCTGGGCGTCGGTGGAGACCAGCGAGGGGGTATGCTGGCCATAGTCGTGGTTGAAACGCTGCACAGCGACGTCGTAGGCGTAACCATCGGCCGCTTGTACCTCGTAGGCGTCGAAGCGGGCAGGGAAAAAGAGTACCGGCTTGCCCCGCGCCGCCACCATGGTCTCGTAGACGTTCGTGGCGATGCGGCTGGCCCGGCTGAGTATGCCCAGGATGGGCGTCTCTAGCAGCGCAAAGTCCCGGTATCGCCCCCGAATCCTCATCACCGGCTGCACAAAACGGGGGTCGCCGTCCCCGGCGTTCCCCCTGGGCGGGTAGTGAACGACCGCCCCGTCGTGGATGGCCCATACCTCCAGTTGGTCGTAGGCCTCCACAAAATCGCCGTCCTCAAAGTCGCCGGTGCAGTGGCGCAGCATCGTCAGCGCCTTGTCCATCCCCACCACTACCGTCAGCCCCTTACGGCGGGTGAATACCTGCATCTCTACGACCATGTTCCCCACGTCAAGGTTGCCAATGTCCAGCCCGATGTCGCGGGGATACTGGCCGTCGTAGCGGTAGCCCGAGGCGGCCAGCGCACTCAACATACGGTGCACGTTCTCAAAGTACTTGTCAGAGTACCAGCCCTGGCGCATACGCTCGATGTCTAACTTGAAGACAGAATTGTCTAGCCGTTGATGATTAAATATGGTCATGCGTGCGCTCCTTGGTTTGGGATTCGGGATTCGTAGATTAGGGCTCGAATGGATACCCGGCTTCTGAATCTATGAGCCCAAGAACTCGGGCGGAATCTGCTTTGCCAAATAGACTGCCTCATCAGCGCGGTAGAACTCGACGCCCGCCGCGTGAGCCTCGGCGGCGCTGATCTCGAGGACGGCGGGATGCTCGGCGTGGCGGGCAGCGACGCGAACGGCCGTCTCAGGGTCGGGGGAGAGGTGAATATACTGGCGCTCCATCGGCTTGAGTCCCTCACGGCGGATGGACCTCAGAGCGTCGGGAGATGCGCCGTGGTAGAGAAGCGACGGCGGAGTGCAGGGCTCGTAGCGGATAGGGCGGGCCAATGAGTGGCCATAACTGGCGCGGATCCGATTCCCCTCCACCTGAAAGCGGCGCTTGCCGTCACCGCTGCCCTCCCCAACGACCGCAATTACGTCGGCGCGGGTGGCCCAGCGGAAGTTGGGCAGCCCCTGCAGAATCTCCATCACCTCCGAAAGCGATGCCCAGCCCTCATCATCAAGTTCCAGCGCGAATCGCTCCGGCTGGTGGCGGAGGATGAGGGAGAGGAATTTGATCAGTTTTATCAGACGACGGTCGGTTTTTGTGTCCAACTTTTGAAGCCCAAAGTCCGAGGTTCTGCGTCTCAAGTCTTGCGTTCTAGGTTCTACGTCCTACATCCTGAGTTGGTTGCTACTCAGACGGTCACAGAATTGGATGTTTGAGGCTCTCAGCCATCGTCCCCGAGGGCGGTTCTGGCGAGAGCAACTCGTTTTGAGCAGTTATTTACCGCACAAGCCGCCCCCGGGGCGGGGGCTGGGAGCATTCTAGGTCCTACGTCCTGAGTTGGAAAATGGGGGGCAAGGCCCGCTTGTGGGCAGAGTGGGTGATCATCTCCTGAACCTTATGCAAGGTAGCGGGGACAATGCTATCGGTGTCCCCTGTCTCGATGGCCGCCAGAACCCGGTCGAGTTCGCGGTAGGTGATGCCCATCTCCCCCTCGTCGGTCTGGCCGGGCCAGAGGCCCGCCGTGGGGGGGCGTTCGATGACCTCCTGCGGCACTCCCACTTCGCGGGCCAGTTCCCACACCTGAGTCTTGTAGAGACCGCCCAGGGGTAGCAAGTCCACGCCGCCGTCGCCGTACTTTGTGTAGTACCCGACCTCAATCTCCGTCCGATTGCCGGAGCCCAGCACCAGGTAGTCACGGGACTGGGCCAGGTAATACAGGGTTATCATCCGCAGGCGGGGCTTGACATTGGCGGAGGCCAGGGGACGGTCAGACGGCGGAAGGGCAGCCGTCAGTGCGTCGTAGGCCCCGCTCAGGTCCACGGTGACGGTGGGGATGGAGAAGGTGTCGGCGACGAGTTGGCCCAGCGCGGCATCCTCCGGCTGGGAGTGGCAGGGCATCAGCACGGCCAGGACACGCTCGGGGCCGACGGCGCGCACCGCCAGCGCGGCGGAGGTGGCCGAATCCACCCCGCCGCTCAGACCGGCGACAAAACCCTCGGCGCTGGCAGCGGTGAGTCGTTCGCGGAGCCAGGTAGAAATCTGGTCGGAAATAGTCATCAGCATCCCCTTTCTCATCTACTCATTCCTCGTCTACTCATTCCCTATCCACTCATCATTCTTACTCTCTAGGTGAGTTGGGCCACGACTTGGATACCATTCAGGGCTATATGGTACAGGAAGATACGGTGCAACAAATCGCCATCGTGAGGAAGAGCGCCCAGTTCCGCCGCCGTTTCCACTGATGTATCGTAGGTCTGCACACAGTCGGCGGGCACGATAATGCGGGTCTCGCGCTGCCCCAGGACGTTGGCCCGCATTCGCAGATGTAGCGCAGCCAGATAGACACAAATATCGGTGCAGACGCCGACGATGATAAAGTCGGTGACCTCGGGATGTGCCTCCAGCCAGGCGTCGAGTCCGGTGCCGATGTTGGAACTGGTCGAGTTTTTGGGGATGGTGACAAAGAGATCGGAGAAAGAAAGAGCCTTTAACTCGTCAATCATCTCGCTCTCCTCCGTGCCGGCTACGCAGTGGGGAGGGTAAGCAGAGAACTCGACGGCGTCGGGATCGTGGGTATCCTGGAGCAGCAGGAAGTGGCGGCCCCCCAGGTCGTGGACGCGCTGGAAGAGGCGCAGCACACCAGGGACGATGCTGGCCGCGCGCGGGCTGGCCAGCGCCCCCTGGTTGCAGAACCCCTTTAGCAGGTCCTGCGACACTAGCGCGACACGGGCGGGGTCTTTGACCACTGTACTCAGGTCCAGGACGGGCAAATGGGCGTACCACTCGCCCAGCCAGTCCAGGAAGGGTTTGCTGTGAGCAAGCAAGGTCTTTTGTTGGATGGACATTGCAGTTTTCTCCTCTAATTAGTGTGGATTTCACACTAAGTATATTCGGAAAACGGCGTTTGTCAAGGGGGAATGTACTATTTTTACTATTGCTCGCGCAGCGTTTTCCAGATGTGCCGGGGTGTGAGCGTCGTGCCAGAGAGCAGCGTCTGGGCACGGAAGAGACGGGCGGTGACCACCACGACGAGGTAAGTCGTCGCTGCCAGCAGGATCAGGCCAATGATGGGCTGCCAGACCGGCACGCCGGTGGCCACGAGACGGGTCATCATTGAGACCGGCGCGGTCAGTGGAAACAGGCTCAAGATAGTGGGCAGCAGCCCGTTTGGTGTCTGGATAAAGGCGTTCATCAGCCAGAGCGGGATCATCAGCGGCAGCAGCACGACGAACGTGAGCTGTTGTCCCTCGCGCATTGTGGGAGCCAGCGCGCCAAGAGCACCCATCAAAGAGGAGTAAAGCAGGTAGCCCAGCAGAAAGTAGAACAGCGCCCAGACCAGGAAGCCAGGAGGCAGGCTGAAGGCGGCCGCAGCCTCGATACGACCAAGCGCGAGCAGACCGACGCTGGCCCACAGTGCCATCTGGAGCAGCGCAACCGCGCCCAGCCCCACCACCTTGCCCAGCATCATCTCGCGCGGCTGCAGGCTAACCAGCAGGACCTCGATAATGCGGTTCTCTTTCTCCTTCGCCACGCTCTGCAACATGAAGCCGGAATTCATGGTGATGACGAGGAAGAAGATGAACAGCGTGGCGTAGGGGACGATGAAGGCCATCGGGTTGTTGGTGTCGGTGCCGCCCTGGGGGGCCAGCGGGACGTTTTTGACCTGGCTCGTCGGGTTGACGATCAATCTCGCCAGCGTCTCGTCGCCCACCAGGTTGGTATTGACGATGTGCCGGATCATATCGCTGCTGATCATGCTCTTGAAGGGATTATAGTCGCGGTTGACCAGGATCAGGTCGCCGCTGGCGAAAAAATCCGCCGGGATCATATAGTAACCGCTGATGTCACCCGCTTCCAGCGCAGCGTGAGCAGTATCCTCGTCGGAGAAGGCAACCAGCAACTCTGGTGGGACATGGTCGGGGAGCGTCTGTATCAGCCCAGCCTGGTCCACGTAGCCGACTGGTTCGTTGGCAGGTGTGATGTTTGAGGTTTCCTCTTTCATTGCGTTCTGACCCAACACCTGGCTACCCACCTGAAGGCCGACGATGAGCAGTGGGAACAGAAAGGTCATCAGCCAGAAAGAAGGTTTGCCCAGTGTGCTAAGGATCTCGTGTTTGATGACAAGCCAGATGTTTCTCACGTGTCTCCTCCCACTAGTACCCACGGATGGCAGTGATGACAGCGCGCAGGCGGAAACGCTGCCCATAGTTCAACATCCCCACGCGGAAGATGCGCGCGGCAGCCCAGATAGCGAATATCGCCGATCCAATGAGCGCCAGCAGGCTGGCGGCGAGTTGCCAGGCCGGGATCATTGTCATTCCCCAGCGCATGGCAATCGTGCTGTACGCGGTGGTTGGGAACAGCGTCAGGAAGACCGGGATGGGGCCGTCGGGGTTGGCGAATATCAGCACGACCAGGAAGTAGGGGCAGGTAAAGAGTATGTTGAGAATGCCGGCGACCTGCTGTCCTTCCCGGGCCTCGGTGACGGTAGAGCCGATGGCGACCATCATCCCAGCCATCAGCACGAACGAGGGCAAGAAGTAAACCAGCGAGATGAGGACAAAGTCCCACGGCACCTGGATGCCGCGCAGCGGCTCAAAGAATCGGGCGGCGACGACCAGGCCGATCACGACGGCCAGTACCCAGATGAGCAACTGGGTCAGTGCGACGCAGACCAGGCCGGCTGCCTTGCCACCAATCAACTGCTCCGGCGTGAGCGAGGTCACCAGGATCTCCATCGTGCGGTTCTCTTTCTCGTCAGCCACAGCGCGCATCAGATACTGGGCTGAGGTCATCACGGCAAAAAAGAAGAACAGTCCGGCAATGAAAGGCAGAAAGACGGTGATAATGCCAAATTCGCTGACCTCGCGACTGCCATCGGCTGAGCGAACAGCCAGGTTAACACCGTCAAAAGCGCGTAAGGCGGCAGGCTCATCCAACCCGCTGACCAGGTTGGCGCGCACAAAGTCTTCAAAGTCGCTCTGGACGGCCTCGCCTGGGGCGTCGTCCCAGTAGTAAAGCTCCAGTTGACCCGTGGCGAGGTAGTCTTCCGGTATCACGTAGTAGCCCTGGATTTCTTCTGCTTCCAGAGCAACACGGGCTGATGTTTCGTCGGGGTAGGAGCGGATTTCGATGTCGCTGGCCCGTTCGCGCGCGATCTGCATCTCGACTTCTGGTGGCTGAACGTCGGGGTTCAGAACGCCAGCGTGATCAACGTATCCCAGTGGCGTGTCATCGCCTCCCATGGCGACGGCGATGCTGACGGCCATCACGACGATGATCAACAGCGGCATGCCCAGCGTGCTTAGTAGAAAACTGCGCTTGCGCACCATCTTGAGATACTCGTGTTTGGCGACCAGGAAGGACTTAGGCATGCGTCTCCTCCCTGTTTCCACTCTTTCGGCTGTGCTCAGGGCATGGCTCAGGACGATCTTTGCCCTGCACTACGGTGACAAAGATGTCGTCCAGCGAAGGCTCCGCGATCTCAAACCGCTCGACCTTGACGTCCTCGCGCGCGGCGATTGCCTGCAGCACATCCTGGGGGCTGGCACCGATAGACAGCGCCAGGTGCCAGACCCCGTTCTCCCGTCGCGTCTCCAGCACGCCGGGCAGGCCATTAAAGTCACCTTGACCTTCAATGACCACGGCGTTGCCGGCAAAGTTGTGCTTGATCTGTTCCACCTGGCCGTAGAGAATTGTGCGGCCTTTGTTGATCAGCACGATGCGGTCGCACAGTGCCTCAACCTGGTACATCTGGTGGGTGGACATGATGATCGTCTTGCCGGCCTGGCGTTGCTCCTCAATTATCTCCTTGACCAGCCGCGTGTTGACTGGATCCAGCCCAGAGAAGGGTTCGTCCACGATGATCAGGTCAGGTTCGTGGGCTAGCGTGGCGACGATCTGGGCTTTCTGCTGCATGCCGCGGCTGAGTTCCTGAGTTTTCTTCTGACGGTGGTCGTGCAGGTCGAACCGCCTCAGGTATGCAGCGATTCGCTCGCGGGCGGCGCGTTCGCCCATTCCTTTGAGAGTAGCCAGGAAGACCAGCGTCGGCTCCAGTTTGAGGTCTTTGTAGAGACCTCGCTCCTCCGGCAGGTAGCCGATACGATTTTTCCTGGCCTCGTCGAGTTTGCCGCCAAAGACGGCGATCTCACCGCTATCGGGCTTGAAGATATCAAGCAGCAAACGGATCATAGTCGTCTTACCAGCGCCGTTGGGTCCCAGCAGGCCAAAGACCTCGCCTGGGTAAACCTCAAACGAGATGCCGTCCACGGCATGGACGGCGCCGAAGGCTTTACGGACGTTCGCGATTGAAACAGTGGGCATGGGGCAGTACTCCTCCTCAAGGCAATTGCGTTTACAAATTATGAGCGTTTAGACCTCCGAGGGGTAACTACTCAGCCTATGTCATTGCGAGGGCGTTTTTTTGCCCGAAGCAATCCCCAAGTAGCATCATAGGAGATTGCTTCGTCGCTACGCTCCTCGCAATGACAAATGCGGCGTTGTTGTGCTGTATGTCTGAGTAATTACTCCGAGGTTTACAGAAAGTGCCTTTCCGAAGGTTCTCTGGCAATACGAAACACGTTTTCAAGACCAATACGCGACCTAAACCTCGGAGATCTGGATAAACTCCTGAAGCAGGCTTCCCTAGAATGCGCCTACATTATAACAGAACTCATCCTGCTTGTCATCGGGCCTGCGACCGAAATTGGACCTGTACCTGGGTACAGTAATTCATCAGACCTGACAGGTTTATGGGAACAGCCGCCGGGCTTTGACCTCGGCCACGGCATCGTCGCGGAAGCGGTAGAGTTTGGCCGGGCGGCCCTCGCCGGTGCGATATTCATCAGTCTCCTCAATGACCCCCGCACCGATGATCTTGCGGCGGAAATTGCGCTTGTCCAGCGTCTCCCCCAGGATGATCTCATAAGCGATCTGCAACTCACTCAGGGTGAATGTATCTGGGAGAAGTTCAAACCCCACAGCGGTGTATTCCAGTTTGTAGCGCAGCCTCTGCAGGGCATAGGCCAGGATGTCGGCGTGGTCAAAGGCGAGAGGAGGCAGGGCGTACACGGACCACCAGCGGGCCTCGGTGGCATCATCCCCGGCGCGGGGATGGATGGCAGCAGCAGTGACCAGGGCAAAGTAGGCCACAGTGATGGTGCGCCCCCGGGGGTCGCGGCCTGGATCACCGAAAGTGTAGAGTTGCTCCAGGTATACGTCGCGCACGCCGGTCTCCTCCCCCAGTTCCCGCAGCGCTGCATCCTCCGGCGATTCGGCAATGTCCATAAAACCACCGGGGATGGCCCACATTTCCTTGAAGGGCGGGTGTCCGCGCTTGATGAGCAACACCTGCAGGTCGTTCTCGCGCAGAGTAAAGATAATGACGTCTACGGTGACAGATGGGCGCGGATAGTCCTCCAACGACATTGTGCCTCCTCTATTCGTGTCAATCATACACCAATTATAACGGACGCAGGAGACGCTGTCAACCTGACGATATTGATGATTATCCTCCCGCAGGCTCCGCAAGCACAGCAAACGCTTGCCCAAGCCACTCGACGGAAGCCTGCGGGAGGGTCAACTTGCCCCAGGACTGGAATGCACCCATTCGTAACGCCCAGGTGGACGCATGGACGCACACGGTATATAATAGTTCACAGGTGAACATTAGAGGTAAATGTCCAGGAGGGTGAGGAAAACGCTCGCCAAGACCTCCGAGGTTTCAAGTGGTGCTCTCTCGACGACTTGAAACGGCCAGATGGTCTCAAATGGTCTCAAATTATGTGCTTGAATCTCGTGCTACTGCCAGCCCGCCCTGCCCGGGCTACAAAGCTGCGCCGGATGAATCCGGCTTGGAAGCGAGGGCGGCCTAGCCCTGTTTACAGGGTGTTGTTTCGTAGCCCGGCGACTTTTGCCGGGCGGGCGCGCCCAAGCACATAATTCAGGACTATCAGATTTCCCGAGGTGATATGCCTGTGAGCAACTATCCGTTGGCGACCTGGCGGCTGCTCCGTTCAGACCCGGCCGATGGGGCGACCAATATGGCGGTGGATGAGGCGATCCAACGTATGGTGGCAACGGGGCAGGTTCCGCCCACGCTCCGTTTCTACGCCTGGGAACCCGCGTGCCTTTCACTGGGACGGGCGCAGCCGTTGGCCGACGTGAACCTGGAGGCGCTGCGGGCCGCGGGCTACGACCTGGTGCGCCGGCCCACCGGCGGCAGGGGGATTCTCCACGTGGATGAACTGACCTACAGCGTGGTCGCGCCACAGGTAGAGCCCCGTGTGGCCGGGGGCATCGTGGAGAGTTATCGCCGTCTCAGCGCGGGATTAATGCACGGACTCGAACATCTGGGGATAAAGGGTATCGCCGCCGACCGGCGGACGCCCCTCCCCCCAGCAGGGAGGGCTGAGGAGAGTAAGCCCCCCCCCTTCGCGGGGGAGGCTGGGGGGGGTAAAAGCCCAGTTTGCTTCCAGGTGCCCTCCGACTATGAGATCACCGCCATGGGGCGGAAACTGGCAGGTAGCGCCCAGATGCGCGCCCGGTCCGCAGTGCTCCAGCACGGCGTTTTGCCACTATACGGCGACATCACTCGCATCTGCCCACTGCTGACCGCCTGCCCCGACCCAGTCCGTATGCATGCCCGAGCCACAACCATTGAGCAAGCCCTGGGCCAGCCGGTCACGTGGGATGATGTGGCCGATGCGCTGGAGGCGGGCTTTGCCGAGGCGCTGAATATTAACCTTGAGCCGGGGACACTGACCGGCGAGGAGCGGGCCTGGGTCACACGCCTGCGCGCAGAAAAGTACGCCACGGAAGAGTGGACGCGCCGAGTTTGACCACGCCGCCAGGCCATGCTATACTGAGGGTATCCCAACCACATCTCACATCTCGCATCTCACGTTTCACATCATGGTCATCGGTGCCTGCAGCGTCGAACTGTATCTCCCCGGCAATGGCTCGCTGAAAGGAAAGCGCAGCCTCCTCAAGCCACTCCTGGCCCGCCTGCGGCGCGAGTTTAACCTGGCCGCCGCCGAGGTGGGGGGCAATGATGCCTGGCAATCGGCCGAGATAGCCTTTGTCACCGTGGCCAATGATCCTGGCCGCGTCCACGCCGTCCTCGAACGGGCCGTACGCTGGATCGAAACCCATCATCCCGAGGTGCAGGTGGTGGACTGGGAGATCGAGGTGTTGTGAGACGTGAAACGTGAAACGTCAAACGTGAAGCGTGGAACGTGAGTGGAGATTTGAGCGCGGGAGGAGCAAGAATGAGATTGACTCTGTCGACCTGCCCACCATTCTCTTTACCCGCCGTCGTAAGATCGCACGGCTGGATACGGCTGCCCCCCTTTTGTGAGGATGAGCGCACTGGCGGACTCACGTACGTTGAGCGGCTGGATGCGGGGCGGGTGGCGGAGATGCTCATCCAGGAGGCGACCGGCGGCGTGAGCGTCGAGGTGGACGGTCCGCTAAGCGAGGCTGAACGCGATGAGATTGCACGTGCTGTAGAATGGATGCTGGGGCTGGGACAGGATTTCTCCACTTTCTAAGCCCTGGCGCGCGCGGAACCAAAACTGGCGCACGTCGAAGAGCAAGCGCATGGACGTATACTTTGCTCTTCCACCCTCTTTGAGGACGTCGTCAAGACGATTCTGACCACCAACACGAGTTGGGCCGGCACCATCCGCATGGCCAAATCACTGGTCGCGCACTTTGGCTCTCCGCTGCCTGCAGACCCCACGCGCCACGCCTTTCCCACTCCCGCTCAGTTGGCCGCTACGGACGAGGCGGCGCTGCGCTCGGCGGCCGGGTTGGGCTACCGAGCGCCCTACGTGCTGGAACTGGCCCGTTCTGTGGCCTCGGGGGCCCTCGACCTGGAACCTCTTAAGACAGCCGACGTCCCGACTACCCAACTGCGCAAACAACTGCTGGCGATTAAGGGAGTGGGGGAGTATGCGGCGGCCAATCTGCTCATGCTGCTGTGTCGCTACGACTTTGTCCCCGTGGACTCCTGGGCGCTCAAGATGGTCTCGCACGAGTGGTACGGCGGCGAGCCGGTGGGCCGGGCCGAGGTCGAGGCTGCCTTTGAGCGCTGGGGGGAGTGGAAGGGGCTATTGACCTTGAGCAATTCGCGGCGGAGGTTGGCCTACGTGGCGGGCTTTTGAAACAGGATGACGTACTCGTGTTTGAAGATATAGTAGCCGCCGGCCAGCGCCCGGTAGCGCCACAGGTTGCTGTCGCGCCCCTTTGCCTTTTCGTTCCCCGTGATGTTTTTGACCACGATGCCCTTTGTGCGGAAACCGGCCCGCTGCATCCGCTCCAGGCAGTAAAAGCTCAGGGGGATCAGTGTGCCCTTTGTGTACTCGTCGCCGATGACCAGGACGGCGAATCTCCCCGGCTCCAGCAGGTCAAAGCCGCGCCGGGCGACGGTCTCAAAGAGGTCGAGAAAGGCCTCCAGCGTGGGAGCGTTGGAGAGGTCGGCGCGGTCGTCAGAAAAGCGGATGATCGAGTGGTAAGGGGGGTGGAGTACCAACAGTTGGGCATGCTCGGTGTCCATCGCCGCCAGCGCCTCCCGCACGCGGGCTGCCGTCTCGGCGCGGGTGGAGTCGCCCTGCAGGATGTGGATGCGGTCTTCCAGCAAGGCGGGAGAAATCTTGGTCCGCACGGACTCTACCAGGTCGGGCTTTAGTTCGACGCCGATCAGCCTCCGGTTCAGCCGCACCGCCTCGATGGCCGAGGTCCCCGAGCCGAGAAAGAGATCGAGCACTATGTCGTTTTCCCGCGTGTAACGCAGATAGGTCTGGGTGGCGATCTGGGGGACAAAGTTGCCGTGGTAGTCGAGCCGGTGGCCACCGGTGCGGTCACGGGCCTCGATCAGCCACAGGGAGTCGGTCCAGATGTGATCATACTCCCGCCAGTGGGTGAGGTCAATGTCGGAATAGGGTGGGGTTTTGGGACTAGTCATAACTCGGCTTCCGTGAGGATTTCGTCAAGGATGCCGGCTCCGGTGCGGCCCGTCTTGCCGCTGAAGGCCACCCCCAGGTCGCGGCGAAAGCCGTTGCTGAGGTCGTCGCCCGTGGCCTGGCGGGTGAGGAGGATGGCCTGGACAGCGTTGGCGATGGCGTAACGAGATTCGTACCGGTACAGATCGTCGAAGAAAAACGTACAACTGGCGTACATTCGCTGGCGGTGAAATTGGGCCCGCAAAAGCGCCAGCAGCCGCTCTCCGGCGGCGGTGGAGAGGTGGCCCAGGCCATGCTCCGTCAGGAAGACCGGTCCATCCACCTGCTCCAGCACCACGGCGACGTAGGCGTCCCGTAGCGACCAGGGGGCCAACCCTAACCGTTGGGCCTCACACACATAGACCCCGTCCAGATCGCAGGCCAGGTTGTCCAGTGCCCGCCGCAGCGCCCCCTTCCAGCGGCTGTCACCGGAGGTGCAACCGCAGCCAACTACCCAGCGGTCCAGATGGTGGAAACAACTCCAGGCCGTGTTCTCGATCACCTCCAGTTCCGCCTGGGGCGGGTGCTGGCGCAGGTGGAGCCCCAGCGTGGTCAGATGATAGCCGTGCGCCCCCCCCGCTGAAAGGATACGATCCAGCACCTCCACTCCCTGCCGGTGATGGTGGCCAAAGGTCTCACCATCGGTGGCGATGAGCAACAAGGGCGCGGCAGCCGCGCCACTATCCTGGCAGCGCCATTCCACCTGGTCCTGCAGCCATTCGTCCACATAGGCCGAGTCCGGCATGCCAAAGGAGAGGGCATCGGACAGAGCCCGGTCGCGCACAAAGACGGCGATCTCTCCCCCGCCGGGCAGCCGCACCCAGTACGGCCCCGCCCCCGCGTCAAGGCCACCCCGCACCTGCCCCTCGGAGAGGATGGTAAAGCGTATCCCCTCCTCCGCCATGATCTCCAACGTCTCATAGTCCACCGCCATCTCCGGGAGCCACATCCCCTCCGGTTGGTGGCCAAAGCGGTGGATGAAACTGGCGATGCCCCAGCGCACCTGGCAGATCTTGTCGCGGCGGCGAGCCAGCGGCAGGATGGTATGGTGCACCGGTTGGGCAAGTCCATTGCCAACGGTGTGGGTCTCCCAATAACCCCGTTCGGCGGCGACGATACGCTCGTAGGTGGCGTGGGCGTGCTCGTCCAGCCAGCGGGCCAGCGTGCCGCCCAGGTTAAAACTGAAACGCCCAAAGTGGCCCGCCCCCGCCAGCGGCGTGTAACACTCGGCGGTGATGCGCTGGTTCCAGTTGGCATAAGGGGCAGCGTCCGGCTCCCTCGGGATATGCCCGGTGAAGGGGTCCGCCCGGGGGGGCTGGTAAAAGTGGCCGTGGATGCAAAAGTAGCACATGATCTGAATGACAAATGAACAAATGACAAATGAACAAATGACGTAACTGCTCAGGCTACCCTCCCGCAGGTTACGATTTGCTGTACTCGCAGGGCTTGCATAGCCGTTGGGATGTGCTTTTGTGTTGAAAACCCGTCAAAACCTGCGGGAGGGTGAGTAGTAACCAAATGACAAGTAAGCGGCTGCTAGGTCGCTTTGAGCAGGGCGACGATCAGGACTGTGCCCAAGGCCAGCAGGCCCAGGCCAAAGGCGATCACTGCCAGCGTGAGCCAGCGGGACTTGCGGGTCATCGGTCTTTGAAAGACCCCGGCTTGCTGGTCGAGCCGGGCGCTGGCGACCTCGACCCGCCAGGGCAATATGACCCCCAGCGCGCCGGGCCGGTCAATGAGGCGCAGCATCGCATAGCGGCAGGCCAGCAGTTGCCGCCCCTCCAGCGCGGCAAACTCCCAGGGGACAATCGCCGCCGCGTCGTCCGTCTCCAGCAGCAAAATCCGCCCAGGGTCGTTTTGCAGGCGGGCCAGCAGCACGTCGCCGCCGAGGGCCCGGGTCAGTGCGCGCCCCTGGTCATAGGGAGCCGCTTGCAGCGCGGGCAGGGCGGGCAAATCGGCCAGAGGGGCAGGCCCGGCCAACGTCTGGCCGTCGAGGGTGACAATCAGGCGGCCGGCTTTGTCAGTGCGCAGAGTGAGTTCAAGTGTCATCGGCATGGCCCCTCGTGAGTGATGTAGAGTGGACGGCAACAAGTATAACCGCTATGGGAAGACAAGTCAAATCGGGTAGCTTTCTGGTGGTTATCCACATGTCCGAAAGACCTCCGAGGTTTCACTCCCTGCAACAAAACAGCCCGCATTTTGCCCCCGACATACGGTGCTTTGACACATCACTTGCCCAAAACATCGGAGGTCTGAGGTGGCAGTGAACTTGTAGGTAATCGCCAAAGGACTTTGCTCTTCAGCCCACCCATTCATGTCCGGGGCGCTTGATCTTTTTGGGCAGCGGAACCGAACAGGTCACGTGGGGCAGTGGGCGGCACGAGGACTCTCAGCGCGCGGGGTACAACTTTCAGCGTGACCGGCGTGGTGCCGATGGGGTCGCCGTCCACTTGCAACGGAATCGCCCACTCAGTCCAGACCTCAATGTGGCGAGCCTGCCGGTGCACAATCTGGGGGTCTCGCAGGTAGCGCTGGCTGATGATTTTCAGCAAGTGGCGCACGACGTACTGGAATCCCAAACCCTTGAAGATGAAAACGTCGAGCAGTCCATCGTCCATTCGCGCTTCACGGGCAACGCTGAGTACGCCGATGTACTGCTGGATGTTGCTCACCAGGATCAGCAGAGTGCGACCGCGCACAATGTTGCCATCGAGGGAGACACGTGTCCGCACTCCTTGGAAGTCGCGCGCGACCAGAATGGCAGCGACGGCGTAGGGCAGCACACCTAGGCGCTTGGTGCGCCGTTGGCGCGGCTCCATTTCGGCAGTCACCTGCGCGTCCAGGCCGATGCCAGCCCAGCATAGGAAACAGCGGCCATTCACCTGCCCGACGTCAACCAGGTGGATAGGTGCCTCGGCCAATCCAGCTGCTGCCTCGTGCAGGCGCAGGGGGTTAGTCAGGGTATAGGTGGGGATACCCAATTGCTTGGCCCACATGTTGCCCGTACCGACTGGCAGCACCCCCAATGCTGTCCGAGTGCCCACTAACCCATTGACCGCTTCGTTGACGGTGCCGTCTCCTCCGGCTGCGATAACTGCATCGCAGTCCGCTTGGGCTGCCGCACGGGCCAGGGTGGTGGCGTCTCCCGGTTTCTCGGTCAGTTGTAACTCGACCGCCCACCCACGCCGGTTCAGGTGGGAGCGAATGCGTTTCAGAGTGTGCAACACGTCCCGGGGGCCGGCGGTGGGGTTGTAGATCAAATGGGCTTTCATACGGGGGGATTATAGCATGCCTTGTGCCTTTAGCAATACTTTGCATTTTCACTTTCTAGGAACTGTTGGCGGCTCGACGCGTTCTTGCCGATGGTGCTGATTTGGAGTACAATATCAGTAGTTAGCAGCCAGCAACTGATGGCTGGTTGGAGTCAAACAATGGAACCCGTGTTGCTCAACAATCGGTATCGCCTGCTAGAGTTGGTCGGTTCTGGCGGGATGGCGGTGGTATACAAGGGAGTAGATACACTGCTCCAACGCCGGGTGGCGGTGAAGGTGCTGCGCGAGGGGTTCGCCGGCGACCCGGCATTTCTGGCTCGCTTCCAACGGGAGGCTCGGGCTGCGGCCAACCTGGATCATACTAACGTGGTCACGGTGTATGACGTGGGCCAGGATGATACCTGGCATTACATCGTGATGGAGTACGTGGACAACCAGGATCTGAAAACGCTGATCCGCCAGGAAGGTCGCTTGGGCGTTGATGAGGCTCTGGACATCACGATCCAGGTCTGTGCCGGTGTGGGGCACGCGCACAAGGCGGATGTCATTCACTGCGACATCAAGCCCCAAAACGTGCTGGTGACTCGAGATGGGCGGGCCAAGGTGACCGACTTTGGCATTGCGCGGGCGCTTTCTGAAACAGGACTCACCGAGTCGGAGACTGTGTGGGGCAGCCCTCTCTACTTTTCGCCTGAGCAGGCGGCAGGCGAATCTCCCTCCCCAGCATCTGACGTTTACAGTATTGGCGTCATGATGTACGAGATGCTGGCCGGGTCGCCGCCCTTCCGGGCCGAGAAGCCCGCTGCGCTAGCGCTGATGCACATGCGCGAGGAACCACCACCCCTGGCAGTCCGCAATCCCCAGGTGCCGCCCCAACTGGAGTGGATCATCCGCAAGGTGCTGGCCAAGGAGCCCTCAGCGCGCTACCGTACCGCCGACCAGTTGGCCCACGTCCTCGAAGAGTATCGTGAGCATGGGGAACAGATGACCGGGCGGCAACCCGCAACTGCGGGTACTTTGTCCACATCATCTCCGACAGGTTATGCCGTCGAGGCTGAATCTCCTGCTGTGTCACGACTGGCCCTTGATAGACTGACGTGGATACTGGGGATAATTGCGTTTGTCGCTGTAGCGGGTCTCATTCCGTTGTGGTGGTGGGTCAACCAATCCTGGTCCGCTTCGTCATCTTTGCCGGCCTTTGCCACATCTCAGCCGGCGCTTACTTTGACCCCCACGGTACAGTTGATCCCGGTGCCTCCTGTGGTGGAAAAGTCGGTGGATGAGGCGCGGAGGATAGTGGAGCAGGCGGGGTTGCGTTTCGTGCCGTTGGATGAGCGATATGAGGCCGGTGTCGAGGAAGGGATTGTGCTCGAACAGAGTCCGGCTCCTGATGTACTCGTTCCCCTCGAATCCCAGGTTTCCGTCGTCGTGAGTGGCCCGGGGCGGGCGCTGACGATGCCCGGTGTGGTGGGCTACCCGATAGAGACGGTGCAGGACGGTCTCGAGTCAGATGGCTTGCAGGTTATCAGCGACACGGTGTGGAGTGTACAGCCGGTGGGGAAGGTGATAGTACAGGAACCCGAGCCTGGGACGACGATTCACACTGGTGATGCAGTGACATTGACTGTGAGCGGAGGTGTGGATGTTCCTATTCCGCTCCAGGTCAACTTGGCCGACCAGATCGTGCTGGAGAGTGCCGATCTGCGGCAGGAGACGTTTCGATCAGGTGGGGTGATCGCAGTGGCGTTGCACTGGCAGGCGCTAAACTCCATCGGTACGCATTACGTCGTATTCGTGCACCTCATTGATCCTGACGCCAATCCTGAGAATAGCCTGGTGGCGCAACAGGACGTGGAGCCGATCATCCCCACAGCGAGGTGGGTGGCAGGTGTGGAGGTCGTGGATCCACATCAGATCACCATCCCGGCTGACGTGCCAGCAGGTTGGTATCAATTGCGCGCCGGGATGTATGCTCCGGGACAGTCTGGCTCCCGACTTGCGGTCGTTGACGCCGGTCTCACGACGGCGGAGGCGGATAGCATTCTGATCGCTGAGATTGAAATACAGCCCTAAAGTGGCGTATTTGGTGATATCTGGTATAATGGTCTTGTAAAATGTTGACGATATACTCCAGTTGTTGATGGAGTCATCTGGTTGAGTGGAGGCAAACTGTGCGTTCTAGGTCAAGAGGAAGTCCGTTTATCTATTTGATTATCCTCGTCGCTGCTGTGTCTTTGATATACAGTGTCTATTCGCAGCGGGGACAGGATGTACCGGGGAGAGAGTTTTCAGAGGTGGCTGTGCTGGTGCGGGAGGGCCAAGTCACCAGCATCCGTGTTGAAGGGGACAACCTGTTTGTTGAACTGGTGAATGGTGATGAGATCGTGTCGCACAAGGAATCTGCGTCCACGGTCGTAGCCCAACTTCTGGATCTGGGGGTGACTGAGGAAGAGTTGGCGGGCATTGTGATCAATCCAGTGCAACCACCGGATTGGATACCTTTGTTGAGTGCCGGTGGTTCGATCCTGCTGCTGGTGGTTATGGTGGTGGGGGGGTACATGATGGTGCGCCAGTTCCAGGGAGCGAACAACCAGGCGATTGCCTTTGGCAAGAGCCGCGCCCGAATGTACACCGGTGATCAGCCGTCAGTTACCTTTGACGATGTGGCAGGAGTGGATGAGGCCAAGGAGGAACTGTGCGAGGTGGTCGAGTTCCTCAAGGAACCAGAAAAATTCGTCCAACTGGGGGCGCGTATCCCCAAAGGCGTGCTGCTGGTGGGCGCTCCGGGCACGGGCAAGACTCTCCTGGCCAAGGCGGTCAGCGGGGAGGCAGGGGTCTCCTTCTTCTCCATCTCTGGTTCCGAGTTCGTGGAGATGTTCGTCGGCGTGGGAGCCTCTCGAGTGCGTGATTTGTTCGAGCAGGCGAAGCGGCATAGTCCTTGCATCATCTTTTTGGATGAAATAGATGCTGTGGGCCGCCATCGGGGTGCTGGGCTGGGTGGCTCCCACGATGAGCGAGAGCAGACGCTGAACCAGATTCTGGTCGAGATGGATGGCTTTGACACCGACACAAATGTGATCATCATGGCGGCTACTAATCGCCCGGATATTTTGGACCCCGCGCTGCTCCGCCCAGGCCGCTTTGATCGCCGCGTTGTGCTTGACAGGCCAGATATCAAAGGGCGCGAGGGAATCCTGAAGGTGCACGTGCGCGGCAAGCCGCTGGGCGAGGGTGTGGACCTGAGAACTTTGGCCAGGTCCACTCCGGGTTTCGTGGGGGCTGACATTGAGAATATGATCAACGAGGCGGCAATCCTGGCTGCCCGCAGCGACAAGAAGGCGATCGAGATGCCCGAGTTTGAGGAGGCGATTGAGCGCGTGCTTGCCGGGCCGGAGCGCAAGAGTCGTTTGATATCTGAGGAGGAGAAACGCATCACGGCCTACCACGAGGCCGGGCACGCAGTAGTGGCCCGTGTACTTCCCAAGTGTGATCCAGTGCACAAGGTTTCCATTGTGGCTCGGGGGATGGCCTCTGGCTACACCATTGCTTTGCCAGAGGAGGATCGGCACATCGTGAGCAGGGCCAAGTTCAAGGATGACCTGGCGTTCGCGCTGGGTGGGCGAGCGGCCGAGGAGTTGACATTTGGGGATGTGACGACGGGGGCGGCCAATGATCTGGAACGGGTGACGGAACTGGCGCGCGCTATGGTGACGCGCTATGGGATGAGCGACGAGTTAGGGCCTATGACTTTCGGTCAAAAAGAGGAATTGATCTTCCTGGGCAAGGAAATAGGCGAACAGCGAGATTACAGCGAGGCGGTCGCCCAGGAGATTGATGCCGAGGTGCGCAAGATCGTCCGCGAAGCGTACGGGCAGGCCGAGGATATCCTGACGCGCCACCGAGAGCAGTTAGGTCGGATAGCGCAGCGGTTGATAGAGGTCGAGACGCTGGATGCCGATGAGTTTGTCGCTCTGTTCGAGGGTGTTCCCGAGAAAGAGCCAGAGGCCCCGGAGAGCCCGCCTCCTATATCTGGCGTCGAGCGATCACCCTTGCAGCCGGCTCCCAAGCGGCGCAAGCCCACGCTGGATATGCCCCCTGCGCCGGCCCCGGCGTGAGAGGTGAGGTGGTGGAAGTGACCAAAGGCGGAGCCCCTGGGCTCCGCCTTTTTAGTGCGTTCCAGGGACACCGCGTCCCTATGGTTGCTCGGCCAGTTTCTTTTTTTCCTCCTCGACCAACAGTCGTCGTAGTACCTTGCCGACCATCGTCTTGGGCAGTTCGTCACGGAACTCGACGAACTTGGGTACTTTGTAGGGGGCCAGGTTTTCCCGGCAGAAGGCGATGATCTCTTCCTCGGTAGCCGTCTGGTCCTGCTTGAGAACGACGTAGGCTTTGACACGCTCACCTTTGCCTGCCACCGGGATGCCAGCAACGGCCGCCTCCATCACCTTGGGGTGCTCGTAGAGCACGTCTTCGACCTCACGAGGATAGATGTTGTAACCGCCTGCGCCCAGGATCATGTCCTTCTTGCGGTCCACGATTGTGAAATAGCCGTCATCGTTCATGACGGTGATGTCACCAGTGTGGAGCCAGGGATCACCGCCCTCCAGGCCAGGTCGCAGGACATTGGCCGTCTCAGTGGGCATATTCCAGTAACCCTTCATCACCTGCGGGCCTCGGATGCAGAGTTCACCCTCCTCACTGGCACCTAGTGTCTGCTCGCCAGTTTCAATATCCACAACCTTGGCTTCGGTATCGGGCCAGGGCAGTCCGATAGTGCCGACGCGATTATCGCCATAGATGGGGTTGGCGTGGGTCACCGGTGTGGCTTCGCTAAGGCCATAACCCTCCGCCAGCCGAGCGCCGGTGAGTTCCTGGAAGCGTTTCTGCACCTCCACTGGCAGCCCGGCCGCGCCGCTGACGCAAGCCTTGATGGAGCCGACGTCGTACTTGCTCAGATCGGGATAGTTGTTTATGGCGACGTACATGGCCGGCACGCCAGGATAGAAAGTCGGTTTGTGTTTGGTGATGCTCTTGAGCACGTCTTCTATGTCGCGCGGGTCGGGGATGAGGAGCATGGCTGCACCAATGAGTGTATCCAGGTTCATACAGGTGGTCATGGCGAAGCTGTGATACAGCGGCAGTGCAGTCAAGGATATGTCTTCGCCTTCTCCAGCGCTAATCCAGACTTTGCACTGGCATGCGTTGACCAGGATGTTTTTGTGGGTCAGCTGTGCGCCTTTGGAGATGCCGGTGGTGCCGCCGGTATACATCAGCACCGCCGTGTCGTCCCAGGCAACCTCCACCGGATGGGGCTTGGCCGACGCTTTGGCTAGCAGAACGTTGAACCAATATGTGTTCGCGTCACCAGAGATGTCTACTTTGTGACCCGATTTCTTTTCCAGGAGCAGGGTGAAGAGCAATTTGAGCACTGGCGGGAAGTAGGTCTTGATCTTGGCGACGATGACGTGGCGCAATTCGGTCTCTGCCCGGATCCGCTTGATGATGGGGTATGTACTGCTGAGGGTGACGATGACTTGAGCGCCAGAATCCTGGAGTTGGTATTTCATCTCGCGGGCCGTGTAGAGGGGGTTGCAGGACACGACGATGCCTCCGATGCGCAGGACGGCATAGTAGGCGATGGGGAACTGGGGGCAGTTGGGCAGGTGGATGGCCACTCGAGTGCCCTTTTTGACGCCCAACCCCTGCAACACAGCCGCGAAACGATCCACAGATTCGTCGTACTCGCGGAAGTTGACCTTGGCGTCTTTGAAGATAAGCGCCGTGTGGTTGGGGTACTTGCGTGCCGTTTCCTTTAAGACGGCGGGCATGGTGGTTTGCGGATAATCAATGTGCTCCGGCACGTGGGGCTCGTAAAACTTGAGCCAGGGCTTCTCCATAGTTACGCCTCCTTTGTTTGTGAGCGTAGGGGGTACGTTATTGATGGAGCGTGACAAGAGTGTACCCCGGAGTCCAAGGGCTAACCTCTAAATATAGTATAGTGGAATCGGAGGGCGTTGTCAAGAACCAATTTCTGGTGATCACCCGCATGAGAGAAATACCTCCGAGGTTTCGTACACCGCAACGAAACAGTCTGCATTTTGCCCTTGACACGCGGTTCTTTGATACACCGCTTGCCTGAAACATCGGAGGTCTGGGGGTGACAGGCCGAAAAAACGAGGCGCTGCCCGGCGGGGGTGCCCCCGGGCAGCGCCAATGGCACTAGCCTGGCACTGTTTGTTTACGGTGGTGCTTGCGATGTGGTGGCTATCTGTGCCTGCGACGTCGTTGCCACTGGTTGATCGGCGTCATCGCCGCCAGTGTCATGTCCTGCAGCCGCGCGCGGGCGGCCACCTGTGTGCTCCATACGGCGTTCCGCGCTCGTGTGACTGGCTGAAACAGGTTCGATAGCAGCGGCCAATCCTCTACGCGGATGGGCTCCTCCGCCACCCGCTCTGGCTGCCAGTGCAGCACCGCTGCCGCCCAGGTCAGCCCGGCGCCAAAGCCGACCAGCACAGCGTGATCGCCTGACTTTAGCCGGCCCTCCTCCAATGCGTCGCACAGCGCCAGTGGGATCGAGGCCGCCGATGTATTGCCGTAGCGGTCGAGGTTGATCATCACCTTCTCAGGGGCGACCTTCAGCCGGCGCGCCGCCAGTTCGATGATGCGCGCGTTGGCCTGGTGGGGGATGATCAGTTCGATGTCATCCCAGGTCAGGCCGCTATCCCGCACGACGTTGATCACTGCATCGGTCATCTTGCGAGTGGCGAACTTGAAGATGCGCCGGCCATCCATGCGCAGGTAGTGCTCGCGGTTACGCAGCACCTCCTCGCTGAAAGGATTGGCGCACCCCCCGCCGGGATAATAGAGCGCATCCCAATCGCTGCCATCAGAACCGAGTTCGCAACTCAAGATTCCTGTGGGCACGTCGCTGGCCTCCAAGAGGACGGCTGCCCCGCCGTCGCCGAAGAGCACGCAGGTGGCGCGATCCGTCCAGTCCACGCTTATTGAGAGTGTCTCGACCCCGACCACCAGCACCTTTTCGTAGAGGCCGGTCTCGATGAACTGGTTGGCCGTTACCAGGCCATAGACGAAGCCGGTACAGCCGGCCACCAGTGTGAAGGCCGCTGCCTGTGTCGCGCCCAGTTGATCCTGCACCATGCTGGAGACCGGCGGGCAGAGGTAATCGGGCGTCGAGGTGGCGATGATGATCAGGTCAACTGCCTCGGGGGCCACTTTTGCCCGCTCCAGCGCCTTGCGGCAGGCTGCGACCGACATCGTGGCCGTCGTCTCGCCCGGCCCGGCGATGTGTCGCTCGCGGATGCCCGTGCGCGTGACGATCCACTCGTCGGAAGTATCCACCATCTGTTCCAGGTCCTGATTGGTGAGGACACGCTCGGGCACAGACTTGCCCCATCCGGTGATCCGTCCATACCGTTTCATTTGGTTTTCCTCCTCGGAGTCATATCAGTTTATAAGAACACCGGGGGAGGGTAGAAGTTGCGACCGGAGAGCCCCAAGGGTCATTGGTTCATTGACTTTCCTTTCCAACTCATGTGAATTGTTGTATAATCTGTCCTGGCCTGGAATGACTATGGCTGACTAGAACAAGGAGCGGTGAAACTTGATGAGCGAGCGACTACGCATTCTGATCGCCAAGCCGGGGCTTGATGGGCACGACCGGGGGGCCAAGGTTATCGCCCGCGCGCTGCGGGATGCCGGGATGGAGGTCATTTACACGGGTCTGCGCCAGACCCCGGAGATGATCGTCGAAGCGGCGCTGCAGGAGGACGTTGACGCGGTGGGATTGAGCATCCTTTCGGGCGCGCACATGACGCTGGTGCCACGGGTGGTCGAAGGGCTGGGTGAGGCTGGATTAAAGCATATCAAGGTCTTTGTCGGCGGCATCATCCCCGACGAGGACGTGCCAGCACTAAAGGGGCTGGGCGTGGCAGGCATCTTTGGACCGGGGGCCAATACCCAGGAGATAGCCGGTTTCATCCGCCAGCAGTTGACCGGGGGCTGACGTGGAACTGGTGGCCGAGGCTTTGAGCGGCAATCGTCACGCATTGGCGCGTCTCATCTCCTGCGTCGAGGATGGTGGTGCGGATGCTCGTCTCTCTCTCTCCGCGCTCTACCCCCACACCGGCCAGGCCCACATCGTCGGCGTCACTGGCGCGCCGGGCACAGGCAAGAGCACGCTGGTCAATGAACTGACCAAGGCGCTGCGGGCCCAGGACGTGGGTGTGGGTGTCGTGGCGGTGGACCCCAGCAGCCCGTTTACCGGTGGGGCGCTGCTGGGTGACCGGGTGCGCATGCGTGACCTGGCGGGCGACCCCGGCGTTTTCATCCGCAGCATGGCGACGCGGGGTAGTTTGGGTGGGCTGGCGCGGGCCACGAGTGACGTGGTCAAGGTGCTCGACGCGGCCGGTTTCGCCGTCGTGCTGGTGGAGACGGTCGGGGCGGGCCAGGCGGAGGTGGACATCGCGCGCACGGCCCACACGACGGTCGTCGTCGAAGCGCCAGGGCTGGGAGACGAGGTGCAGGCGCTGAAGGCTGGCCTGCTGGAAATCGCCGACGTGTTAGTGGTCAACAAGGCGGACCGGCCGGGGGCGGCGCAGGCGGCGCGGGCGCTGGAGATGGTGATCAACCGAAACGCTGTTCGTGGAACAGACAACAACGTCTGGCGGCCGCCCATCCTAAAGACCATCGCGCTGGATGGCAGCGGCGTGCCGGAGGTGTTGGAGATGGTTGCTGCTCACCGCGAGTACCTGCAGGCCAGCGGCACCTGGGCCGAGCGGGAGCGTGCTCGCATTGAGACAGAGTTGCGCAATGTCCTGCAACAGGAGTTGCTCGAACGGGTGGTGGCAAGGGTGGGGGGGGATCAGTTGCAGGCGTGGGTGGAACGCATCGCAGCACGAGAGGTGGATGTGTATACGGCGGTGCAGGCGATTTTGGGTAGATGATAGGAGCAAACATGTTCCCTCCGCCGAACTCTCTGCACCTCCATTCCGCAATCTGCGGGAGTATCTGCACTATATCGCAACCGTCTGGACCTCGTTGCCCGCTTGGAAAACTGATGAGACAGTTAGTGCTTGACTTGCCAAAGATTGAGACAGAGTTCATCCCCAGCACTCGTTACCAGGGCAGCAAGGCCCGGCTGGTTAGGTGGATTTGGGAGCACGTCCAGGAACTCTCGTTCAATACAGTGTTGGATATCTTTGGTGGCACGGGCGTCGTCGGCTATTGGCTCAAGCAGAAAGGTAAGCAGGTCACTTATAATGACAT
>JAXHUO010000018.1:30801-73656 GCA_034189605.1 Chloroflexota bacterium
GGTGGATTTGGGAGCACGTCCAGGAACTCTCGTTCAATACAGTGTTGGATATCTTTGGTGGCACGGGCGTCGTCGGCTATTGGCTCAAGCAGAAAGGTAAGCAGGTCACTTATAATGACATATCTCATATCGTGCTGATGGCATTCCCTCTATCGCCGACCTGGAGGGTATGGTGCGGGAGGTAAAACAGCGTGTGCGGGTGCACAGGCTGGATGGCTATCAATACGTGCTGAGTACACGCCAGACGGCGGAGGTGCTGATCTTTGGGGAGTAACACAGTGACACGTCTCTTTCTCATCCGGCACGGACGTTCGGTATGGAACGCCGATCACCGTATTCAGGGCCAGGCCGACCCGCCGCTGGACGGGGTGGGGCGGGAGCAGGCCAGCCGTCTGGCGGAGCGGCTGCGTGAGGACGCGCCTATAACGCTCTACACCAGCCCGCTGCAGCGGGCGCAGGAGACGGCGGAGATCGTCGGGGAGGCACTGGATGTGCCGGTGGTGCCCGACGAGCGGCTCAGGGAGTACGACGTCGGCGCTATCACGGGACTGACGTGGGCGCAGGTAGAGGAACAGTATCCGGAGGTGGCGCGGCATTGGGCGGAGGCAGCGGGAGGGTCCGTGATCCCCGGCGAGGAGGGAGATGTGCCGTTTCGGGAGCGGGTGGTAGCGGGTTTCGGCGAGATCGTTTCGCGGCACGCGGAGGAGACGGTGGGCGTGGTGGCTCACGGAGGCACGCTGGGCGCTTATCTCAATCACCTGATTGGGCGGCCGGCCCGGCTTTCGCCCTTCCGCTTTGCTAACGGGTCGCTGAGCATCGTCGAACTGCACCCGGTGCGACCGCGCATCGCGCTTCTGAACGATACCTGCCATCTGGGAGGGAAAGTATGATTCTTGGAGATAAAGTCCGGCTGCGGCCAATCGAGCGGGATGATCTGCCGCGTTTTGTCGAGTGGTTCGGCGATCCTAAAGTCCGCCGCCATCTGGCGCTTTACTTGCCGTTCTCGTTGGCGCAGGAGGAGCGTTGGTTCGAGAACCTGCAGGGACGCTTGGAGCGGCAGGAGGACGTGGTTTTGGCCATTGAGACGGCTGAGAGGGTGCACATCGGCAACATTGGCCTGCATAGTATCAACTGGAAGGACCGCCATACCGAACTGGGCATCACTATTGGCGAAAAGGCATATTGGGATCAAGGCTATGGCACTGACGCCATCCGCACGCTGCTGGGCCTGGCCTTCCATCAGATGAATCTACACCGCGTCATCCTGCGGGTGGACGTGGACAATGGTCGGGGCATCCGCTGCTACGAGAAGGTCGGCTTCCGGCGGGAAGGGACCTTGCGTGAGGTGGTATTCCGGGAGGGCAAGTATCACGACCAGTACGTGATGAGCATCCTGCGGTCGGAGTTTGAGATCAATGAATGAGGACAGGAGGTAGTATGCACGGCACCATCAAATTATTCAGCGGCACTGGTTGTCCGATGCTCGCTGAGGAGATTAGCCGGTATCTCGGCGTACCGTTATCAAAGTGCGACGTCGGCCAGTTCCCCAACGAGAACATCTTTGTGCGGCTACACGAGAGTGTGCGTGGTCAGGATGTCTTTCTGATCCAGACCACTTCGTCCCCGGTTAACTACAACCTGGTGGAGTTGCTGATTTTTCTGGACACGCTCAAGCGGGCCTCGCCAGACCGCATCACAGTGGTTATGCCCTATCTGGCCTACGGTCGCTCCGACAGGAAAGACCAGCCCCGTGTGCCGATTATCGCCCGCCTGGTGGCTGACATGATCGGTGTCGCCGGCGCCGACCGTTACATCACGCTTGACCTGCACGCCGATCAGATACAGGGCTTTTTCAGTATCCCAGGCGATGCCATGACCGCTTTTCCCATCCTTGCCGATTACTTTCGCGAGAAGCAACTTGAGAAAGCGGTCGTTATCTCCGCGGACCTGGGCTTTGCCAAGAAGGCGCGTAACCTGGCGGCTGAGTTGGGTCTGCCTCTGGCGTTGGTCGAGAAACGGCGGGTGGCGATGGATACGGAAGCCCTCGCCCTGGTGGGAGACGTAGAGGGTCGTGACGTCATTATCGCGGACGAGGAGGTGAACACCGCTGGCACGATGGTAAACGCGGCCAACATTGCCCGAGAGCACGGGGCTCGTGAGATTTATCTGTGTTTTGCTCACGCTATCCTATCGTCGTCGGCGGCCGAGCGGCTGCGGGATTTCCCCATCAAGGAAATTGTGACCACGAACTCTATTCCCATCTCGCCGGAGAAACAACTGCCCAATCTGACCGTCCTCTCCGTTGCCAGTTTACTGGGTGAGGTGATCCTGCGTGTCCACGAGGGCCGCAGTGTCGGCGAGGTGTTCCGGCACTATCAGCGTTACAAGTAGCTCTCAGGCATCGTTGCTGTCGCGTTTGGTCAGGTAGTGGATGCCGGGCTCAATTTCGGCGTAACCCATTTTCTGAAATAGCGCCAGCGATGCGGGGTTGTCGCTTTCTACGAGGGCGGCGATGACGTGTATATCCTGCTCGCGCAGTGTTTCCTCAGCCGCCGCGATCAGCCGGGCTGCGTAGCCTCGTCTGCGGTGATCGGGGTCTACTGTCAGCCGGTTGATCCACCCCTTGCGGCTGTCGTGAGTAACGACGACCGCTCCCACCAGTTGATGGTTCACTTCCAGCCCCAGGATCGTCTGGACGGTGCTGGCGAGTTGCCGGGCCAGGCTGGCAAGGCTGTCGCGCCCCTGAGGTTTGAGCGAGTGCAACCCCGCTCGTTGCCATAGTGCCAGTAGTTCGTCATAGTCGTCCACCCCCAGCCGGCGTATGTAAAGCTCCCTCCTGCCATGCATAGAAGTATCCTCCTCAACTTGGGCAACACGTAACACGCTTTACATTTCCAGTGCCTGCTGTACAGCCTCTGCCAATTGCTCCGCGCTCAAGGGCTTTTGCAACCAATCTATGACATCCTGCATTGGTAGGTCCTGATCTTTGGCTTGCAGCGGATAACCGGTCATTGCTATAATCTTGACGGCTGGGTGCTCTTGTTTCAAGATGCGGAATAACTCGGCCCCACCGATCTCTGGCATCACGATGTCGCTCAACACCAGAGCGATCTCGTCAACGTGTTGCTCGAAGACAGACAGCGCTTCCTGGCCGTTCGTGGCCACCAGCACCCGATAGCCTAACGATTGGAGTGTGTTGGCTACTGCGTCTCGTGCGGTCGGCTCATCCTCCACTACCAGGATCGTCTCTCCGTGTCCCTGTGCCAGAGTGCTTATTTTCAGTTCTGACTGTTCCCTCCTGGATGCTAGCAGGGCTGGCAAGTAGATAGTGAAGGTCGTGCCGTGCCCGATCTCGCTCTCCACGTCAATGTGGCCCTCGTGCTGCCCAACGATGCCGTACACCTGTGCCAGACCCAGACCGGTGCCTTGCCCTGTCGGTTTGGTGGTGAAGAATGGCTCAAAGATGTGCAATAGAATGTCGGGGGGAATGCCTGTGCCGGTGTCTGAGACTGTCACTTGCACCCACTCTCCTGGTCCCATCTCTGGCAGGGGGGGAAACTCGTTGGGCTTGACCCGGATCCGCTCCAGCCCAATACGCATTTTTCCGCCCCCTGGCATAGCATCGCGGGCGTTGACTACCAGGTTCATTATTGCCTGCTGGATACGTGTTGGATCGGCGCTCACTGTGTACTCGGCGTGCCCATACGCCAGTTCTAACTCGATGTTCTCGGGCAGTGTACGTTTCAGTAGTTTGATCAACTCTTTCAGGAAGGGGGTCAGGTCCAAGGGATGCCGCTCAATGACCGAAGTGCGGCTAAAGTCCAGGATTTGCCCGGTCAAGTCGGTGGCTTGCTTGGCTTGTTGAGAGATGGTCATCAGGCGCTCGCGGTCCTTGTGAGATAGGCCGGGATTCCGTAATACCATGTCGGCGTATAAGATGATCACTGACATGATGTTGTTAAAATCATGGGCGATGCCAGCCGCCAGTTGCCCCACCATCGCCATCCGTTCCTGTTGCTGGACGTGATCCTCAATCTCCCGCTCCTGGGTGACATCCTGCAGAACCAGTACCCAACTTTCTGCCTCAGGCCCAGAGGTGACAGCATAGGCTGTCACTTCGAAGACCCGGCGTGGAGGGCCGGCCACTTCTACCTCGTGCCACAGTCCTTCTGTGGGAGGCGCCAACAATTCCTCGATCGGATATCCGCCCAGGTGAGTCAGGGCCGCCTCGGCGGTTTGGTTGAGTGGGTCGCACTCATTGCCAGCGCACAGTACGGTCAGGTGTTCTCGTGCCGCTGGATTCGCCAGGAGGATATGCAAATCGGGAGCCAGCAAAAGTGTGCCTGCCGGCACTGTATCCACGATCTGCTGTATCTGCCGGGCTTGTTCTTGTATTTTCTCCAGTAGGCGGAGCCGTTCGGTGGCTTCCCCCAGTTGCCGGCCCACTGCCTCCGCCAGCGCGATCACCTCGGCGGACCAGTTCTGGGGGGTGGAACTGCCCAGGCCTATCACCCCGATACACTGCCCCTCGACCAGGATCGGGACAGTAAGGGAGGCGCGGATGCCCAACTGGGTTGCCCGAGGAACACACGCTGTCTGTGGGCTGATCTCGATCTGTTGCCAATCCTCCACGGCGATGGTGTCGGATATGTCCAGCGCGACAGCCTGGGCCGTTTGGGCTATGAACTGTTTGCGCTCTGGGGGGAGACCCCGTATGGCCAACTGGCCCTCTACCCAGATGGTTCCTATGTCCAGCCCCATTGCCTGCATGGTGTGGTCCAGGACGGTCTCTAGTAACTCTTGCAGGCCAGATGCGGCGGCAGCAGCAGCGATGATGGCGTTGAGAGCCTCCTGCTGGGTGGCCCGGCGACGGATTTCCTCTTCCGCCTTTTTGCGCTCGGTGATGTCGGTGAAAACAGAGAGCACGCCGCTGAATTGCCCGTCCTCGAACAGCGGCTGGGCGCTGATGATGACGGGCACCCGCTGCCCCTCTTGCGTCAGCAGGGCAGTCTCGTACTGACTGGCGATGCCCTGGAGCCGCTTGTCCGACTCCACCTCGATCTTTGTTATGTGTTCAGGCGGTGTAATGGCTCTCCAGTGCTGGCCTGTCAGTTCCTCTGAGGAATAGCCCAGAATCTCGGCCCCTTTGGGATTGGCAAAGGTGATGTGACCCCTTGAATCCTCGAGGAGGATGCCATCGTTCATACCCTGTACGATATTCTCGTTGAACGCTCGCAGTCCTTCTGTCTCCTCATACAGTCGTGCATTCTCAATAGCCATCGCTGCCGATGCGGCCAGTGACTCGATCAACTGGAGGGCTTCTGGCCGGAAGCGATTTGCCTCCGGATCCATTACCTGGAGCACGCCGATCACGCGCTTTTTGGCCAGCAGGGGGACGCTGAGGATGGAACGCTGCTCCAGTCCTGTTTCCCGATCCACTCCCTTAAAGTGGCGTTCGTCGGCCCGTGTATCTGACACGACCAGACTCTTGCCGTTTGTCGCCACCCAGCCGACGAGTCCCTGCCCTGGCGCAAGCCGCCAGCCGCGCACGGTATCGCTCCTGTGGCCAACGGCTTGCTGGCAGACCAGATCGTCTGTATCTGGATCAACGAACCAGACCGAGGCGGCGAGCACGCCCAACAAGTGGCGCACTTGTTCCAGAATGGTTACGAGTACCTGGTTCAGATCAAGAGTGGAGCCGATTGCTCGTCCGACCTGGTTGAGCAATTCCAACTCGCGGGTTTGCTGCCGTAGCGTCTCTTCTGTTTGCTTGCGCTCGGTGATGTCACGGATGGCGATGATCCGGCCGGGGCGTCCCCGGTAGGTCAATGCCTGAGTGACCAGTTCGATGTGAAATTCCGTGCCGTCCTTTCTGAGGCCGATTGTTTCAATAGGCCGCTCGACCCCGGCGTCTATTTTCCGTGCGAGCGCATCGCGCGCTCCCTCAGCGATGAAATTGGGCAACGGTATACCGATGGCCTCTGAAGGGGTGTAGCCAAACATCTTGGCAGCGTCCGGGTTGACGTCAATCAATTTTCCCTCTCCACTTTCGCTGATGGCGATGCCCTCAAAAGTGGTCTTTAGAAGGCTGCCATACTGTTCTTCCTTCTCGGCCAACTCAGATCGCCGATCAATCTCCAATTGTGCCCGGTGACGGGCACCCAAGATGGTCAGGGCGTACGCGCTAATGACAAAAATCGGGGTGTCGGGAGCAGTGGCGAGTGTTGCCTCGGGGAAGAGTGTCAACAGGAGTATCATGCTGATCACGTTGAGGGCGGCGACGATGATCGTGGCCGGTACAGAAAGCAATATGCTGGCAAATAGCACAGGCAGAACCATATAGTCCAGTACCGTGGTGTCGGTAGGAGCATAGTAAGGATTCACGCCTGCGAAGACCAGGATCGTTATTGCAAAGACCTCCATAGAAATGGTGCCCACCGTGAGCATTGCTGCGGGTGTGTAAAGCCCAGCGCGGTTTATGCTGTATGCGATGGCAAAAAGGACGGTGGCGCCCGCGGCCACGTAAAAGTTTGGATTCTGCAAAGCGGGCACTATACGTGCAGATGGACCTGGCACGGCAAATATCACGACGATCAGTGTAGTCAATGTAATAAAGACAGTCAATAACGATGCGAGCAGGCGCGCCTGGCGACGTCCCCCAGGCTCTTTGATAGGCGTGGGAGGTTCCGTAAGCCGGTACCAGAGTGTTCTCAACGGTCCAGTAGGTGGCTTGTCTCTATCTTCTATCATCATCACACCTTCTCTTTTTCAGTTGCGGTAACTGCTCAGGTGCAACGCACTTTTGCTACAAATCTGCCGGTTCTACGGTGCAATCCACTGCGAGTACCACCGCGAGTACTCGTCAAGTGCGTTGCACCTGTTGCACCTTATGGCTGAGTATAGTATAATCCATTATGTGCGTTAGGGGAAATGGTATAGGGGTGTTTCATCTGCGCCATCTCGCCTGGGGTGGAAACGGTCTGTTTTCACCCTGTTCCTGATGCCATCAGTATTCTGTGACGTGCCCTGGCGAGGGGTTGTAACTCACGTAAAAATCGCGGGAGCAGTCGTCACGGTCGGTATCTGGCGGATAGCGCTTGAGGCAAGCCCCTGATGGGAAAGGTGTGATAAAGTCTGTGAAAGGTATAACGCCGGCGCGAGGAGTGCTGCCCCAGGCTGTGCTGTCTACCAACGCGCCGCTCTCATCCAGCAAGAGCGTTTCGTCGCTCTCATTCCCCAAGGCTATCCCAAAGCCGTCCCAGGAGGCCACGGGTGTCAAGTTGGGCACTGCCGGGTCGCAGTCCATCCACTCGTAGGCGGGGTTGAAGCCGTAGGTGATGGAAAAGTTTGCCGCGCAGGCCGCTACTGCGACCACCTGGCCATGAAGGAGTTGTGTCCCGGTGGGAAAGGCATAACGGCCGTCGCCATAATCCCCTGTGTTGATTGCGTCCCCCAGTGTCCACCCGGCGATGTTCACCCCGGCGCCGGGGTTGTAGAGTTCGAGCCACTCCTGGTTGGCATCGTCACCGTCGGGATTGACAAAGATTTCGGTGATAAGGGGGTGGTCGGCCGGGGGAGCATAGTCTCGCATCACCCAGGGCAGGTAGACGGGGTAGGTCATCGGGCCGTGGCCCAACTCCCAGTCGTGCTCGAAGATGGTTTGCATCCACTCGTAAGCCCCCACTGAGCGGAACTCAAGTGCCACCTCGCGGTTGTTTTTATTCGAGTTCTCAGTGCCATTGATGCTCCCCAGGTGGGTCCAGCGCTCGTCGCCTACGCTTACCAGGAAGACTTTGGCATGGATTCCCAGGCCAGACACGTTCGCCAGGCGGCAGATGATGTTCAGCCCTTCATTGTGGCCCAGATTGTTGAGATAGAGGCAGGTGGCGGTGTTCCCCCCATTGTCATAGTATCGGTCTAGTAGGAGGCGCACTTGGGCACCCCGGTGGGCTGCCGCCACCAGAGCCTGGATGCGGGGATTCAGCCCTTCGTTGCTCATGCCAGCAGTCCAGGTCACTGGCTCATTGAGTTGCATGGCCACGAGACGGTCGCCGCTCCCGGCGCGGTTCAGCAAGCCCAGCAGGGCGTCCTGATCGCGCAAACTGTTCTCTGGTGCGTGGAGCACTGTGACGTGGGTGGCTGTTGTCACCAATGGGGCGGTGAAGGCAGCAGTGTAAGTTGTCCAGTCCGGCGGGGGCAAGGGGGTAAAGTTTGGGGGTGGGGCGTATGTATCATCGTAGGGGGTCACGTCCAGGTGGTGCATAGGGTCGCAGTCACGGCGAAAGACCTCCGCCAGGCGGGCGATGATACCAGGGCTGTCGGTCACCGCCACAAAGCCACGGTTTCCCATTGTGCCATTGTCTTTGGGGTCGGAGGGCATCGAGTGTTCGCCAAAGTTGTCGCTGCTCACCAGCGCCAGGCGCTCGTCCACGAGTAAAAACTTGGCATGCTGGTAGCGGTAGCGGGGGGCTGTTTGGCCCAGGAAGTAGACGGTGTTGGTGGGTGGATTGTGCAGGCGCTGGACGATCCACTTTTCTACATCGTCCATCCCGCCGGTGGGGCTGCTCTCCAGCAGGATGGTCACCGCCACCCCGGCCTGGATGCGGTCGTTGATCGTTTGGTAGAGGGCGAGACTTTCCAGGGTGTAGGCCTCTACGTGCAGGGTGTGCTGCGCCGAGGCGATGGCTTGCAAGGCCAGGTCCAGTGCCCCATCTGGGGCCACGGCCAGGGTGAAGGTGGTTGTGGTCGTGATCTCTGCCGGGAAGAACAGGCCCTCCAAATCCCAGCCGGGGTAGCGCAGTTTGCGGCCGTTGATGGGATCGCCAGGGTCCTGGGCCCAGTCGGCGGATGTGTCCGTATCGGGGACGGGCAGGCCGGTGGCCTGGTTCAACTTGCGGTAGAGCACTTGCCCTGCGCCGTAACCCACGTAAGGGTAGGGAACGGCGGCGCCATTCCAGCCCGCTGTGGCCGCCCCGGTGCCGTAGGCCAGCGTGTCCACCACATAGTCGTCGGCGTCCAGCAGGTAGGCAGCCTCGCCGTGGTCGGTGAAACCGGGCCATGAGCCATCCAGGGTGGGGATGGGGCGGGTGATGGACTGGGCGGCCCAGTCGGCGTCATGGCCCCAGGCGGGGTAGAAGCCGTCGGCGTCCTGGGCCAGCCAGATGATCTGCCCTGGCCCGATAGTGGCGGTGACTGGGAAAGATAGGCCGCCGGTGCCAGGGTCATCGTTCAGTCGCCATCCGTTCAGGGAGACGGTATGGGGATTTTGGTTGAACAGCGCTGCTGCTTCCTTGCTTCCTCCATAATTGGCGGGAGCCAGGGCGTAGAGGCGCACGCAGGGGAGGACAGGCGCAGTCCAGGAGGCGGTCTCAGTGCGCCCGGTCTGCTCTGTGGCTGTCGCCACGTTGGTCACCGTGCCGGAGAGGGTGTCGGCGACGTGCAGCGTAAGCGTGATGAGGTAGAGGGCGTTGGTGGGAATGTCTCCTACCTCCCAGCGCAGGGTGCCCGGCGTGGGCTGGGTGAATGTGTAAGGGGAGGTCTGGGTGAAAAATTCCAACCCTACCGGCAGCGAGTCAGTCAGGACAACGGTGGCAATTGCCAGATTGCCCGTGTTGCTCAGGGAGAGGCGGCAGGTGAGGGTGAGTCCCGCCGTAGCGACGGCAGGGCCAAGTTTTGCCAGGTTCAGGCCGGGGGTGGCGTGGCAAGAGTTCTGTGCCTTTGGTGTGCCGTTGATGGGGTTGCCATTGGCGTCCAGGCCGTTGCGAGTAGCGCCGTCGTTGGTGGCCCAGTTAGCGTCGGTATCGGGGGCGGTGGGGTCAAAACGCTCCATTGTGTGCTTGGTGCTGTTATTCCCCGCTGGCCAGTCGCCGCCATCGGCGTTGGCTTTATCTACGACCTGACCGGTATCATCGTACAGGGTCAGGCTCTCGGCATCAGGGCTGTTCTCCAGCGCGCCGGTGTAAATCAGATTGGCGGGGATATCGCTCACCGTAGAATCGTCCAACCGCTCCAGGAGAAAGTACCCATGTGCCGAAATGACGCCAGAGAGGGAGATGTTGGGTGTACCATCAGCAGCGACGACCGACCAGTTGGTGAGGTCAATGGCCTGGTCAGAAGTGTTGTAGAGTTCGATCCACTCGTTGGTGTAGCCGGCTGGCGTGCCCATCCATGCTACCTCGTTGATGACCACGTCCAGAACGTTGGCACAAGTGTCTGCTGCCCGCGCCGCTCGCGCCGATGTGCGCAATCCGCTCACCAGCGCCACAACCAGCAGGCCGCTCAGGAGGCAAGCCTCCGCCAGGCACGTCGTGCGTTTCATTGTTTACCTTCTGCCGCGTCTGAAGGTTTGACCCGTGTTTGCCGGAACCGCGAGCCTACTCGGTTTTCTCTGCCGGCTTGATCAGCCGCCCGCCGATGAGCATGAACAGCATCATCACTCCCGTCGCGATCCAGTCCCATCGGATAGGGGTCTCGACGAATCGGCGGATGCTGCCCAGCGCGGAGCCCAGACCGGCTCCGCCCAGGATGATCATCCAGCCCAAGTTGTGCTGGCTGGGCTGGAGAGCCCATGTCGCGATCCCCATCAGCAGGCAGATGACACCCAAGCCGATGTCCACCCACCGGCGCATAGCGTCGGTAATATGGATGTACTGGTCGAGAAAGCGCAGGCCCTCTCCAAGGATCCAGACCACCGTGGCGGTCAGTGCGACGGCAACGGCCATCCGCAGGATATCGCCTAGTCGTTCTCTGTTCATCATTGACTCCGAGACGCAGTGGTGATTGAGTATACCATTGTGGGGGAGGATGACAAGCCGCGCACATGAGGCTAAGGGCGCCTCATCAAGGAGACGCCCTTAGCACAGGCAGTGGTGAATGTTAGCAGGAGAGATGTCTCCAGATGGACTATTCCACTACCGCTTCCTGCCTTGCTTGCACGCGGTCGGGATAGTAAAGCCCCATCTTGCGCACCCGATCCACCAAGTAGTAGGAGAGGATGGGGAGAATGATCACGTTCGGCGGGATGTCGGCGATCAGCACGGTGGAAAACAGAGTCCAGAAAGGCGCGTATCCCATCAGCGCAATCCAACCCCCAACGGCAACAGCGCAGATGAGCGTGGCGACCACAGCCCATAGGATGACAGACTTCCAGTTCTTGGCGTCCTTCACCATCAGGCCGGGCAGGAAGCCCAGCATAAAGTTGCCCACTGCACCGCCCACTCCGCCGATGCCAAACCAGCCGGCCAGGATGTCGGAGATGAAGGTATTGCCGATGAGACCCGCCAGACCGCCGACCCATGGGCCGAAGAAAATGCCCCACAACGGTGCGACGAATACCAAAGGGCGCAAGGTGATGAAGCCGATAGCCCAGTTCATCGTGGCGAATGCTGCCAGGCCGTAGATGACTCCTCCGATGATGGTCAGCGCGATGTCAATTGCTCCGAATTTACTCTTGCTCTTCATTTGTTACTAACCCTCCTTTTATTGGATGAAATAGTATGACCTGTCTTCACGACATAACAAACGTATTCTCATTCTGACTGACTCGTCTGGTTTCCTCCTTTCTCCTCCCTGTGTGCGTTGGGGCGGTATAGATGCGGGAGGCATGTTTACAGAAATATCTCTACCCCACCCAGGCCAATGATGCGGAAGAACACACATATACCCAGGGCCACCACACCGGTCAAGATGAACAGCATGTCTCGAGGGCAAAGCCTGTGCTGTACGTAGAATGTCCGTTTCTCGGCGGCCCCAAAGGCCTTTAACTCCAGGGCGATGGCGATGTTGTTGGCGTGGCGCAATGTGGAGTCGATCAGGGGGATTGCCACAGGGGCCAGTTTCTTCATTCGCTCCCACAGGTTTCCCTGTTCCAGTTCCATGGCGCGTGATTTGAATGACTCCTGGATGGTGGTAAAGTCACCGCTTACCTCCGGCAGGAACTTGAAACTGCTCAGGATCATCAGTGGCAGTGTGTAGGAGATACCAACCTTCTGTGCCAACTCCCCCATCGCTCCAGCCAGGTCCATCAGATCGGTCACCATCACGAAGAATGTGCAGGCTGTGAGAGCAGTTACGATACGCAGGCCCATTGCCAGGGCGTAGATAATCCCTTCCACGCTGATGTGGATAAAGAGCCAGTTGACCAAATAGTGGTCGTCGGGCTGACTACTGTAGAATAGAGGCCAGGTGAGGACGATGAAACCCACCATGACCGGGTAGGTGGTGATCAGCAGCCGATACATCTTTTTCCCGATGCCGGCTATGGGGGCCATTAACCATAACCAGAGGGTCAGCGCTGTTAGGATGATGGGGTTGGTGACGACGATGGGGCAGATGATCAGCAATAGCCACCACAGAGCCTTGGCCCGTGGGTCAAGGTTGTGAATAGGGGAATCCGACTTGGCGGTCTCGAGCATATCAAGGATGGCAGCCATACCTAAATCTCCTCCGCGGCAGGGTGACACGCCTGGATCATTTGATCGTAGAGCAGGTCGGTCAAATCCTGCGGGGTGACGATGCGCGAAATATCGGTGTTGGGGCAGAAGCGATGGGCTAACTGATAGAGCATCGGCGGCTTGATATAGGCTACCTGCAACTTCTCTGGTTCTGAAAAGACCTCCTGCACCGAGCCATCCATCCATATTTTGCCCTGCCACATCACGATGGCGCGCCTGGCGTAGAGGGAGGCCAGGTTCATGTTATGCGTAGTCATCAGAACAGTGTGACCTCGAGCATTTAGCGGTTTGATCAGTTCCATCAACTGGATGCACTCGCGCCAGTCTTGCCCGGTGGTTGGTTCGTCAATGATCAGGATGTTTGGCTCCATTGCCAGGACGGACGCCACCGCCAGCCGCTGTCGTTGTCCTTTCCCCAACATAAATGGCATTTCGTCCAGGTAATCTTCCAGGCCAATGTTCTTCAGCACACGCTCGGTGACTTGCTGAATTCGCTCCTCATCGAAGCCCAGATTCTTGGGACCAAAGGCGACCTCATCTCTCACTTTGTCCGCAAATATCTGGTGATCAGGGTTCTGGAAGACATAGCCCACTTCCCGAGCCAACTCGGAGGTCGGCACCCCCTCTGTGTCACATCCGCCCACGTAGACTTTGCCCTGATCTGGGCGTAGCAGCCCGTTAAAGTGTTTGATCAATGTTGTCTTGCCGGAGCCGTTTTGCCCGATAAGAGCGACAAACTCCCCTTCATGGATGTCTACGTTAACGTCGCGTAGGGCGTACTCCTGGCGGGTAGGGTAGCGAAAATAGAGACTCTCGGTGCGTAAGATGACCTCGCTCATGTTGCCCTCTCTGCCATTAACAGTTCCAGGAGTGCGCCCCCTTCGTCGAGCGTCAGCGGGAGCGTAGGGACCTCGATGCCCAATTCGCGCAGCCGTGTCGCAACGAGGGTCACTTGTGGTGGGTAGACTCCGATCTGGTTGAGCAACTCGATATTGGTCAGAATCTCCCGGGCTGGGCCATCGGCGATCTTTTCTCCCTCACTCATGACGACAATCCGGTCGGCGAAACGCACCAGTTCCTCCATCGCGTGTTCAACCAGGATGATGGTCTTACCCCGGGCCTTTAGTTCGCTGACCACCGATAGCACCTCTTCGACGCCGATGGGGTCAAGTTCTGAGGTTGCCTCGTCCAGCACCAGGATATCGGGCTCCATGGCCAGGATCGAAGCCAGTGCCACCCGTTGTCGTTGCCCGCCGGAGAGGTAGAAGGGATGCAACTGGCGGAACTCTTGCAGGTGCACTAGTTCGAGCGCTGCCTCCAGCCGCTGTCCAATCTCCTCGCGGGGGAGGGCCAGGTTTTCCAGGGGAAAGACAATCTCTTTCTCCACATCGGTCATCAAAAGTTGAGCCTGAGCGTCCTGGAGTACCAGCCCAATCGTCTGGGCCAGTTCAGATACCTCGTGCTCTATCGTGCTCATCCCAGTGATCCACACGCGGCCTTTCATTTTGCCCATGACGGTAAAGGGGATGATGCCGGCCAGTGCTAGACAGAGCGTCGTCTTCCCCGCGCCGGTGGAGCCAATGACTCCGACGAATTCTCCTGCTTCTACGGTGAGGGAGATGTTCTTGAGGGCGGGTTCTTTGGCCTCTCGATAAATGAAGGTCAGGTTTTCGACTTTGATAATAGGCATCGAGTGTCCTTGCTACTTATGGGTGTGATCCCAGTTCCAGAGCGATCCGGGTCGTTTCAGCGGCGTGCTCGGGCGAAGCCGTGCCGAATAATACGGATGCAACGCCGACTGTGTGGAAGAGCCACTGGAGCGCGCCATGCACGTCTTCCCTCAGGCCGCCGCTGGCGAGTGGCATAAAGGCAACAAAGGGTTTGGGGATGGCTTGCACCAGGTCTATGCAATCGTCCCGCTCAAACCAGCCCCAGCCCCGATTGAGAGGCATGGCATATCCTTCTACCTCCAGGCCGGCTTCTTCAGCGATAGGCACGGCGTAGGAGCCATAATGGCAAAGGAGTAAGGGGATAAAACCACTCCTGCGGGTCAGATCCACCATCCGGCGTATGATATCCAGTCGCCCTAACGAAATCAGATAGTCGGCGTCGGTTCCGCCGAGGAAGATGTACCGGCAGGAGCCGCCAAAGCCACTGAGGCGCTTGAGGAAAACAGCCTCGTCGAGGACAATATCGCCGATTTCCTCGTCGGTAAGGGGCGGGGCTTCTGGGTCGTAGCCAAACACCAGCACGGCGCTCTTGGAGAGGTGATCCCGCACTTGGGCTGCCAGGGTGGGGGGCAGTAAGGGTCGCTCGACCAGGGTGCGCAGGATGCGGTCTCGACTCAGCATCAGGAACCGTCCGTGGAGGAAAACACCTTGCTCCCACGTAGGGTTCCCGAATCCGACAATGGGCTCTTCCACCTGGACGCGCAGCCGCCAGAAAGGCTGCACGTTGTCGTCGTCGGAGAGGTCAAAGGCGCGGCATCCGGCGTCGTAGGCCGCGTGCATGACTTGCATCGCGTAATCGGGGTCGTGCAGTTTCCACCACAGCGCCTGGTGGTAAAGGCCCCGGAAACGGTTGAAGGGGTCGCCGCCCAGGATTACAGGGGGGAGGGTGGGTTTAATCGCCATTGTTCGTAGGCCCTTTCTGGAGGCTCTGCCGGGCTGCCGTTTGACTCTTCCAGGTGGGGTAATCGTTTTCCTGGCATAGATTATAACACGATACTCTCTACAAGTCAAGCATGTGTCTATTCCCGTTCGAGTGTTCCTCAGCCCAGGCGCAGCACGCCAGCCGGGCAGATGCTCACATAGTGGTTGATGGTCAGCCTGGGCGTTTCTGCAACGCCGCCAGCACCCGCTCAGGCGTGGCGGGCAGTTGGTGAATCCACACCCCAACGGCATCGTGGATAGCGTTGATGATAGCCGGGGCGGTGGGCGAGAGGGCCAGTTCTCCCATACCCTTGGCCCCGTATGGTCCCATAGGGTGAGGATCCTCGACGACGATTGCCTCGATCTCCGGCAATTGGTTGAGGCGGAACAGGCCCAGGTCGCTCATGCGCGGGGTCTGGATGATACCATCTTTCACCCGGAACTCTTCACTGAGAGCGTAGCCCAGACCCATCACCACCGCTCCCTGGATCTGATTAATGCAGTTAGGCATGCTGATAGCGCGGCCCACATCGTGAGCTGCGACGATCTTTAGCACTCGTACCGCCCCTGTCTCCTCGTTGACGGCGACCAGCGCCCCTTGCGCACCAAAGGAGTACGCAAAGTGGAGGCAGTGGCTGCCCTCCCCTCCGGCCGGTTCAGGCGGTATCCATTCCGGTACCGGGTTGGTCTCTGGCGCGTCATAGTGGTGTTCGGCAGCGAATGATTGCCCGCGTTGCGCCAGGTCGGCCAGGGTGATGAGCGGATCGCCTGTCTGAACGTCCACGAATGTGACGCTATCCTGGATCTCGATCCGCTCCTCCGGCACGCCGAACTCGGCGGAGAGGAAAGACCACAGGCGATGGCAAAGTTTCCGAGTAGCGCCCAGCACGGCGTTGCCGCTGATAAAGGTCTGACGGGAGGCGGTGGTCATCCAACCGTTGGGATCGTCCCGCGTGTCTCCCTCATGGACATGGATGATGCTCAGTTCGACCCCTAGCGTGCGGCTGGCGATGATAGCCATCGCCTCTGACGAGCCCTGTCCCAGGTCGGTGCAGCCCACGCGGATCAGGAATGTGCCATCGGGTTGGAGGCTGATCTGCGCTCCAGCGCCGTCGGGGATGCCGGAGCCCAGGCCGACGTTTTTGTATGCTCCTGCGATGCCTGCACCCAGTTTCCAGGGTGGGTCGAGCTCGGGTCGGGGGGTGGCGTCTAGCGCCTCTTTGACTGTTTGCAGGCATTCCTTGATGCCGGCCCCCACATTCTTGGTCAACACGTGGCCAGTGAGGGTTGCCAGGCCCAGATCGAGACCGTTTCGCATGCGCAGTTCGTAGGCATCCATTCCAAGCGCTTGGGCCAGTTTCTCCATCTGGACCTCGGAGGCGAAACAGGCCTGGGTGCCGCCAAAGCCACGGAATGCACCACACGTGGGGTTGTTGGTGTGCACGGCATAAGCGTCCACCTGCGCGTGGGGCACGACGTATGGTCCAGCGGCAAAGGCTGCTGAACGGAAGAGTACGGCGTCGCCGGTGCTGGCGTAGGCCCCGGTATCGCCTACGATATGGGCCTCGGTGGCGACCAGCCGGCCATCCCGAGTGGCGCCGGTTTTGAGGTGAATCCATTCGGCGTGTCGCTTGTGGTGGACGCGGATAGACTCTTGCCGATCGAAAAGCACCTTGACCGGCTGGCCCGTGACGTGGGCCGCCACTCCGGCTAGCACCTGCCCAGCGATGTCCTCCTTGCCGCCGAACCCGCCGCCGGTGAGCATGTGGACTATGTGGACCTGTTCCTCTGGTAACCCCACTGCCACGGCCACCTGCTCGCGGTCAAAGACTGGCCCCTGACTACCGCAGTAGACGGTGAGGGTGCCGTCCGGTTCCGGTACGCCGATAGAACATTCCGTCTCCACAAAGGCGTGGTCCACCAGCGGCAACTGATAGTCTGCCTCGACAATGACGTTGGCCTGTGCGAATCCTTCCTCGACGTTTCCCTTGCGGATGGCGATGTGCTTGAGGATGTTAGGCCCGTCCTCGTGATCGTGCAGCACGGGAGCGCCAGGGGCCATTGCCTCCTGGGGCGTGGTGACCACTGGCAGCGGGTGCAGGTTGGCCTTGATCTTCTTCAGTGCTGCTTCGGCTGCCTCGGGGGTTTCTGCTACGACCAGCGCCAGACAGTCCCCCACATAGCGCACGATACGGTCACAGAAGATGGGCTGGTCGGCCACCAAAAGGCCGTAGACGTTCTCGCCGGGCACGTCCCTGGCGGTGAGCACGCGCACGACCCCGGGCATCTGTTTGGCTGCGCTCACGTCTACTGAGATCACCTCGGCGTGGGGCAGGGGGCTGCGGAGTGCGCGTCCGTAGAGCATTCCTTCAAAGTGCAGGTCATCGGTGTAGCGGGCCTGACCGGTCAGCCGTTCTAGCATGATATGGTGGTTGGCGGTGTCTTGATCCGTCCATCCCAGGTCGTTTTCACCTCGTAGCGCGGCGGCTGCCCGCTGGACAGCGACGACGGCTCGTACCACCCCGCTGCACCGGCACAGGTGGGCTGAAAGTGCGTCCTGAATCTCCTCTGCGGCGGGGTCAGGATTGCGATCTAGCAGGGCTTTGGCCCGCATCAGCACGCCTGGGGCACAGTATCCGCACTGAAAGACGTGCTCTTGGATGAATGCCTGTTGGATGATATGGGGTTTCCCATCCTGCATCATGCTCTCGATGGTCTCTACATTGCATCCCTCCATGTCAGCCATCTTGATGCGGCAGGAGGATCGGGCCTTGCCGTTCACGATCACTGTACACGCTCCGCATACTCCTTCGCCATCACAACCGTGTTTGGTGCCGGTCAGCCTCAGCCCTTCGCGCAGGAAGCGCAGCAGCGACCAGTCACCAGGCACAGCGGTGGTGACCGGCTGGCTGTTTACTGTCAGGTTGATGCTCATTTCTCCTCCCTTCTCACGATTGAGCGCCAGCAGGGGCCAGACCGGGGCCAGGGGGCCGCCAGGAGATCGCGTGTCTCCTGGCCGGCGCGGGCGATCAGGTGCTTCCGCGCTGCCAATGCATCAGCCATCACCAATGCCTCGTCCAACGTCAACACCTGATGGTCCTCCATCACCACCTGGCCGTCAATGATGCTGTGGATCACGTCGGCCCCCCGGGCACTGTAGACCAATTTGGGCACCCAGCGGCCCGTGGGTAGGAGATGCGGCTGGTTAAAATCTACCACGATCATATCGGCTCGCTTGCCGACCTCGATGGAGCCAATCTGGTTCTCCAACCCCAGCACGCGGGCACCGCCAATGGTCAGCATTTCCAATGTCTCTTCGGCGGTGACCGCCTCGCCATCCAATTTGGTCGCCTTCTGCAACATTGCGGCACTGCGGGCCACTTGGAACAGGTCGTAGGTGTAGGAGGCTGCACCGTCGGTACCCAGTCCCACAGGAATGCCCCGCGCTAGCATGTGGGCCACAGGTGCGACTCCATACCCCAGGTAGGCATTGGCAATGGGGCAGTGGACGACCTTTGTGCCGGTCTGGGCCATAATCTCAATCTCGCGGTCCGAAAGCCAGACGGCGTGGAACATCACACCGCGTGGCCCGGTGAGTCCCAGGTGATGAAAGTGCTCCAGGTCCCGCTCGCCAAAGTGCTGCAGACAGTAGGAGTTGATCTCGATCCAGCCAGCGACGTGGGTGGATATGTTGATGTTCAGTTCCTGCGCCAGTTCGACTGTTTTGCGCATCAGACTCTCGCTGATGTCCTCGGTTGAGCCCGGTCCCAGCGCGACGGTGGTGCGGCTCTTGCCATGCCATTCGGCGTGGAACCGGCGTGCTTCTTTCACCAGCACCTCCTCGCGTTGGATCATACTCATATACTCGGAGTCTATCCGCTCGCCGGCAAAGGTCTGGTCCAGCAGACCGTAGACCATCTGGGCTCGCAGGCCTGCTCGGTCAAGCATCCCCGTGACCCGGTAGATGTTGCGCAGATCGGTGTGTAAATACCAGTGGTCGGAGATGGTAGTAGTGCCAGACCGGATCATCTCCAGCGCGGCCAGGGCTGCCCCCGCCTCGGCATGCTCCGGCTGCACCTGTGAGACGATCGGGAAGAGGAAGCGCCAGTTCCATGGATCAAAGTGCATATCGTAGCCGATGCCCTCAATGAGGGCCTGGTAGATGTGAGTGTGGCCATTGATAAAGCCAGGGCAAACGACGCAGCCGGGCACCGAGAGGACCTTTCGGGCCGCCATATCCAGGTCATAGCCTACGGCAACGATCTGGCCTTGGTCCACGGCGACCTGGCCGTCTGTGATGATAACATGTCGCTGGTTCATTGTGATGATAATTGCGTCGCGGATCAGCAGGTCAATCATTATACTCCCCCGTTCTCATCTATGCCCCTGTCTCCTTCTGGGCGGTACGTGTTTGGAGATAGTCCATCACCCCGGCCCGGTCCAATAGATCTCGCGATTCCGCGTTCACAGCGGCGCGGGCCTCTCCTTCGTCCAGCGTCAGTACGTGACGGGTTTCCATCAGTACTTGTCCAGCGACTATGGTGGTCTGCACATCGGCCCCGTTGGCGGAATAGACCAGATGCTCGGCCACGTTGCGGACATCGCCGGTCAACGCAGGCCACAGGTGAGGCGCATCGAGAGTAACAACGATGATATCTGCTTGCTTACCAACCTCCAGCGAGCCAATCTCGCTCTCCAGCCCCAGCGCGCGGGCTCCCCCGAGCGTAGCCATCCGCAGCATTGTGTCGCAGGGGAGTGCTGCCGCGTCGCCGGCAGCGAGTTTCTGCAACGTGGAACCGACTCGCATCTCTTCGAACATATCCAGGTTGTTATTGCTCAGATTGGAATCGGTCCCCAAGGCTACTATCACGCCTCGCTCTAGCATACTGAGGATGGGCGCAGTGCCCGAGGCCAGTTTCATGTTGCTGGTGGGGTTATAGACCACGGCGACCCCACGCTCGGCCAGTAGATCTATGTCCTCGTCGGTCAGGTGGACACCGTGGGCCACCCACAGCCATGGCCCCAGTGCCTCCAACCGGTCGAGCCACTGGGGCGGGGTGCAGCCCTCCCGCTGGAGTATTTGCTGTACCTCGAAGGCGGTCTCTGAAAGGTGAGTGTGCACCCGCAGGCCCGCCGCACGCGCGCGGCGGGTCACCTCGCTGTAGAGAGAGCCAGAGCAGGTGTAAGGGGCATGGGGCCCGTATCCCGCTGTGATACGTGGATGGTGTCCGGCCCACTTTTCTACGAACGCCTGGTTGCTCTCCAATGTCTCACCTGCCTCCGGCGCTGTCTCTATGATCTGCGGGGTGAGAATGCCCCGCAGTCCCGAGGCTTGTGTCACCTCAGCAGCCGTGTCGGGGAATCGGTAGATGTCCACAAAGGTCGTGACACCACCCCGGATCATCTCTAGTTGATTCATCAGCGCCGATGCGTGCATAATCTGGGCTGTGTAGGCCCGGTCAATGGGGAAGCAGATCTGCTCCAGCCACTCTCCCAGCGGCAGGTCCTCGTTCAGGCCCCGGGTGAGTGTCTCGTGCATATGAGCGTTCACAAAGCCAGGCAAGATCACGCCACCATGGGCATCTATCACCTGATGGGCGGGCTGTGCCGCGTCTGGCCCGAGGGCCACGATGCGGCCTCCGTTCACTGCCACAGCCCCTTGTTCATAGGTGGTGCTGCGGGGGTCGAGGGTCAGGATAAAGCCATTGGCGACAAGTAGGTCAATCACAGGCACATCTCGAGCGCTGCCAGCGCGTAGACCCGGGTTGCTTTGAGCAACTCGTTTATATCCAGCCGCTCGTGGTCGGTGTGGGAGAAGGCGGTGTCGCCAGGGCCATAGTTGGCGGTCGGGATCCCCAGGTCGTTGACCAGGAAATCCATGTCCATATAGCCGTTGGTGTATCCCAGTTCAGCCGGTTCTCCGACCACTGTCTGGTGTGCCCACTTTAGCGCCTGGGCGATGGCTGCACCGGTCGAAGTGACAGCCGGGTTGAGCCCACGTTCTTTGATGCGCTCCCACTTCCAGTCCGGACGGGCGATCTCCAGCGTGGCTCTAAAGTCCGCATCCTCGGCAGCCAGGCTGTCGAGGAGTTGCTGAATCCTGGCCAAACAGGTGGTCTGTGTCTCACCGGGCACCATCCGCCGGTCGAGGAAGATGGAACATTTGTGGGCCACGTTGTTGTAGGCGGTGCCCCCCTCGATCAGGCCGATGTTGATGGAGCCGCGCACAGTGCCCAGGTCTGGCAACTCGACTACTTTGGGCTGCAACTGTCCCAAAGCCAGTATCACCCAGGCTGCTTTCTCAATGGCACTGACGCCTAGCCATGGGTTTGACCCGTGGGCGATCTTGCCGTGAAGAGTGATGCGGATGGGGGCAGTGCCTTTGCAGCCCAACAGCAACCGCAGGTCGGACGGTTCGGTGACGATGGCCCCGTCGGCCTGAATCCCCTCGTCCACCAGTGCGTAGGAGCCCCGGTGCTCGCTCTCCTCATCAATCACCGCCACCAGGGCCAGCCCCTTGCGCAGCGGTATTCTGGCACGGGCGATGGCCTGGATTGCCATGATGGATGCCGCCAGGCCCCCTTTCTGGTCGCAGGAACCCCGGCCCCAGATGTAGCCGTCCATAATTTCGCCGCTCAAGGGGTTTTCCATGTTCAGGAAGGGAACAGTGTCGGTGTGACCATGGAATAGCAGCCCGATGCCTTCTTCGCTTCCTGGCAGCGTGGCGATCACGTTGAGTCGTCCCTGGTGGACATCTGCGAGCCGTACCTCCATACCCAGTTCCGTCAGCCATCTGGCCAGCCAACGAGCGATAGCCCCTTCGTGACCATTCTGGCTCTCGAAGCGGATCATCTCCTGGGTAAAGGCAATGACCTCGTCGTCGTCAATTTGGCTAATGATCTTTTCCTGGATCAGGGGGTGGTGGGTCATCTGTTTACCTCCGTGATGGTGGTCCCGTTTTTGATTGGTAACATGACAGATCTCCTCTCCCAGGGTTTCAGATTTGCGATCTAACGATTGGCAGGGTCGTTGCTGCATGGGGCATAACGACGATTGGCGCGTCGGCACCGTGATGGGCCAGCGCCGTGTCCATGGCTGCCTGTGCGGTGGGATAAGGGGTAAAGCCCATTTGCCTCATCTCCCCGGGGGGCAGTGAGGAGACCAGAGCGACCTCGCCGGCTTGGAGCATCACGCGGGCGATGGCAGCCGCCTTGTGACCGCCCAGGACGAAACCCCGCTCCAGTCGCCGGATGCGGGCTGCTGGATCTGGCTCCTCCCGCATCCATTGGGCGAAGGTCGGATGGCCCAGTCCTTCCTGGCACTCTGCAACCAGCACCAACGTGCCCCCCGCCGCTAGCGCGTGTGCTGCGTTGTCCAGTCCCTTTTGCGCCTGGTAGAGATTGATGTCCTTGGGATGTCCGCCAGGGCAGGCAAGAACAACGGGGGCTGGCTCGGCCAGTCGCGCCCGGTTGCGCGAGTCGAGGATGCGACAGCCCTCACGATGGGCGACGATGGGATCCCCGGCGACAGCGGCGGCGATGCGGCCCGCGCCGTCCAGTATGGCATTGAGGATAAATGGAACGTGTACGTGTCTGGCAGCCTCCTCCAGGTCCATGCGCACCGGGTTAGAATCCAGCCGCGCTGCCACTGCCCCAGGCTGGCTCATCCGGCTGTGGTTGGCTGTTATGGTGCGGAGTGAAGCGCAGCCAGGAACGATGGCCTTGATTCCCCCACTGTAGCCAGCAAAGTAGTGGTACTCGATGTTGCCCACAGCGATCACCGCGTCTGTATCCACCAAGCGCCGGTCTATCTCCACCGGCGTGCCTGCGGCGGTTGTACCGAGGGCTATTGTGTCCTCCGGGTCGCTGTCCACCACCTGGACTCGCCTCCACACGGTCTTTCCCACCAGTGCACGTCGTTCGTCGTCGGTCTGGCGACGGTGGCTGCCCAGTGCACAGATAATGGTCACCTGTTCATCAGGAATGCCGACCTCATTGAGCGCGTCCAACACTGGTGGGAGCAACTGCGCCGAGGGGCACGGGCGAGTCCTGTCACTGGTGACGACCACTATGTGCCTGGCCCCGCGCAAACACTCTGCCAACCGCGGCGCGCCGATCGGTTCCGTTAACGCGCTGATCATCAGCGCCTCCGGCGGTGCGCCGGAGGTCTCCTCGGCTGGTTTCAACACTGCCACCCGTGCGTTGGCGGGCAGCGCGACCGGCTGGGTCCCCCGACCATACGCCAACGCAAACACCAGGCTCTCATTCAAAGTCATAGATCTGGTCTATCTCCTCGCCTGGAACATCAAAGATAGTTCCGTGAGGGGGCAGCGGCTCGCGGCCCATCCACTCTGGAATCCGGTCGTCGGCGGCTGTGAAACCAGCCCGCCGGTTAAACTCCCGCTCCAGCCGGATCGTCTCTTGTCCCAGTTTGGTGACGTCCTCGGCGGTCCACTCCACACCAAAGCGAGCCGACACCAGTTCGGCCAGGGTCTCCCTCCGACCGCCAACGGCGGGGGCAGTCATCAGGCACAGGCCCAGACTGTCCAACGCGGCCACGGTGACCTGCACTGTGTGGCTGATCTTTACCTGTCCGGTGGGGGATTGATGGTTTATCTTGGCCCGCGCCGTGTGTCCGGCCGTGTGATCGGCTCCTTGGGGGCAGGTAGCGAAAGTGACGCCGGTGCCTTTGATGGCGCGTGGGTCGTAGCCGGCCATTGCCTGCCCCTTGACCGCTGGAACACGTGAGATGCCGTATGCCCGGCCCACAAACGCTGCGCCGTTGCCCAAAATGCGGCCCAATGGTGTGCCATCTCGGATCTCGTCCAGCAGATGGGCAAAAGTGCCAGCGTCGTCAAATTCAGCCAGTCCGGCCTGGACCGCCACCCCCAGCGCTGCCCCGGTCTCTATAGTATCTATCCCGATGTCGTTGCACATCCGGTTCAGCCGGGCGATTTCGTCCAGGTCACCCAGGCCCAGGTTGGAGCCCATCAGCGCGATGGTCTCATACTCTAGCGGTGAGACAAGTTCCCGTCCATTGAGGTTGGGCCAGATGTTGGAGCAGCGGATGATGCAGCCGGGCATGCAGGCGTGGGTCGTGTTTCCCTCGCCGCCTCGCTCAATGATGGCGTCGTGCAGCGCCTCGCCGCTGATGGGGGTGGCCTTTTCAAAGCGTCCGGCCGAAAAGCCCCGCGTGGGCAAGAAGCCTATCGTTTCTGCTGGCATCACCATCGCGGCGGTGGAGTAGGTGGGGTAGACCTCGGCTGTCTGCGGGGTTTCCTTGATGTGCTGGATGAACTGGCGCACGGCGGCCATGAATCGTCCGCGGTCGGCCAATGGGGCGTTGCGCCGTGCTGACTCTATGACTATCGCCTTTAGGTGCCGGCTGCCCATCAGTGCGCCCATCCCTCCCCGGGCCGAGAAGCGGCTGGGCCGCCCCTCTACGTCCGTGTTCGCCACGCCTGCCGCGCTCATGCGCATCTCACCCGCCGGCCCGATGACCAGGCAGCCAATCTGTCCGCCGAATCGCTCCCGCAATCGGGCTACCGTCGCGTAGGTTCCCAGTCCCACCAGGTCGTCGGCAGGCAGGATCTCGGCGCCGTCGGCGCGGACGTGGAGGAGGTACCAGTGCTCGTCGGTGGGCTGTCCGGCGACGATAATAGCCCGCAATCCCAGGCGTGCCAGCAGATGACCACAGACACCGCCGCTGTTGGCCTCTTTGATGCCCCCGGTGAGCGGGCTCTTGCCGCCCACTGAAAGCCGTCCCGAGCATGGCACTGGCGTGGCCGCCAGCGGGCCATTCAGGATCAGTAATCTATTGCCAGGCCCCAGCGGCTCGCACAGTGGTGGAATCTCGTCAAGCGCGATATGTGCCACCAGTCCCCGCCCGCCGAGCAGACTCCATGCTTCTGGCACTGGCTGCCGGGTTGTTGAGGCGGTTGTCATATTTACCCTTAAAAGTGAGCCGATATCCATTTTCTCCTTACCATATTTCCCATAAACACTATTCTGCTGCACGCCATAGACAGGCGTCCACTTTTTCTCCTGCCTTGCGGCGCAGGACTATGTGGGCTGCGCTGGCGATGGCGGTTGGGCCCATGCGGTACTTTTCCAACAAGAGTTGATTGGAGCCACATTCACCCGATGTATCGCATAGGCCGATACGGAGCATTGGCACGGGGTGATGTTCCACCACCACCTCGGCGACGGCGCTCCCCAGCCCTCCCAGGATACTGTGATTTTCGGCGGTGACGATAGCGCCTGTTTCCCGCGCTGCTGTAATGATCGCTTCCCGGTCAATCGGCTTGATGGTGGACATGTTGAGTATCCGTGCCGAGATCCCATCTGAAACGAGTTGCTCGGCCGCAATGGCACATTGGCTCACCATCATCCCACTGCCGATGAGCGTGACGTCGGCGCCATCGCGCACGACGCAGGCTTTGCCGATGCGAAACCGATACCCTGCCGGACTCACGCGTGGCCAGGCATCGCGGGTAATACGCAGGTAGACGGGTCCTTCGTGATAGGCCACGGCGCGTACTGCCTGCGTCGTCTCAACGTCGTCAGCCGGATCTACCACCACCATGTTGGGAATCGCTCGCATGATCGCCACGTCCTCAATGGCTTGATGGGTGGCCCCGTTGTTGCCACTGACAATGCCGCTGTAGGCTCCTACCAGTTTGACATTGGTGCGGGCATAGCCCAGTAGCATGGAGACCTGATCGGTGGCTCGCTTGCTGGCGAAACTTCCGAATGTGCTGACAAAGGGGATTTTGCCCACCAGTGCCATCCCAGCCGCCACCCCTACCATATTCTGCTCCGCCACCCCCATCTGGAAAAAACGATCAGGGAAGGCATGGTTAAAGTAGACCACCTTCGTCGAGGTTGCCAGGTCGGCATCGAGTACGACGATGCGTTCATCCTCCTGGCCCAGTGTGACGAGTGTCTCACCAAAGGCTTCACGGACGGCCTGCACCTCGCTCATGCCAATTCCTCCAAAGCCTGGGCCAACTGCTCCGCGTTCGGCGGCTGGCCGTGCCATGCGGCTTGACCCTCCATAAATGAAACTCCCTTTCCTTTGATCGTGTGCGCGATGATGGCTGTCGGCACATCGTCGTCCCGCGCCTCCTCCAGAGCAGCGACGACGGCCTGCATGTTGTGTCCATCAATCTCCAGCACCCGCCAGCCGAAGGTGCGCCACTTTTCGGGCAGCGGAGCCACGTCCATGATATCTGTCACCGCTCCCAGTAGTTGCACGTTGTTGTAATCCACGATGGCCGTCAGGTTAGGCGGGCGATAGTGCCCGCCGGCCATCGCCGCTTCCCACACCTGTCCTTCCTGGCTCTCCCCATCTCCCAGCAGGACGTAGACGTGACCTGGCAATCCGTCGGCGCGGATGGCCAAAGCCATCCCCAGCCCGACGGATAACCCCATCCCCAGCGCACCTGTGGAGATTTCGATGCCGGTTACTTTGTGCATATCCGGATGCACTTGCAGATGGCTGTTGATCTGACCAAAGGTCTCTAGCCATTCCAGGGGAAAGAAACCGCGCTCAGCGAGTGCCGCATAGAGCCCGGCGGCGGCGTGCCCTTTCGAGAGGATGAAACGATCCCGCTGAGGCCAGTTGGGGTGGGCGGGATCCACGCGCAGCACGTGGAAGTAGAGGGCGGTGAGAATGTCTGCTGCCGACAGGCTCCCGCCGGGGTGACCAGCCTGGGCGTGGGAGATTGTAGTGACGATGTGCCGGCGGATTGTCTTTGCCTGTGCTGTCATGAAGGATACCTGTGAGGGGTTTAAGGGCATAAGATTGGCTCCAGTTTCAACGCGAAAGACAATGGCTGTTTACCAGTGGGCGCGGACGAAGCGAACGTGTTGGCGGATGGCAGTGTCATCGTCAGGTAGCGGGAGCACCTCAGCGCACACGGGGCCATCGTAACCGATCTCGTGCAATGCGGAGAAGACCGTGTCAAAATCGGTGTGCCCAAAGCCGGCTGCCCAACGGTTGCTGTCAACCAGGTGGACGTAAGCCAGCCGTGGACCTGCTGTGCGGATGCTCTCCGCCAGGGAGGGCTCCTCAATGTTCATGTGGAACGTGTCAATCAGCAGGTGCACATTGTCGCTACCAATCTCCTCAATCAGTGCCAGGGCCTCGTCTACCGAGTTGACAAAGTTAGCCTCGTACCGGTTGATGGGCTCCACCAGGAGGATAACTTTATGCATGGCGGCATAATCGGCCACGGCACGGGCGGTTTCCACGGCGGCTGCTCGCTGAGCGGGCCAGGTCTCCTGGGGGCCGTCGAACCGACCTCGGATGCCTCCCAGGATGACAGCCGCACCGCCGACGCGGGTGGCCAAGTCCACCTGAGCCTGTAGTCGTGCCCGCACCGCCGCTCGTACTTCTGGGGTCGGGTCGGCCAGGCTGAGCCCTTCCTCCAGATACGCCTGGCCTGTCCCCAGGCCTGTCACGCGCAATCCCAGTGAGGCGACCTGCTGGGCCAGCGCTTTGACATCCATCTTGGTCGGGTCCTGGATGTTGAATTCCACCCCGTCGCAGCCTAGTTCTGCTGCGCGACGAAGGCCATATTCCAACTGCCCAGTGTAGAGCATTGGCGCAAAGGTAGCGCGCCGGGGGCAGAGCGTGACGGCGACAATCATGTTTGCATCTCGGCTATCATTTGCAGGCGTGGCTCGTGCCTGCCCTTTTCGTACTGTGCGTCCAGCCAGGCCGTGACGATTTGCTCGGCATGGGGCAGGCTGACGACATGGGCTCCCATGGCCAATATGTTGGCGTTGTTGTGCTGGCGGGCCAGGCGGGCCGTGAAGATGTTGTGGCACAACGCGCAGCGGATTCCTGGCACTTTGTTGGCAGCGATGGACATGCCGATCCCGGTTCCGCAGATGAGGATGCCCAGGTCACATTCTCCGCTGGCAACCGCCTCGGCGACGCGCCGGGCAAAGATTGGATAGTCACAGGGATCATCGGAGTCGGTGCCATAGTCCATGATTTCGATGCCACGTCTGACGAGGGAGGGCTCTAATCCTTCCTTGAGGGGGTATCCTACAAAGTCGGAACCGATGGCAAGTTTCATCCTATACCTTTACCTCTCCGCTTGGGTATTCTAGATACCGGCCCGGGCCACCGGTTCGCTGGACTCCCGCACGATTAATTTGACGTCGAGCGTTTGGTGCTGCAGTTCCTCCTCAATCTCCCCCCTCAGCCGGTCTATGAGCAACTGGGCCGCCAAGACGCCGATATGGTACTTGGGCTGGTCAACGGTCGTCAGCGCAGGGGTGACGAAGGAGGCGATGGGGATATTGTCGAATCCAACCACCGCCAGGTCATTGGGGACGTGCATTCCCCTCTCGCGGGCTGCCCGCAGCGCGCCGATGGCCATGATGTCGTTATAAGCAAAGATGGCGGTGGGGGGGGGCGATAGTGAGAGGAGTTGTCGGGCGGCGCGAACGCCGTCTTCGAAACGAAAGCCTCCTCTCACGTTTAGTTCTTTGGGAAGCGTGAGGTTCCATTTCTTTAGCATCTCGTGGAAGCCGGTGATCCGGTCCTGGATGTGGGCCAGGTACTTGGGGCGCTCAATACAGCCGATGCGCCGGTGTCCCAGTTCTAGCAGATGCCGGGCGGCTAGCCGTCCTCCGGCGCTGTTGTCGGCAGTGATGGAATCGGTCGCCAGTTCGGGCGTCTGCCGGTCGGCTGTCACCACCGGCCCCCGGGTCTTTGCCAGCAGTTGGCGGACGTGGTCAGTTTTCGCACTGCAGGGAATAAAGATCAGACCATCTACTTGTTTGGCCTGGAGCACCACCACGTAGGATCGTTCGCGCTCAAGGTTGTAATCAGAGTTGCAGAGAATGACGTTATAGCCGTTCTGGAAGCCCACGTCTTCTACCCCTTTGGCCAGTTCGCCAAAGAAGGGATTAGCGGTATCCGGTACTATCAGACCGAGGGTGTGGGTCTCCTGCCGTCGCAGACTGCCGGCCAGCAGGTTGGGTTGGTAATCCAGTTCCTCCATTGCCTGAAGCACGTGCTTGCGCAGTTCCTCGCTGACGAACTTGGTGTCGTTGATCACGCGTGACACAGTGGCAACGGAGACGCCTGCGCGGCGCGCTACATCGGTGATAGTGACCACGTTTCACTGCCTTTCGGGTTGGGTAATCGTTTTCCTGTTTCATTATAACATAAATGGCTGGCATGTCAACAATTTTGGAGACGCCGATCGTCGCAGGCGTCCCGTAGGCGAGAAACTCGGGGAGATATTTTCGAGAGTATTCGATCTTCTCTTATCTAGACTCGAGTTCTATCCTACCTCCACCTCCTCCGTCTCCGACACGATGTCTCGCTGCTGGAGCGATTCCTTCGGTTCCGGCTTCCCACGCCGCCTCTGCCACTGGTACAGCCCGCCCAACACTACCACCGGCAGCGCCACCGCCAGTCCCAGGAACCACGACGGGTTCAGCAGTGGCTGGGCCGAGAAGCGGTCCAAGTTAAAGAGGATCAGCGCGACGGAGGTCCAGACGGTGAGGAAGTTGGGGATGGCGTCGCCGGAGCGCAGTAGTTGCAGGCCGGTGGACCGCCCCTTCGTAAACGGGTAGGACAGGTTACTCCCCATAAAGCCCAGTTGGTCCTCCAGGATGTGCCCGGCGAAGCCCAGGCCCGCTACGATCCCGGCCCACTTTCCAAAGAGCAGCCCGGCCACCAGCCCGACCGCCGCCGCCAGCGTCAGGCTGTGGGACCAGCGCCGGTGCCAGTCGAGGAAGTGGATGTGGAGTTGGTCGCCCCGGCGCTCGAACTTGAAGGATGGCCCGCTAAAGATGTCTATGCGGTTCTCCGCGTCGTAGGTGTGCACCATCTGCACGCCGACTTTCATTCGCACTTCTCCTGGGGGGCGACCATGTGGGGGGAGATTGCGCGGGAGATGATCACAAGTGGGGCGACCACAAGTGGGGCGATCACAAGTGGGGCGATCACAAGTGGGGCGATCACAAGGGGGGCGACCACAAGGGATCGCCCCTACCTCGGAACCGGGGAGGGGGACCTGACCGGTGTTGACGATCGGGCCGATGCGCACCGCTACCTCGTTTTGGGCCGGGTCGAAGCGGATGGTGTACTGCCGCCACAGGTCGGCGCCCAGGCGGATTGTGTGGAGCATGATATTTTGGGGCTGCCCGGTCTCGTAGGCTCGCTGCATCGCCCCGACCACCTGTGCGGCGATGTCGTGGGCGTCCGGCTCCGGGCCGGGGTCAATCTCGAGGTCGTATCTCTCAAAGAAGTGGTAGTAGCAATACGCAAGGCCCGCTGGTTCTATCAGGGCGCTTGGTAATTCCCAAGACCCGCTGGCGTAGCCCAAGCACGTGATGGATGGTCTATGCGTCACCTCTAGGCGATCTCCAGCTCCTCGACTTCGGCAACCATGTCTGCCTGACGCTTTGCCTCCAGAGAGGCCTGACCCGGACGAGGACGCGCCTTTTGCACAAAGTAGATAGTACCCAGTACCACCACCGGCAGCGCCACCGCCAGCCCCAGGAACCACCAGGGATCCAGACGTGGTTGGGCCGAGAAGCGATCTAGGTTCAACAGGATAATCGCCACGGCAGTCCAGACGGTGAGGAAATTGGGGATGGCGTCACCAGAATGAACCATTCTCAAGCCAGGTACCCGCTTCCTTGTGAAGGGCCAGAGAAGATTGCTGCCCATATAACCCAATTGATCCTCCAACACGTGCCCCGCGAAGCCCAGCCCTGTCACCAGACCGGCCCACAAACCCACATTCCAGTTGACGACCAATCCCCCAAACAGAGCCGTCACTGCGCCAACTACTACGGCCAGTGTCAAGCTGTGGGACCAGCGCCGGTGCCAGTCCAGGAAATGGACATAGAGCTGATCTTCCTCGCGCACAAAGCGGAAGGATGGCCCACTGAAGATGTTAACCCGGTATTCCGAGCTATACGTATGCACCAGTGGCACGCCCAGCTTGCGCCGCACTTCGGTCACGCCCTCAGGCTCTGTTCCAGGGTAGGGAACCTGTCCGGTGTTGACCAGCGGGCCGATACGCACGACAACTTCCCCATTCTCCGGGTCGAAGCGGATCGCATACTCGTGCCAAAGGTCAGCGCCCAGGCGGATGGTGTGCACCATCACGTTCTGTGACTCGCCTTCTTCGTAGGCTCTACGCATAGAATCAACCAACGCGTCCGCGATGGCCCCGGGATCGGGATCAGGGCCGGGGTCTATCTCTGTACTGTAATCTTCAAAGTATCGCGCAAACCTAAAGTCAAGCGCATCAGGCAGAATGCCGCCGATGCCGCCCAACATTGGCAGGAGCGAACCTTGTGCCCCCGCCTGAACGACTTTGGGAAATAATGTTGCCAATGCCACACCTGTTATGAAATGCGAAATCCCCTTCACCTTTGCCCTCCAACAGGTCAAGATCAGTACAACACACCGACGCTTTTGTTCTCTTGACCGGAATTGTACTCCTATAGACGACCCAATGCAACATGACGGCGGAGTCACAGAACACAGGCAAGTGACCCATCTTCTCAGACACGCTCTGGGACTGCTCCGGTCGCCATAGGACAGATGCCCGAAAGCCAGGGGCATTTGTCCTGTCCAACAAAGGACAATAGCCCCTTGAAACAGGCAGTGAAATGTGCTACAATTCCCCTGTGAAGTTATCACATTCAACTTCCCATCTTACAGAATTCAAATCGCACGTTCCAACGTAGAGCCGCCAGACGGCCAGCCGGACGCACAAGTTCCGGTTTCCTAGAGGCCCCCCGCCCAGAGCCCCCAGAGGGCCAGTGGCAACAGTAGCGACCAAGAGGCCCTGAAGGTTATTCCTTCGGGGTCTCTTTTTTGTTTCTGGCCTTTCGACGAAATGGACACAACACCGACCATACCACCACAATTGGAGGATGCCGTCAAAGCCGAGGCTGAGGCACACGGCTTCGACGAGACTGCCACGCGCTGGCTGACCCTCCTGCTTCAGGACGATCCCACACTTCCCGCCCCGACGGCCGGGGCGATGGTCGCCCGCGTGTGCCAACTCCCCATCGGCGCGGACCTGGCCGCACTCGACGTTACCCTCCAGGGTCTGAGTGTTCGCAATCCAATTGAACTGACCACCAGCGAGCGGCGCGTGACCGCTATGCTCTTGAAAGACCTGGTATCCCAGGCCCACGCGCTCCTGGCTGCCATAACGTAACAAGGAGGCTTTGTCGTGAAACTTCGCGTCTGGAAATCGTTGACTTTCTTCATCGGGCTGATCCTCTTCATCGCCGCCTTCGGTGTGATCCTGGTGGCGGGCAGCATCTTCAACCCGCCGCCCTACCGCATCGTCATCGCACTGGAGGAGATCCCGCCCTACACGGTCATCGCCCGTGACATGTTCGCCGTGGACGAGCAGACCATGCATCAGAGAGTCGCCTCGCGGCTGGTACACGAGACGGAGATAGACAGCTACCTGGGCGGCATGACAGTCGAGACCGTCCACGCCGGCGAACCGTTGCGACGCAATGGTGTGGTGACGGCCGACAACCCGGCCGCCGTGCACCGCCTCTCCCTGGCACTCACCGACCCCGACGTGGTGGCGGCTGTAGTCCCCGTCAACTCCAAGATCATCCCCGACAACGTGACGGCAGGCGACTACGTCAACGTCACCGTGGGCATTGAGGGCAACGTCAGTCAGTTGACAGCGGCGTGGGGCGAGGCGGCGGGCCCCACTACGTGGGGCGCGTCTCCTGCAGGTGCCCTGACCCCAGTTCCATTCACCTCCACCCCTCCGCTTACGCCCGCCCCCTCGACAGGCTCGGGGCAGGCTGGCCCACTGCCGTTGAGCGAGGAGGTGCCGGAGGTAGCGCCGCCGCTGGACAAGATCGTCCTGCCCCAGGTGCAGGTGATCAACGCGACGCGGGAGAAGGTACCCAATCCCAACTACGGCATGACCTTCGGCCAGGAAGGGGCACAGGAGCCTCCCTTCCTGGAAGGGGACATCGAATCCATCACTATCCTGGTGCCGAAAGCGGCCGAGGAGTTGCTCTACTTCGCCGTGGACAACGGGACGTTGCACGTCTCGATCGTGCCTCACGCGGCCGTGCTCGCGGGAGCCTCGCCGAGCACAGGCGTGTTGTGGGAAGACATCGTGCGCTTCTTCCAGGAGGAGCGGCTGAGGGCGCTGGGGGTGATTACCACCACTGTGCCTGCGCCGGCCTCGACGTCGCCGGTCACCGCCAGCGGGGCGCTGACTATGCCGGTGGCCCCGCCACCTCTTCCAACTCCCACACCGACAGAAGCGGCTGCCATACCACCCACATCTCCGCTTCCCGGCCAAGGTGAGCCCCCAGGCGGCGGGGGTTCTGAGAGCGAGGGATCGCTGCTCCCGTCCACGCTGGCAGGCAGCCTCCCAGGCTACCTGGTGCCCCTGTGCATCGGCGGGGGCCTGGTGATCGGACTGGGGGCGGTGGGCTTTGCGCTGATGAGACGGCGAAAGGGATAGGAACGATGAAGGCCAGGCAAGAACCGACTACACCCGGCGGAGAGGGATCAGAGCATCTGCGCGTTCTTCTCGCCATCGACCTGGAAGCAGTTTCGGATATGCAACTCCTGATGGGAGAGCTGCAGGCCGGGAACCCCTATCACCTGGAGATCGCCGGCATCGCCCGCGAGGGGACGGTGGTCTACCAGGACGCGGTGGAGAAGGGGGCCGACGTCGTCCTGCTCTCCCCGACCATCCCTGGATACAGCCCTGAGGTCGTGCAGCGTCTCTACCACTACGAAGAGCACCCCATCCTCACCGTCGCACTGGTGCCGACGGTGGGTGACTGGGCGGTGACGATGGAAAAGGCGGGGGCGATGGGTCACCTGACCACCCCCCTGTCGCCCGAGAGCATCTCCCGATTGGCGGCGATGCTGCCACCGGCGGTACGGGACGCCTATGCCTACCGCACTTCCGACAAGTACGTTCCCCGCCTCTCACCGGAGGTGGCACAGATCGTGGATCGAGGCGGCTGGCGGCGACAGACGGTGGCCTTCTGGGCCCCCTCGGGTGGCGTGGGCAAGACGACGTTATCGGTCAACGTGGCAGCGGCGCTGGGCGTGATCGCCAACAAGCGTACCCTGCTCATCGACACCGACATGAACAAGGGGGACGCCCACCTGCTGCTGGACCTGGAGGGGGAGGAGAAGAACGTCTACGCGCTGGCCAAGCAACTGGTCACCTTCGGAAACGTGACGGCGTTGGACGTGAAGAGATTCCTGACCCCGTACAGGCGGAGCAACCTGTCGGTCCTGATCGGCATTCCCCAGACGTGGATGGCCTCCGACGCCAGCCTGGCGGGAGAGCAAGGTATGCGCTTGATCAAGAAGCTGCTGGAGTTGACCGAACCGGCCTACGACTTCATCGTGTTTGACCTGGGCCAGACCTACAACCACCCCGTGCACCTGACGGTGCTGCAACAGGCCGATCTCATATTCCTGGTGGTCAACTCGACGGTGACCTCGCTCTACGCCGGGCACAAGGCACTGGGAGCGCTGCGGCAGGCGGGGCTGCTGGAGGGGGACCGGCTGCGGGTGGTGGTGAACAAGTACCACCCGCGCCACGGCATCTCACGGCGGGAGGTGCAGGATGCGTTGGAGGGGTTGCCCACTTTCGCCGAGATCGCCGCCGGCGAGAACCAGGAGGTGACCATCGCGCTCAACGACGGCGAGCCGGTGGTGTTGGCCGACGGCAAGGCCCAGGTAGCGCAGGACATACTGCAACTGAGCGCGGCGCTCTACCCGCCTCTGACGGACATCCGTGAGCTGCAAGCGGGCAAAAAGAGCGGATTCTTGGAACGTCTCCTTCGGCTACGCCCTTCGGCAGGCTCAGGGCATCGCTCAGGACAAGCATTCGGAGGATAGGGAACGATGGCACAACGAATGCTGGGACAGAGTGGTGAGGTTGACCTGGTGGGCCAGATGGTGCACCAGGCCGCGATGAGGACGGCGACCGAGACGGGACATTCTCCCTTCAAGGTGGTGCTGGAAGCGGTGCGCGAGCGCGTGACCACGCTCCTGACGCCGGCGCAACTGGAGAATCCGGGCCCGGCCGAGCGGAACGCGCTGCGACAGGCCGTATCCGAGGAGATGGCCCGCTACAACGAGGCCGCACCGGTATATGGCCAGGCCCCGTTGGAAGAGCCGGTGGACGTGGTAACAGAACGGGTGCTGGACGAGATCCTGGGCCTGGGGCCACTGGAAGCGCTCCTCTCGGCCGACGACGTGGAGGATATCTACATCCTCGGGCCGCACGAGGTCACGGTTATCACGGCGGACGGGCAGAGGCAGCCGGTCAGCCTGGATTTCGGAGACCAGGAACGGCTGATGAACCTGGCGCGGCGGGCGCTGGCACAGGACGGCAAGCGGGTGGACTTCGCCCATCCTTTCGCCGACGCCCGGCTGCGGGACGGCTCCCGCTTTCACATCAGTATCTATCCCTGTGCCGACCCGTGGCCTCAGATCGTCATCCGCCGCCACAGGCAACTGTTCGCCGCCGGCGAGGACCGGTTAGCCCGGCTGATCGGGCTGGGCACGCTCACGCCACAGGCGGCGTTGCTGCTGAGGACGGCGGTCAGGGCCAGGGTTCCCATCCTGGTTACCGGGGCGACGGCGGCGGGCAAGACGACGATCATCAACGCGCTGGCGGGAGAACTGGACCCGCTGGATGCAGTGGTGTGCATCGAGGACACGCGGGAGTTGGATTTCCCCGGCCGGAACGTCAGTTACCTGGTCACCCGTCCCCCCTCACCCGAGGGAGAAGGGGCCCAGAGCATGCAGATATCGCAGCGCTACCTGGCGCAACAAGCGTTGCGGAAGCGGCCCGATTGGATCGTGTTGGGCGAGGCACGCGGCGCGGAGGCGTGGGACTTCGCCCAGGCGGGCAACACAGGACACGCCATCATGGGCAGCGTGCACGCCAACAGCGCCCGGGATGCGGTGGAACGCTACCGGGACCTGTGCCTGGAGGCCGGCGAGAACCTGCGGGAGAACGTCGTGCTGCGGGGCGTGGTACGTGCCTTCCGGCTGGTGGTCTACGTCGAGATGGACGCGCGGCTGAGGCGACGGTTGGTGAAACACATCACCGAGGTGACGGGCAACGTCACGGAGCAGAACGTCCCGGTACTACAAGACCTCTTTTCCTGGGAGGACCGTCCTTCGACAGGCCCTTCGACAGGCACTTCGACAAGCTCAGGGCAGGGATCAGGAGACCCTGGGTTGCATTGCACAGGCGCACGGCCGTACCCACTGCTGGGAAAACTGCTGGAGAGAGCCGGTTGCAGCTACGAGCAGGTGATACGCGGGGAAGGCATTCCCGCAGACTGGTTACAGGAGGCACAGAAATGGGCATAGCGGATCAACTGTTCTATGGGCCCAACGTGGCGCTGGCCCTGCTTGGCGGTGCGGGGGTGCTGGCGATGTTCCTGGCCCTCTTTGCCTTGGCCCCGGCAGCAGAGGTGAGGCGCAAGGTGACCGGCGAGGAGAAGCGCAGAACGACGTTGCAGCATAAGATCGACCAGGCCAACCTGCCCATCACCGCCGACGAGTTCCTCAAGACCGGTGCGATGCTGGCCGTGGCGACGGCGATCCTGGGCTACGCCTTGCTGCGCACCGTCACTGGAGCTGTGTTGGGTGGCTTAATCGGCCCATTGGCCTATTGGGGTTACCTGGGCGGACGGCGTGACAAGACGCGCCGTGCCTACCAGGAGGCCCTGGCGCGGGTAGCCACGATCGTGCGCGACGTCATCGGGCGTGGCGGGAGCCTGAAGGAAGCCGTCGCTGCCGTGGCAAAGCGCGGGCCGGTGGTGACGCAAGTGGATTTCGAAGGGGCAAACACGGCGCTGGCCTCAGGTCAATCGCTGGAAAAGGGACTGGAGCCCCTGGGAGAGCGACGGCGCGACCCCATCCTGACCATGTTGGTGGAGATCCTGCTGGTGCACGTGAAACACGGCGGGCGGGTCAAGACGGTGTTGGACCGCCTGGCGGCAGCGGCGCGCCGGCGGGCGAACGTGCGCCGGCGCATCCTGGCCGAGCAGGCCCAGTTGCGGTGGGAAGCGCGTATCGTCAGCATCGCTCCTTTTGTCATGCTGGTCATCTTTCGTCTCTCGGCCCCCGGGCTGGTCACGCCCTTCTACGCGACCACCGCGGGCGAGATCACCGTCCTGGTGGCCGGCCTGATCAGCATCGTGTCTTACATCCTGGTCATGCGGGTGGGCAACCGGCCGCTGCAGATCGTGGAGTCGGCCTTCGTCGCATCGGAATCGGGAGTAGCAGACGATGGACAGTAGACGGTAGTCAGGGGAGAAATATCCTGTCCTCTGTCTACCGCTTTTTGGGAGGCGTCTGGTCTGTACCTGCCCGACCTGATCTTGCGGCAGGCGGCCCGCCGGCGGCAGGACTACCAAGATGCTCTGGTCGACGTGATTGGGCTCTTGGTGGATGGGTTCAGGACTGGCAACACCCTCCAGGCCGCTTTCGAGTCGGTGGCCCAGTATGGACCGGAGATCGCCAGGGAGGATTGGGCTCAGGTGAACGCCCGCATCCGCACCGGCATTCCTGTGGGAGACACGTTGGCGGGGTTGGACCGGTGGCTCAGATGGTTATCGGCGTGTTATTGTGTGAAATCAGTAGTTCTTCATGATGAGAGGCAGATAAATCGTTGGAGTCACAACTTCTATGCTGTCGGGTGCTCTGGTCGAGTCCACTACACCATCCCCATCTTCGTCCATGTTCATGATGTAATCTTCGTCATTAGCATCAATTGTGCTAATTGTTGCCGAAGTTACTGGGACATTGAGATACTCGACCTTTGCAGCTACGCTCCCACCTCTCGAAAGGGTCATGTTCAAGTCAAAGGTAGCATCGGCAGTGCCCCTAATCCTAACCGTAGCGGTGTCACTTCCTGGGTAAAGCACAAATTTCTTGCCGTCTCGATTGACAACTTCAGATCCCTCAATCTCTTGGACGATACTGCCATCGTCCAAGAATCCCACTTGCCTGCCTTGACTATCGGTCACGAGAACGTACACGGGTGACGCGGCCATAACGACGTTGACTCTTATTCCTTTGACATTCAAACTTGCGAACAACTCTGATACGAATTGCCATAACCAGGACAAACATCGTCCCCAATCGGAGAGAACTCCGATCGCCATCTGTATAATGTCCAGTATGAGGCTTATTTGCTGATCGGGAACTAAGATGATGGTAGCTAGTTTTTCACCGAAGAACTCGCTAGACTCGTTCACAATACATGTCATATTCCCATCGCATAGGAGCAGAATATCCCGTTCCAAGTCTAACAAGCCTACGGTGCTTAACGCTAGGTGTGGCTCTGGTGCGAGAAGGATGAAAGCCGATTTGGCAATGGCCCCTATGCAATAAACCCAGCCATGAGAAGTTTCAGTTACTGAGAATGCTGTGCGATATGAGTCATTGCCTGGGTTGGCATCGTTACTCTTCGGAGTCAGTTGAACCTCGAGCGTACCCTGTGCGGCAGCTGGAAATCGTACGCCTGACACGACTACATCTGTGCTGTCCCCTGGATCTAGAGAGTCCAATCTCTGAGGATTAAGCCTAGACAAGCTTTGGGCAACTTCCGTGTCAAAGGAGAACTTGATGGTAGAGCCCGGAAATGTCGTGTCTGTGAATACAACTGTCACTTCATAATGGCCATCCGCGGGGTCATACTGTGCATTGCCCACATTAGCTAACGTCAAGGCTAGAGAAGTCGGCTCAAATGCCACGGGTGTGTCAGGAGACCAAAAAACATCCGATAACTGAAGATCGGCGACTGCTTCTTCGCCAATCGCTCGAATCGTCCAATTCCAGTCATCATGTGGTCCATACTCTATCGAATTGGTATCGTATCGTACATCATATGAGCGGTAACTAATCGGGGGATCGTTATCAAAACCCAGCCAAAGTATATGATCGTTTGAATCATTGGGAAACACACAGACGTAGAAATCATCATCCACGACAACGTCAGGAATATCTATCTCTGCCCATGTCAACGTTTCGTCAAAAAACTGGGTATAAATGTACGATTCATGGAGCAACTCATTTCGATCGCTATCCCAAATCTCTACGTAGAAAGGTGCATCGGAATGAGCATACCATCCCGCCACCTTTATCCTTGCGAGGACCCAAGGTACTTGTGGAGGGGTGAAAAGAACAGCGGCACCGCCTAGCGGACCAGTAGCCCAGCCATAATCTACTTCTCCATCATCATAGTATAATTCTGTGAGATCGCCGGGCACAGTGAATTCATCGTTTCTGCTCTGCCAATGACCACCCGATCCGCCGTAGTTGCCACCGATGGCATAAACCTTGTTGCCCAGTACACCGTACCCAATGGCGTAGCGGGCCATCGGCATCGAGGTCACATAGCGCCAACTGTTTGTAGTCGGATCGTACTCCTCCACCGATGTCTGTGCTGAGTAACCGTTCCACCCACCGATGACATAGATCTTTCCGTTCACTACTGGCATCGGCGACCCCAGGTGTGTGCGTCGAGTGCCCAGCGATGCGGCGCCGGCGATGGTCCAGGAGTCGCTCGCCGGGTCGTATACATCGATCCGATCGATCTCGCTTGGTTCGTGCCCCGGCTCGCCTCCCCCAATGGCGTAGAGATTGCCGTTCAGAACTGCGAAGCTTGCGATCGAACGCACCACCGATACCGGTGTTTTCGCTATCCAGTTGTTCGCCCCAGGATCGTAGCAATACATCCATTGCTCGTCGCGCGCCAAGTAGATCTTCCCCTCGACCACCGCAACGGCTGCTGGTCCAGAGAACGGCACCGGAACCGGAGCCTTTGTGCTCCAGGTTCCTTGCGAGGGATCGAAGCAGTAGATGAGCTCATCACCGGCCAGGACGTAGATCAACCCGCCGACGGCGACCGCGCTGGGGGCACTCTTCGCGCCCGGCATGGACGGGCCGGACGTCCAGGTATCCGTTGCCGGGTCGTAGATCTCCATGCTGTCCAGCGCCCCCGAAGCGTTGGACCCGCCGAATACGTAGATCTTGCCATTTACACCGACTACACCCGGGTGGTCCCTAGCGGTCGTCATACTAGCCCGCTGGGTCCAGTAGCCATCCGCAGGCCCCCCGACTGTGGGGGGAATCTGCGATGACTCCTTCTCCACCGCCAGTGGGGCTGCCATACGCCAGCGCGAGGGCGGCGCAGCAGTAGTGGGGCGTGCGCTGGGCACCAGGGTCAGAACCAACAACATCACAGTCGTCAAACTGAATACCTTTGCGCGTGTCAACATCTTCTGCTCCTTTCATACACCCCCTAAATAGGGGCCCGCTGTGCCTTTCTTGACCAGGTGTAGTTACGTGCTTCTACTCCAAAGAACGTTCGCACCTTCATTTTTTTGCCATCCGGTGGAGGGTCTCCATTGTGGACGAGAGTTGCCAACGGTGGCCCTCGCACAAACGAACGCCGCCCGCCGCCCCACTTCCCCCACCACGACCGGCGCCGCCAAGCGAAAAACGCGGGGCCGCGGGCTAGTCTTGCGGCGAAAGGTGGTCGGCACGCCCACGGCGGGCCGCCCTCCCGCCTGCGCCCGGGTTGGTGAGGTCGCTTTCCATTTCGACGGCGGGGAGAGCGCTCCTTGCTTTGCAGGTGCGGGGTCTTTACGTCGCTGGTGTGCACGCTCACGCTGCTTGGAAGGTGGCTTGACCCTATTATACTCAACAACAGCACTTGCACAAACGAACGCTGCTCACCGACCCGCTTCTCCCACTACGATTCCACGGCGGGAGGGCGCCTCTTGTTCCGCATTCTGCGATACCCCCGGCGCGCCGGTGCGCATGCCATTGGGCACCAAAGGACAGATGTCTGGCAGTTGGGGACACTTGTCCTATCCACAAAGGGACAACAGCCCCTTGAATGTGGCGGTAAAATGTGCTACAATTCTTCACTGAGGCTACCGCTTCAGGCTTTCCATTTCACAGAATTCAGAACGCACATTCCAACATAGAGCCGCCAGACGGCCACCCCGAAAGCGCACGTGTGATTGAGGCAAACGCTTGCATTCGGGTTCAATAGAGGCCCCCCGCCCAGAGCCCCAAGAGGGCCAGTGGCGACAGTAGCGACCAAGAGGCCCCGAAGGTCATCCTTCGGGGCCTTTTTTGTTTCTTGTCTTTCAACGGATGGACACAACGGCGAAGCTGGAGGGAGGGATAAGATGAACAGCGTCAACCTGTTTGCCGCACTTGTGGGATCGGTGGGCATCGTGCTGGTGTTCAGTGTCGTCGCCGGGACTGCGGAGACGGTCCTGGCGAGACTGGGCGGCAAGGCAGCCCAACGGGTGGCCCGGTGGAAGGAAGGGGAAGCGGACCCATACTGCCTCTCGATGCTGAACGACCGGCCCTTCCTCGACCGCTTGCTGGGGCCGCTGTCCTCCAACGTGGCCCGCTGGTTGGGAACGGCGGCAGGGACGGCGGAACGGGACGCCAATCTGCTCCTGCAGGCCGGTTACCCGCGCCCCTTCAACACCTTGGGTGATTTCTATGGCTGGAAAGTGATCACTGCCTTCACGTTCTTCCTGCTGACGCTCTTGGCGGCAGCATTGACCGGCGCTACCTTCTTCGTCTTCGCCGCCTTCATACTGGGGGTGTTCGGTCTCTACCTGCCCGACCTGAGCTTGCGGCAGGCGGCCCGCCGGCGACAGGAAGCATTCCGTACCGAGATGGCCTTCACGTTAGACCGGCTGGCGATGATGCTGGGGGCGGGAGATGGGGCAGAGCAAGCGATACGGCGCGTGGCCGGGCGAGGCGGGAGCCTGTTCGTGATCGAAATGCGCGGGGTGGTGGACGACCTGAACAGCGGCAGGTGCACGCTGGTGGAGGCGCTGCATGCGGTAGAGGACGAATTCCCCATCGAGGAGTACAGGGCGTTCATAGATACCATCGCGTTGAGCATCGAGCAGGGAGCGCCGCTGGTGGCGACGTTGGGCGACATGTCGAACAGCCTCCAGTCTGAGATCGAGAACGAGTTGTTGGGCCGGGGGCTGCGCACGGCTACGCCCATGGTGCTGGGGATGGGCATCGCGCTCCTCAACATCTTCATCCTCATCGGGGCGCCGCTGGCGTGGCTGTGGCTCTCGTCGCCGTAGCGAGTCAGCGAATCAGCGAGTCAGCGAGTCAGCGAGTCAGCGAATCAGCGAGTCAACGACTCCATTGAAAGGAAAGGAGGTGGTGGTAGGAAAACGACGAACGACAGAGCACGAAACACGCAACACGCAATACGGAATACGAGGAAGCAAAAGAAGACGTGATACCACATTCCAGGAGGTGAAAAATGAACGAGAACACGAAAAAGTCGCGGTTTCTGACGGACGACAGCGGCCAGGGTTTCATAGAGGTGCGCCGTACGATGGCGTGAATGATAGCACGTGACGTGTCATAGGTTGAGGATGAACCTATGAGGTCAGCCGACTTACCAAAAAGGGAAACCTGGAGGAACAATAGCATGTCGGAAAAGGGGCGAACTGGGAAACCGTTTACCAGAGTGCGAAGCCCCAAGACCTGGATGATATGGGTAAAGCTAAACTGCCTGAAGTCTAGTAGCGAGTTGGTGACAAGGTGACTGTTCGAACTTTGGTGAAGAGGGCAAGCAGGCAACCGTGCTCCGCGATTCCTGCCTGGTTGCTCCCCTCTCATGTGAGCAGCAGGGCTAGATCAGCCCCGCCGCAGTTGAGATG
>JAXHUO010000019.1:0-63493 GCA_034189605.1 Chloroflexota bacterium
TGTCCTTCTCGCTGGCATCCGAGCTGTCTTCGTCACCATCGCCACACTGGCCTTTGTTACACAACATCCCTTCCCCAGCGCGGGAGGAGGGCCATGAGACATGTGGGTAATCACCAGCAATGCGATGCGTTGACAAGGTGTGAATTCCAGTATATACTGGGTTCCAAGATATGCAAGTGCAGGGGGTAGGTAGATATGGCTGACCGGACGTATACAGTAAGTACAGAATTGAGAGATATGCTTCCTCCTCTCCGGGCAGCGCAGGTGGATATTCGCATCCACGTGTCGGCAACGCTCAACATCACGCCCTTCGTCGCTCGACAAAAGGTGGGCGGGTTGGTGCTTTCCGAAGCCGGCACCGGTGTTGGCGCTGACGAACCATCGCTGATCGTCACCAGCGAACGCGTCGTCTGGCGCGTGCCGCTGTTCCTGGCCCTGCCCGGCCTGGGGCGTCTGGGAGAGGTTGGTGAGATCGACGTGGATGCCCAGACCGGGGAGGTGCTGGCCGACAGGGCTGCACTGGAGCGGATCATCGAGAATGCAGAACGTCTTGCTCCCAATTCCGCACTGTAAGCAGAGCCGACCGGGCGCCTGTCTGCCCGCTTGTGCGCGGATGGTGTTGGGCAGTCTGGGCGATGACATAGCTGAGGCTCGCTTGGTTCGCGTGATGACCTTGTATTGGTTTGGCACTCCGGCCAGTCATGTGTTGCGTCTCTCGTCTCTTGGATATCGGGTGACGTATGAGCGGACCACGTTTGCACAATTGCGCGCCTACCTTGCCCGGCAAGTACCGTGTATTGTGTTCCTCCGCACTGGCGGTCTGCCGTACTGGGATGAAGACGTTCCACACGCGGTCGTCGTAGTCGGGATTGAGGAGACGATTGCCTACCTCCATGACCCTGCTCTCGACACTGGACCGACCGCTGTGGATGCGACTGCTTTCCTCCTGGCCTGGGCCGAAATGGATTACCACTGCGCGACGATCGAACCTGCTCCTACACCCCACTGAACGCCGAAAAGCCCCCATCTACCGGCACCACAATTCCCGTGACGAACTCCGCACCTGGCGCCAGCAGCCACAGCAGCGTGCCGATCAAGTCCTCCGGGTCGCCGAAGCGGCCCATCGGCGTGTGGTCAATGATCGTCTGCCCGCGAGGGGTCAATTCACCCGTCTGCTCGTCGGTCAGCAGGAAGCGGTTCTGCTCGGTCATAAAGAAGCCGGGAGCGATGGCGTTGACCCGGATGCGGGGCGAGTACTCCTGCGCCATGTGCACCGCCAGCCATTGGGTAAAGTTGCTCACCGCCGCCTTGGCCGCCGAATAGGCCGGGATGCGGGTCAGCGGGCGGAAGGCATTCATCGAAGAGATGTTGAGGACGATGCCGTGTCCCTGCTCTGCCATCAGCCGTCCAAACACCTGGCTGGGCAGTAGCGCGCCGATAAAGTTCAGGTTAAAGACCCACTGGGCGGCATCGGCCGGCAGATCAAAGAATGTCATCTCGGGGCCGGTGGTGGCTTGCTTCTTATTGCCCCCCGCACCGTTGATCAGGATGTCCACTTGACCGAAACGGGCCAGCACAGCGTCGCGGCCAACCTCCAGGCTGGCTTTGTCGAGCACGTTGCACTGCACGGCGATGGCTTTACCTCCTTGGGCTGCAATCCCGTCGGCCACCCTCTGGGCCGCCTCTTTCACTATGTCCAGCACAGCCACCTTCACACCGAGTCGTCCCAGGGCGTTGCTCATCACCCCGCACAGCACCCCCCCGCCGCCAGTGATGACAGCCACCTTTCCTGACAATACGAAAAGACTGTCCAGATATTTGTCGTCCATTATGTTTCCTTCTCCTCACCCCTCTCAATCATCGCTCCTGGCACTGTTTGGAGGCGATAAATCGCCGATGCGCCAGCCTTGTGCAGGGCTTTCTCCAGCCGCGTGGTGTCTGGCCAGGGCCAGAGGGCAATGATCGTACCGCCGTGGCCGGCGCCGGCCAACTTGGCCCCCAGTGCGCCAGACTCCAGGGCGGCAGCGATCAGCCTCTCATTCACCTCGCCAGAGCCGCCCAGGGTGCGCTGGATGGCATGATTCTCGTTCATCAGCCGCCCCAACAGCAACCAGTCGGCCATGAGGAGAGACTTTTTGCCCATGCGGGCGATTTCTGTGATGCGCTTGTACCCCTCCACTGCGGCTGATTCTCCCTCCAACCAGCGTTCGCGGATCGGTTTGTGGACCGCGCCGGAGGCATGCTGCACGCCGGTAAAGCCCAACACAAAGGGCAACTGGGACACATAGTCAGCCAGTGGCTCAATAGTGGCAAATAGTTCCGCCTCGGCGTCTCGATAGAATTGCTTCCCCCGGAAGTCCATGTAATTCAGACCGCCGAAAGTGCACATGTAGGCGTCTTGATAGCCACACACGACTTTGAGATAGTTCAACTCAATGTAACGGGCCCTCTCGGCCAATTCGTAAAGGTGGGGGTATTCTCTCTGCCAGGTCAACAATGCCTGCAGCAAGGCCACCACCAGTGCGGTGGACCCCGACAGTCCACTGCGCAAGGGGATTTCGCTCTCATAGCGCACGCGACAGGCCAGCGGCGGCAGGCGCATATAGTCGAGGACGGCCCGGCCCACGTCGAAGCAGTCGCGCTGAGGACGCAGGTCTTTCCGGCTGCTGATCCGACATTCCTGCTCGCTGGTTTCCAGCACGAGATGGGAGGCGGGGGTCACGGTCACGCGTGCACGCATGCCCACCGAGCATGAGAGAACCGCGCCGCCGTACATATCTGTTGGGTTGCCAATAATCCCGGCCCGGCCAGGCGCCGAGCAGATCACCTCACGTTGATCAGAGTTCATAGGCTTTGGCTTTGATATATTTCCGGGCTAGATAGCCGTATCGTTCATCGGCCAGGGTAAAGTCAATAAAGGTGCAAAAGTAACTCTCGAAATTACCCACGTCATAACGATGCTGGTCAGGAGAGAGGAGCCAGGCGTAAACTGATTCTCCCATGTGGATCAGCAATTTGATCGCGTCGGTCAGTTGAATCTCTCCCTGCTTGTCGGGCACTGTACGATCGAGGGCCTCAAAGATGGCCGGGCTGAAGACGTAGCGCGCGGCTACTGCCAGAGTGGTCGGGGCAGTGCCTGTGGGGGGCTTTTCAACAATGTCGGTTACGGCCACCGGCTCGCCAGGGGGAGGTTCGGCACCGTTGATGCTGACGATGCCGTAACGGAAGGTTTCTTCCAGAGGTACTCTTTCCACGGCTACGACGGCCGCCGCTCCCAGTTGGCGATGGGCTTTCATCATCGCTTGCAGTGGGGCAGCGTGGCTCTCGGCAGCGATGAGGCTATCTCCCAATGCCACCACACAGTCGTCGCTGTCCACGAAATCGGCGCCCAGTGAAATCGCGTGGCCCAACCCCTTGGGGGCGCTCTGCCGGGTGTAGAAAAAGCGCGATTTGCCATCTAGGTAAGACAGGTCTGCCAGCCCCGCCTCGTTCCCGGCCTGCTTCAGTGCCGATACGAGTTCGGGGTCTGCGTCAAAGTGGTCTTCGATGGCCCGCTTGCGGCGTCCGGTGACTATGAGAATCTGGCGCAGACCGGCGGTCTGCAATTCTTCCACCACGTACTGGATCACTGGTTTGCGCCCCACCGGTAGCATCTCCTTGGGCTGCGACTTGGTGGCTGGCAAGAGTCGCGTGCCCAACCCCGCGGCCGGGACGATTGCCTTGGTTATCGGTTCAGCCATTGGTAGATTCCTCCTTATACTCTCTTACACTCTGCGAAAGGCGCCAGGTGCCGCCTAAAGTGAGATTCGAGTAGCGCGTAGTAAACCTCCTCGTGCCCCCGCAGCGTCGCCAGCAGCCGGTCACCGAACTGGTCCAGCACCGAGCCGAACGTCACGTGCAGCACTTGCCGCGCGTCAAACTGTTCCAGCAGGTCGGGCAGGTCGGTCTCGCTCAGTGCGCTTGCCTCCCCCTTGGAGGGGGGATTGATGGGGGGCGGGACGTTGGTCAGTTGCGCCGATACGTGATAGGTAGCCCGATCTGTGTCGTACCGCTGGCGGGCAAAGGATAGGATCTCCCGGAAGAAGGCTGGGGCTATCTGGGCCACCGCTCGCAGCGCCTCCAGGTAACTGGTGCCAGCGGTCTTGACGTGCACGAGTCCGTCCGCCAGCCGGGCAGCGATGGGGTAGATGCTGAACTTGTCAGACCCGGAGTGAATACTGATCTTGTACGGCCCCAGCGCCCGCGCCACGGCTGCATGGCGGGCGAACTCGGCCGAGAACGTATCCAGGTCGCCGATATAGTCCACTCCCTTTTCGAATCGCCCGATGAAACGGGGAGCCAGGCTGATCCAGCGTACCTCCAGGCGACGCAACTCGTTGGCGATGAAAAAGTGCTCCTCTGGCGAGGTCGGTGTCTCTGTCTCGTCCACAGAGACCTCGAACTCAAATCTGTTCTCCCCCGCCTGCTCGAATAGATAGCGGTACATTCGCGCCGCGTGAGCGACGGCGTGCCCGTACTTGGCTGCCGCCCGCCACAAAACCTCCCGCTCGAAAGTGAGGGCTCCTTCTTCCAGATCGAAGGGGCGGGTCAGGTAGCGTCGCTCCATATCCCTGGCTGTGTCTTCCAGCATGTCCCAGGGGAGAGCCCGCACCTTGACCTCAACCTCGGTAGGTGGGGCGGTGTGCGCTTTATTGTCTACGTGGTCGCCGGGGTCCACTGTGAAAAAGGTATACCCGGCAGCAACGAAACCATCCACGACCTCGGGTGTCTTGAGGTGGTCGGCATCCGCGCCCCATGGCTCGCGCCAGCCCTCCTGGAAGAGACCCCAGGTGGCATCGTCCATCACCTGCTGCGGTGTACGGCCCGTGCGGGCGTTTTCGCGCACCGACTGCTGGGCAAAGATCGGCGCGATGGTCTCGAACTGCCGGGCCGCTCGCACGTGCCCCGGTGTTGCCGGCCCCAGCCGGTCGCCAAACCCGGCCGAGGTCCGCAGGCCCAGCGGCACAGGACGCAGCCAGTCCAGACGGGCGCGCAGCGCGGCCCCGTTGGCTGTCGTGAGGGGACATAGTAGGGGCGACTCGAGATCCGGCCCTACACGTTTCCCTTCAAAGCCGATCGTGTCGCCCAGAACAACGAGATACTTGTCCTCGCCGCTCCGCGCCAGAAGGTAGGAAGTGCCATTCAGGTCAACCACCGACCGGGGATAGACCGTCAGGCCGGTCAATTGCTTCAGAAACCAGGTTTTTTCCGAAAAACCTGGTTTCTCTTTCCATTGTTCATTGTTCATCGAATCTATATGCCTTCTTGGCCAGCCGATAGGCCAGATCCAGGATCATCTCCCGGGCGTCGTCCATGTCCACGATGGCCCGCACGACCAACCCCGCGAGCCAATTGGCGCTCATACGCCGCCACAGGTCATGCCGCGCGGAAATCGTAGGGAACGCGCGGGTGTCGTCGTTGAAACCAGCGGTGTTGTAGAGACCGGTGGTCTCCATCACCTGCTGGAAATAACGCTGCATGCCGTTGATGCTGTCATGGAACCACCAGGGTGGGCCGAGTTTCATAGCCGGATAGTGCCCGGCCAGGGGAGCCATCTCGCGGGTATAGGTGGATGCGTCCAGTGTAAAGGCAATAAAGGTCAGGCGTGGATCGTTGCCGTACTTGTTCAGCAGTGGGCGCAGATTGCGCGTAAACTCGGCCTGGATGGGAATGTCGCACCCCATGTCCGGCCCCAACCGATCAAAGAGCAACTGGTTGTGATTGCGATAGGAGCCGAAATGTACCTGCATCACCAGCCCGTCCTCGATGCTCATCTGCGCGCTCTCCATCAGCATGTGGCCGAAGAAACGCGCCGCGTCTTTGGTGCTGGCCTGGCCCTTTAACGCCCGCTGGAAAATCTGGTCTGCCTCGCGCGCAGATAAATCGCCGGTGGTCAGCGAGGTGCCATCGCTGTCGGTAGCGGTCGCTCCCAGCGACTTGAAGAAGGCCCGCCGCCCTTCCAACGCCTGGATCAAAGCCGGATACGAGTTGACGTCAATACCTGTCAGGTCGCTTAGCCTGTCAACGTTCTGTCGCCAACCCGGCCTCAGCAAGTGAACCACATCATCGGGGCGAAAGGTGGGTCGAATGTCCCCTTTCCATCCGGAGGCCCGGATGGCCTGATGATGGCACAATGGGTCAGTCGCAAAGTCGGTGGTGCAGAGCACCTCGACGTTGAATCGCTCGAACAGGGCACGGGGGCGGAACTCGGGCGCGGCCAGCCTGGCCGTCATCTGGTCATAGATGGCCTGGGCCGTCTCCCGCGTCAGTTTTTCCTCGATGCCAAAGACCTGGTCGAACACATAGGCCAGCCAGATACCAGTTGGTGTGCCCCGGAAGAGGTAAAAATTCTCGGCGAAAATCTGCCAGATTTTGCGGTGATCTTGCTCTCCAGTGCCAGCGGGAATCCCCAGCGATTCCAGGGGAATACCCTGCGAGTAGAGCATACGGAAGACGTAATGATCTGGGATGATTAGCAACTCGGCGGGTGTGCCGAAGGTGGTCTCTTTGTCAGCAAAGAGACGCGGGTCTACGTGCCCATGTGGGCTGACGATGGGCAAGGTGCTCACCGAATCGTACAGTTCCTGCGCGAGACGCCGCTGCGCGGGGTCAAAATACCGATCCGGGGGCAGGTGCCATTTGGGATGTGTCATAGTTCCAATCCAGATATCTTGCAGCTCAGATTCCTACAGCCCCGATCCCTGTCCAATCCGTGGCAGCCCATACACCGGCTTCCAGCCCTCGCTCCACGGTTCGCGCAGGTAAGGCTCCATCTCCGCTTCGCTGCGGAAGGTTGTCTCTTCCACCGGCGGCACGCTGCCCGGAGGGAATGCCTCCAGAATCTGGTCGTTGACCAGCGTCATGTAGCGCAGGATGGCGGCGAGGGGGCGCTTGGCCTTCTCCGCCGTGCCCGCCCTGGCCTTGCCGACCACACCCTCTGGCGTGCCCGCGAGTTCGATGGCAAAGTGGCCCTCCCCCTCCGACCAGCGGCTGGGCCGGCTGAACGGCTCCACCGATTTGTCAAAGTGCCCATCGGGCAGGTAACTCTTGCCCTCGGTGTTCACCGCGTACTCCATGTCCACCATCTCCGGGACGAGGAACAGTCCCAGGGACGTCTCCGCCTCGGCCGCGTGGACAAAGTTGGTATCGAACTTGCCGCCCCGCTCCTTTGTGCGGAAGAACTGGCGGACGGCGCGGTGCCAGTCTATAACGCGAAAGATGCCGGGCAGTTGATACCGCTTCTCGAACTGCTGGACCGCTGCCTCCAGCACCCACAGTTGCCCGTGGTTGTTGAGGATGACCTGTTTGCGGAAGCCGTCGTTCCACAGGCCGAGCATCACGTCTATCATCAACTCCCTCATCACGTCCTCCCGCACGATGACGGTGCCGGGCATCCCCAGGTGGTGATAGGGGTGCGCGCCGTACATCACAGGCGGCAGGGCCAGGTTGACCGGCGCGCCCCGCCTGGCCGTGTAGCGGCGCACCCCTTCGCAGATGGCACTGACGAAGAGAGTGTCCATGGCACTGGACATGTGCTTGCCGTGCAACTCGGTAGAACCGACCGGGATGAAGATGACGTCATTCTTGCGCCGGTTCTCCTCCATCTCGTGGCGCACCGTGGTCTGGATATAGGAGCCCGGCTTGCCCCACTCGATGGGGGCGGGGACGCCATACTCGGCCAGGATAGCGTCTATCTCCTCGTCGCTGGCCTCCCATACTTCCTTCTTCAGGCGACCGACGGTGTTGTCCTCGAAGAAGAGGTCCGGTTGATCGGTGGTGAGCCATCCTTCGACTTTGCTCAGGACAGGCTCTTTTGGTGCTTGTTTGTCTGACATTTTTTACTCCTTAGTATTCTTATTTTTGGGTAATCTCTCTACTTTGGGGCAGCAGGATTACCTCGGATGTAGAAATACACAATAAAGACCACTGCAGACGAGAGGGCAGATACTATCGTGCATTTCCCTATCCGTGGTAATCTTGGTCTCATCAATTTCCCCGACTGTTCGAGAAGATACGTAGCAACTATCCCTCATCCAGAACCTGGTCTTCCCGATGCCTTCCCAGAGCCCTGGCATAACGGCGTGTTAGTTCAGGCATGATCGTTTCCCCAGCAGGCGCTCGCTCCAGGCCAAATACTGTGCGCGGAAAGTCCAAAGGCTCCTGAATGGCCCAAATCCTCTCGTGCTCTTCTGGAGGCAGAATCTCGGCGGGATCGCCTACCGCGATCCATCCGATGGGTACTATGGCATCTGCCGGAAGAATCGTCTTGAGATGAACCACACCGTTAATCCGCACTTCGGCCCGCGTGCCGATGCGAGCCCCATTAAAAATCGTAGCGCCTGTCGCAAGAAATACGTTATCTTCTATGGTGCAGCCGGTCAGGTAGGCGCGTGGCCCCACCAGAACGTGATTACCAAGATGGGTCGGATGCCAGCGCGTGCCCCGAATGACCGCATTCTCCATGATGATGCAGTGCGAACCGATGACCACAGGCCCGCCCTCAGCCACCAGCACCGCCCCGAAGAGAACTCGACTGTTCTCACCGATGGTAACGTCTCCACAGGTGGTTGCTGTGGGAGCGATATAGGCCGATTCGTGGATGTGCGGAGTTTGCCCTTGATGTTCAAGTAACATGTTTAACCTTCGTTTGTAAGATTGCTCTGGTTACAGGCTGTTCGCGGTACATACAGTCGTCCAACGGCTGCGGATTGAGCCGCCTGTGCTGGGCCATGCAAGACGAGCCTCACTCCAGCACTACCAACAAATGCAAAGGCCACCGATAGAACAGAGCGCCGAAGGCGCGGGTTGGCTCCAATGAGTTGTTAGCCGCCGCTCAACCCAAGTCCAGCCCTGTTAACTCTCTCAGGAAGTCAAGTTTATGCACCTCCGTGTGCTGTAGAACAGGGTCGTGCCTTCTGATGTGTCTGAGTTCATTGCTGAGTGTTTCTTCGACGACAGCAACGCGACAGTAAGGAATCGGAACGACTTGGAGAAAATCACCATAATCGTTTCCTTCGGGGGCCTTGCGATGTAGATGATACCGATAGAACTGTGCAAGTGCAAACAATCGTAAGCCTTTAAAATGTGGTGGGAGAGTCGGCCTCATCTCCTGAGAGCCTTCTATCTTCTCCTTGATTCTTCTAGCACATATCGGCCAGTCATTGCATAGGATCTGTAGCCAGACCAGTTGAAAAGCATAATATGGACCATCATTCTCTGTGTATCTTTCTGGATTCACTATCGGCAGGAAATTCTCCCGTGTATCCTGTATACGTTTCTCGAAGGCGGGTTTCTGCTCTATCATCGCCGATCTGATGCTCGTGATCAACTCTCTCTGGAATAACGACTCAACCAGCGTTCCTACTGGATTATCTGATTCCAACACCAGCGGGGTGATTGGACCTACTAGCGGGTTTACCTCTGTGTCACGGAGATAAGCCTTTACCTCATCTTCCATAATCTGCGCTGCAGGTTTAAGCAAAGCCGAAGGTACTTGAAGAAGAAAGCGTGCAAGGTCTGCATGTAAGTCGGGACTAAGACTCAACTCCAGAACGTTAGTGTCTGAAACACCAAGCAACAGATTGTTTTCACACAGGAACTCTTGGAGGGATTTCCACGAGCCCGGCTTCTTGGTGAGGGAGATGTAGACGTTGGTATCGAAATACGCGATGGAGTATCCGTAGAATTCGGGACGGCCTTTAGTACGCATGTCGTGTTGAATCAGACCCTGAAGGCGGCCAATGGCTGCGAAAAGAGCCTGTGCTACGAAACCAACTACAAAGCACGTGAGGCCGCCGATATACGCCGCGCGGAGTGCGGGTTGGGTGCAACGAGCGGCAAGCCACTGGTGCACTTAGAAATCCACAACAGGTGAGTACCAGCACCTACAACCATCCTCGCTTTCGCACGCATTCGGAATAGGCATGTCGTTGAGAGCTTGCTCTATCGTGAAGGTCTTCTCAGCCAGCGCCCGACACTTTGAGCATACGAGGCCATCGTTCACAGTGTTCACGCGAACCCGGCTAACAACTCCAGATTCCTTCAAGCTAAGTAACTCGTGTTTAGCAGCTTCCACTAAATAGGGCTTTGGGTCCTTGCCCTCACTTCGCACCAAGTGCACCATCTCGTTGTAAAGAATCTTGGCTTGGGAATGGTCGGCAGTGCTCGCGACAAGTAAATTGAGGACTCTCCAAACTGTGTCGTTGACCGATGGCTGGAAGCCAAACTGCTCTGCAAGTTGCTCACGATGTTGGTTGAATGCCTGCCTGGTTATGCCGAACGCCCCAAGACGATCTAGCCATTCTTCAACAAGCTTCTGATCCTCTGTAAGAAGCCGACCTCTCCTCACGAAGATGTGGTTGCCACAGTGTGGGCACTTCGTTTTTCTGGCTGGCTTCTTCTCCAGCAGAGCATCACAATAGGGGCACTTGGACTCTCTGCTCCTGCTCTTAGGAGTGTTCTCCGTTTTTGACTGTTCCTTACTTGGCTTGCTGCCTCCAAAGAGCCTTTTGATAAGCGACATTATTCGATCCTCTCTATCTATCGATTCAGGCAGGCGGCTAACTCAATGCTACATGTCCATCGCTCTGCCTTCGCGCATAGACCCCGTGGCCGCGATGCCCACCGCAACCGTCGCCCGGCTGTCGTGGCCGGTGACGGGCGGCTCGGCGTCGTGGACGATACAGCCCACGAAGGCCTGCAACTCGGTCACAAAAGCCTCCCCCAGGCGTTCCGGGGTAGTGCGAGCCATGTCGTGGTGGACGCCCCGGCGGTCCAGCAACCGCACCGGCGTCTGGCGAAACCGGCCGATTTGCACCGCGCCCTCGTCGCCGATCACCTCCACGCGCAGGTCGTGGCCGTAGCGCGTGGTGCGGCTGACGGTCAGTGTGCCCATCGGGCCGCCGGCAAAGCGCAGGCAGACCACCGCGTTGTCCACGTCGCCCACCGAGCGCACCCCTGCGTCCACCAGGGCCCCTCCCTCGGCGTAGACGCGGGTGATCTCGTCGGACATCAGCCAGCGGGCCAGGTAGAGGTCGTGGTAGCAGGCGTCCAGGATCAGGCCGCCGCTCACGGCGGGATCGGCGAAACTGGCCGGGGGCGGGTCTACGTCCCCACTGATGGCTCGAAAGACGACAGGCCGTCCGATGGCTCCCGTCTCAATCAAGCGTTTGGCCTCGACGTGGCCCGCGTCGAACCGGCGCACGTGGCCCAGCATCAGTTTGACGCCGGCCCGCTCCGCCGCCACGATGGCCCGGTCGCAATCGCCCAGCGTCAGGGCCAGGGGCTTTTCGCAAAAGACGTGCAGCCCGGCCGCCGCGCACTGTTCGACGTTATCGGCGTGGGCCGACGTGCTGCTGGCGATGACCACCCCGTCCAGTTGTTCGGCTGCCAGTAACATTTCGAGGGTGGGGTAGACCTCTACGTCGCCGCAGCGTTGGCGCGCCTCGGCTGCCCGCTCCGCCCTGGACGTCGTGACGGCCACCAGTTGCGCGCCCCGCACGCGGTGGGCCAGGTTCTCCGCGTGGGTCAGCCCCATACGCCCCACGCCGATCACGGCTAAACGTATCTCATTCATCGTTCCCTCTCTCGGAGTATGCCCGCAACCAGTCCCGTGATTCCTGCAAACAAGTCTCCAGCCAGGCAAGCGAGTCCTCTCCCTTGATGGCTTTGAAAGGGTCTGGGCCGGGCGCTGTACACTCCAGGATGATCGGCCCAGCGTAACCGATGGCGGCCAGCGCCGCCATTTGAGCGGCAAAGTCTGTATGGCCCCGGCCGATCCCCTGGCGGTTCGAGTCGGCGGCGTGGTAGAGCCAGAGGCGCTCCCCGGCCTGGCGCAGGGCTGCGGATGGGTTGGGCTCCTCAATGTTCATGTGATAGGCATCGAGCAGAATCCCTATGTTGTCGGCCCCGACCTCGGCCACAAAACCCAGCGCCTCGGCGGCAGTGTTGACCAGGTGCGCTTCGTACCGGTTGAGCACCTCCACCACCAGGCGCAGATCCAACGCCTGAGCCCGTTGGGCGATCTGACGCACCGCCGAGACAAACAGAGCCCGCTCCTCGGCCATGGTGCTGATGGCCCGCACCCGCCCGACATAGCCGTGGCAGGAGACGATGGGGCCTCCCATCTCGGCGGCAAAGTCGAGCAGGCGCAGGTAGTAATCAATCGCCTTCCCACGGGTGGCTGCGTCGGGATGCGCCAGGTCCACGTTCTCCGGGGTGAGTGAAAAGGCGGTCAGTCCATGGTCTCCCAAAACCTGTGCCGCCTCAGATGCCTGGTAGCGTGCCACGTCGCCCATCAGTTCTACGCCATCGAGTCCCAGGGCAGCCACCCGCTGTGCAATTTCGCCCAACGGCTGGTCTCCAAAAGTCCAGGTGCATACCCCCAATGGTATCTTGGTATCCATACGTTGCTCCATATTGTTGCCCCTTTAGTGCTCCCGCTCGCCCGTGATCAGGTCGGCGATGTCGTCTTGTGAGAGTTCGCCCTTGTTATAGGTGCCGACCAGTCTGCCGTGCCGAATGATCGTGTATGCGTCTGCCACCTGGTAGACGTGGTGGACGTTGTGGGTGATAAAGATGACGGACAGCCCGCACTCCTTGGCATTGAGGGTATACGTGAGCACCTTCCGTGATTCGGCGACCGACAGCGCGGAGGTCGGTTCATCCAGAATGAGCAGTTTTGCGCCAAAATGTAACGCGCGACCGATGGCGATAGATTGTCGTTCACCACCGGAGAGTTTCTCGACCTTCTCCGTCGGTCGGCGGATCTCGATACCGATCTCGCGCAGCGATGAGCGCGTCTGGTCGTTCATACTCTGCACGTGGAGCCAGTGGAACGGCCCAACGCGACGAGTAAGCTCACGTCCCAGAAAAAAGTTGCGCGTGATGTTCATCTGATTGACCAGCGCCAAATCCTGGTAGACCGTCTCAATCCCCAAGGAGCGCGCGTCGCGCGGAGATCGAATCTGCACAGGCTGGCCCTCAAAGTTGATCTGCCCACCGGTGGGCCTGTAGACGCCCGTCAGAATCTTGATCAGGGTGGATTTGCCAGCGCCGTTATCTCCTAGAAGCGCCATCACCTGGCTCTGACCAACGGTGAAGTTTACGCCATCCAGCGCGGTGACTGTGCCGAACCGTTTGACGATGTTTTCCATGTGGACGATGGGTATATCGTGCAAATTGTCGTTCATTTAAGCATCTCTCCTGGCCTAATCAGGCTCGACGGCGGATCCAGTTGTTGATGATTGCAGCAGCCACGATGGTGGCACCGACGATAGCTTCAAAGTTGTCGGCTGGGATCAGGTCGAGCAGCACCACGCCGGTGCGTAGCATACTGATGATCAGGACACCGAGTAACGCACCGATGATGGTGCCCGCTCCTCCATCCAACAATGTGCCGCCCACCACAGCAGCGGCGATGGCGTTGAGTTCTTCTCCAGTGCCCGTCGCAATGCGCACCGTTTTGTACTGGCTGAACAGCAGAACCCCGGTAAACCCAGACAATACCGCTGAGATGACAAAACAAATTACTTTGACCTGCTTCACATTCACACCCCGCGCTGCGGCGGCACCCGGATTGCCGCCGACGGCAAACACGTGATTACCGAACCCTGTGCGCGAAAGGACGTATTGAAAGAGCAGTACCATCCCGATCAACCACAGCGTAGAGGTGCGGAAATTCGCACCTTTGACTGCCTCGGCGACAAAATCCAGCCGGCCGTTGAACACGTCGTAAATCGGGGCTTTTTCGATAGTCTGAAACATCTGCCCCCCCGAGTAGATCCAAACCACTCCACTGAAAATGAAACGTGTAGCCAGCGTGGCGATGAACGACGGGATCCGCGTCCGAGCCACGATGATGCCATTTAGCGCGCCCATCAGGGCCGGAACGAGCAGCGCCAAGAACAACGCCCACGCAGGGCTGCCACCTTCCACACTGTGTAAACCATACAGGAAACCTCCCATCGCCATCATCGGGCCAACGGAGAGATCAAACTCACCGGCAATCATCAACATTGTGATGCCGACGGTGATCATTCCGGTCAGAGTGGCAGCACTGACGATGCCCGACAGCGACCGCATAGTGCAGAAATGGGGGACGAATAAGGAAAAAAGAACAAAGGTCAGAAGCAGAGTGATCAACGGCCCCGTGAGAGAGGGGCCAAATAGCGAACGAGGTTTGGTCTTTCGCCCGGCTGCGACTGTGCTCATAGTGTCGTGTCTCCTACGGTAGGGGCGGGGTCAACCCGCCCCTACCACTCGTGCTGATTTACCGATACTCACCCGCCAGTTTTTCTACGACCTCCACGTTGCTAGCGTCAACAAAGCCAGGGCCGGTTGGCGTCACAGGCAATGCTGGGCTGATGCCGTAGCGAATCTTGAGCATTAGCGATTGCACTGCTCCATAGCCCTGGAGGAAGGGTTGCTGGTCAATGCCGAACATGGTCGTGCCGTCCTTGATGTGGGCGATGATCTCCGGGCTCAGGTCGAACGTGCCGTGGGTGACGTCGCCCGCACCCAGTCCGGCCGCTTCCATGAAAGCATAGAACGGGTTCGCGCCGTTCGGGCCGAGCGTCATAAAGATGTCCACGTCCGGGTTGGCGGTATAGTAGTCGGCGATGATCGTCTGCGACTCGGCTGGGTCGTCGCCGATGGCGAGCACTTCGGCCGGGATGCCGTTCTCTTCCATGGCGTCAACAAAGCCGTTGCACCGCTTGTCCAGCCCGGTGTGGCCCACCTGCTGGTTGATGCACACCCCCTTCGTACCACCTCCGGCAGCCAACCGCAGACCGCCCAGGTAGCCACCGGCGTACTCGTCCTGGCCCAGGTAGGTCAGATAGTCAATGCCATCCTCGATGGGGCCGGCGCCGGCGTTGTAGGCCACCACCGGAATGCCGGCATCTAGCGCCCGCTGGATTGGCTCGCGGAACAGGTCGGGGTCGGTCACGGTCAGCGCGATGCCGTCCGGCTGGGCGGCCACTGCCTGATCTATCAACTCGGCCACCTTCTCCAGGTCAAACTCGTCCGGGCCGAGGACAGTGGCATTCACGTTCATCTCGGTCGCTGCCTGGGCGATGCCTTTTTGCACTACACACCAGAAAGAGTCCCAGGCGCACAGCGCGTGCTGCACAAACATGAGGTTGACTTCTCTGCCAGGATCGCTCTCAAAGTCCACGTTGCTCGCATCAACAAAGCCGGGACCTGTGCCGGTCACCGGCATCGCGGGCATGATGCCGTAGCGATTGACCAAAACCAACATCATGACCGCTCCATAGCCCTGGAGGAAGGGTTGCTGGTCAATGCCGAACATGGTCGTGCCGTCCTTGATGTGGGCATTGATCTCTGGGCTGAGGTCGAACGTGCCGTGGGTGACGTCGCCCGCACCCAGACCGGCCGCCTCCATAAAGGCATAGAACGGGTTCGCGCCGTTCGGGCCGAGCGTCATAAAGATGTCCACGTCCGGGTTGGCGGTATAGTAGTCGGCGATGATCGTCTGCGACTCGGCTGGGTCGTCGCCGATGGCGAGCACTTCGGCCGGGATGCCGTTCTCTTCCATGGCGTCAACAAAGCCGTTGCACCGCTTGTCCAGCCCGGTGTGGCCCACCTGCTGGTTGATGCACACCCCCTTCGTACCACCTCCGGCAGCCAACCGCAGACCGCCCAGGTAGCCACCGGCGTACTCGTCCTGGCCCAGGTAGGTCAGATAGTCAATGCCATCCTCGATGGGGCCGGCGCCGGCGTTGTAGGCCACCACCGGGATGCCAGCGTCGAGCGCCCGCTGGATTGGCTCGCGGAACAGGTCGGGGTCGGTCACGGTCAGCGCGATGCCGTCCGGCTGGGCAGCTACTGCCTGATCTATCAACTCGGCCACCTTCTCCAGGTCGAACTCGTCCGGGCCGAGGACGGTGATATTCACGTTCATATCATCGGCTGCCTGTTGAATGCCGGCTTCCACCGTGCACCAGAAAGAGTCCCAGGCGCACAGCGCGTGCTGCACCAGGATGATGTCCAAAACTGTCTCTGGGCCAGTGACCTCGACCGGTACCTCAACCGGTACCTCGACCGGCACCTCCACTTCCACCTCTCGGGTGACCTCGATTTCTTGGGTCTCAACGACGATCTCTTTCTCCGGGGTGGACGTCGCCGCCGGCGCACAGGCAACAATCATTGTGCCAAGCATACCCACCAGAACCAGTATACGCAGGGTTTTCACTTTCTTCCTCCTTTGCTAATCACTAAAACATGTTGGAACTTGTCTTTCTGAACGTTTCACAGCAACTTTTCATAGTATCGTGGATCGTATCACCTCCTATCATTCACACACAGACACACAGATCTTGGGCCATTTCCCGACGTTCTCGGCCTTGGAGTTTCAACAGCGATCTCCTGTTGCACAATTCGCCCCTGGAGCAAAAGCTCTGTTCTCACCGGCTCCCCTATTCGATCCGGGTCAGGGACGTGTTGAGTACCACCGACAACATCAAGATCAAACCCACTATGGCTCGAAAGATCTGGATCGGCACCCCCATCAGCACCAGTCCTTGCTCAAGCATTTGCATCAGCATAGCGCCCAGGGCGGTCCCAAAGATGCTGCCAGCACCGCCGGTGAGTTGCACACCACCGATCACGCAACCGGTCATGGCGATCAACTCCCATCCTGTCCCCCGGAGTGGGTCTACACTGGTGCGGTGGGCAAACTGTACGCCTCATACACTTTCGGTCTCAGGTCAAAATGCCCTTTGCTCAAGTCCCTTGGATGTACTTTATTCTCCTCGATTCAACTCGTCTAGCAGGGCCAGGAGCTCTTGGTTGGGTGGAATATCGCTCATCGAGTGACCGTAGTGAACGTAGCGCGCCTGGCCCGTCCGATCCACGATCACTTGCGCCGGCATGCGCCCCAGTTTGAACAGATTGACCTCCTGCCCATACAGTTTGAGCACCGTATTCCTGGGATCGGGCAACCCAACGAAGGGCAGTTCTTCCTTTTCCCAGTACCTGGCAAACGCTGCATCGTCCTCTGGGCCGACGACGATCACCTCGGTGTCTCGCTCGACAAATTCGTCATAATCGTGGCGCAACTGCGCCATGTGCCGGCGGCAGAACGGTCACATAAATCCCCGGTTAAAGACCAGCACCACGTGTTTCTGCCCCCGATAGTCCGCCAATTGCACCGTTTGCTCGCGAAAATCTTTCAGGGCGAAATCCGGGGCTTGGGCATACAGTTCTACTCTGGACATGGTGTTTCCTCCTCAAGTCTTGTCATACTTGGAGCCAGCGTACAAAAAGCCGAAAGCAACGCCGCCGGCCCGTCCCTTGCTTTGCTGATGATGTATCGCGTGTGCCCGGACTATGCGCTGCAAGTAGCGGGTGCCAGGGCGGATGCGAATCGCCGGGATCCGTCGGTGAAACATCACATCGTGGAACAGGACATATCCCACGCCATACAGGGCCATCCCCAAGCCAACGGCGACCCACGGTAGCTGCCAGCGGAGCACACCGGTGACGATCAACCCCATCGAAACCAGGCTGAAGAAAACCGCGAACAGGTCGTTCTTCTGCCATCCCCGATGAGTCGGGCTGTGGTGGTCTTTGTGAAGCACCCATAGGAAACCATGCATCACGTACTTGTGGGCGAACCAGGCTACCCCCTCCATAAAAACCGCCACGGCCAGGGTCAAAAGTACATTTAATCCAATATACGTCACGAGATTCATTTCTTTCACACCTTACGCAATAGTTTGAGACGTGCCCAGGCCGCGATGAACGGACCCGGCGGCACGGAAGCCACGATCTGAAAATCGTCCCCCCAACTGCTCTCCTCATCCAAAAAGCGGAAAATGCGCTGGATGGGATTATGCTGAAACAACGCCGTGAAGACACTGGCCCCCAGCCCGCCGCGCCGGTACAGGACTTGGAGCAGAATGGCGTCAAAGAAGCGATAGCGGGACGGCGGCGTGGGCAGAGCAAACGGATGGCCATGCGCCATCAGTGAGCGGACGATGGCGGCGCTGTCCTGCTGGATGCGGTGGAAGGCGTAGCCAGTGGACGGTTTGACCCGTCCGCCGCGTGTGCCGATGGTCATCACCCGGTGTCCGATCCGTCGGGGGGCAGGATGGTCGGTCATCGGGATCACACCTTGTTCCACTTCTGTAATGCGATAGTCCGTCACACCCACGACGTCTGCCAGATATTCCCGCAGTGCCGCTTCGTACTCGGCCTGGGGCAGCAAATTGGCGGAGAAGAGCGTATACTCCACCAATGCCCTCCGGTCGTCGTAAGGCAGCACGTAAACGAAGCGCATAGCACCCCGCTGCGGCGTGCGGAAGTCAAAGAGACTTGGTACATCCGGGGCGAAGGTTGGGACCGCAGTCTCGATCTCCCAGCCGAGGAAATGCTGCACGAGGTAGTGGTAACGGGACGAGAGAGGGCGGTACTCGGTGGCGTCGTAGCGGCTGTCGAAGACCCAGTCGGCAGCGAAGGCCAATTCGTCTACGTGAATGTGCACCTCGGCCTGCTCTGGCCCGTCCACAATGCGGGTCACGTCGCCCCGTATCAAGTCCACTGAGTGCCGGTGCGCAAACGTTTCGCGGATGAAGCGGTAAAAGTCTGTCGCCCGGATCATACGGTAGCGGTACGGCGCGAGGTCGAACACCGCGTCGTAGCCCAAACCATGGAAGGCCAGCCGCTCCCAGGTGCGGTAGGCGGCCGCGTCGAACGGCTGCGGTCCCTGCAGCCAGGAGCACCAGGTGTGGTCGTTGTACCGCTTGATCTCCCGATCTACGACGAGCAGGCGCAGGTCTGGTTGGCTCTGGCTCAGGTGGTAGGCCAGACTCAACCCGGCCGCGCCGCCGCCGGCCAGAATGACATCGTAGTGCTTCATCCCGTGGCGATCTCCCTGTATCCATCTCGCTGCACCCGCCACCAGATGCCGGGCAGTCGGCGCAGTTTACCCCACCGGCCCACGTGAGAGCGGCGGGCGAACACGTCGTAGTCATGAAGCTCGATGTCATCGAGGATGGCCCGGTACAGCTCGCCCGCCGCGGCGATGGCGAAATGTCCTTTGGGATGGAGCATTGCAATGCCAGGCAGGGCCTCAGTGTACAGACGACGGTTACGTACGATCTGAAAACGCATCAGCTCCCGCCAGCGGTGATCTACGTGCCCTCCCGCGACGTCGGTCTCGCTCAGACCGAAGGCTTCCAGTTCATCTAGCGGTAGGTAGAGCCGGCCGCTGTGCCAGTCCTCGCCCACGTCCCGCAGGATGTTGGTGAGTTGGAGGGCGATCCCCAACTTGACAGCATAGGGAATTGCTTCCTTGCCGCTGAATCCGACGATGTGCATGACCATCAGACCAACGGTGGATGCGACGCCGTAGGCATACTCGGCTAGGTCAGCAAAGGTGGAGTAGCGATTGGTCTGGATGTCCCGGGCGACGCCGTCTATCAGTTGATCGGCGTATTCCACCGGGATGCGGTAGCGGGCGCGAGTGTCGGCCCAGGCCAACGCCACTGGATCGTCTCCGGGAGGATCGTCCGACAAAGCCCGCCGACGCCAGGCCTCCAAGTGCGCGAGGCGACGACCGTCCCCCCCTCGCTCTGAGTCACTCGAAAGGTAACCGGCGTCCACCAGGTCATCGCTGATGCGGCAAAAGGCGTACAAGGCCCGCGCCGCCTGCCGCCTCTCCGCCGGCAGCAGGCCAGAGGCCAGGTAAAAGGTCTTGCTGTGCTTTCGAGTAAGCGCGGCACTGTGGGCGTAGGCGCGCGCCAGCGTCCGCGCATCCGCCGCAATAGGGGTGGGATCGTCCCTGGATGCCAGGGATGCCAGTGGCTGATAGGCCAGGTCGAGCAGCCGTTCTTCCCACGACGGCACTGAAGATGCAACCAAGATCAAAGTCCCTCCTGTTCACAGCGTGATGTTCGCTTCCTTACCCTGCCCCCTGCTCTTTCAAAATCCGCTCCGTCACCAGCCGGGCCGAGATCAGCACGATGGGCACACCGGTACCGGGATGTGTGCTGGCCCCGACGAAGTAGAGATTGCCATAGCGGCGGTGCCGGTTGTGCGGGCGCAGATAGCCAATCTGGGTAAAGTTGTGGCTCAGTCCAAAGGCCGCCCCCTTGGCCAGGTTCCAGATGCGGCGATAGTCCGGCGGTGTAAAAGTGTGCTCGAACAGGATGCGCCCCTCGATGTCATCCAAACCCAAGCGAGCCAATCTCTGCAGTACCGCTTGCCGGGCCTGCTGCTGCATCGCAGGCCAGTCCTGGTGTTGGTTCTCGTCAATGTGTCCGGTCGGCACGAGAACCATCAGTGCGTCGCCCTCGGACGGGGCAAAGGTGGGCACACTCCGCACCGGAGCGTGGATGTAGAAAGACGGCTCCGCCGGGAGCAAATGGTCGTAGAATATCTCGTGGAACGACTCGCGATACCGGTGGTCGGACAAAAAGACGTTGTGATGCATCAGCTTCTCTGTCCGTTCACCTGCAAGTCCCCAGTAGAACATAAACGTGGCGGAGGTGTACCGTTTGCGGTCGAGTTTGGCAACAGAGCCGTCGTCGGGCAAGAGCTCGGCATAGACGTAAGGCAGATCGGCGTTGGCAATGACCAGATCGGCCTTTAGTTGCTCGCCGTTCTTCAGTGTCACACCGACGGCTCTATTATCAGCGACATCAATCTGGGCTACAGGGGTGTTGTAATAAAAGTTCACCCCCATTCCCTCGGCAATTCCGGTCAGGCTGGTGATGATCGAATACATGCCGCCGCGCGGGTACCACACGCCCTCGGCCAGTTCGGTGTACTGCAGCAGGGTGAAGGTAGCCGGCGCATCATAGGGGCTAAGGCCCAGGTACATATTCTGGAACGAGAGGGCTGCCCGCAATTTGGGCGAGTGGAAGTAGCCAGAGACATCGGAGTAATGCTTCTGCAGGGCTTTGAGCTGGAACAGCATGGGCAGGTTAGCCGGGTTAAAGAACTCGAACAGACTGTAGAAATTCCGGCCCACGAAGCGATCCAGGGAAAGAGTATAGTGCCGGTATCCCTCGGCGACAAAGTTCAAGTACGCCTCAAAGGAGCCAGGTTCGATGGTCTCCAGTTGCTCACGCATATGCAAGAGATCGCTGGTCAGCTCCAGGCTGGCGCCGTCGTGGAAGTGAACCCGGTAGGTGGGATCCACCTGGATCAGATCGAGGTGATCTTCCATGCGCTCGCCCAGGTCCGTATACGTGGCAGCATACGTGTCGGGCATCAGAAATAACGATGGCCCGGTATCGAATGTATAACCCTGTTCCTGGATCAGCGAGAGCCGGCCGCCTGGAAGTTCATTCTTTTCCAGCACGGTAACATCGTATCCCTGTTGTGCCAGGCGGGCGGCGGCGGTGATCCCACCCACGCCGGCGCCGATAATCAACGCAGATTTGGTGCTCATAATAGTCCTCCTATGACTATGATTTCTCAGTCACGTTCAGTCAACACCTATAGACCTTCGGAAAAGGATTTTGACAAAGGTGCACGACAAACGAGGGATATGCTATCCTAGTTGGGTAGTAGAAACCAACGAACAGGAGGCATTTCCCTATGAACATCAGTATACACTTTACTCGGCCTACGATCAAATCGCTGACCCGGCGCTTGGAACAGGCCTATGCGGCAGGCGACCTGCGGTCGGTGCGCAGAATCTCTGCCTTGCTGGGCTTGGCCAAGGGTGAGACAGTGACTGAAGTTGCCGAGACGATTTCGATGTCCAGACAGACGATTTACAACTGGCTGAAGGCCTTTATGCTGCGTGGCATAGATAGCCTGGTTTACCATTGGTCGCGGGGACGCAAGCCCCGATTGACCCAAACACAGAAGAAGCGATTGAGCGAACTGGTCAAAGCCGGGCCGCTGGAGGCGGGGTATGCCACGGGCTGTTGGACGTCGCTGCTGATTCAGCATCTCATCTTGCGCGAGTTTGGTGTGTTGTACAACCGTCACTACGTATGTCAACTGCTGCGCAATCTGGGCTTCTCGTTTCAGAAAGCCAAGTTCGTGTCGGATCATCTGGATGAGGAAGCCCGGCGGAAGTGGCGCCAAGAGGTGTGGCCCGAGATTCTGCGCCAGGCGAGGGAGAAAGACGCAATGATCTTGTTGCAAGATGAGGTCAGCTTTGCTCAATGGGGCTCGCTGGGCTACACTTGGGCACCGGTTGGACAACAGCCGGTCATCAAGACGACGGGTAAGCGCAAGGGGTACAAGGTGTTTGGCGCGGTCGCCTTCTTCTCCGGGTGCTTCTTCTACCAGGGCCTGAAGGAACGCTTCAACTCGGAACGTTACCAAGACTTTCTGCGCCAGATATTCAGCCAAACCTCGAAGCATCTGATCCTCATTCAGGATGGAGCAAAGTATCATACCAGCAAGGCCCCACGCGCTTTCTTCGAAGTACAGAAAGATCGTCTGACGGTCTTCCAACTCCCGTCGTACTCGCCGGACTACAACCCGATCGAGTTTCTGTGGAAGAAGATGAAGCAGCGGGCGACGCATAACCGGTACTTTCCAGCGTTCGAGGCGCTTGCCTCCTCGGTCGAGAGTGCTTTGGCTTACTTCGCCAGCCAAGTTGAGGAGATCAAGAACCTCATGGGGCTCTACGTCGAGTCTCCCGTCGCGGTGCTGCCTGCAGTTGCGTAGTGTCAAAAACATTATCTGAACATCTATAGAAAGCCGCTAGGTCTGGCGCATCGCATACCGATCCAGCGCCTGGCGCAACTTGGTCTTCATCATCGGCGATCTCCTGTTGCATCGGTCGCCCCTGGGGCAGAAGCTTCGTTTTCACCAGCTCTCCTATTCGATCTGGGTCAGGGATGTGTTGAGTACCACCGACAGCATCAGGATCAAACCCACTATGGCCCGAAAGATCTGGATCGGCACCCCCATCAGCACCAGTCCTTGCTCAAGCATTTGCATCAGCATAGCGCCCAGGGCGGCCCCGAAGATGCTGCCAGCACCGCCGGTGAGTTGCACGCCGCCGATCACACAGCCGGTCATGGCGATCAACTCCCATCCTGTCCCCCGGAGTGGGTCTACACTGGTGCGGTGGGAGAACTGCATCACGCTGGCGATGCCGGTCAGCAACCCGGTCAGCGTGAAGACGGTCACCTTGACTCGCCCCACCGGCACCCCTTGTGCGCGTGCACCCTCCGGGTTGCCACCAGCAGCAAAGATCCAGTTGCCGAACCGCGTGCGCACCAGCAGGATTGACATCACCACCGCGATGAGGAAAAACCAAAATATTGACACCCGGAAGTTTCCTGCCGGGACGGAGAGCTGATTGAGCAAAGTGATCGGGCCATTCAGGATACTGAATAACACCGGCTGCGACTCGGTGTATTTCGCAAAGTCGCTGCCACCAATCGCGCGAGCAATGCCACGGTAGGCCAACATTGTCCCTACCGTCGTGATAAAGGACGGGATGCCAGCCCAGACCACGATCAAGCCATTCACTGCTCCCAACAGCGCGCTGACGAGCAAGGCGAGCAACATGGCAGGGAGCGGCGGCACGCCAGCGTTCATGGTCAGGGCAAAGACATAACTGGCCACCGCAAAAGTGGACCCGACCGAGAGGTCAAACTCCCCAGCGATCATCAACAGGGCCACCCCTACAATAATGATCCCCATGATGCTGGCAAAGCACAGGATATTGGAGATGGCAACCGGGGTCAGGAAATTTTCAGCGACGATAGAAAAGAAAACAGACAGCACCACAAAGCTGATCAGGGTCACATTTTCTGGGGATTGGGTCAGTCTGAGACGGAATTGCTTCAGTGTGGCAGTTAGAGATTGCATAGGTGCTCCTGCAGATTGGAGATTAGGGATTGGAGTGGCTAGCGGCGGGCCTGTTTGCGATTGCTGATGGTGGTGACTAGCAGTAGGATCCTTCTTCAAATTCTCCGGCACTCGCGCCAGCCACTCCTCATACCTCATCTCTCCCATCTCATTTCCAATTTCTCATTTCTAATTCGGCTTAACCATGATCTTCCCATCCGCACGCTCGGTTGACTTGGCGATGGCGGCTACTGTGTCATCCAGGCCGTAACGAGCGGTGATGATAGGGCTCAGGTCGAGCCGGCCGGCGGCGACTAAACGGATGACATTTGGAAAGGTCTCGTGGCCAGAGTGCCCCTGCGCACCGAAAGCCTGAGCCCGACGTACCTGGAAGGCCTCCAGGTACATGGGTACCCGCTGGGCTGCCCGCCCGATCTGGACCATCTTGCCGTTGATGGCCATGGCCTTTTCCATCTCCGGGACCGTCAGTTGAGGAGCGCCGGCGGACTCGACGTGGAAGTCAAATCCAGCACCCTTGCTCAATTCCATCAAGACCTCGCCAGGACTGACTTTGCGGGGGTCATATACATAGTCGGCGCCCACCTTCTTTGCCAACTCCCGTCGTTGTGGTGAAATCTCAAAGGCGGCAATGGTGCCAGCGCCGGCTGCTTTCGCCAGACCGGTGGCCGCCAGGCCGATTGGCCCTGTTCCAAAGATACTGACATAGTGCCCTGGCCGGAAGCCGCCTGCTCGCTCGAACATGGCGTTGTAAGCGACGCTGGTCGGTTCGCTGAGGGCCCCCACTTCGTAGGCCTTCTTCTCGTCGCCGAATCTCTCGGCGATCCCGTCAATCTTCCAGCAGAACTTTTCGTCCACTCCGATGTAGTTGGCGAAAGCGCCGGGGATGGTGAAGCCGATTTCCTCCAGGTTGGTGCAGTGGTTGGGGTAGCCGTTGCGGCAGGGGATGCAGCGACCACACCAGATCATCTCTTCCACAGTCACCATGTCGCCGACTTTGAGGAGTTCGACATCCTTGCCGGTCTCCACCACCTTGCCGGAGAACTCGTGGCCCAGGATGGTGGGGAATTTGGTCAGGCCGGGGTAGAGGATGTAGTCGTCCTCGTCGGTCTCGTAAAAGTGCATGTCGGAGCCACAGACGCCGCACGCCTGTATCTCCAGCACGACCTCCTGGGGGCCTGGCTCGGGGTCAGGCCAGGAGCGCACCTCCAATTTTGGGTGACGCCAGATGTTGTTGCCACAGACCGCCTTGCCAGTGCGCTGTTCCCATTCAGAGATCGTACATTCTGGCTTGGGATCCCACTCGGCGTCCAGTACTAGTCCTTTCATGTCAGTAACCTCCCTATTGATTTGTGATTTGAAGATTCAAGATTTGGAGATTCAGGGTTGGCGGATTTATGAATCTCAAAATCTGCCATCACTCAATCTGAAACCATCAGATGCCTGATGATTCGCGCACGATCAACTCTCCTCTGATCACGATGTCGGAGAAGGGTGTGGTTAAATCGCTGGTAGCCATAGTTGTCAAGGCCAAAGCCATATTCATAGCCTGTCGCCCCATATCGCGCTGAGGCTGGGCCAGGGTCGTCAGGGGAGGGCAGACGTGAGCGGCCAGGGGGATGTCGTCGAAGCCGACCACGGCCAGGTCTCTTGGCACCGAGACACCCGTACACCGGGCCGCGGACATCAGACCAATGGCCGTCATGTCATTGTAGCAAAAGATGGCCGTGGGCGGTTCGGCCAGACTCGCCAGCGGGCGCAACGCCCGCTCGCCACCATCGAGACGGCCATTGCCGGGCAAGACCAACGATGGGTCAAAGGCGATGCTCGCTTCTGCCAGCGCCTGGCGATAGCCGGTCAAACGCTCTGCATCGTCGCTGTGATCTTCCGGGCCGGAGACGTAGCCGACGCGGCGGTGGCCTCGCTTGATGAGATGGCTGGTCGCCAGGTGACCACCGTGTTGGTTATCCACGCTCACAGAAAACGTGTAACGACCGCTCTGCCCGTTATGGTTGTTGACGAGCACCACCGGCACGCCGAAACGCTCCAGATGCTCTAAATAGAGTGCCCCGATGCGGGAGGAAGTGACGATGACGGTATCCACCCGCTTGGCGCGAAGCATCTCCACGGCGGCCAATTCCCGTTCCGGGTCGGAGGTAGAACTGGCGAGGATGACGGCGTAATCATTTTCCTGGGCCGTATCTTCGACACCCTGCACCACCTCGGCCACGAACGGGTCGGTGATGGTGGTCACGACGACGCCCACGGTGTGGGTGTGCTGCGTCACCAGGCTGCGGGCGATGGCGTTGGGGATGTAGCCCATCTCCTGGGCCAACTGTTGGATGCGAGATTTGGTCTCGGTCTTTACGAGTGGGCTATCACTCAGGGCACGGGAAACGGTCGAATGGGAAACACCGGCTGCCTGGGCAATGTCTTTGATCGAAACACGCATAGGGGATGCTCCCTACTTGCACACGTGTGCAAATTATAGCATACTCTTCGCCTTCTGTCAAAAGTTCTGGTAAACCCGCCTGTTCTATCGGATCAGCGTGATTTCGCTGAGTTTGACCGGGCGATTCTCTTCGTAGGACTTGGCAGCCGCGTAGCCCATCACGACCGGGATGCGCCCGTCAATTCCCGTCACCGGCGGCATCTCGTCCTGCTGGACACATTCGACGAAGACTTTCATCTCGGCGATGTAAGAATCGGTGTACCGTTCTATGAAAAAGTAAAGCGGCAGGTCCCGGTGGACGCTCTGTCCGTCGCTGATGACGGCAGTGTTGGGGTAGTCGTTGTCGGCGCTGATGCACCCGCCACTGCCAAAGACCTCGACCCGCTGATCGTAGCCGTAGACTGCCTGGCGGCTGTTGTCAATAGTGCCGATGACGCCGTTCTCGAAGCGGAGAGTGATGACGGCGGTGTCCACGTCGCCGGCCTTGCCGATGGCCGGATCCACCATCACACCAGCAGCGACGTAAACCTCCTCCACCTCGCTGCCGACGAGGTAGCGGGCCATGTCAAAGTCGTGGATGGTCATGTCGAGGAAGATGCCGCCGGAGACCTTGATGTACTCAATGGGCGGGGGTGCAGGGTCACGGCTGGTGATGCGCAGGATGTGCGGCTCTCCGATCTGTCCAGCCGCCACCAGTTCCCGGACGCGCCGGAAGTTGGGGTCGAAGCGCCGGTTGAAGCCAATCTGCAGCTTGACGCCGGCCTGCTCCACCGCCGCCAGCGCCCGGTCAATGCGGCCCAGGTCAAAGTCAATCGGCTTTTCACAAAATATGTGTTTTCCGGCTCCGGCTGCCTCTTCGATCATCTGAGAGTGGGTATCGGTGCTGGAACTTATGACGACGGCCTCGATGTCTGGATTCTCCATGATGATCCGGTGGTCCTGGGTGGCTGTGGGGATGCCGAGGTCGGCGGCGCATTTCTGGGCTGTCTCCAGGATGATGTCGGATACGGCCAGCAGGTTAGCCTGGGGGATGCTAAAGGCCAGGTGCTCGGCGTGCAGACGTCCGATCCGCCCTGCTCCGATAAGCCCAACGTTTACTTTGGAAGACACGTCTTTTCTCCTCATTTCTTTAGAAACCAGGTTTTTTGGAAAAAACCCGGTTTCTTGCTAACCACCGGCGAAACCAGCCGCTGGCCAGTTGATTGTCAAAATAGTGCCCCATCTTCTCTGGCTCGATCAGCTTGGCGCGCTGCGGCACGCCCAGAATCCGGTATACCTGGCGCACGATGCCAAAGGATCCGCGCGCCGCGTGGGGGGTGGCCGGATCGCGCTGGCCGCTGACGAACATCACCGGGCGCGGTCCGATGAGAGCGGCCACATCCCCCATCTCGGCGTAGCGCAGGATGCCAGGGATGTCGTTGCAGGGGCAATGTTCTTCGTCCAGGCAGGTGACGACGTACTTACCCAGGTAACTGTTGACCAATGCTACCTTCACCCGGTCGTCCAGGGCCGTTGTGTACATAGTCAGCGCACCACCAGCGCCGATGCCGGTCGCGCCGATGCGGTCCGAATCTACCTCCGGGCGGGTCATGAGATAATCTATGGCCCGCATCCCGTCCTGGACCAGCAGGCCGTACCAGGTGCGGTCTACCAGTCGGGCGGCCGCGTCAATCTGCAAGTGGCCCATCGCGCCGAGTCTGCCGAACCCACGCAATTCCATGGTCAGCGTGACAAAGCCAGCACGGGCTAGTTCCAGTGCGTTGGCCCGCTGGTAGGATTTTTCCAGGCCGGCCGTCTGGGCGATCGTGCCGTGGCCGGGGAAGACGATGACGGCTGGTCGTGGCTCGTTGGCTTCCGCCGGTAGGAACAGGTAGACGGGCACGCGCAGGCTTTGCCGTGCGTACTCATCCGAACAGTCTTTTTCAGTGGTCAACCAGATGAGTTCACGCCAGAGACCGTCAATCTGGGTTCGTTCTTCAATCTCGGCCTTCAGTTCGTCTGGCCCGTACGGTTGCCAAGGGCGGTCGCCAACCCCTAACAGATCCCACAGCCGTTCGCGGAACTCGGTATGCCACTTTTTCCATTCGGCTTGATTCGTTCCCCTGAAGCGATATGGCGGTGTGGTTGTGGCAACACGGCGGATGGGGGCTAGTAGCGCGGCAGCCACCAGGTCCTGTTCTTGCGCTTGAGTATCCGGTGTGATGCTCTCCACCAGCCGCCCGCCTAGTTCGCCCACGCCTCCCGCCAGCCGTTCGATCGCTTTTTTGATCTGGCGGGCCGGCGTGGGTTTCTCACCGAACCGTTTTGCCAGGTCGGCGGCGGCTTCTTCCATCAGGACATGTTCCCCGTACCGTACTTCCAGTTCCTCCTGATTACGGCGCAGCCAGAGGTACAGGTCGGCCTCCGTGCGGCCGGGGAACTCTTGGAGAACATCACGCTGCCGGACGATCTGTACGATGGGGGTGTAGTGCATATCACACCACAGCGTCACCGCTTCTTCAAAACCTACCTCCCGCTCGTCTATCGTGGAGATACTATGTTGGAAAGCCTCGATTTCGTATAGCAAATCCTCATACCCATCCGGCTGAGTGAGTTCTATGTGCAGGTCGGGACAGAGATGGTCTACATTGGTGCGTTCCAGGAATGCTGCGTGGGCAGCCTTGCTCAATAGATCGTCTACGTCGGTGTCAGGCTCTAGTGGGACGCGAGTTTTGTATTCCCATACGTAGGCCTGAATGGCGGGAGCATTGTGCTGGCGTGCTACTGAGACGCGGTGATTCCCGTCGCGGACAAAGTAGACCTGGCCGACTTTGTAGAGTTCGATGGGGGGGAGGCCGCCGCCAGTGGAGACTAGTCTGTCAATTCGTCTCCATCGATTCCCCATGTCATCTTGTCGAGGGAAGAAGGCGCGTGTGAAATCACGGTAGCGGCCCACGCTGCCCACGATCTGGTCTAGCGGCACGTCCTGGAGGCCCAGATAGCGAACGTGGCGCAGGCCCAGTCTCTTGCGCACCTCTTCAAAAGGTAGGAGGTCGCTCGACCGTTGCGTGAAGGTGGCCAGAACGTCCTGCGTAAAGGCGGCTTGCCGGGCTCGTTTCCACTCCTGAGTGTCCGAAGTTGGGTAATGCATGCTCATAAGAATCAAAAGTCCACTGTGTTATCTAACGCCGTCGCCAGGCGCGGCGCGTCGTTGGTGGTGATCCGGTTTATGCCTACTGCTATCAATCGGTGGGCCAGGGTTACCTGTTCGGGTTGGTCAACGTCCAGAGTCCAGGCGGCCACCTGGGATCCCTGGGTGTGCAGGTAGGCAATCCAGTCAAAACCATCGTCGAGAGCGCGGGCCAGGAGTGATGCATTGATGTACCACGTTGCGCCAGCCGGCACCTGGGCTGCCAGGGCTTCGGCACGGGTGACCAGATAGCCGGCTGGCGGTCCCCACAGGCGAATGGCCAGGGGATGGTCATCTCGGTAGCCATAAGCGCCTACGCGGAAGGGTGGAATTGTCTCATCCCGTGCTTTCCCTACTTCCACGTCCAGGTAGAGCAGGGGGTCAAAGCCGAGATTCAGGTCTGCATTGAGGGCGCGCAGGCGGCGCAAGGCCCAGTCGGCAACGCTGGTCACCCGGATCCGGCCTTTGACTGGGGCGATGATGCGCAAAAGGTCGTTTAGTATGGCGTCGGTCAGCGGCGAGTGCGGTTTGAGATCGAGTTGAAGTTCCTGAAGGTGCGGATAGACGTGGATCAGAGACACGGCCTGACTGAGCAGGCCGACCGGTTCGCCAGTGGCTACGCCCTGCCGGGTGTATTGCAGGTGGCGCACCCGGTCGGCAGTGGAGGCGCAGACCTGCCCTGTCCCGTCGGTACTGGCTTCCAGTTGTCCATCGTGGAACAGGGCAAAGTCACCGCCAGCCAGTGGAATGATGTCCACTTCCACCACGCGAGCGCGGGCCTCCAGGCAGGCTCGCAGGCTTTGTAGGGAGTTAGGTGGGTAGTTGTGTCCCCGGTTTGCGGCGTGGTGAATCAACAGTGTTGCTGTGGTGACTGCTTCTCTTGCTGCGCTCATTTGCCCGTCAATTCTAGATCGGCCAGATAGGGGTTGTAGAGGTAGGTCTGTGAAAAATCACCACTGAAACTGGCGTGGTAGGTCAACGCTCTGGCTGGATCCAGAAAAAAGTCCCCCCGTGTCAGCGTGTCGCCAATCTCCTGGTCATAGCCCCAGGGAGTGTTGGCCTTGTCTGTACCGTAATCTTCGCCGTCAAAGGCCGCTGGCAGGGTGTGTCCCCGGTAGTCAAAGGGTTTGTCAAAGGCCTGTCCGGGGCCGATTTCGTCCCGGTGCATCCAAAGGGTCTCATAGATCGGGACGAGTTGGTACGATACGTCGTCGTCTTCGAGGCTCTCCGGTACCTCGGCTCGCCCTCCCGCGCGGTAGGTGACGATGTGTGGCGAAAGTGTCCTACGGTTGGCGTAGATGCCGTGACCATACGTCTCCACGTACACGACGGGGTGACTTTCCTCCAGCCGAACCGCCCCTACGACCACGAGAGAGTTCCCTTCCACCGACCGATCTGCGGTATAGAGGTTGATGTGGCTGTGGGCCAGTGTCTCCACGGCCTGCAAGCGGCCATACGCCGTGCCGTCTTTGGCGACGACCACTTGTATCGCTTCCATGTCGTTCTCGTGGCAGCCCTCCGACTCGTCGCATGGATCGCGGGTATAATCGCGCGGGTGAAAGATTGTGTAAAAGAGGAACCAATGCGTCTCCGTCTCCACTATCGAATAGTAGACGTGGGCCGAGAGGTCTCCCGTGGGCTGATTTTCCCAGTTGTTGTTGCTGATCCAGTCGCCGTCAAAGTCCACGGCGGTGAGAAAATCCTGGTCGGAGGCGACGCCCTGGTGGATGACCGGCGCGTAGTGATAGGCTAACTCCTGGTGGGAAGCCGGAGGGGCAGGGGGGGGCGCCGGCGTGGGTGAGGCACAACTGCCAAGCGCCAGCGTCACCAGGATTGCCAGGCTCATTCTGAAAAGCGCATTGTAGTTCAGGCTTTGACGATTAGGCACTTTCTTTTGTCAACATGTCACGTGGAACAGCCCGATGGCCTTGCCCTGGGCCTTGTTCCATAAGCGGATGGCATCGGGCGTGGCTGCCAGTTCCGTCCGGCAGTTGTGCTTCTGCAAGTACGCCTGGGCCTCATCCGAGAGATGCGCCGAGTCATACTGTCCTGTCCCAAGGATGAGCAATTCCGCTCCCGCCTCGTACACGTATCTGGCCTCGTCCAACGAAATGGTGTGAGAGGTGCCATAGATTCTCTTGGACAGTTTTTTCTTGCGCTTCTCGACCGTGCCGTCCAATCTCGCGATGACGTCGTTTCTGAATTTCCGGCCGTCAATGGTGATAGAGCCAAAGGTTGTGGCCTCGATTTTTGGTCTCATCCACGCCACCTCACTCCAGGGGGTGTGGGACAGGTGGCTAACTTGTCCCACGTCCTACCGTGCCAGGTTGCGGGCTGCTGCCAGCAGAGCCGCGCTGACGGCGTCTATGTCTCCTGCCCCATCCGTCTCCACCAGCAGGCCCGCCTGGCGATAGTAATCAATGAGGGGTGACGTTTGCTGGTGGTAGACCTTGAGGCGTGCTCGTACCGTCTCCGGCTTGTCGTCATCCCGCTGGTATAACTCCCCACTGCAACCGTCACACACCCCTTCCACGGCCGGTGGACTGAATATGGTGTGATAGGGTGTCTGGCACCGGCGGCAGATCCAGCGGCCTGATAGGCGATTTACCAACTCTTCGTCGGGGACGGCGATATAGAGTACCCCGTCCAACTTCCGCCCCAGGTCGGTGAGCAGCTTGTCCAGGCTCTGGGCCTGAGGCAGGGTGCGGGGGAAGCCGTCGAGGATAGCACCTGGGCCACAATCGGGCCGTTGCAGCCGTTCCCGCACCATGGCGATGGTCACGTCGTCTGGTACCAGGGAACCTTTGTCCATGTATCCCTTGGCCAATAGGCCGAGTTCTGTCTCGTTCTTCAGGTTCTCGCGGAACAGGTCGCCGCTGGCTATGTGAGGCAGGTGCAGTTCTTTTTCCAATCGCTCCGCCTGGGTTCCTTTTCCAGCGCCGGGCGGGCCAAGCAATATAAGGTACATTGTAATCCTCCTACTATTCTGCATGATGAGATGTGTTACGTGTTGCGTAGTGCGTGACCATCATGTACCATAGAGCACGCACCACGCCTCACGTTCTCGCAGGAGCACACATTGGCAGAGCAGAACCCTGCCTATTTCGCGGATTTCAGATATGTTCGGTAGGGCGTTACTTCTTTTTTTTCTTGCCTTTGCCCTTTTTCTTGCCCTTGTCCTTCTTCTTGTCTTTTTTCTTCTTTGCCATTGGAATCTCCTTTTTTGTCGTTCGAGCGATCAGTTCCAACAGTACCAGATCAGTCCTACGTCAACAGGTGATGTGCAGGATGGCTGCCACCTTGCGCTGAGTTCGCAGTTCCCTATTTATTCTTCTCTTTGCCCTTTTTCCTCTTTTTCTTTCCTCCTTTCTCAGTTTCTGTTGGTACCTCGGCAAGTGGGGTATAGTTCAGTTCACGGCTGAGGCCGTCCACCAATGTCTTGAGCACTTTGATGCGAGCGTACCATTTGCAGTTTCCTTCAACTATCGTCCAAGGAGCGGTCAAGGTGCTGGTTTTGAGCAGCATCTCATCTACTGCTTTCTGGTACTGGTCCCATTTTTCTCGATTGCGCCAATCTTCGTCAGTGAGTTTCCAGGCCTTGTAGTCTGTCTCTTTCCTGCCCTCAAAACGTCGCAATTGCTCGTCTCTGCCGATGTGGATCCAGAATTTGAAGATGATGGTGCCAAAGTCCACCAACTGGCGTTCAAAGTGATTGATCTCGCGGTATGCCCGTTTCCACTCATCTTCGCTGCAAAAGCCCTCGATGCGCTCCACCATCACCCGCCCGTACCAACTGCGGTCGAAGATGGCAATCTGTCCTCTCTCCGGCAACCGTCGCCAGAAGCGCCACAGATAGTGATGTGTCTTGTCCTCTCCCTTGGGGGAGGCAATGGGGTAGACCACATAGCCTCGGGGGTCCAGTTTCTCTGTCACCCGCTTGATGTTCCCCCCCTTGCCGCCGGCGTCCCATCCTTCGTAGACCATGATCACCGGCCGCCGCTGCACGTAAACCTGATACCCCAGGGCGTGCAACGCTACCTGATACTTGATCAGGTCCCGGGTGTAATCTTCCTTGGTCAAGGATTTATTCAGGTCAATTGTCTCCAGCATGATTACCCTATCCTTTCCCTTCCTCAGCAGCGCCTGCTTCTGGCTCCGCCAGTTCGGCCTCCGCCTCAAGTTCTACCTCTTTGGCGAAATCTTTGTTTTCTCCAGCGAGGGCCTCAGGCAACGCCCCTGCTATCGCCAGTCGTTCAGCCAGTGTGTTGATGATGGTGTTAAAAACCTTGGCCCGCGCCCACCAGCGGTTGGTGGCCTCAATGATAGTCCACGGCCCCCACTCGGTCTCTGTTCGTTCCAGCATCTCTTCCACCGCCAGCAGATACTTGCCGTATACGCGGTGGTGCTCCCAGTCCTCTTCTGTTACTTGCCAGGACTTTAGGGCATCTTTTTCCAATATCTTGAAACGTCGCCGTTGCTCCTTCTTGCTGATGTGCAGCCAGAACTTGACCAGGACGTATCCGTCGGCGGTGATAGCCTGCTCGAAATCCACAATGTCCCGGTACGCCTTTCGCCACTCCCGTTTTGGTGTCAGGCCTTCAACCCGTTCGACCAGCACCCGGCCGTACCAACTGCGATCAAAGATGGCCATCTCTCCATAGTTGGGCAACTTTGACCAGAAGCGCCACAGCCAGGGATGCATCTTCTCATAGGTGCGGGCCTCGCGGATAGGATGGAGTTTGAATCCCCGGGGGTCGAGGCGCTGGGTCAGAGTGGCGATTGTCGTGCCCTTGCCCGCCGCGTCCCAGCCCTCGAAGAGAATGACGCTGGGGATACCCGCCTTCCAGGCCGCTGTCTCTAGATCGTACAGCCTGCGCTGGAGTTTTGGCAGTTGCTGCTTGTACTCTTTCTTGTTCAATTTTTTGTTGAGGTCTATTTTTTCTAACACCTGGAACTGCCTCCTTTCGTGGGTCCTATCACAGTGCCGAGACGGCCAGGGCCAGTTGCCGGCGCATCTCTGGGCGGTTAAAGTGCCGCCACGTTTCGGGGAACGAATCCACCAGGGCGCGCAGGTCGTTTTGTTTGGCCACCAGGTAGCGCGTCACCCCGCTGATGTTGATCCGTTCCCGCTGTTCCTGCCTGCTCCACTGATGCAGGAATGCGATCAGTAGGTGGCAGGCTACATCAGCATCGTGCAGATTGCCCAGGTGATCCTGCACAATCACCACTTCTTTGACCACTTTCTCCACATCCGAGCTCAGCACCTCCCGGAAGAACTCTAGAGCATAACGCAAGCGTTTGCAGTCAATGCGCAGGGCGTGGAGCATGTCGAGCGACCCGCTCTCAATCATCGGCTCGTAGCCCCGTACTACCTCGTAGCGGGTGTAGATCAGGGCCGGCACCACCTGATATACCCGGTGGGGCACCGGCCTGCTGATGGGAGGCGGGGGAGCACCGGCACCTTCCGTGGCCAGGAACTGGCCGAATCCCTGCACGAAACGCTGGTACTGCTTGCTGTCCAGATAGGCCAGCATCTTTGCCCGCGCTGTCTCTCGCCGCCCATGCCAATCCTCCAACAGCGCATCAAGATCGTCGTGGGGGCGGGGTGACTCCTCACTTACCTCCGTTGCCAGGTAGTGCTGGGCTCTTTCCATAAGAACGTCGAGGTCGCGCACGCGACCCAGGGCGCGGCCGGTGCGTCGCAAACCCTTGAGGAATGGTCGCAGGGCATCGGGATTAAAGTAGGGGGCAAAGACGCGGAAGGCGGAACGCATGCGCCGGGTGGCGACTCGCATATCGTGCAGTTCCTCGATATCCTCCCCCAACCGTGTGCCTGGCTCGTGTTCCAGCATGCGCACAAAGTGGAAGAGTAGCGCCTTACGACCGGCCTCGCTCATGGGGTCGTCAGGCAAGATGCCGGGAGACTTTAACTTCCTGGGCTGCGTGATCTTGGCCTCCGCCCCCTCCGGATGAACCCAGATCCCAGGTTCCCCCTCGACTACAAAGTGCAACTCGACCTCAAACAGATGATGCCACAGGTCGGCTTTCCGTCGGGCGCGGGTTGCGTCCTCCTCGGAGAAGGGGCCAAGCACTGGTAACACGATGGCCTGGAGGGATGATTGTGCCTCGCCCAGGAGAGTGGTCTGGCTCTGGGAGTAATCAAGGCCATCGGCCAAACGGAGCAGGGCCGCCAGTGCCAACGTCTCGTCCCGCGCCTCGTCTGGCAAGGCCAGGAAAGAGGGTTCCTTGTCGATTCGTCTGGGTTTGAACCGCTTGCGATGGAAAGCGGTGGTGCAGGCCACCATTTGTTGCTCGACTTCCCCCAGTTCGACTAGCCGGTGCTCAAGGATTATATCCCGACCGGCGGTGTGGTGCTTTTCGGGGTAAAAAGCAAAGCCTACGTTGTGCAGGATGGCCGCCGTCTCTAGCAAGTCACGCCGGTTGGAGGGCAGGCCGTGCACCTCGGCTGTCACGTCGAACAGGGCCAGGGCCAGGTCAGCCACGTGCCGGGCGTGGGCCATGTCCACCTCATAGTGCTGGCATAATTCGTCTACGGTGATTTCTGGCCGTTCGGGGCGGGGAGACTCTGCCCCTACGACTGTTTCCTCCTCTTTGTCACCCACCATGCGGAGAGCGGTCGGTTTTGCCTCCGCCAACAAGTCGGTCGGGAAGATGTCCATTCGCCTTTCCCTGAATGCTCGCAGCCAATAGTACACCCGCCCGTCCGACAATCCCGCCCGTGGGCCGATCTCTGTGGGGGTGAGACCCTGATCCCGGAGCAGCAACACGCGTGCCCGGCGCACGTGTGCCGGTTTACCCTCGTTGGCGATCCATTCCAACAAGACCTGCTCCTCAGCCGTCAGTTTTTCTTCCATGCTACTCCCTATTCTCGTTCCCATTTCTCAGCATACCTGGTCTCCTGACCGCTGAGAATGGCCGCGAAAGCGAGCAGCGCCTTCCGCGCGTCGCCGATGGGGTAATAGAATGCATCCCAGTTCTCGCTGTCTTCCCCGTCGTGGTTGGGGATCACATAATCGAAATGGTGAGCCAGTTGCATCTCTCGGTAAGCGCTACTGGCCCGCCGCTCGATGTTTTCGAGATCCTTAAGGGAGAGGAGGGTTTTCTGCTTTCTTGTCCGCCGCAGGAGTTTGCGGCGCATCACGTCGGTCACCAAGTCCGGCAGAGAGACCCGCCTGGCAGGGTCCCTCAGGAAGAGGATTTCATCTTTGGAAAAAGGGGAGAGAAAGATGCTCAGTTTGGGTATATCAGAGAGAAGGGGGGACTTTAGGGCCTCCATAGGCACAAAGGGATTGCCCTCGAAGAAGGCATCCTTCTCCCCATCCAGAACTTGGTGCAGATTCCCCACGTCCAGCGCCTGGAGGTCGCCCCGCACGTCCAGCACGATGTGCCCCTCCTGGCCGAGAAGATGTTCGATCTCCTGGCGGGGGCGGAAATGGTAATCCACGCCGTCCTGTTCGCCTGGCCGGGGTGCCCGGCTGTTGAACAGGATCAGTTTCTCCAGTTTCTGCTCGAGGTGGGGGTAAAATCTCTTGAGGGCATTGTGCAGGGGGCCCTTACCCACGCAGGATGGCCCTGACAACATCACAAAACGGCCCATGCTATCCTCCTCCTCTTACGGTATCAGGTCTGGCGTGACCATCCAGCCGACAGTCCAACTCTTTTCCTCGCGCACCAGGCAGACGATGCCCCCCATCTGGAAGCGCACGATGGAGCGATCTGGGTCTCCTGTGACCAGTAGGCTGGCCAGATGCTCGAGAAATGGCAGATGACCGACTAGCATCACCGGCCGCGTTTCGTTTTGCAGGGTTGCTGCCGTCGAACGAACGTCGTCCTTGGGGGCCAGCCCCGGAATCGCAACCATCCCCTCGGCCGGTGACAGGTGTTCGGCCAGGATGGATGCCGTTTCTTCAGCGCGGCGCTTGTCACTGTGTCGAATCTGCCGCACCTGGCAGCCAGTGTTAGCGGCAAACACCGCCACCCGTGCCACATCCTCTCTCCCGCGTTCGGTCAGTGGTCGCTGCGGGTCATCTGCCTTGCTCCTGGCCTCACCGTGTTGAACAAGATATAGTTTCATGGTGCATCTTTTGGAGACGCTGCATTGTTGTGGATCACTCTCAATTCGTGTTCGAGTAGGTAGTTGAGTATGGTGCGCAGCGCGATGAGGGCCGCCAGCAGCAGAATGTCGTTCCAGGTAGGGGCTAGGGCGGTCTTGAGAATGTCGGCTGCCACCAGAAACTCTAGTCCCATCACCATGCTTTGTCCTAAACGCATACGCAGGGTTGTCAATTGCACTGGACGGATTCCAAAGAATGCGATGATATACTGTAAAGTCGTGCGAATAACTTCTAGCATGATAGCCAAAGCGCCGCATGCCTCTACCAACGGCACTATGAAGCTAATGATGATGGTCAATCCCTCTGTCATATACGCGGTCCATTTTTCAACTATGCGCCCATTCTATGGTTTTTCTTCCTCTTTCTTTCTCTCTTCTTTCTCTTTCTTTTCCTTTTTCTTCTCCTCCTTTTCCTTCTCCTCCCCTCTTTTCTTCTCTTCTTTCTTCCCTCCTTCCTTTTCCTCCTTTTGCACCTTTTTCAGTCCCTTGGGAGGTTTCATGCCTTTGACCAGTGCCTTGATCTCTGTTTGCAGCGATTGAAATACCTCGTGGATGGAGCGATTGGCATCAACTCGCACAAAGTTGAACTCGTCGGCGATGGCGTCGAACTGAGCCAGTAGACGGGTCTGATATTCGACGTAACTGTCGTAATAGTCCCGTCCGGCCAGAAAATCCATCCCCGATTCCCAGTAGTCAAAACCTCGGGTGTTCAACACGCGGGGGACCAGGTGAACCATGTCGGCCTGCAGGTAAAAGACGACGTCCGGCACCAGGGCGAAGCCAAAGACATTGCGGAGCCATGCCGGGTCGCCTCCCCGCACCTGGGCGCGGGCAATGATGGAATAGATATAGCGGTCGGTCAGCACCAGGAAGCCCGCTCGCAGGGCGGGGATGATATCCCTCTCCATGCGGTCAGCAAAGTCGGTAGCATAGAAGAGATTCATCGTGGTGTCGCCCAGAGTATGCCCCTGCATGGCCGCCTGGATCGCCTTGCCGGACAGTTTGCCCCGCTTGAGGCCGGTGGCCGCCACGGCGTACCCCTCCGACTCCAGCCATTCCCTGAGAAGGGCGATTTGGGTCGAACGCCCCACGCCGTCTGTGCCCTCCAGGACGATCAGTTTGCCGGGCAGACGTTTTTTCTTAAATGCAGGCAGCCCGTGGCCGTAAAAGTGCACCTCTTTTGTCATGGCTGACCTCCTGTGGGGGACATCTTCTCCAGGTAGCGGCCTTGCATGGATTCGGCGGCCAATACTTCGCGCCAGCCACTGGGTTCAGCGCGCAGAACCTCACCCAGATGGGGCTCGACAATCTCCCGTACCTGCTCCTGTTGCTCCAGCAGCGGCAGTGTGGCATCTATGACTATCAGCCCGAACTCGTCTATCATCTTCTCGTATTCTTCCAGGATGAGACCCTGAAATATCTCGTAACTTTTGTAGGGATCGCTACTGAGACCCACATCTAGCCCAGCCTCGTAATATTTCAGGCTGGGCCGCCCGCCCAGGATTCGTTCCAGGGATTCGTCCATCGGCACACGGAAGTAGAAGGCTACTGTGGGCTGGATGGCGAAAGAGTAAACATCGCGTACCCACTGGGGATGGACGCCTCGGGCCACGTCCCGGCCGAAAGCGGTATAAACGTAACGATCTGCCAGGACGATGGTGCCGGCCTTGAGGGCCGGTAACATCTGCCGTTCCATACGGTCGGCGAAATCGGCGGCGTGGATGAGGCTGAACGACGTGGGTGTCAGGAGATGTTTCTTCTTGCCTCGCCGGGTTGTTTCTCGCACAATCGGCGAGGAGTTCCATTCGCTGAAGGCCACGCAATAGCCCTGGCCGATGAGCCACTTGCGCAGCATGTCCAACTGGGTGCTCTTGCCGGAGCCATCAATGCCCTCGACGATGAAGAGTTTGCCGGGCAAGGCCCGTCCGTCAGGTAATTTTGCCATGCGATTCCCCCCCCTTAAAAAGACAACCCCTAAACCCGCCAATGGTGTCGGGCTTCTTCACCAGTTGTTCGAATTTGGCCCCAAGGTTATTGTATCATCGGCTTCAGTGCCTGTCAATTCGGATGTATGACCCTTGACACAGAGGTGTAGATGGGTACAATGCAAGAGGTGTTATGTTAGCCCGTGCACAAGATTCATAATCGGAGGTCTCCTGTTATGGCAAAAGTGATCCGTGGCGAACGGGTTGGCAAATCGGGTTGCCTGGCGGTGGGGTGTTCGGCGACGATTTTTGACCCAACGAGGCAAAAGGTACTGCTCGTTCGTCGTGCTGATAACAGGCGGTGGTGTGTGCCTGGGGGTTACATGGAACCGGGCGAAAGCGTGGCTGAGGCGTGCGCGCGCGAGGTGTGGGAGGAAACGGGCCTGCGGGTCCGCGTTGGGCAACTGATTGCCGTGTACAGTACCCCCCATATATTGCTCGAATACGCCGACGGAAATCGTTACCAACTGGTCGTGTTACATTTTGCAGCCGAACCCATCGGAGGGGTATTGGGCATCAGTGACGAGACGAGCGAGGTGGGGTATTTCTCCCGTACGGAGATCGAGCGCATGGATATGACTGACCTCGGGCGCCAACGGACTCTTGATGCGTTCGCTGTGCAAGAAGCCGCGTTTGTGCGGTGACCCATGCGTCATGTTGCAGCCTGGCTCGCCCGTGGCTGGAGGCTATGGCTATGGACGCAGAAACTGAAAAGCAACGTCGCGGCGGGCATGGCGAGTGGTTGTCATCTAGTCGGAGTCAGTGCGTTCCGTTCAACAGTGGTGTTATATTCGAGCAATTCTTCCATCCTGGCCTTGGCATCTTCATAGGTGCGATGAGTACTCTCGATGAACTTGCCTTTGCTGACATCAATGCGGATCAGGACTTGATAACTCGTGACTCCGCCACTCTCTGGTGTGCGAATCCATGCCTTTTCAATCAGAGCTTTCATCTCATTGCCCCCTTCGTGGTTCCGTGCGCTTGTCCCAACCACGTCTCTATTATAGCATATCGCCTTATGTCCGCCAGTTCGGGATTTGTTGGCTTGTTCCTGTTACATTTTAAGCAGATGAGGGGGAGCCTTGATTGATCTTGAACGGTTTTGACACTGACGGACATCATATAAGCGGGATGCCAGACTGGCTGCGAATGGTCGCTGCCGCGCGCGCTGCTGGGGCGGACGTTTGGACAGAAAGGGATGTCACAGTGCGTCACGTGACAGGCGGAGCCAATAATGCGCTGTATCGGATAGAGACCGACGGGCGCTATTTCGCCTGCAAATTATGCGTCGCCGACGAGCGACGCCGGACCGCGCGGGAGTATGGTGCGCTGCGGTTGCTGCAGGCGGCAGGGCTGGACGTCGCGCCGCGGCCGCTTTGGTTGGACGAGAGCCGCACCATTGTTCCCTTCCCCGCCGTCGTCTACCGCTGGTTGATCGGTGAACATCTCAGCCCATCACCTGCGGCGCAGCAACTAGCCGCGTTGCTGGAGAGTTATCACCGCATACATACCCTCCGTCAGTGTGACCATGATAGTTTCGGTCTCCCCGATGCCTGGTTCCACTGGTTTGACTTTGCGCCGTATCTGGTCGAGTTGGACAGTTTCCTGGCTGAGTATGGGGCCTGGCTGGCGACTACTGAGCCGGATGGGCAATATCTGCGGGATCGGTTGGCCCAGTTAGTGGACGGTTGCGCGCAAGCCCTCACAACCGCATCCGTGGATCCGGGCCGCGAGTGTGTGCCACTGTGTCTGTGCCGCGTGGACCCAAACCTGGCAAACGGTGTTTGGGGCCAAGATAGCCGGCTGCGCTGGGTGGACTGGGAATACAGTGGGTGGGGCGACCCGGCCTTGGACCTGGCGGAACTGCGCTGGCACGCTGCGTTGGCCGAACTGAGCGCGCCGCAGCAGGCATGGCTGCGCGAAAACTATCGCCGTCCTGCCGGTGATCCTGGTTTTGGAGAACGGCTCGTTGTATGGGATCGTCTCCTGGCGACCCGGTGGCCTTTTTTGATCCTGCGCTGGTTGTGGAGCGAGCACCATGGTTCAGACCGGGTGCGCTTGACCCATCCCACCTACGATAAAGTCGAAATGCGAGCCCGTCTCGTGCGCTTTATAAAACGCGCCGAGGATTTCGCCGCCAGCCGTGAGTGAGGGGGTGGAGGGGCCAGATTTGCGCTGAGCGAATCTTGTGCTAGAATGTCTTTCTATGCCATAGTGCAAAACCCGCCCTGTCACCCTGAGCGAAGCAAAGGGTCTCCACCACCGTAATAAGGAGATTCTTCGCTACGCTCAGAATGACGGTCAACCGTCAGGGCGACTTTTGCGGCACTGCTTTTCTATCTATCACGAGGAGGTTAGCATGCAGTTCTCAGAACTCATTGAGAAGCGGTACAGTGTGCGGGCATACAAGCCCGACCCGGTGGAGGACGATAAGCTACAGCAGGTGCTCGAAGCGGCACGCCTGGCGCCGACCGCGGCCAACCGGCAACCCTTTCAGATCGTCGTGATTCACACAGCGGAGCGCAAGGCGGAGTTGGGGCGCATCTATGGCAGGGACTGGTTCGTGCAAGCGCCGTTGATCATCTGCGCCTGTGGGATTCCGGCCCGGGGATGGGTCCGCCGGGACGACGAAAAAAGTTACTGCGACGTGGACGTCGCCATCGTCATGGATCACTTGATCCTGGCCGCAGCCGACCTGGGGCTGGGCACGTGCTGGATCGCGGCGTTCAACCCTGTGGCGGCACGCGAGGTCTTGGGCCTGCCTGACGACGTGGAACCGATTGCCTTCACTCCGTTGGGTTACCCCGCCGACCAACCCGGACCTAAGAAGCGCAAGGCACTAACTGAACTGGTGCGCTACGAGCGTTGGTAAGACCTGGATTGCTACTCAGGTGCAACGCACTCTTAGGAACAAGTGCGTTGCACCTTGTGACGGAGTGCTTAATATGGTTCAAGCCGCCGATACTTTCTCCCCCGCATCGGTGCTAGCCCTGCTCAAGGGGCGGCGCAGCATCCGCCGCTACCGGCCGGACCCTGTGCCGGATGAGATGATCGAGCAACTGCTGGAGGCTGGCCGGTGGGCTCCCTCGGCCAGCAACAGGCAGCCCTGGACATTTATCGTCATCCGGGACGAGACCATCCGCCGGCAAGTCGCGCAGCACGCCGCCTACTACTTTGTCCGCTGGGCGCACGTGGAGGAGGCACCGCTGCTTATCGTCCTATGCGGGGACGCTCACCACCGGATCTATCGGCAATTCCTCCACGAGGATATCGGGCTGGCAGGTTCCCAGATCATGTTACAGGCCAAAGCCCTGGGGCTGGGAACCTGTTGGATCGGGGGCCTGGACCGGAAGGCAATCGCCGGTATTCTCAAGGTGCCGGATCACCTGGAAATCGTAGGATTGCTGACGGTGGGGTTCCCGGCAGAGAACCCGGATCCACGGCCCCGCAAGCCGCTGGCGGAGATTGTTCATTATGACGTCTACGGCAACCAGGGGGAGGGTGGGGGCGCGACGCCGGGACGGGTGCCGGGTGGATTGTTGGGGAATCTACTGCGCCGACTGCGGCTGACGATCCGGCCCTGAACCTCACTCACGCGGTTACGCATTACGAGCCACAATGTTCACACTCTGCCCCCAAGACACAGATGCCATCCTGACCTACTGTTGTCACAGTGACTGTAGGCACTACCTCTACAAGCGGGGGTAGACGCGAATGTTTGAGCGACACCGAAATGGTATCAAGATATTTCTTATCACTGGCCTAATTCTGGCAGTGCTGGTTGCTCTTGCCCTATTCTCACTTGTTTTCATCATCCTCGATCAACCTATGCCTGCGACTAGCCTGCCGGCTACACCTACGTCAACCCCACAACCTGTTCAGCCAACACAAGTCACCTACCCCACAAAGACCCCGCCAACCGCCATCCCCACGTACGCATCCAGCCCCGCCCCGACCACACAGCCGCTCCCGTCTCCACTCCCGCCGCCTGTGGGCAACGGGAGCAAACTGGGCGTCCACGGTATTTGGTCGAACCGCATCCTCGATTTCACCCAGACCCTGGCGGATGCAGGTGCGCCGTTCAGGATTGTCAAGGCCGTGGGTGATTTGGGTTGGTTAAAAGATGTAAAGCGCATCAGCCCGGAGACGATTACCGTTGGCCGTCTGGCTCATGACCATGAGGGCGCTTTTTTGGTCAATGACCCGGGCACGGACCTGGATTGGTATGCGGCTGTCCTGATGGAGCCGATTTTGACCAAGGTTCAAAACGACCCTTCGCTCAGGCAGGCTGTGGACTATTGGGAGGTAACGAATGAGCCGTTGGGCGGCGGCGTGCCTACAGATGCCTATGTGCGTCTGGCCCGGCTGACGATCAAGTGTCTGGACATCGCCGAGGCCAATGACCTGAAATTGGCCATTTTTGGTTTCAGTGCTGGTACGCCTGAGTGGGTTGATCTGTTGAATATTGTCGAGACGGGCGTATTTGCGCGGGCCAAATCTGGCGGTCACATCCTTACCCTGCACGAAGGGGTCTTTGGCGACGACCCGATAGATATGTGGTGGAACGTTCACTTTGTGGATGAGGGTGGCAATACTACGACTGAAGATACTGGGGTAACTGCGCCTGGCGGGTGGATTCCTGGCGGGCCAATCCTTGACGGTGCGGGTGCGCTGTGCCTCCGCTATCGCTTCCTATACCACTTGCTCAAGGAGCGAAACGAGGTTGTTCCCCTGTTTGTGAGCGAGTTTTACGCCGGCGGCGGTTATGATCCAGTGAACAAGGCCGAAGTGGTTGCCCGTATGCAGTGGTACGATGGCCATCTAGGCACCGATGACTATGTGTTGGGTTTTGCGCCGTTCACGTTGGGGCCAGTGCCTGACTGGACGCATCAGGATTATGAGCCTTTTTACGAGGGCGAGGATGGATTGGTATCGTATATGATTACGATGAGGTGAAAAAGATAAAAATCCGTGAGAATCTGTTTCACCTGTGTGTATCAGTGTGCTATTTGTGTCTGTTTTGGACCGGTGATTTTCAGAGTGGAGAGGATGGAAAATGACTGGTTATGGCTGAGTAATTCGACTTGACAAATCTGCCAAGTTGATGTATGATTTCACTAATATCGGTAGCGTCAGGTGTTTTTTGATGATGAAAGATTCCCGGGCTTTGGTAATCATTGTGTCCAACTTGCTCTTGCCCCTGGTTATTAGGGAGGAGCCTTAGCCTGTTGGGCAGGTGGTTATCACTGCATTTAGTGTAAATCAGAGCCGCCCAATGGGGCGGCTCTTTTTTTGTACCTCTCGTTATACACAGCGGACGGACTGGCAAGGATTGCAGAAAATGGACTTTGGGCAATATTGTGACAGAGCGTTCATTTCCTCTGTCTGGAGGATCGCCGGGATCGGCCATCGGGTGCTGGGTCTGATTATTGTTGTCATTGTTGTGCTCCTGCTTAGCGGGAGCGGTTGGCGGTTGGGTTGGCGCCAGTGAGTTTATGTCGCTGGTGAATGCCAAGAGGCAAGGCCACCCAACCGGGTGGCTTTTTTTATGTTCTTCAGCCGCTCAATAACCATCATGGAGGAAAGGGGAGAGATGAGACGGACAGGTGCACAAATTATCTGGGAGATGTTGGAGCGAGAGGGAGTGGAGGTGGTTTTTGGTTTCCCCGGCGGGGCGATTATGCACACCTACCATCCGCGCCAGGATTATGGTATCCGTCATATTCTCGTTCGCCACGAACAATGTGCGGCCCACGCCGCCGACGGCTACGCCCGGGCGTCGGGGCGGGTGGGGGTGGCGATGGCCACTTCGGGGCCAGGGGCGACCAACCTGGTCACCGGTATCGCCACGGCTATGATGGATTCCTCACCTATTGTCTGCATCACGGGCCAGGCACCTACCGCGTTGATTGGATCAGACGCTTTTCAGGAGACGGACATCACGGGGGTTACCTTGCCCATCACCAAGCACAACTATCTGGTGACCGACGTGAACGATCTGGCTTATATCATCCACGAGGCTTTCTACATTGCTCGCAGCGGTAGGCCTGGACCGGTGCTGATTGACCTGCCCAAGGACGTGCAGCAGGCGGAGACCGACTTTGTGCTGCCCGAAGAGGAGGTCCGGCTGCCAGGCTATCAACCCGTCGGGCTGGGAGATCCCGACGCCGTGCGCCAGGCTGCCGCCCTGATCAACGATGCGCGGCGTCCCGTCGTCCTCGCCGGGCATGGTGTCCTGATGTCTGGCGCGATGGAGACGCTAAAGGCGTTCGTCAAGAAAACAGAGACCCCCGTCGCCTTGACCTTGCTGGGCAAGGGTGGATTCCCCGAATCCCACCCCCTGGCCCTGGGGATGATGGGGATGCACGGTGAGGCCTTTGTGAACCAGGCCATCCAGGAGGCTGATCTGCTCCTGGCTTTTGGCATGCGTTTTGACGACCGCGTGACGGGGAAACTGGAGCATTATGCTCCCCATGCCCGCAAGGTCCACGTGGACCTGGACGCGGCCGAACTGAACAAGATCGTGCCGGTGGACGTGGCAATTCAGGGAGACCTGTGCCAGGTGCTGGAACAACTCTTGCCTCTGGTGGGGCAAATTTCCCACCGGGAGTGGTTGGAGCAGATTGACCGCTGGCGGGGTGAAAGCCAGGTTCGAGACATTATGAACCGGCATGACAATGGCCGTCTCCTGCCTCCCCACATTGTTCACGCCTTATGGGAAGCGACCCAGGGAGAAGCCATTGTGGTTACCGACGTCGGCCAGCACCAGATGTGGGCCGCCCAGTACTATCGCTTCGATCAGCCTCATCCCCTTATCACCTCTGGGGGGCTGGGAACGATGGGCTTTGGGCTGCCAGCGGCCATCGGCGCCCAGGTCGCCCGGCCCGACGACGAGGTCTGGGCCATCGTGGGCGACGGTGGTTTCCAGATGAGCGTTCAAGAGTTGGCCACCGTGGTTCAGGAACGGTTGCCCCTGCGCATAGCCCTCTTCAATAATGGCTATCTGGGGATGGTGCGCCAGTGGCAGGAACTATTTTACGACCAGCGTTACGAGTCTACCAATCTGCTCAACCCCGATTTCATCAGGTTGGTGGAGGCTTATGGTATCCACGGTTGGCAGGTCACTGACCCAGAAGATACTAGCCGGGTCATCGCGGAAGCGCGGAGCCATCCCGGGCCGGCTTTAATCGAGTTCCAGGTTGCCCAGGAGGGTGAGGAGGGCAACGTCTACCCAATGGTCCCGGCCGGCGCGGCCCTGCACGAGATGATCCGTCGCCCCATCGTGGTCGTTGGGTCTTGATAAAGGAGGACAAAGATGGAGAGCACATTGATAACGCTGGTTGAGGACAAGCCTGGCGTGCTGAACCGGGTGTCCAGCCTCTTCCGGCGGCGGGTCTTTAACATTGAAAGCCTGACTGTAGGCCACACGGAGCACCCTGGCATCTCTCGGATGACCATCGTCGTGGACAGCGACCGCACCGACGTGCAGAAAGTTGTTCAGAATCTCTACAAGTTGGTCAACGTCATCCGCGTTGAGGACGTAACCGAACAGCCATCCGTGATGCGCGACCTGGCCCTCATCAGAGTACGGGCAAACGGTGGTGGAACCCGGTCGGAGGTGATGCAGATCGTGGATACTTTCCGGGCGCGGGTAGTGGACGTGAGCCTGGACACACTGATGATCGAGGTCACCGGTACGGAGGAGAAGGTGGAGGGCCTGGTTGAGGTGTTGCGCCCCTTTGGCATTCTGGAGATGGTGCGCACCGGACAGGTGGCGATGGTGCGTGGAGGCGAAGCAATGAACCAATGAACGATGACAAATGACAAAAATGAACTATAGGGAGGATAGAAATGGCAAAGATTGATTTTGGAGGCACGGTGGAAGAGGTCGTCACGAGAGCCGAGTTCTCGTTGGAGAAGGCGCGTGAGGTCCTGAGCGACGAGGTCGTCGCCGTCTTGGGTTATGGGGTGCAAGGCCCGGCCCAGGCACTCAATATGAGAGATAACGGTGTCAATGTCATCGTGGGAGGGTCGCCAGAGCGCAAGCGCTCCTGGGAGAAGGCGCTAAAGGATGGATGGGAGCCCGGCAAGACACTTTTTCCCATCGCAGCAGCCGTAGAGAGGGCCACCATCATTCAGTACCTGGTCTCCGACGCCGCCCAGATGATTTTGTGGCCCAGGGTGGAGCCCTGTCTGAAGGAGGGAGACGCGCTGTACTTTTCGCACGGTTTCGCCATCGTGTACAACGATCAGACGGGTGTGGTGCCCCCCGGGTTTGTGGACGTCGTTATGGTAGCACCCAAGGGATCGGGGGCTAGCGTGAGGGCCAATTTCCTTGCCGGTAGCGGTATCAACAGTGGTTATGCTGTGTATCAGGACTATACAGGCCACGCGACGGAGCGGACCCTGGCCGTCGGCATAACGATTGGTTCGGGTTATCTTTTCTCCACCACCTTTCAGAACGAGGTATACAGCGATCTCACCGGGGAAAGAGGAGTGTTGATGGGTGCGCTCGCCGGCATCATGGAGGCCCAGTACGCCGTGCTGCGCCAGAACGGTCATAGCCCGAGTGAGGCGTTCAACGAGACTGTCGAGGAATTGACTCAGAGTCTGATCCGACTAGTCGGTGAGAACGGCATGGATTGGATGTACGCCAACTGCAGCACGACGGCGCAGCGCGGCGCGCTCGACTGGCGTCACAGGTTCCGAGAGGCTGTCATGCCGGTCTTTGATGGCCTCTATCAGAGCGTCGTCTCCGGTGAAGAGACGCGGATTGTTCTCAAAGCCAACAGTGCACCCGATTACAAGCAAAAGTTGGAAGCAGAACTGCGAGAGATGCGCGAGTCAGAGATGTGGCGGTCGGGGGCGGCGGTTCGTGCGCTGCGGCCAGAGATGAAAAACGAGTAGAAGGGTATAGAGGGTAGGCTGAGCAGTTAAAAGGCAGGAAGCACAAGGTGGAGATGATGGATAATCCGCGGGTCTGGCTCTACGACACGACGTTGCGCGATGGGACGCAGGGGGAGGGTATCTCCCTGTCGGTGGACGACAAACTAAAGATCACCCACCTGCTCGACAGGCTGGGGGTGCGTTACGTCGAGGGGGGCTGGCCGGGCTCCAATCCAAAAGATATCGAATACTTCCGGCGGGTGCGAGAACTGAACCTGGTGCAAGTTCAGGTTGCCGCTTTCGGCAGCACGTGCCGGGTGGGGAGCCAACCCGGGGACGACACCAATATGCAGGCTCTGCTGGAGGCGGATACGCCGGTGGTCACCGTCGTGGGCAAGAGTTCGATGCTTCACGTCCACGACGTCCTGCGCGCCACGCCGGAGGAGAATCTGCGCATCATCCGGGAGAGCGTGGCCTACTTGAAAGAGAAACCGGGTTTTTTCCGAAAAACCCGGTTTCTTCGAGAGGTCATCTACGATGCGGAGCACTTTTTCGACGGATACAAGGCCGATCCCCTTTACGCTATGGCCACGCTCCAGGCTGCCGTCGGGGGAGGCGCGGATACGCTCGTGTTATGCGATACCAATGGTGGCTCGATGGACTGGGAGATTGAGACCACCGTCCGGGAGGTCCAGTCGGCTTTCCCAGGCGTTCCCCTGGGCATCCATGCCCATGACGACAATGGACTGGCTGTAGCGAACAGTCTGGCAGCCGTCCGGGCTGGCGCTACGCACGTGCAGGGAACGATGAACGGTTATGGCGAGCGATGTGGCAACGCCAACCTCTGTACCCTGATCCCCAACCTGGAGTTAAAGATGGGGATGATGGCTCTGCCTCAAGGCCGGTTGGTTCATCTGACGCGAGTCGCCCGCGCGGTAGCCGCCATCGCCAACCAACCTCTTTATCGCCAGGCGGCTTATGTGGGCCATAGCGCTTTCGCTCACAAAGGGGGCATCCACGTGGCGGCCATGCGGCGCAATCCGCAGAGTTACCAGCATATTGACCCGGCCCTCGTGGGCAACCGGCCACGTATACTCGTATCGGAACTTTCGGGCCGGGGGAACCTGCTGAGCAAGGCGGAGGAGATAGGCATCGCCCCCCAGGAGATTGAGGCCCTGCCGGAAGTGCTCCAGACGATCAAACGATTGGAACACCAGGGCTTTACCTTCGAGGGAGCCGAGGCGTCGGTAAAAGTATTGCTGCGCCGTTCGCAATCGGACTATATACCTCCCTTTGAGATGCTTGACTTTATGGTCGTCGTCGAACATCGAGAAGGGCGCGGGCTCTTTGCCGAGGCGACCATCAAAATCCGCGTGGGAAACCAGATTTTCCACACGGTGGCCGAGGGCAACGGGCCGGTGAACGCTCTGGATGCGGCTCTGCGTAAGGCGCTGACGCCCGTGTATCCACACCTGGCCCAATTCAACCTGGCCGACTACAAGGTGCACATTCTGGACGGGGACCACGGGACGGCAGCGACCACCCGGGTGCTGATTGATATGCAAAACGAGACGCACCGCTGGTCCACTGTGGGAGCATCCGCTAACATCATCGAGGCCAGTTGGATTGCTTTGGCAGATGCGGTGGAATATGGCCTGAGCAGAGATGACAGCTGTGAGAAAGGCTCCTCTCCCGTCGGGATCAGAGAGATGGGGGATATCATTGCCGAAAGGATTGGGGACTAGTGACGGGAGAAACCAGGTTTTTTCCGAAAAACTCGCTTTCAACAAAGGAGAAGACATGCGCAGCGATTTAGCAAAACGAGGTTTCGAGCGGGCTCCTCACCGGAGTCTTTTTTACGCCACCGGATTGACGCCCGAAGAACTGGACCGTCCGCTCATCGGGGTGGTCAATTCCTACAACGACGTTGTGCCCGGTCACGTTCATCTGAACACAGTGAGTGATGCGGTGAAAGCGGGCGTCCGCATGGCTGGTGGCACGCCGTTGGAATTCAACGTCATAGGCGTGTGCGATGGCATTGCCATGGGACACCCGGGGATGTGTTACTCTCTGCCCAGCCGGGAACTGATCGCCGATTCTGTGGAGATCATGGCGGCGGCCCACAGGTTTGATGGCCTGGTGCTCATTCCGAACTGCGACAAGATCGTGCCGGGCATGTTGATGGCCGCCGCCCGGCTCAATATCCCCGCCATATTCGTCAGCGGTGGGCCGATGATGGCCGGGCGCTACCGGGGCCAGGACGTGGACGTGAAAACAATGTTCGAGGCGGTGGGGGAGTGCGGGGCCGGGCGGATGAGCGAGGAGGAACTACGGGAGTTGGAACTTGTCGCCTGCCCGGGCTGTGGCTCCTGCGCCGGTCTCTTCACTGCCAACACGATGAACTGTCTGACCGAGGCATTGGGCATGGGGCTGCCAGGCAACGGCACGATCCCGGCTGTCACGGCGGCCCGCCTGCGGCTGGCAAAGCGGGCCGGGATGCAGATTCTGGACTTGGTCCGCGCAGGTGTTCTCCCGCGCGACATTATGACGGAGGCCGCCTTCGAGAACGCGATCGCTGTGGACATGGCCATCGGCGGCTCGACAAATACGGTGCTGCATCTACCGGCCATCGCCTACGAGGCGGGCGTTTCGCTGCCCCTGCAGAAGTTCGACGCGGTGAGCAACCGGACTCCCTACCTGGTCAAACTCAGTCCCTCCGGTCCCCATCACATGCAGGACCTGGGCGAGGCGGGAGGTGTGCCGGCGGTGATGGCGGAACTCTTGCGCTATAACCTGCTGCAGGGTGATGCATATACGGTGACCGGGAAGAGGATGGCAGAGAACCTGGACGGGGCAGGCCGCCTTTCCGATGTCATCCGCCCGGCCGACGATCCTCATCGGCCCGACGGGGGGATAACGATTCTATGGGGCAACCTGGCCCCGGATGGAGCGGTGGTCAAGGCGGCCGCCGTGCGGCCGGAGATGATGCATCATCGGGGGCCCGCGCGTCTCTTTGAGGGTGAGGAGCCGGCGCTGGACGCCATCCTGGGCGGGCACATCCAGGCCGGCGACGTGGTCGTCATTCGCCACGAGGGTCCCCGGGGCGGGCCAGGGATGCGGGAGATGTTGATGCCCACCTCTGCGCTGGCCGGGGTGGGGCTGGACGACAAGGTGGCGCTCCTGACCGATGGTCGTTTCTCCGGGGCGACGCGGGGGGCCGCCGTCTGCCACATCTCCCCGGAGGCAGCTGCCGGCGGGCCGATTGCTCTGGTGCAAGAGGGTGATGAGATCGAGTTGGACATCCCCCACAAGAGGCTGACGCTTCATGTCTCCGCAGAGGAGATGACCCGGCGGCAGGAGGGCTGGAAGTCACCGTCGCCCAGAGTGACCACGGGCTATCTGGCCCGTTACGCGGCGCTGGTCGGGTCGGCCAGTGAGGGGGCTATTTTGAGATTGTAGGCTGTGACTGGCTGAAGTAGATGTGCATGCCTGATGCGAAGGAAAGCCGCCCAAACTTGGGTGGCTTTTTTAATCCCCACTTGTAATCGTTGGTCATCAGGTGTAATATCTCTGATGTCACAGCGTATTTATTAGTAGAGACACCCGCCAACCTCGTGGAGAGACGATGATGGACGGTACCGCCACCGTGTTACCAAACGAACTGGCGCTGGTGGCCCGCGCTACGGCTGAGCCGGCTGCCTTCGCCGCCATCTACGACCACTACTTCCCGCGCGTCTACAACTATGTGCGCTATCGCGTTCAAGATGCCGAAGCGGCGGACGACGTTACCGCTCAGGTCTTTGAGCGGGCTCTGGTCAACATCGGCAGATTTAGCCCGGAGCGAGCGCCCTTTGCCGCCTGGCTCTTTGCCATCGCCCGCAACGCTGCTAACGACTACCTTCGTGCCCAAAGGCGCCGCCGTTGGCTCTCGCTTCAAGTGCTGCGCGACTGGGCCAGTGCTGAGCCTCAGCCAGAGGAGGTTGTCATTCGCGACGAAACTCGTGCCGAACTGCTGGCAAGCCTGGCCCGCTTGAGCGACCGGGAACGAGACCTCATCGCCCTCAAGTTCGCCGCCGGGCTGACCAACCGCCACATCGCCGAACTCACCGGCCTGGGTGCGAGCAACGTGGGCGTGATCCTCTACCGGGCCGTGCGACGGCTGCGGGCTGAACTGAGTGCTAAGGAGTGAGGCTATGGGAGGATGGAGAATAGAGAATGGAGAATGGAGGATGGAGAATGGAGAATGGAATGAACAAGATTGGGCCGACCGCTTCAGCCGTGACGTGGATAACCTGCTGAACGAGGCCGGGCAAATGGACTCCGAACCGACGCCGACCGAGTACCGCCAGGCCCTCGACCTGGCCCACACCCTGGTCACGACCGACTTTAGTACCGAGAGCCAGGTGCGACGCCCACTCCGACGCCGGCTGCTGAACCGGACTGATGCGCGGGAAGGGTGGGGACGACGGAAGAAGCGTCTTGGTCACAACCTTTTCTGGCGACGACACCCTGCCGTGACCCTGGCGGCCGTCGTCATGGCTGCCCTTCTCGTGGTCGCATCGGCCTGGCCCGGCGTCCTGACGGCTGCGGCCCAGGCTGTCCAGGACTTTGTGCACATTCTGTCGGTAGGAGAACACACGACGATCTACCACGTTGATCCTGACTCAGCAGCCTCTCGTCCACAGTGGACGCCGTCTGTCAGACCGAGGGTGGAGTTGCGATGGACCATCCGGACGCCCATCGGCAACTTTAGCAACAACGCGGGGTTCGGCCAGGACGCCACCGTGCACTACTTCAACACCCTCGACGAGGCCCAGGCGATTACACCTTTCAGCCTGCGCCAGCCGGCCTATCTCCCCGTCGGCTACACGTTCCTCGATGTGATGGTTCCCCCTCCCCCTAGCAAGCGGGCTTTCCTCTTCTACGGTGGTCCAGATGGCGAGATTGTCCTGGTACAAATACCGGTGTACACTCGAGTGGAGGTCATTGATGAGACAACTATGACAGGCGAGATCGTGTCGCTTGGCTTGATGACCGGCGAACCGCTTGAGGAGGTGGCACTGAACGGCCGGCGGGCCGCCTGGATTGAGGGCCGTGCCTTGGTTTGGGAAGTCGAGGGCATCAGCTACCTCCTGGGCGGGGACAATCTGAGCCTGGATGAAGCGATCCGCATCGCCGAATCGCTGGAGTGAGGTACTGATGAAGCGAAACATCATCCTGGTGATTGCCCTGCTGGCAACGACGCTATCTGCCTGCGCTCCGTCTCCGACCCCGGAAGAGCCGACCGTCATCACCTTTGCCATTCCTGCAACCACCACCTTTTTTACCCAGGCTAACTTCAGGGGGCTGGCCGACGATTTCAACCAGGCCAACCCGGACCTGCAAGTCCAGTTGCGGGCGATAGGCACCCAGGAACTGAGGGGCGTGGATGATTTCTACGCCGACATCCTGCTCAACGAGGAGTGGGGCAGTGACGCCTTTTTCGTTCGGGGAGGAGCCCTCACGAAGAGGTTGGCTGACAGTGGTCGCATCCTCGATCTACAACCCCTGCTGGAGGCCGATCCGGGTTGGGAACTGGACGATTTCTATCCCCCGGTACTGGCGCAGTTCCAACACACTGGCAACCTGTGGGGCGTTCCGACCGAGTTCGTGCCCCTGGTGATGTTCTATAACAAGGACCTCTTTGACGAAGCGGGGGTGGCTTACCCCCGGCCGCTTGCCCTGAGCGGGGTCGAAGGGGGCTGGACGAGGGATGATTTTCTGGCGACGGCCGTGGCGTTGAAAGCGGCTCTGCCGGAAAAGGACTTTGCCTTCGCCGGAGGAACTGAAGCGGCAGTGCCTTTCATCTATGCCCACGGGGGTTCTTTGCTAGGCGAAGACGGAAATTGCACCCTGGACAATCCCCTGACGATCGGGGCCCTGCGGTGGTATTTCGACCTGGCGCTGGTGCACGAGGTGATGCCCACCCTGGCCCAGGTCGAGGCCTATGAGCCAGAATTGCCCCCGAACGTGGGCTTGTTTTCCGGCATCTACGGTGATGGGGAACTCGGCGAAGGGGTACGGAGAGCCATGGAAGCCGACGGCTGGCTGAATGTGGCCGCTGGATGGGGTGACGCGGCGTTGTGGATCGCCCCGCTGTGGGAGCAAGGGGGCTGGCAACAGGATATTCCCTGGAAGTTTCGCTGGGGCGTCGCGCCTCTGCCACGGGATGCGGTTGAGGTGACGATGCTCGATGCCTTTGGCTGCTACGTCACGGCCCACAGCCAGCATCCCCAGGAGGCCTTGCGCTGGATCGAGTACCTGACCCGCCACCGGGTTGACATCTCGGGCATCCCCGCCCGTCGCTCGCTCGCCCAGGGTGCGGCCTTCCGTGGGATATTGGGCCAGGAGATTGATGGGCCGGCCCTCGACGCCCTGCTGGCACAGGTGGAGAGGGGGCAGGCCCTTCATCTAACCTCAACTCGTGGCATGGCGGCCCACTGCCTGGGAGATGCTTTGGTTGACATCTACGAGCGAGGCGCGGACGTGGAAACAGCCTTGCGCCAGGCTCAGCAGAGATTGTCCGGGCAATGAACAATGAACCAATGACCAATGAGTAATGGTGAAAGGAGAGTTCAAGTGACGAGAGACAATGGGCTTTGGTTGCTCCTGGCGACGCTGATCCTGCTACCGCTGCTGGTAGCGACCCTGTCCGCCTGCAGCCCGACTCCGACCCCAGAAGAGACGATCGTCATTACCTTCGCCTACCCCCAATATATCAGCCTGTTCACCAAAACCAATTTTCAAAAGCTGACCGATGCCTTCAACGAGGCCAACCCGGACGTCAGGATCCAGTTGCGCGAGATCAAGAACTCGGACGGAACGGGTGTGGAGGATATCGGCCGCGACATCATGCTCGACGAAGAGTGGGAGATTGACGTCTTCATAAGCCAGGGAGGAGCCTATGCGCGCTGGCTGGCCGAGAGCGGCCGCATCCTTAACCTGCAGCCGTTGATCGAAGCCGACTTTGCGTGGGAATTGGACGATTTCTACCCGCTGGTGCTCGAACAATTCGAGCAAGGCAACGACCTGTGGGGCATCCCTGGCGAGGCCATCCCGCTGGGGATATTCTACAACAGGGACCTCTTCGACCAGGCTGGCGTGGACTACCCCCGGCCGGACTGGACACGGGACGAGTTCTTGACCACGGCCCTGGCCTTGAGACAGGGTTTGCCGGAAAAGTATTTTTCCTTTGCCGGAGCGTGCCGGGCAGCGGTGCCCTTTATCTATGCTCACGGCGGCGCCCTGGTAGATGCAGAGTCTATCTCTTCCCCCCTCGAGGAGCCGCTGCCCACGCTGGACGACCCGCTGACCGCTGAGGCCCTGCAGTGGTACCTGGACCTGGCACTGGTGCATGGCGTGATGCCCACTCTGGCCCAGGTCGAGGCTTATACACTCGAATCTTCTCCGAACTCTCAGGCAGGAGTCTCAGTGTCGTCGAGCGGGGAACTGGGCGCAGGCCGGAGACAATGCCTGTACGCGGATGCCACGCTGAATCTAAGCGCCGACTATGGCCAGGCGGCTATGTGGGTAGCTCCGTTCTCTGGGTACAGTTCCGCCTGGGAGTTCAAATGGGGCGTCGTACCTCTGCCCCGAGATGCGGTTGAGGCGGTGGTGATGAAATCTTATGGCTACTATGTCACCGCCCACTGCAAGCGCCCGCAGGAAGCCCTGCGTTGGATTGACTATTTGACGCGACAGCGGGTTGACATACCCGGCTTCCCTGCCCGGCGCTCGGTGGCTCAGGGCACGGCCTTCCGTAACAGGCTGGCTGACGGGATCGAGCCGGAAGCCCTGGATGCCTACTCGTCCCTGCTGGAGACAGGGCAGGCCGTCGAAAGTTGGTTGGCTCCTTCAGGTGGCCCTTACTACCTGGGAGAGGCTATGCTCGACGTCTATGAACACGGTGAAGACGTGGAGACGGCCTTGCGCAAGGCACAGCAAAAGATATCTGTACCATAACCTGCCCGTCAGTTGGCATCCTGGATGTATGAGGAGGATCCGTGTGACGAGGGACAACAGAATCCCGCTATTACTGGTGACGCTGATCCTGCTTCCGCTGCTGGCAGCCTGCTCCTCGGCATCAGCCCCAGAACCGGTCACCATCACCTTCGTCGTTGTGCCCTTCCCCTGGTGGCTCTCGAGCCTGCCTGTGGACTATGAACGGCTGGCCGAGGGGTTCCACGAGGCCAACCCCCACGTCACCGTCCAGGTCAAGACCGTTGGCTTCGACGAACTGCCCCAGGGGCTGGCCGACGCCGATTTCCTCACCGATCCCGAATGGGGCGTGGACGTGCTTTTGACCAGCGCCGTCCTCTTCCCCGACCTGGCCCAACGAGGTCTCCTGCGCGATTTGCAGCCTTCCCTCGAAGCAGACACCGCTCTCCAGAGTGAGGACTTTTACCCATCGGCCCTGAATAGTCTGAGCTGGCAAGGGCGCGTCTACGGCCTTCCCACAGAACTGGACCCCTGGGTGATGTTCTACAATCAGAACCTATTCGATGCAGCCGGGGTTCCTTATCCGTCCGGCAGTTGGCATTGGAACGACTTTTTGCAAACAGCCCGCTCCCTCTCCTCTCCCCCCTCTCCTCTCTCCTCTGCTTTCGGCTCCTGGGGCGCGCAGGTGATACCTTTCATCTACCAGAATGGCGGAACGGTGGTGGATGACCCCATCAATCCAACCCGGGCGACGTTGGACGATCCGGCGACGATCGAGGCTGTGCGCTGGTACGTGGACCTGGCCCTGGTCGAGCGAGTGATGCCCACCCCGGCGGAGTTGGCCGAGTACGCCACCGCAAGCGGCCGGAGACAGACCATCGTCGCGGCCGGCGATGAGGCGGGCAAGGCAGCAAGCCAGGCGCAGGCCGACCTGGAGCAGGCGGTGGCCGCCGGGGACGTGGCAATGTGGATGGGGCGACTGTCCGACCGGGGTGGCCGCTGGCAGCGGTGGGATTTCCCCTGGGGTATCGCCCCTTTGCCGGCCGGCCGCAGAGCGGCTACGTTGGCCGGTGTCCAGGGCTGCTTCATCACCGCCCACTCAGCCCACTACGACCAGGCGCTTCAGTGGGTGGACTATTTGACCCGGCAGCCGTCTTTGTACGGCGGCTTGTCGGCCCGCCGCTCCGTCGCCACGGACGATCCCTTCCGGAGCCGACTGGAGCAGGAGATCGGCAGAGAAGCGCTGGACGGATGCCTGGCGGCCCTGGAGAGCGGGATCGTCCTGCCCGAGACACTGGACTGGCGGGCCTCGCACTGGCTACAAGGCCCCCTCTTCGCCGTTCTGGAGGGAGAGCAGATCGTCGAGGATGCGCTGGAGATGGCTCAGCGGCAGGCTGAGGAAGAGTTGGGGCAAGAATAGAGGATTCACAACAACGAATTTGGAAAAAAGCGGATTAAGAGCAAGAAATTCGTTCCTTTCTAAATTCGCTGTAGTGGTGGGGGAGGTGACACAATGACGCGGATCAGGATTCTAACCGTTATTCTGTTGGGTGCGCTGGTGACTGGAGCGCTGGCCGGATGCCAGGCGGTAGAGAGCCCCTCGGCCGACCAAACGGTCGTCACCTTTGCCTACCCGGCGTACCTCACTGCCTTCAACGAGGCCAACTACCAGCGGTTGGCCGATGCTTTCAACGATGAGAACCCCGACCTGCGGGTCGAACTGCGCGAAATCTCTACCGACGAACTGAGGCAGAAGGGCACCTACTACCTGGACCTGATCTTTGACAAAGAGTTGGGGGTGGATGTCTTCCTGAGTCGCAGTTTTCGGATGTTGCTCGGGGATGAAAACCTGCTGGACGTCGGTCCTTTGGTCGCCGTTCGCCCCGAGTTCGACCTCGGTGACTTTTACCCTCTCGCCCTGGACACGGTACGCCAGGGTGGCTCCCTGTGGGGCCTGCCGGCCGAGATAGACCCGGTGGTGATCTATTACAACAAAGACCTCTTCGACCAGGCCGGCGTTCCCTACCCCCCCTCTTTCCCCCCCTATGGGGGGGACGAAGGGGGGGGCTGGACGCGAGACGATTTCCTGGAGACAGCCGTCGCTCTGCGAAAAGGGCTGCCGGAGCGCAAGATGGCCTTCAGCGGCCAGGTGGACCAGGCCGTGCCCTTTGTCTATGCCCACGGTGGAGCAGTGAAGGAGGAGGACGACTACACCCTGACCGATCCCCGCACCGTTGAAGCCGTCCGCTGGTTTGCCGACCTGGCCCTGCTCCACGAGGTGATGCCCCTCCCGGAACGGCTGGAACTCTACGAGCCTGAGCCTCGCGAGGGCGCGGGAGTGTCCATCGTGACTTCCGGGGAGGGCGAGGTGGCCGAGGCAGAGCAGCGATGGGGAATGATCGGCGTCAAAGCCGATATAGCCGCTCAAGAGGGTGACGCCGCCCTCTGGGCCGGCCCGCTGTCTGAGCGGCAGGGTACCGGCGGCTGGGACTGGGACTTTGACTGGGGAATCGTCCCCTGGCCCCGCGACCAGGAGGAGGCCATCGTCAGCCAGACCTTCGCCTACTTTGTCTCCGCCAATACCCCCCATCCCGAAGCAGCCCTGCGCTGGATTGACTTTCTGACCCGGCAGATGCCGCAACTGAAGGGCATCCCGGCCCGCCGCTCCGTCGCCGGGTCAGAGCAAGTCCGCCGGGCGTATGCGGATCAGATTGGGGATGAGGCCTACGACGGTTGCCTGGCGACGATTGAGGGAGCGACGCCGGTGGACTATCATCTCTACTTCGTCGCCGAAAAATACCTGGGCCAACCGCTGCTGGACATTCTCGAAAATGGGGAAGACGTGGAGGCGGCGCTCTCCAGGGCCCAGGCTGCGCTTGAGGTTGAGCCCTAGTTGTGGATTGCTGACCCCGCGTCAGTCGGGCAGGGCGGCCGTTAGGGGAGAAAGTGACAAATGAAACCTGGTTACTGGATTTGCCTGTTGTTGATCCTGCTGCTGCTCAGCGGCTGCGGCAGGGGAGAAACAGCCCAGCAGGGGCCGGTGGTCGTCACCTTTGCCTGCTACCCCGGAGAAGAAGCGCTGTACGAGGAACTGGCCGATGCCTTCCACGCCGAAAATCCGGGTATCGTCGTGCAGATCGTGGCAGCCGACGCACCTGTGTGGCGAGGCGGCTCCAGCGCCGAGGAGCAGTTAGATCAGAGCGCAGAGACTCTCCGTGTGCTGGCCGGCGCGGGCGACACATTCCACTGGTTCGCAAGTCCCAAAGTCACCCCTCCAGAGTACGTGCTGAACCTGGCGCCGTTGATTGACCGCATTGACGAGGACGATTTCTACGCCGGCGCGCTGGATGCCTTCCGGTGGGACGGTGGATTATGGGGATTGCCTTACCAGACTACCCTGATAACGCTGGTTGCCTACGACCGCGCTGCTCTGACCGAGGCGGGGCTCGACCCGCCTGCGCTGGACTGGAGCCGCGAGGACCTGCGGGAGATGGCCCGGGCGCTCACCTTACGCGAAGGCGACGACGTGACCCGCTGGGGCTTTGTGGATCCGGGATTAACCGTGCTGCAAAGCATGCTGATGGCCAGGCCTATGCCACGGCTGGACACACCAGAGATGGCCCAAGTGGTACGTTGGTACCTTGACCTGGCGATGACTGACCAATCCGTGCCCTGGGGGGACATCACGGCCACCGCAGATATGTACGACTTGACCCAACACGGCAAAGCGACCATGTGGACTACAACTTCTCTGGAGGCGCATGGTGCCAGCGTTGCCCTCTTGCCGGGTGGTTACAAAGGGCTGATCCTCTGGGGCGTAGCTGTCAGCGCTGCCACAGAGCATCCGCAGGAGGCCCTGCGCTGGGCAGAGTTCCTCACCCGCCAGCCCCCCCGCCCCGGCTTCCTCCCTGCCAGGCGCTCGACGGCCGAACGATGGGGCTTCTGGGACACACTGGACGAAGACACAGCCTCCGTCTACCGCTATGGGCTGGAACGCGCTTCGGTGCCGTCCTACGTGGACGTGATGGTTGCTAGCCAGCTACTGTCTGACGCGATCCTCACTGTTAAACAGAACGGCGTGCCGGTGGAGCAGGCGCTGGCCCAGGCCCAGGCGCAGTGGCAGCAGGAGGTCGAGCGCCTGGCCGTCCGGCCCACTCCCACCGCCGCACCCATCGTCGTGGCAACACCCCGCCCCGTTGACATAGGCGGCACCGCGACCACCATCCGCTTCACCGTCCTGGCCGGAGAGTTCGACGAATTGGATACTCTACGCGATCTGGCAGACGCCTTCCACGCTGAACACCCCGACGTTATCGTGAACGTTCAGATGCTGCCCCGCGCGCGTCGCTACCCCAGGCCCAGCGTCGTTGCGCAACAATGCGACTGTTTCCGCTGGTGGGCCTCTCAGGTTGACGCGGAGACGCGCTCGCTGCTGCGCCCTCTGGACCCTATGGTGGAGGCCGACGCCGCGCTTCCGCTGGACGATTTCTATCCAGGCCTGCTGGAATCCTACTACGTCGAGGGGCAACTGTGGGGTTTGCCGGCTCAGGTACGCCTGCGCACGCTGAATTACGACCGTGCGGCCTTTGACGCGGCCGGGGTGGACTATCCCACCCCTGGCTGGACGCTGGACGACTTCCTGCAGACGGCCGTCGCGTTGACTGAGGGCGAGGGCGACAACAAGCGCTATGGTTTTGCCCCCGGTGAACGGTTGGAAGCGTTCACGCTGGTCTACTTCCTCCAGCAGCGGGGCGCAGAACTGGTGGAGCGTGAGGGGGATGAGATCCGCTATCACCTGGACGACTCGCGTGCGGCCGCGGCGCTGCGCTGGTATGCTGACCTGGTGACCGTCCATGGGGTGATGCCGCCGCCAGCACCGCCCGGTGCCACCGGTGCCGGCGGGCCTAGCCAGCACAAGGACGAAGCGATGTGGGCGAACAACTCGGTCGAGTTGTTCGCCCCCTGGCGCTCAGAGATGTGGAAGGTGGCCGTGATGCCGCAGGGGGAAGGCGACTTGCTGTTGCGCTGGAGCAACGGCTACTACATCACCGCCCATACCGCCTATCCCGAGGCATGCTGGGAATGGATCCGTTTCCTGAGTGAGCACCTGGAGGCTGGCGGCACGGTTTCTCCGCGCCGGTCGCTGGTCGAGTCGGAGGCCTACCGGCAGCGGGTAGGGGCTGAGGCCGCGGCCGTCTTTCACTACATTCTGGAGCACGCCGTCGGCACACCGGTCGAATGGGACCCGCGCGTCGAATTCTGGCTGATGGAGGCCTACCGCAAGGTGGTGGACGGCGGCGACGCGGAGGCGGCGCTGCAGGCCGCCCAGCGGATGGTCGAGACGTACGAGGCGTGCGTGGCGACCTTGGGCGGCGCGGTGGACGAGGTGGCCCGGACGGCCTGCGCTCTGGAGGCCGACCCGGACTATCCGACGGACTGATGATCCTCTCGCTTCCTATTGGATGGATTCCTGATGCGGGGAGGAGAGACTTTTCAGTCTGCTGCCCTGCTAGACTGAAGAGCTCTCGCTTGACCAGCAGCCCTTATGTGGCATAATTGAGCCACGCGGAGGTGTGACTATGCAGCATACTCGAACCCGACATTTGTTGCTGACCGCCTTGCTCATCCTGGCGACCGCCTGCAACGCCAATCCCTCCGGCGGCGCGGGCGGCCCCACCCCCACTCCCATCCCCCCTGCGCCCGAAGCGGAGCAGCCCACCTACACCGTCCAGCGCGGCACGGTGAGCCGCTCGTTAGAGTTCACCGCCCGCGTCGCGCCGGTGCAGCAGGCCGAGCTCTTCTTCCGCGCCGATAGCCACTTGAGCCGGCTGCTGGTCCAGCGCGATGAGAGTGTCCGTGAGGGCGACCTCCTGGCCGAACTGGAGATGGCTGACCTGCAACGCCAACTAGAGGCCGCCCAACTCGACTGGCAGATAGCGCAGATCGAGAGCAGCCGCGAATTCAGCAAGACCCAACTGGCGCTCCAGGATGCGCAACTGGCGCTGGACCGTGCCCGCGCTACCTACCCCGACCCCACTGTGCTGAAGGCGCAGGTCGAACTGATCCGTAGCCAGGAGGCACTGGCTCGCGCCCAGGAAGCCTACGACAAGACCTGGGACCCTGCCCGAGACTGGGAGTTGCAGGTGAATTGGAGGGCCGAGCGATTAAAGGTTGAGCGAGAGGGCACCGAGCGCGCTCTGAAAGAGGCGCAGCGCGACCTGGAGATAGCCCAGGCGGACTATGACGATGCCGTAAAAGAGCGCTACTATACCATCCGCGAACTGGAAAACGGGGTGTCCCAGGCGCAACTGGAGGTCGAGACCGGCCTGGCCGGCCCCGACCCGCGCCTGGAGCAGCAGGTGCGCCAACTGGAAGCACAGGTGGCCGAGCGCCAGATCGTGGCCCCCTTTGACGGCGTGGTGCTGGCTATCTCGACCGCGCCGGGCGAGAGTGTCTCCGCTTATCAGACGGTGCTCGTCGCCGGCGACCCGTCCGAGTTGGAACTGCGCGCCGATCTCTCAGCCGACGATGTGCGCGATCTGGCTGTAGGGCAGGAAGCCACCCTAGCCCCGGCCGACTACCCCGGCCAGATCTTCCAGGGACAGGTGCGTCAACTCCCCTACGGCTGGGGCGGGGACGTGGAGGAGACCGACCGCGCCACGCACATCGCTCTTGGCTCGGATGCACCGGACCTGGAGGTGGGTGCGCTGGTGCGGGTGACCGTCGTTCTTGAGGAGAAGGACGGGGCTCTCTGGCTGTCCCCGGCGGCGCTCCAGACCTTTCGCGGGCGCACCTTTGTCATCGTACAGGAGCCGGACGGCACCCAGCGCACTGTGGACGTGGTCACCGGCATCGAAAGTGAAGAGCGGGTCGAGATCGTCTCTGGGCTCGAGGAAGGCCAGGTGGTTGTAGGGCCGTGACATCTCTCCTCTCCCTCCTGCTCAAACGCCTGCGCAGTAGCCCCGGCCTGAGCGCGGGCATCGCCGCCGGGCTGACCGCAGCCGTGGCGCTGGTCACCTGCATCCCGCTCTACGCCGATGGTG